>NZ_BBJB01000067.1 GCF_016584665.1 Pseudanabaena sp. lw0831
GTACAGATTTTGGGGCTTTATATTTAATTGTGCCTAGCTACTTAATGCAATTGTGTTGAGGGCACTTCGCGCCATCAACACAATTGCGAAATGTCATTCTACATAGCTTGTCATATGCCCATAACCAGCGATATCTCTTCAATCATCAACCTAACAATCCAGATTAGTGCTGCGGCTATTTGGCTAGGTCTAGTATTTCTAGCTTCAGAGATCTTGCGCTGCCTCAAGCAAGTTCTAGAATTAGTTCGCAAAGTTGTGCATATTGTCACTGGTAATGTCTTGCCGATCGCGTGGTGGCTGCAATCCCGACTTGGCTATGTGTGACCGCAGGCGTGACATTTAGTGCGATCGCATAGGCACAAGCCGCCTGTACTGCATGGTTTTGCGATCTTGCGGTAGTCACAAGAATGAATATGTAGAAAGTCTTTGCAGGTAAGAACAAATCTAAGATACTTTGATAAACTAGTCTTCTACAAAATCTGTGACAAAAATTTCTTAGTGCGTTCTTCTTTAGGATTTTGGAAAAACTCTTCAGGAGTTGCTTCCTCGACAATTACACCACCATCCATAAACACAATGCGATCTGCGACTTCACGGGCAAAGCCCACTTCGTGCGTTACGACTACCATCGTCATTCCTGAATCCGCAAGCGATCTCATCACATCCAATACTTCTCGCACCATCTCAGGATCGAGAGAAGAAGTCGGTTCATCAAAGAGCATGATTTTTGGTTGCATCGCCAAAGCTCTCGCGATCGCCACCCGTTGCTGCTGTCCACCTGATAGCTGTAATGGATACTTGTGAGCCTGTTGCGAAATGCCAACTCGCTCTAATAATTGCGTAGCAACTTCTGAAGCCTTAGTCTTTGACCATTTGCGAACCCATGACGGCGCGAGGGTAATATTTTGGAAAACCGTGAGATGCGGGAAAAGATTGAACTGCTGAAATACCATGCCCACTTCTCGGCGGATGGCATCGATATTGCGATGGTTCTCTGGCGATAGCTCAATGCCATCGACAAATATTTTGCCCTGCTGATATTCTTCTAAAGCATTAAAGGTTCGCGCAAATGTGGATTTGCCAGAGCCAGATGGCCCCATAATTACTACCACTTCACCACGGTTTACCGTCAAATTCACGCCCTTAAGAACATGAAAGCTGCCATACCACTTATGCACGTCTTGGGCGACAATCATCGGCTCAGTCATGGATGGATTTGAGGCTAATGTTTCTTGCATGATGATAGGGTGCTTGTGCTAATTACTGAGCCGAAAACCAAGAATGAAATGCTTCGCAAAGCGAATTATTTCATTCTATAGGCTATTTTGATGAATTACACGCGCATCTAGACCAATTGCCGATCGCACAATTGTTTTTAAGACTTCGGCGCGATCGCGATCGGGGTAGCCTTGCACGAGAATAATACTTCCAAATCGTGAAGGAATGAGTTTGCCACTGGGGACAATGCTGCGGACTCGATTGAGAGCTTCAACATCTGCCGATGGAATCACGACTAAATAAGGGGCTGTATCCCTTGATGGTCGGGGCACTAGTGCCGCAATTTTAGAATTGTAGGGGATTGGCGTTGGCTGGACTGGTGGAGGTGTAATGGTTGGTGGAATGGAGGTCGTTGGAGTAGTTGGAGTAGTTGGAGTAGTTGGAGTAACTGGAGTTGTTGTTGGATTGCTAGGGACAAATATCGATCTCGGTGGAGTGACAGGCTTGGGTGGTACGACGGGAACAGGATCGCGATCGATGAGAACTTCGCTGGGACTTTGCGCAAGATTTGTGTCTAAAGCCGCTAGTTTAGTCGTAGTCACTGGAGCAGTAGTCCGAGGAACTAAAGGAGTAATCGGTTTAACTAGTGTGACTGGCTGCGGTACATCGGGCAATGGCTCAATGAAGATACTACTGCTAGATGGAGCTAGAGCTGTTGGCGGCTTAACGGGAGAAGTAAAACTGGGTTGAGGTTTTGTAATTTCGATAGGATCAACATTGATTGCATTGGTAGGTGTCTTAGGCACAGATGGCAATGTTGTTGTAGCCACAGGTAATGGAGTGCTGGTGATTTGTGGTGCAGGAGCCGTTGGAGATTCTCCGACAAAAGCGATATCCCCTGCAATCTTTTGGGGATCGAGTTGATTGCCAACGGCAACTTGGGTAACCCCAGAATTGTTGTTAAGATCTTTACCTAGATTGTTACGGAAGATATTACCCCCAGCATTTATGGAAGTCCCTAAATCAGGAGTGGGATAGCCTTTGCGGTCTTTGAGAATCACAATTCCATTGCGTTGATTATCAGAAATCAAATTATTTCGCAAAGTCGGAGCCGACAGATTGGAAATTACAATTCCATCATTATTATTGAGAATATTATTGCCACTTATATTCACTCTCGATTTTTGCCCGATCGCTAGCCCAAATCCTGTACTTTCAAAAGTGTTGTTACGGATTTCGCCCGTGCTGCTCCCCACTGCCGATAGACCATTTGCGCCATTTTTCTTAAAGACATTTTCACTAACGATCGCATCAGCAGTTCCTGTCAAAAATAAACCTTCGCGATCGCTATTGATAAAAGTATTATTTGCGATCGCTACGCGCTTACCCGACTCAACCCAAACCGCAGTTCCTCTAGTATTGGGATTGGTAACGGTAACTCCTTCAATCCGCGCATCATTGTCAGCAAGCATCGTAATATTTTGGCTAGCAAAGCTGGTACTAATGAATTTGCCTCCACCCCGAATCACCGTATTCAAGCCTCTAGCTGTCGGTGCGCCACGTAGCGTCACACCTGCAGGAAGTTTAATCGGAAAAGATTCGCCTGTCTCAGCACTGTAGATTCCTTCCTGTAGTTGGATTACTGTTCCCGCCACAGGTTTAGTCGCCAGCGCTGCCGAGATCGATGGATAGGGATTATTTGGCGAACCATCACCGTTGGGGTTAGCACGCGGAGCAACATAAATCTGTGATGCTGTCTGTGGTAATTGGCTAATTTTCCATGTTTGCGCCTGCGTCGGCGACAGGGCAGGACGCGCAAACAGCGGCGGGGCGATCGCTAAAACCGTGATACTTGTGGCGATCGCGCTGAAGAGACTAGGTTTGCAACGCATACAGGAAATCCTCTTAAACCAACGGACAAAAATTCACACAATTGATTATGTGTTTGTGCCAATCAAAATACACGAAAATTCTGCCACTTGCAAAAAATCCTTTGACTTTGGAAATGATATAGCTGTAGCCAGAAAGGTTAGGACAAAGACAAAGCCCAAAAGGGAGTTGCGGCGCAAAGCGCCGCAACTCCCTTTTGGGCTTAGAATAACTAAAGCTATACAATTCCTTGATGTATGACAACACCTGTAAGTTTCTAGCTGAGAACTTTCCCGAAGACTTTGCCTGTTGGCTCTTGGGGAAATCTATTCCGCTAACTAAGCTCGAACCATCTGAACTCTCCGCTGAGCCGATTCGTGCCGATTCTGTCATATTTCTAGAGTCATCGGAAATAGTTGTGCATTTAGAGTTTCAGACCAAAACCGATGAGACAATGGCATATCGGATGGCTAACTATTGGTTGAGACTTTACGGCAAATATCCCACTAAATCAATTCATCAAACTGTTATCTACCTAAAGCGTACAAACTCTCCTCTTGCACACCAGACCAGCTTTAAATCTAAGCAACTAAACCACGAATTTAATGTCATTCGTCTCTGGGAACAACCCACTGATATCTTTCAGCAATACCTAGGACTATTGCCTCTCGCCGTCTTAACCAAAACAAGCGATCCAGAAAAAACTTTAAGGGATGTGGCTAGACAAATTGATAATATTGCCGATAAACGAGTACAAAGTAACGTAGCAGCGTCTACCGCTATAATATCGGGTATAGCCTTAGACAAAGCAATCATCCAAAGACTACTAAGGAGTGAAATCATGAAAGAATCAGTGATTTATCAGGATATTTTAATGGAAGGCGAGGCGAAAGGCGAGGCGAAAGGCAAAGCTGAAGGCAAAGCTGAAACCGCCCGTCAAATAGCCCTAAACATGTTGAGTTCCAGCATGTCTACAGATTTAGTTGCCCAATTTACAGGACTGACTCTGAAACAAGTCCAAAAACTGCAAAAGCTTTCCACAAAACAGCCCAAGATACCAAAGTCTTCAAAGCCAAAGCGATCGCCTAAATCCTAACTTTCAAGTTGGCGATGTTGCTATAGTTTCGACTTGATTATCGCTTCACTCAAAGCAACCCACTGAGCAACATCTAGATCCTCGGCTCTCACTTGTCCATTAATTCCCATTGATTCCAAAATGAGAACCAATTGATCGCGATCGATTTCCGAAATTAAATTGTTTCGCAACATCTTGCGCTTGGTCGCAAAACCTAGTGTGAGCAATCGATCTAAAAACTTAGGATCGCTAGCAGCGGTAACTGGTGGACGCGGGATGATGCGAACAACAGCCGAGTTAACCTTGGGCGGTGGATAGAAAGCCGTAGCTGGAACATCGCAAATAAACTGACATTCTGCAAGATATTGAATCTTGACGCTGAGACCATTGTAGGCTTTATGTCCAGCTTTTGCCGCAAGGCGATCGCCTATTTCTTTTTGAACAAGCAGCACAATTTGCTCAAATTGTTGAATTGGCTCCGAGAGATTTCCCAATAGACGTTTTAGGATTTCGCCAGTGATGTTGTAGGGAATATTAGCGATTACTTTATTTGTCTGAGCAGGAAGAGGAATATCGAGAATGCTTCCTTCGATCAATTGAAAATTTTTCTGATGCATCGTTTTACGAAGCTTTTCGCAAAGATCGCGATCGATTTCCACGGCTGTGAGCGACTCAACAAAGGGTAGAAGTAACCGAGTGAGATTACCAGTCCCTGGTCCAATTTCTAAAATGCGATCGCTTGGTTGCAATTGCCCTGCACGCAAAATTTTATTTAGCACATCATCACTTCGTAACCAATGTTGCCCAAATTGTTTGCGAGGGCGAATAGTTTTGCTAGGGACATAGATGGGATTGTCGGAATTGGTCATTGCGATCGCACAAGTAGATCCAAATTTGTAAGGTTGCACCCCAAAGGGGTGCAACCTTACAAATTTTGGTAATTTATTAGTGATAATAACTGAGATCGTCAAATTATTTTCGCTAAGTCGTTAGCGCTGAATGTGCCAAGCCCCTCTTCTTCGTTTACTATTCGCCAAGCTAGCTCTAGAGATGTCGGTTATGTATCCGATATCTTGACTGAGAGCTTTTATCGAAGTACCGATCGCCAAGTCAACTTTTTGCAACGTTGCTTTACGGATTTGGTCTATCCGATTTTGCGCTACGGGATCATGCTCGATCTCAGTGGTCGGTTTGGTGACAAAACACCTTGCTATGCCTGCCTTGTCGCCACCCATCCTGCCAATAAATTTCAAGCGATCGCCTCTCTTGAAATTTGTATGCGCTACGTGCCTGTCAAGCCATATCGTGAATTTTGGCTAGGACGCGAAATGCAACAATATCCCTATGTATTTAACTTGGCAGTACATCCCCAATGGCGGCGGCGTGGCGTGGCTAAACAACTTTTGTTAGCAGCAGAGCAAACGGTGAAACAATGGGGGTTTTCGCGACTCTATATGCATGTACTTGAAGACAACCACCCTGCCCGTCATCTGTACGATCGCATTGGCTACCGACAGCATAGCCAAGAAGGTATTGTCAATTATTGGTTAATGGGGCGACCAAAAAAATTGTTATTACAAAAAAAATTCTAGGTAAAGACCGCAAAAAGTAAATGCGATTGCACTCTAAAAACGATCTACTAATTTAAACTTCGCATCGCTATGAGTAGGCTTTGCTCCTTCGCCACAAGTGCGCGGAGTCGGTAAAATCTTGGTCGGATTCGCAATCCCTTGCGGATCGAAAACATCGCGAATCCATCGCATTGTCTCCAAGTCTGATTCGCTAAACATCTCAGGCATATAGCACTTCTTATCCGCACCAATGCCATGCTCACCTGAAATGCTGCCACCAACTCTTACACAGAGCTTGAGTATTTCACCACCTAATTCCTCTACAACTTCCAAAGCGCCAGCCTCAGCATTGTTATACAGAATCAAAGGATGCAAATTACCATCACCAGCATGGAAAACATTGGCGACATCGTAGCCATACTTTTCGCTCAGCTTCTCAATCTCTTGCAACACATAAGTCAGCTTAGTACGCGGAATCACTCCATCCTGCACATAGTAATCAGGACTAAGGCGACCCATCGCCGCAAAAGCTGCCTTCCGACCCTTCCAGAGTCTGAGGCGTTGCTCAGGATCAGTTGCTGTGGTCACATTTCGCGCGCCATTTTTATAGCAAATTTCTTCAACTCGCTTGGCACTTTCGGCAACTTCTATTTCTAACCCATCAATTTCAATTAATAGAATTGAAGCAGCATCACGAGGATAGCAATTCGTAGCCACGGTATCTTCGACAGCGTTGATGCTCATATTATCCATGATTTCCATCCCCGCAGGGATAATGCCAGCACCGATCACGTCAGAAACCGTCGATCCTGCGGCTTCTACTGTCGTGAAATCAGCTAATAGCACATGTATGGATTCCGCAGATTTAAGAATCTTCAGTGTAACTTCGGTAGCAATACCGAGAGTCCCCTCAGAGCCAACAAAAATCCCTGTGAGGTCATACCCTGGGCTTTCTGGGATTTTGCCGCCGATATCTTTGATCGAGCCATCAGGTAGAACGATCTTTGCACCAAGAACGTGATTGGTGGTCACTCCATATTTCAGGCAATGGACTCCGCCTGAGTTTTCCGCAACATTGCCACCAATAGAGCAGATGATCTGACTGGAAGGATCGGGAGCGTAGTAGAATCCTGCGCCGCTTACGGCTTGGGTGACCCAGTTATTGATTACCCCCGGTTGGACAACGACACGCTGATTATCAAAATCAACTTCCAAAATCTTTTTCATGCGCGCTGTGACGATCAGCACCGAGTCTGGCAATGGCAAAGCGCCGCCCGATAAACCTGTCCCCGAACCACGCGCCACAAAAGCGACTTTGTATTGATCGCATACTTTCACTACTGCCGATACTTCCTCAGTGGTAAGGGGCAGTACGACGAGAGATGGTTGCTGTTTGTAGCTAGTTAGTCCATCGCATTCATAGGCGATTAATTCTTCACGAGTCCTTACTACAAACCGATCGCCCACAATAGCGATAAAGTCATTAGCGATCGCTTGCCAATCAAATTGCTGTGTATGTGTTAAAGAAGTTTTTGGGACGGGGGCGATCGCGGTCATACTGCATTTACAAGGTAATAACTAGATCGATTTTATCGTAAGTAGCTAAACTTAAAACCCAGAAGTGTGAGTCGCCCGCGTAGCGGGCGACTCACACTTCTGGGTTTCTGAGTTGTCGTTTAGCTTTGCGATCGCCTTAAAAATTTAACCAGTCGAAAATTTGAGCCACTGTCAGCTTTAAATCGATGCCACTAAGAACAGGGACAATTTGAGAACCTTCTAAAATCTGAATGCGACGCTCAGGTAGAGCCACTAAAATATTTTCATCTTCGGGATCGAGTAGCCAACCCAACTCTGTACCATCGTCCACACAATGCAACAAATTGGCTAACACCTTGTTTTGTCTCTGATCGGGAGAAAGAATTTCGATCGCCCAATCGGGATAAATTTCAAAACGGTTTGCAACTCGTCCTGATGATTCGCGGGGAATTCTATCCCAACGAAATACTGAAACATCAGGAACTATCGAAGCTCCTCCAAAAGTACAGCGCAATTCTGTAAAAGCATAGGCAACCTTTGGGATTTCAGCAACTTGGTTGATATTTGTACATAACTTAATTTGTAAGCGACTATGTTTTCCCAGTGGCATAGGTTTTTGGATAATTTGTCCGTTCATAAACTCAGAGGCGGGCTTTGTCTCAGGAAGTTTGAGAAACGTCTCTAGGTTGCTAGGTTTTGTTGCGGCGATTACCATAGTTTTACCTTTGCTTCATAGTACATCTAACATAACATGGCTGCAATTTGGCGATCGCCTTTATAAGAGACTGTTTCATAGCCCATTCCCGATCGCAAAAAATGCCGACCAATAATAGGGATGAGATAATTGCGAAGCATTTGGCACTGTTCCCACGATTCTAACACCAGCGCGATCGCTACCTATCCCCTGCTTGTCACTATTAATCATCGCGATCTGCGCCCTTCGCAAAGCTTCTACAATGGAAACATCGCCTTTTTTTAGTTCGCCATAAAAGGATTCCATTAGGGCTTGTGTACCAGCATCATCGACTTTCCAGAGCGATGCGATCGCAACTCTTGCTCCTGCGGCTTGCATTTGGTAGCCCAATCCTAAGATCTCGACTCCTGATCCTAACTTGGCTCCTATTCCTGACTGACAGGCACTCAAAACTACTAAATCGACATTAGTTAATACCCATTTACGAATATCAGAGATTGTCGCTTTTTCGCCATCGCCAAAGAGAATGAAGGAATTTTTGGGGTCGCCAGTGGAGAGTTGTCCGTGAGTAGCGAGATGGAGAATGGTGTAAGAATTGGAGTTGCTGGTGGTTAGTTCTTTGGTGAAGGCAGTTTCGACAAGGGTGGTGGTACTTGGGAAGCGATCGGCGATTTTTTTGACTTCGATCAGGGTGGCAGGTAGTGCGGAAAGTCCCTGTTTATTGACGTTGCCAAATGCTCCTGCAAATATCTTGGGTGTGGAAATAGGCGGTTTATTAAACTTGGTCAGCGAGGCGGCGGTGATGTTGTTGACTCGATATTTCTCGACTAGCCATTGTTTTCCATCATAGAGGGCGGCGAGGGGAATATAGCGTAACTGTCCATCAGGCGCATAAATGATCGTATCGATTTTTAGTTCTGCTAGTTCTGCTTCAAAAGGTTTGATTAGCCATGTATGCAGTTGCTTGGCAGGTTGTTTGACATCTTCTGAGCCTGAGTCTCTAAGTCCCGCGAGAAACTCAACAATTTCTGCATTCAGTTTTTCGCGTTTGACGTTGATGGTGCGGCGGATTGGTGTGGTTTTGGCAGTAATTAAGATAAGTTCAAGGCGGTCTTCGAGGATCAGGGGATAGAGGAGAACGGCGTTGGGATGTTTGCTGAGAATGTCGGTGCGGAGATTTTGAAAGTTGTTGGTAATATCGACGTTTTGTAGTTTTTCCTTGAGGCGCAGTTCTTCGACTAGGATTTGGACAGGATCGCTATCGAGAAAGGCGATGAATTGATTTTGTTGTTCTTGTTCGGATTTGACGAGTTTATTCAGTCTTTCTTGTTCGGCGGCGGTGATGCTATTGGCGAGTTTGCGTTTTTGCAGTTCGTCGAGTTCGATCGCAAGGGCGATGAAGTTTTGTTCGGGTGGTTGATATTCTATACCTTTTGCGGTTTGGCTGTTACCGCGCACTGTTTTGAGATATTCGCTGAGTTCTTCGACTTTGAGCAAGTCGAGAACTTGCTGGGCTTCCAGAATGCGGTCTTGTTTGAGGAGGAGATCGGCGAGGTTGCGATAGGTCGATTCGACGCTGGTGAGGTAGGATTTTTGTACATCTTGACTTAGTTCTCTAATATCTTTGCGAATTGATTCACGCACGTTGACAGATTGTTTGTAGAAAATTATTGCTAGTTCTGGTTGTTTTTGGATGTTGAATAATAGTCCCAGTTGGCTGAGCGACGTTCCTGCGTTTGCACGATCTCCAATCTGCTTATTGATTTCTACTGATTGTTGATAAAAATTAAATGCTTTTTGATACTCTCCTAAGCTTTGATAAGCTTCTCCAAGATTAGACAGTACTGAAGCCTCGCCAGTGCGATCGCCAATCTGTTTTTTTACAGCCAAAGCTTGCTGTATGAACTCAAGACCCTTTTTTTGCTCAGATAAAGAGCCAAAGCGAAAATAAATTGAGCCGAGTGCATTTAGCGAAACTCCTTCTACATATAGATCATCAATTTGCCTAGCAATAGTCAAAGCCTGTTGGTAGAAATCAATAGCTTCTTTATACATTCCCATCCCATCGTAAGCAATTCCCAAGCATTTAAACGTATCTGCTTCGCCATTCCGATCGTTTATTTGTTTAAAGATTGTTAAAGATCTTTCATGAAGAGGAATTGCTTTCTGTGGTTGAGATAGAAAAACATAAACTAAGCCAAGACTGTTATTTGCAATTGCTTCTACATAGAGATCATTGATTTGTTTTGCAATAGTTAAAGCCTGCTGATGGAACTTGATCGCTTTTGTATATTGATCTAGAAAAAAGTAAGTATGTCCAAGACCAACGAGAGCTTTTCCTTCTCCACTAAGATCGTTGATTTTTTGGTTAATAATTAATGCTTGTTGAAAAGAGTCAATTGAATTTTTATATTGCCCTATTTTCCTGAAAACCTCACCTATCCCAATGAGTGTATTCCCTTGCATGTTAAGATTCTGAGATCTTTGAAAAATAGCCAAAACTTGCCGATAGATCTCAAGAGCTTTTTGGTATTGTCCTAATTTCCTAGAAGCTTCAGCTAAGTTGTAAAGAGTGTTTCCTTCGTTCTCATTATCTTTGATATAGCGATAAATTTGTAATGCTTGATCCCATGTTTGTAATGCTTCTTTATATTTACTAGATCTAGATAGTTGGTTGCCTTTTTCTAAAAGCTGATCAGCTTCTTCTTTGCGGTCTTGAGTCGTTTGTGCCTGAGCCGTCATCAAAGCCAGATCGGGCGGTAACACCATGCCCAAAATCTCGGTCAGACCCACAAACATCAACGCATAAAAACTAGAAGCCTCAACAATACCTTTGCGAGAATGTAGATTCATAGCCATATCTCCGATCTGCGTGCTTACGATCTTACATACATTTCACCCCACCGAGCATATGCAGTTTTCAAGGAAAAAGGTAAAAGGTAAAATCATCGTAGGGGCGAAGCATTCCCGCCACCATTTACGCATATTACTGCAATCTCCAAACGGTAATGCTTCTCCCAAACCACACAACGCATGGACCACTTATCTGTGCATAGCCGAGATGGTAAAGCATTTGCGTACAGAGATTTTTGTGAGGAGTTGAGACATTGTGTCGCAAATGCATTACCCCTACAAAATATTTGTGTTGATGGTGATAGAAATTTTGACCATCCCATCAAAAATCATCGTAGGAGCGAAGCATTACCGCCACCATTTATGCATTTCACTGCGATCGCAAAACGGTAATGCGATCGCCCAAACCTCACAACGCAGGGACAATTTATCTGCGATCGCGAAGAGGGTTTAGCATTTGCGTACAGAGATTTCTGGTGAGAAGTTTAGATATTGTGGCGCAAATGAAAAAAACTACAAACTGTCAGGATCTTCACCCAACTCCCTGAGTCGAGCCGCTAACCTTTCAGCCCTGAGCCTTTCTGAGTCAGCGCGTTGAGCCTCAGATTCAGCCCTGAGCCTTTCTGACTCAGCGCGTTGAGTCTCAGATTCAGCCCTGAACCTTTCAGATTCAGCCCTTTGAGCCTCAGCCTCTTCTGGTAATAACACCAATACTCCAGTGGAGTCATAAAAACGCAACCAAGTTAAAGTTTCTCGGTCAATCGTCCCCACCCAAGTACCTAACCATAAGCCTAATGATTCGCACCATAACCAACCTCGATCATCTGGCGCGATCGCCTGATAAGAATTATGGTGATGCCAACCCTGTAACGAATCAGGTTCAAAGGGATTATAAACAAAATAATCTTGAGTCTTAAACACGCGATCGTACAACTGTTTTTTTAGTCCTAAATCGACATTGGCAGTACTAGGAGACATCAGTTCGATAATCGTATCAGGATAGCGCCCTTCTTCTTCCCATACCACCCAACCAAGACGATCGCGCTGCCCATCGACATCCAATACCACAAAAAAATCTGGCCCTCGGAAGTCACGATTTTTGACTTGAGCGCTGCTGTAGTAGATGAACATATTGCCACCCGTATAAAAGTCAGTCGCCTCACCACGATATTGCTGGTATGAGCGAATCAGAACATTCATCGCCACACGATGTTGATTAGTTTCCAAAGGCTGTCCATCATCAAATATTAAGTCTGTGGGCGGCATGGGTGGAGTCCAGTCGTCCAGTTCGTTAGTCGTCTGTTGGAGAAGAGTATTAACCATATCCGAGAACCAACAAGAAGAATCTGTACCAATATTTTATACTATAGCAACGCAAGAGATAGCTAGGACAAATCAAAACCCAAAAGATGAGTGGCGGCGCGAAGCGCCGCCACTCATCTTTTGGGTTTTGATTTGTCCTAAGCAAAACTTACATTGCTATACAGCGTAAAGACTTTTCTACAAGCCATTACCGATCGCAAAAAATGCTGACCAGTATTTAGGATGATTGAACTTCGATGATTTGATTAGAGAAATTTGCGCTCTATTTAATGCCTCAGTGGGTGAGATATCACCTTTTTTGAGTTCTTTGTAAAAAACTTCCATTAGTGCTTGAGTGCCAGCATCATCGACAGACCAAAGAGAAGCGATCGCATTTTTTGCGCCTACCTTCTGAACTTGATAGCCAAATCCCAAAATCTCTACACCAGTGCCAAGTTTGCCCACACCAGTCTGACAAGCACTGAGTACGATCAGTTCCACATTGGGAATCTGCCAATCGGTAAGCTCACTTAGGCGGATTTTGTCGCCATTGCCAAAAATGATAAAAGAGTTGTCTGGCGCACCAGTATTAAACTCAGCATGGGTGGCAAAGTGCAGCACATTATGATTTTTGAATTTGTCTTCGGCGGCTTGGCGAGTGAAGGCATTCTCTAGCAGCGTCACTGAATTGGGAAAATAACTTGCGATCGCTTCCACTTCCTTGAGGGTCGCTGGTAAAGCTTGCTGTCCAAATTTTTTCTCACCAGTTTTACCCCCAAAGGCTCCTGCGAGGATGTTCGGCGACAGTTTAGGCTTAGGTGAGAAGTCGGAGAGCGTATAAGCAATGAGGTTGCTAACCCGATACTTTTCACTGAGCCATTGTTTGCCATCGTAGAGAGCGGCGAGAGGTATATAGCGCAGGATGCCATCGGGAGCATAGAGAATGGTTTTTGCTTGAGCTTGAACTAAGTCCGCTTCAATGGGTTTAATCAACAAGTTATAAAGAGCAGCAGCAGGTTCTCGATAATCTTCGGAGCCTTCATCAATGAGAGCAGATCTAAATTCTGTAACCAATTTTTCTAGGTTGTCTTTGGAAATGTTGACATTGCGACTAATGGGGAGGCTGTTGGGTGAGAAGAGGATGATTTCGAGGCGATCGCCTAAAATTAGCGGATAAATTAGAACTGTGCCTTGGGGAATCTTTTGGAGGTAGTCGGGAACCTTGTTGATTTCTGATTTGGGAAGTTGCTGGATCTGACTCGCAAGTTGACGATTGAGTTCTGGGGCTTTTTCGTTGCTAATCGCTAGTAGCTGTGAGTTAGTTGCTTTTTCTGGATCCAAAAGCTTAACTCCCTGTGCAGTGCGATCGCTACCTTTAATATTTTTGAGATAGTCTTCGAGTTCTTGGACTTTGAGTAAATCGAGAACCTGCAAGGCTTCCATAATTCGTTCTTGTTTGAGCAGTAAGCCAGCAAGGGTTTTATATGTGGACGCAACAGTTTCTAGATAGGAGGCTTGCTCTTCTTTACTTAGTCCTTTAATATCTTTGCGAATCGATTCGCGAATATTGATCGATTGTTTGTAATAGAGAATGGCAAGTTCAGTTTGATTGAGATTAGAAAAAGCATAGCCTAGATTATTATAGGATTTTGATTCACTATTGCGATCGCCATTTTGTTGGCGTTGCACAAATGAAAGATGAATCAAGAAAATGAAGGAATCGATTTGTACTTAAGATAGTGAATTAACAGACGAATTGAATACCTCAACATTTCTTCCGATTTTGAATAGCATAAAGTTTTTCTGTGCAATCTGGCTAAATAATGTCTCAGTCTAGTATTTTCACCCTCAACTCTAGTCATATAGGTTTTGCTGATAATTTGATCCTCCGAGTTGATAAACATTTTGTAGACACAGTAGCCATCAGTAACCCAGAAATAGCATTGCCACACCTTAATCAATGTCCACAAGTTTTCAAAGGTTTGGCTACTCCTATCTCCTAATACCCAAGCCAATATGCCTTGACTAAAATGATTCACCGCAGTCCATAGCCAAATCAAGTTTTTTTTGACCCAACAAAAGTCTGGAGTTCATCTAATTCACCAACTTCAGGAATAGTTTCAATGGGGGGATGTTCTGGTAATTGCTTTGCTGCCTCCTTAACCCAGTTGATGACTGAGTTGTGACTAACATCGGTACATCTCTCAATTTGTCTAAATCCCATGCCGTTGCAGTACATTTTTAGGCATATTCTTTTGACATCTTGCGAATATCCAATCACTGAGTAGTTATCAATGAACTGACGACCGCAATCAGCACAAATATGATTTTGTTTGTCTCCTCGTTTCCCATTTTTACGAATATGTGTTGAACCACACTTTGGACATTTCATTGTTTTTCATTGCTTAAACTCGTTATCTTTATATTTACTCATTCATCCTTCATTTGTGCAATGCCGATAAATGGTTGTATTTTCTCAAACATGCTAGAGAGTTGGAGATTGTGCCTGAGAGTATGAATCTAGTTCCAGAAATCAAGCAAGCGTTTGAATTTGCCAAGCAAGGTAATCTCACTCGTGAGGAGTTAGATGAGTTTGAACATCAAGCAATCTTCATTCATGATCAGCGAAATATAGCGATCAAGTCGCTGAAGCAAGGTTTGAAGCAAGGTTTGGAGCAAGGTTTGGAGCAAGGTTTGGAGCAGGGGCGAAGGGAGGCAAAGCTAGAAATGGCTAAGCAATTGCTAGCTTTGCTGGATGATGATGCTATTAGTCGTGCGACTGGGCTTAGCTTACAAGAAGTTGCTAACCTGAGAAGCCAGTAGGAAGTAGTAGCCCTGCACTCAAGTGCGATGCTCAGAGTTCATTGAGCTTTTGTCGGCACATCGCGTAGACTAGAACTGATAGCCCAAGCTGAAATAAAAGGCAGACTCTTGTAAATTAGAGCCGCGATCGCTAAGGTTGACAAAGGGAATTGCATAATCTAAGCGCACATTTAATTTTTCTAATGGCGTAAATAGCAATCCAAGTCCACCACCAGCCAAAAAGTTTTGACTAGGTAAAGTATTGGGATTATTGGGATGATTCCAAATTGCTCCAGCATCTAGAAATGGAATGACTTGCAGTAAGGCAGCATTTTGCTCATTGCGCAGTGCCACAAACCGATTTTCTAAGGAGAAGCGAATTCCATTATCACCAGTACGGGCATTTTGGCGAAATCCTCGCAAAGACTGACCACCGCCAATTGTAAATTGTTGCGAAGATAACAGCGGATCGGCAGATAGTTGCAGATCTAAAGCACCAATCAGTAATGAATCTGTCCCCAAGGACTGTACTCGTTGGATCTGTCCTAGCCAGCTAAAAAATGAGCCACTGGGTGTCGCCACGTTGGTGGAGCCAAATAAACCTGTACCGAGATTAAACTGCGATCGCAATGACCAAGCTCCAGCCAGATCGCGCAAGGTATAGTCCTGCCCAAACTTGATTACACTAGTGCGAGTTGTGCCATCTGGCTCTGGGCCAATCCCAAAGGGTGTAGCAAGATCGTTAAATGCAAATGTCTGTCCTTTTTGGTAGCTGTAGCCAAGGGATAGAGCAAATTCTTCTACACTTGATCTGATTAATGGCTGACGAAAATTTAGGTCAAAGAGATTACTATTGCCGCGAATATTTAGTACGTCAAATGGAGCTTGAGTGATTCGATAGTTGCTGGGAGAATATCGCAATGACAAGGTTCCATTCATGGGATTGAGTGGAATACTATAAGAAAGATCGTATTGATTAGAGCCTCCTGTCGTTGTTCCGTAATAGGAAGCAGCGATTGTGTCGCCATTGCCAGTGAGATTCCGAAAGAATATTCCGCCACCATAGCGTTCTGAACCGACTGCGGGAGGTGAGAAGTTATCGATACTGGCAAATCCACCAAACTGATTTGATTCTTTAAGTGTAACGACAAGAATACTGCTATCGGGCTGACTACCTGATTTTAAACTTGCTTCAATATCGCTAAATATGGGATCTGCGCGTAACAATCGCAACTGATCTTCAAGTTTGGCAGTATTAAGAGGAGTGCCAGATCCTAATTCCAAGCGCGATCGCACATAATCAGGATTAGTAGTTTTTAAGCCAACAATTTCAATTTTCTCGACTCGACCTTCAATAACTTTAATAGTGACTATGCCATTAGCAGATTTCTGTGCATCGACTACTGCTTGTGAAGTTATGTATCCGCGATCTGCATAGATTTGCGTAACTGATTGAGCTGCTTTTTCGATCTGCTCAGGAGTTACTTGTTGTCCTTCTAGGGTTTTAGAGATCGCGGCTATCTCAGCATTAGTTAAGATTGTGCTACCAATAATTTCAACTTTTTTGACTGCGATCGCTTGAGCAATTGGGGACGAAACTACAGGCGATGGAGTTGGTAAGGAAACGCCCGAATTAATCGTCTCTGCTGTTGCCATTCCTACGGAGCCAAGTAGAATATAGCTCACAGCTAAGAAATTTGAGCGATGATGACTAATTAGTTTGAATAAGCTCATGCTAATAATATCAATATTGGATAGCGACAGTTCATCAAAGAATAGCTTGAGATTGGAGATTTAGGGCATAATTTTTTACATCTTAGTATTCAATATACAAAAGTTAATACGATTTACAACATTTCTCAGATGTTTCAATGTTATAAAAGTTTTTGTCATGCACTCTCAGTTCTATAGTTTGAAAGGTTAAGATCTGGTGCAAGCATCCTCTCAATTAAAATAATTAAAAGCGGTTAAAATAGTTAAGAGCAGTTACAAATAATATTTATTTCAACTTATAACAAAGGAGAAGCTCAATGTCTGTAGTTGTCAAGAGTAATTTTACGCAAATTAGACGAGCAGCGATCGCATTGCTATTGATGCAACCCTTTGTTATGGGAAGTGCAGCATTTGCTCAGTCAATTGTGCCAACTCAAGGTGTCGGTAATCTAGGAACACAAGTAGCTCCCGATGTTACTAACGCGCAACAATTAAATATTACAGGTGGCACGCAAGCCGCCGCCAACCTCTATCACAGTTTTCAGCAATTTGGCTTAACTCAGGGAGAGATTGCCAACTTTATGTCCAACCCTAGCATTCAGAATATTCTGGCGCGGGTGTCTGGTGGTAATGCTTCTGTGATTAATGGACTAGTTCAGGTTACGGGTGGTAATTCTAATCTCTATTTATTAAATCCTGCGGGAATTATTTTCGGTGCTAATTCTAGTTTGAATGTTCCTGCGGCGTTTACGGCGACTACGGCGAGTGGAATTCAGGTCGGCAATGGTTGGTTTGGGATGAATACAGGGGTTGATGCTGTCAAGCAACTCACTGGAACTCCTCAAGCTTTTGGCTTTGCTAGTTCTACTTCGATGAACGCGAGTGAACAACCAGTTGCGGCGATCGCAAATGCGGGTAATCTCACAGTTAAAGAAGGTCAAAGCATTACTCTCGTGGGTGGCTTGGTAATTAATACTGGCACGATCACCACTCCATCAGGCAAAATCACGATCGCGGCTGTACCAAATGGGAAGTATGTCAAAATTACGCCTGCGGGAAGTCTACTAAGTTTACAACTACCGATCGCTGATCAAAATCAGTTAGCACAGTCAAATGTTCAGGCTAAGGATCTCCCAAATCTACTGACTGGCTCGGCAAACCTTCGCAATATGACGGGTTTAAATGTTGATGCTTCAGGTAATGTGCTTGTCGCTGGTACGGCAATTCCCAATACTGCGGGAACGGTGATCGCTTCAGGAAATATCGATGTGTCGAGCAATACGAACAAAGGTGGTGAGATTAATGTTTTAGGCTATCGCGTTGGTCTGGTTTCCGCAAATCTCAATGCATCGGGTGCGATCGGTGGCGGTACAGTTTTGATTGGTGGAGATTTACAAGGAAAAGGTATAGTTCCTAATGCTCAATATACTTTTGTGAGTAAAGACTCAATAATTCTTGCAGATGCGCTCCAAAATGGAACTGGTGGCAAAGTGATTGCTTGGGCAGATCTAGCAACCACATTTTTAGGAAGCATCTCTGCAAAAGGTGGTTCAGTTATTGGTAATGGAGGTTTTGTCGAAGTATCAGGCAAAGAGAATTTACTATTTCAAGGGAAAGTGAATACAACAGCCTTGAATGGGTTAGCTGGAACACTCTTACTTGATCCAGCTAACATTACTATTAGCAGTGCGGCAAGTAGTGGAGGCGTTGCTGCGCAACTTTTATTAGGAGCAAACCCAACAATCCCGTCTTCTTTTTTAGCTGGAACTGATATCAATATTCAAGATTCAGATCTTCGTGGTGTAGCAGGCAATGTTGTCCTGCAAGCAACTAACAACATCACCCTTGATAGCACTACAACTTTCAACAATACTCAAGCTACTTCTATCACTTTTCAAGCTGGAAATGACATTAATATCAATGTCCCCAATTTTGGTTTTGATTTTGGTGGCGGAAATACTCAGTCTTTGAGCTTTATTGCTGGTCGAGATATTAATGTCGATACTAGTTTAATCGACACTGATGGGTTTAGTTCTTCGTTTCTCTTTGATACAACAGCCAGTCCGACAATCACACTTACCGCCCAGAATCGCAATGTTAATATCACTGGAAATTTCTTGATTCGCAACAGCCCAGCGGAAGCAGGTGTCACCCTGAATTTGAATGCACCCAATGGTGCTGTGCTAGTTAACAATGGTTTCTTACGAGCTGGACAAGTTTCGATGACAACTGATAGCATCATTAGCATTACTGCGGGACAGTTTCGTGTAACTGGAACTCCTGTAAATGGCGCTCCCACTTTTAATGGAGCAGTCCAAAATACGAGGTACAGTATTTACACTTTTTCTGCAAATGCAAACTTAGCTTCTCAAGGGAATGTTTCCCTGCAATTTGGTAATGCAGCTCCTATTATTTCTGGTAATGGAGGTAATAATTTGATCAATATCCGCCTTCTCAATGACAGCAATTTTGTAGTTGGCAAAACTCCGACAACCAGTGGTGTCGATGGTCAAATTGGCATTGGCATTGCTAGTATTCCGCCTCAGGTGTTGACTCTACTATCAGATCAGTCATTTAGCTCTAATCCTTTGACTGCTAATACTTTGACTGCTAATGCCAATACTTTGAGTGTCGAAGCAATCGCAACGGCGCGAACGGCTGACTTGCAAGCAAATGCTGGTGAAATTAAGGACTGCGAACCTACTGGGACAAAGAAACCAATTTTGAATCTCACTGCATCTGTGCCTTCTGCAACGGTAACTCGCACTGCCCAAAATCCAAACCGCTCTAATCTGCCACCATGCAAAGAATAGTTTAAACAGTTTGTGAGATTGCGTCCCAAAGGGACGCAATCTCACAAACTATTTAGGATTGCTATATGAAAAATAAAATCTATCTAACCGCGATCGCTAGTGCGATTTTGCTGATAACGCCGATCGCAGTATTGGCAGCAGGGATTCAGAATCCTACGATCACATCTCCAGATGTGCGATCGCCCGCAGACGAGCTTGTCCAGACAGGCTTGCAACAATTTCGAGCGCAAAAATTTGATCTAGCGATCGCCAGTTGGCAGCAAGCGCTAAACCTCTATCAGCAGCAAAAAAATAGTAAAGGCGCAATAAATGTCCTTGAGACCTTAGCCGAAGCATCAAAAATGCTTGGTAAATATGAAAAAGCGATCGCTTACTCACAGCAATTATTAGCTTTAGCGCAAAGTCTCGGAGATCGCCGCACTGAAGCTAATGCTCTCGGAAATCTAGGTAACAACTATCGCATCGTCGGTAACTATGCCAAAGCTCTGGAAGTACAAAACCAAGGGTTAGTAATTAGAAAAGAACTAAACGATCAGCAAGGAGAAGGACAGGTTCTGGCTAGTCTTGGTAATATTCACTATGACCTTGGCAACTACAACATAGCCGCGAATTTTTTTCAACGTAGTCTTGAAATTGCCAAGGCGGTCGGGAATGGAAATGGAATTATTTTTTTACTCAATAGCTTAGGTGCGATCGCAGGTACACAAGAAGAATATCCTCAAGCAATTAAGTATTATCAGGAAAGTCTTGATGATGCGAGAAAAATCGGTTTTCGGGAAGCAGAAGGAAACGCGCTGAATAATATCGGCTCTAGCTACCATGTTCAGCGTAAATATAAAGAAGCGATCGCCTATTACTCACAAGCCTTAACTGTTGCTAAGGAACTTACAAATCCTCGGATGGAAGGAGCCGCAGTCGGGGGGATGGGATTAGCTTATGTATTTTTGGAAGAATACGACAAAGCTCTATCTTTGCAAGAGCAAAGCTGGCAATTAGCTAAAAAAATTGGTGATCGCCGCTTAGAAGCGATGACTTTGAGCAATTGGGGCTATACACTTTGGCGATCGCAAAAATATGCAGAAGCAGAGCAAAAGTTTCTTACCAGCTTGAACTTATTGGAGTCTCTGCGTTCTAACTTAAGTGATGGGGATAAGGTTTCGATTTTTGATACGCAGCTTCATGCTTTTAATTTGTTGCAACAGATTATGGTTGCTCAAGGCAAACCTGAAGAAGCTTTAGAGATTGCTGAACGTGGTCGCGCCCGTGCTTTTGCCGAGCTTCTCTCCCGTCGTGTCAGCTCAAGTTCTGCACCGAAAGCCGATCAGAAAAATGATTCCATTATTCCATCTTTAGCATCTGTCAGTATTGCTGATATTCGCCGTATTGCTAAGCAACAGAATGCGGTCATGGTGGAATATTCTCTGATTGCCGATCCTAGCTTTATCGGACAGGGAAAGCTTAAGGGTGAATTTATCAAGCTCTATATTTGGGTAGTACAGCCTTCGGGTGCGATCGCATTTCGCGAGGTCGATCTCAAGAAAATCAATCTTTCCATAATGGATCTGGTTGCCGATATTCGCAGCTTATTTAATGATGCGAATGGAATTGTTCGAGATCCTAAGGATGTATTAGATAAGTATGCGGATCTAAAGCAATTACATACAATCCTGATTCAGCCAATCCAAGACTTACTGCCTAAAGAGGCAAATACTAGAGTAATTTTCTTGCCCCAAGGATTACTTTTTCTAGTTCCATTTGCGGCTCTGATTAATCCCAAAAATGAATTCTTAATTGAGAAACATACAGTTCAAATTGCGCCTGCAATTCAAGTTCTCGATTTCACTCACCAACTCAGTCAACAACTACAAAAAGTTAATTTGCAGGAAGTTCTAATTGTTGGCAATCCCACTATGCCTAGTTTAGGAAATCCGCTGACCCAGTTACCAACTTTATTAGGAGCCGAAAAAGAGGCAAAAGCGATCGCATCTTTGATGAATACTACTTTTTTGACAGGTGACAATGCAACGAAAGTGGAAGTTGTTAATAAAATGAAATCTGCGCGTTTTGTCCATCTCGCTACCCATGGGTTATTAGAGGAATATCGCAAAGGCGATATCCCAGGTGCGATCGCCCTTGCGCCTAGCTCAACAGATGATGGATTTTTGACGGCTAGCGAAATAGTGACGATGCGACTGAATGCGGAGATGGTAGTACTAAGTGCTTGTAAAACTGGACAAGGCTTATTAACTGGTGATGGTGTGATTGGACTATCGCGATCGCTAATTACCGCAGGAGTACCTAGTGTTGTCGTGTCGTTATGGGCTGTGCCTGATGATCCGACAGCATTGCTAATGACCGAGTTTTATAAAAAACTTCAGACTGAACCAAACAAAGCGCAAGCCATCCGTCATGCCATGCTTGCCACCAAAGCTAAGTATCCCGATCCTCTCAATTGGGCAGCCTTTACATTAATCGGTGAGAATTAAAAAAGGGGCGCAAAGCGCCTCTCTTTTTAGAAGCGATATGTTAAAAGGTGTTGCAACACAACACCTTTTAACATATCGCTTCGAGTTTCAGCGCAAAGCGCTGTAGTTCTTATAGACCGTTACGACCCCAAACAACAAAAGCGATCGAAAGTGTAAACATGCCAAGTACACTAAACCAACCCAATGACAAGATATCCATAGTTTCGTAACAGTGTTAATAAATTTTTCTAACTACAATAATAATACGCTTTATCGCTAAAAACAATTTTATTGAAAGTCCCCCGACGGGGGACTTTCAATAAAATTGTTTTTAATCAAAAAGTTAAGTCGAATGTCTATAGCAACTTTTTGATACGAGATGCATTCTTAATTAGTATCTAACTATCTCATGGGTATTATTAGGTGATGAGTTAAACTGCACACCATACCCATAAAGATCACTTTTCTAGAGGCGATCGCATCATGTTTTTACCCAAATTTGCATCAAAAAAGATTTTAATAGCATCGGCTTGCTCTTGCTTAGCTGTTGTAAGTACAGTAGCTTTGCCATTGTCTTTGAGTCTTTTTACCCCCTCAGCTCAAGCCCAGTCACGAAGGGTGCGCTATGTCCCACCTAGCAATCTTGGTACTCCCATAGTCTCAACCCCAGGAATTCTACGTAGTTCTGGTTGTACTGAATTAGTTTGTCTAATTGGTCTAGTGCCAGATTTAGTAGCAGAAACAGCTCCAGTCCCTCAGACAATTGCAGAACGTCCAACATTTTATTTTTTGATCCCTGCAACTGACGGTCAAGGTTATTTTCGTCTCTATGAATCTGATAGCTTACTGAAGCAGGGGAAACGAATTTACCGCACATCCTTCAAGATCAAAAATAAGGCGGGTATTCTTGCGTTTAAAATGCCCGATAATGCTCCAAGCTTAAAGACCAATAAAAACTACATATGGGAGTTTGTGGTTGGCAATTTAACGGATACTGAACGAGTGAGCGGATCGATACGACGGGTTGTGCCAACTCAGAAGTTAACCGAGCAACTCAAACAAGTCATGCTGCCTATAGATCGCGCTGCTTTATTTGCTCAGGAAGGAATTTGGTTTGAAACTATGCAAACTTTAGCTGAAGCACAGCAAGGTACTCCTAAAAAGCCTGAGATTGTCAGTGAATGGAATGCTCTGCTGAAGTCTGCTAAATTGGATCGGGTTCTTCCATATTCGTTTTTGAATGGCGCAGTGGCGAGTGTGACAAGTTCTGAGCGCACTTCACCGCCTCAACAGAACTCTGGCTATTAGTCATGCTAAGAGTGGGAGGCGCTTCGCGCCTCCCACTCTGACTACAAATATTTACTTAAAAATGGCGATTAGATCTCGATTAAAAAACAGCTTATGGAAATGGCGCGGGATTGCGATCGCAGCGCCGACAATTTCTATATTGGTGATCGGCTTACGGCTAATTGGGGCGCTTGAATCGCTCGAATTAGCGATGCTCGATCAGTTTTTTCGATGGCGATCGCCTGAACCCGCAGATCAGCGGATTGTGATTATTGGTATTGATGAAGCCGATATCCGCCAATATCAATGGCCGATCGATGATGCTTTATTGACTAAGCTGTTAGATAAAGTCCGACAACAAAAACCTCGTGCGATCGGCTTAGATCTTGCCCGTGACAAGACAGATAATGCTGGCTATCCACAATTAGAGAAGCTATTTAAGACCACTCCTAATTTGATAGGAGCGTACAAAACATCTGATTTAGTTACATCAAATTTCTCGGTTTCAGACATTAAACCACCGCCTGCGCTTGCCCAACTCGATCAAATTGGTGCAGTCAATCTTGTCCATGATGGAGATGGTCGTCTTCGCCGAGGATTACTATCCTTGAGTTTACCTGACGGCAAAGTGGGGCTTAGTTTTGGCTTGCAGCTAGCCTTACTCTATCTTGATGGCGAAAAAAATGTTCCCATAGAGAAAATTGAACAGGCTCTAAATCCACCAAAGTTAAGAGCTAATGATGGTAATTATCATCAAATTGACGTGGGTGGACATCAATTTATAATTAACTATCGTCGATCGCTTCAAGGTTTTCAGACTGTGCGAATGGCAGATGTATTGGACGGGAAAATAGCGCCAGATTTATTCCGCGATCGCATCGTGATGATAGGTGTCACCGCCGTAAGTCTTCGTGATTGGTTCTTCACGCCTCTGGATGGTGGACTAGGCAGTACGCGAATTTTGACATCAGGAGTAGAAGTTCATGCTCAGATTGTGAGTCATATCCTGAGCAACACTCTTGACGGTAGATCCACTATCCAATCGTGGGAAGAGTATTGGGAATGGCTATGGATTTTTGGTTGGGCGCTAGCTGGCTCGACCTTGATTTGGCAATGGCGTAATGTTAACTCCAAGAATCAAAAAATTCAGTTACTAGTAATGCGATCGCAGAGCATATTGGTATTAGCGGGAAGTCTATTTGCATCTTGCTTTATCGCTTTAACCTATGGCTGGTGGATACCATTTGTCCCTGCGGCGATCGCCTTTTTGGGTAGCGGTATAATCGTCACTAGCTATCTAGCGATCACAGCGGCGCAAATCCGTACCTACTTTAGTCGCTATTTGACCGATGCGGTGGTCAAGAGTTTATTGGAAACTCCTGAAGGTCTAAAGCTAGGTGGAGATCGCCGCAAAGTCACAATCCTGATGTGTGACCTGCGCGGCTTTTCCACAATTTCCGAAAAGATGCCGCCCGAAAAAGTTGTGGAAATTCTCAATATTTTTCTTGGCACAATGACCGAGGCGATCGCGACTTATCAAGGCACGATTGATGAATTTATTGGCGATGCCATTTTGGTGCTATTTGGTGCGCCGATCTATCGTGAAGATGATGCGGCGAGGGCGGTGGCTAGTGCGATCGCCATGCAATTAGCCATGCGATCGGTGAATGAGAAACTCACTCAACAGCAACTGCCTGAAATCGCAATGGGAATCGGTATTAATACAGGTGAAGTCGTGGCTGGTAATATCGGTTCTCAATCTCGCGCTAAATATGCTGTAGTTGGTAATCATGTGAATCTCACAGCGCGGATTGAATCTTATACTGTGGGCGGACAGATTTTAATTTCGGAAGCCACTTATAAGGAAATCGAGGACATCGCCAAGACCAATGGCTCTATGGAAGTAGAGCCTAAAGGCGTATCACATCCAATTTCTATCTACGATATTTGTGGTCTCGGTGGAATATATAATTTAGAACTTCCATCTCTCAGTGATTCGTTGCAATTGTTAGCGACTCCGATTCCAATCACATATCGCATTTTAGAAGAAAAGCATCTAGGCACAGAAATATTTGAGAGCAAATTACGACAGCTATCTCCCTATGGGGCAGAGATATTATCCGATCAGGATGTGCCTGTGTTAACTAATCTCAAACTCCATCTCCAAATTTATGGTCAAGACCAACAGCTAGAGATTGAAGGTGAAATCTATGCCAAGGTTCTAAGGCATCAGCAACCTAGTCAAATGGTTTTAGAACAAGTATCGCGATCGCGACATACTAAACCAATTTATGTGCATTTTACCACTGTACCAAATAATCTCAAAGATTGGATTAGTCAGAAAACAACTGTGTAGCATAAGACATACAGTGCTTTGCGCTCAAGCTCAAATCAATAAATTTTTAATTTTTTAAAAGTGTTGCTTTTCAACACTTTTAAAAAATTTATTGTGGTTCGTTTGATCGAAAATTTCTGTAAACGGTAATCGCGACAATTGTGATGTCCATACAAACTATAGAAACTATAGTTTATTCGATCAAAAGTGAGTGGCGGTGCGAAGCACCGCCACTCACTTTTTGGGGTTTACGTTGTTTTGCGTGGAAATAATTGTGAAACAAAGAGTTAGACTGTTTACAGTACCTTTACCCATTTTCGCAAAGTCAAATTTTGCCCTATGCCCAATCGTCTCGCGCAATCGCAAAGTCTCTATCTCCGTAAACACGCTGATAACCCGATTGATTGGTATCCTTGGGGCGATGAAGCTTTAGAAAAAGCGAGAACTGAAAACAAGCCAATCTTTTTGTCAATTGGTTACTCTAGCTGCCATTGGTGTACGGTGATGGAGCATGAGGCTTTTTCGGACACCGTAATTGCAGACTACATGAACGATCGCTTTGTGGCGATTAAGGTTGATCGCGAGGAGCGTCCTGACCTTGATAGCATCTATATGCAAGCCGTGCAGATCATGGGGGAAAGTGGCGGCTGGCCCCTAAATTTGTTTCTAGCTCCCGATGATTTGGTCCCATTTTATGGCGGGACATACTTCCCTATCGAGCCACGCTATGGACGACCAGGATTTTTGCGAGTACTGCAATCGATTCTAGAAATCTATCACGATCGCAATCCAGATATCCAAGATTATAAAGAGCAAATAGTTCGTAATCTGCACCAAGTTAATAAACATACGCCCGTGCCGATTATTAGCGACGAAGTATTGGCAAATGGAATTGCTAAATGCGCTGAAGTTGTCACCAATCGCGATTATGGAACTTGTTTCCCAATGATTCCCTATGCCGACTTTTTGTTAAGGGCAAGTCGCTTTGAATCTCTAAATCCTGAATCTAGTGAAACTCTTCTCAAAGATAAAGTACAACAGCGTGGTTTGTCTTTGGCTCTTGGCGGCATCTTTGACCATGTGGCGGGAGGATGGCACCGCTACACAGTTGATCCCACTTGGACAGTGCCGCACTTTGAGAAGATGCTCTACGACAATGGTTTGATCATGGAGTATATGGCGAATCTCTGGATGTCGGGATTACAAGAACCTGCGATCGCTCGTAGTTGTGAGCTAACTGCCATATGGCTCCAACGCGAAATGCTTGCCGAAGAAGGATGCTTCTATGCTTCGCAAGATGCGGATAGTGAAGGAAGAGAAGGAAAGTTTTGGGTATGGAGCTACACGGAACTCAAAAAGAATTTTAGTGCGGCAGAACTTGACTTATTAGTTCAAGAATTTACGATTTCCGAAATTGGTAATTTTGAAGAAACTAATGTTTTGCAACGTAAAAAACGCGGTGAACTATCACCAGAAGTTGAAGCTTGTTTAACTAAATTATTTCGCATCCGTTATGGTGAATATTCACGCCCGACCGATGCGTTTCCTGTTGCTCGTAGCCAAGCGGATATTCGCGAAATTGATTGGGAAGGGCGCGTACCGCCTGTGACCGATACCAAGGCAATAACGGCTTGGAATGCTCTGACGATCTCAGGTTTGGCGAATGCCTATCGTGCTTTCCAAAAGCCCATTTATAAACAACTCGCGGTCAATGCGACTAAGTTCATTCTCGAAAACCAATGGATCGAAGGGCATTTACAAAGGATTAATTATGAAGGTCAAGCGGCAGTGGCGGCGCAATCAGAAGACTATGCGTTCTTAATTAAAGCTCTTCTCGATTTGCATCAAGCCATTCCTGAGGAGGCAAATTTTTATTTGCAACAAGCGATCGCCATCCAAGCTGAATTTGATCGTGATTTCTGGGATGCTTTATCGGGTGGCTATTTCAACACTACTAGCGAATCCAGCCAGCATTTGCTGTTGCGTGAGCGTAACTATCAAGACAATGCTACGCCTTCACCCAATGGAATCGCGATCGCGAATCTGGTCCGCATTGCTAGCCTGACGGAAAAATTAGAGTATCTTGATCGCGCAGAATTAGCTCTCAAACGCTTTGGTCATGTGATTACGAATAGTCCCGTGGCTTGTCCTAGCCTATTAGTTGCCTTTGACTGGTTCCGCAATCACACCCTTGTCCGTACTCTTCCTACTCAATATGAATGTCTCAACCGCCAATATCTGCCTGCGGTGATGTTACGCATTGATAAACATTTACCGAATCCTGATGCGATCGCGATCGTTTGTCAGGGGTTTGCTTGTCTGGAGCCTGCCATGAGTATAGAAATATGCGATCGGCAGCTATTGCGAAGTACAACTAGAGTTAAATAAAAAAGAAGCGACTCAATGAGTCGCTTCTTTTTTATGCTTGTTTGTTGAACAATTCTTCACTGGTTGGTGGCTCGTCAGTCGTGCCAAAGGCTATCCGCAGAAAAGGCGGTGCAAGAAATGTGGTCATAATCACCATGATGATGATTGCGACTTCTAGCGGCTTGTCGATCGCGCCACTAGCCGTGCCAATACCCGCAAATACAAGACCAACTTCACCACGAGGAATCATGCCCACACCGATCGCTAAGCGATTGATATTTGGGATACCAAATACGACCCAACCTGTGATTACTTTGCCTGCGATCGCTACTGCAAGCATAAATACAGCGATTAATAAGCCGCTACGATTTTCAGGAATCATCGGATTCAGTACCGTCAAATCGGCTCTAGCCCCAACGGTCACAAAGAAAACTGGGACTAATAAATCTGCAACAGGTTTAATCAATTCATCTAACTCTTTGCGAGCGTCAGTTTCATCAAGTACTAATCCTGCGGCGAATGCTCCTAAGATTGCTTCTAAATGGATCGCATTGCCGATAAATGCCATCACATAGGCAAAGATAAAAGCGGGAATGACAATATTGCCGCGAGTTTGGATCTTATCTACTAATGCAACGAAAGTTTTGTTAAAGAATCCACCTAAGAGAATTGAACCAAACAGGAAGGCGATCGCGCTAACTAATAGAATTGCGACGTTGGTAATATCAACTTCACCTGTTTTCGCCAAACTCGCTACCACAGCCAAAACGATGATTCCTAATACATCATCAATGACGGCTGCACCAACGATGATTTGTCCTTCCTTGGATTTGAGCTGACCAATTTCTGCCAAGACCTTAGAGGTAATACCGATACTGGTGGCGGTGAGAGCGGCTCCTGCAAAAATTGCAGGAATCGCGGCTACATGGAAAAAGTACATTAATCCGAGTGTACCAACCGCAAAGGGAGCAGTTACACCGATAAAGGCAACTACAAAAGCTTGGATGCCGACTTCTTTGAGTTGACGCAAGTCTGACTCTAATCCAATCTCAAAGAGAAGGACAATTACACCCAACTCAGCTATTACCGAAATCACTTCACTTTGGGTTGCAAATATGCTGTTAACGCCTTCGGGTGATAGGTTATTGAGCAACTGCAAGCCCGACATGATCAAAGAGTCCGATGCCGCAAAACCACCTTCTGGAAAAATGACTAAGCGCAATGCGGATACACCGATAATCACACCAGCAACTAATTCTCCTAAAACAGGCGGTAGGTCTAGTCGTTTAGCAATTTCACTACCGACTTTACTGGCGATGTAAATAATAATGAGGGTGAGCAATACCCCTGACAGAATAACTGGCGCATTTTCTGACTCAGCGGTAGCAAGTAGAGGTTGCGGTATCTGAAATCCAGATAGGTAATTGGCGATCGCATTGGTCGAAAACATCGGCTGGTTCTTAATATGGGGATATTCAAAGTTATAACGCAAAGCGCTATAACACAAACGTTATGAGCGAATAAAAACCAAAAAAGCAAATTGCTCGCTACGCGAGCAATTTGCTTTTTTGGTTTTTTGGTTTTTAATACTAAACTTTGGCGCTAACGATCGCTTGCAGTTGCGTACAAGCTTTAGCGATCGCATCAAGACTGCCAGGGTTAACTAAACCGTAGTAACCAAGTGTATAGACGCGATCTCCCTTGACAGCATCGAGCTTATTCCAGAAGGGGGCTTCCTTGAGCTTATTGATTGCACCATCCCCAAAATCAACCAAAATCAACACTTTGGGATTTGTCTCCAAGACTTTCTCTGCAGAAAGGGTGATATAGCCTTTTTGAGGGCTTTGACCCTGAAGTTCAGCCGCCGCATTTTCAATTTGGAACTTAGTCAGCAAATCTCCTGCCCAACTATTTTTATTCGGCGCAAGGATTGGTTGAGAACTTACTAAAACGAGCGTTGATTCTGGTTTAGTGGCTTTAGTCGAGATGAGAGTTTCATAGGACTTAATTAGGGCTGTGGGATCGGCTTGGATTTCGGTAGCGATCGCAGTGGTTAATTCCTCTAATGATTGCCAACTGGTAATGCTAGAGGTCATCGTCCGAATGCCTAGCTCCTTCAATTTGGCGAGAACCTGATCATGAAAACCCGTTGCGCCGATTACCAAATCAGGCTTGAGGGCAATGATTTTCTCTAAATTCGGCGGCGTTTGTCCTTCGCTAACTTGGGGCAGTTTAGACATTTCGGTATTCTCTCTCAGCAAGCGACTGCCTGGGATACCCACTAATTTAGTTTTATCTAAGCGATAGATAATGTCTGCTGAAAGTGAAGTCAAAGCGACTACCTTAGAAGTATTGGCTGGTTTAACTTCGGTAGCCTTAGCCTGTAAAGTATTTACAACGAGAGGAGATTGAGAAGGAACTGTGGGAGTACAGGAAACAGTAAATATAGCGACTATAAGGATAATCACCCAATTTCTTAGCGATCGCATGAATTGAAATACTTGATAAATCATCTTTGCTTAATATAAGGGTTATTACAGCGCTTTGCGCTTAAGTGCGAACCAATAATTTTTTAAAAGTGTTGCAAAGCAACACTTTTAAAAAATTATTGGTTCGTTTAATCAGCAATTGCTACAACTTAGGACATTTGAGATCGCTTGTTTTTGTTCTGCATCATAGCCCCACTTTTGAAAGAAATCGGCGTATTCGCCGTCGTTTGAGATGGCTGAGTTCAACATTTGGGCAGAAATTGTACGAACTTCAGGCAGATCGACTTTTTTAATTAACATCGCGGTGCGTTTAGCCACGAGTTCGGAATCATGGGCTTGTTCGGTTTTGCCATTGCGTTGATGAGTGAGTGCCATGGCAGTTGACATGGCAAGATTTTTCACCAGCAATTCCGCGATCGCAATGGGTTCAGCTTGCAAGGCTTGAATAATTGCAGGACTAGGGTTATCGGCTAATTCCCATGTACCCGTCAAAAAGCTTACAAAAAATCCTCTCGCTCCATTTGAGGTTTTAACAAGTGCTTCAACTTCTGATTTTAGTTGTGAGGCTTCTAAATCTTTTTGTACTCGTAAAGTCTCGGTGTAGGCGATCGCGGCTTCAAAGGTCATATTTTCCATAGGTTTATCACTTTCAATTTTCTCTATAAATTACCTAACTCACCTTACGCAGATAGAAAATCTGCCCTCATCCCCCAACCCCTTCTCCCAATGTGGGAGAAGGGGAGCAAGAGGCGGTTTTCAGTTTTTCTTTCCCCCTCTCCCAAAAAGGGAGAAGGGCTAGGGGTGAGGGTCTTTGAAAATTCTGCGTAACATGAGTTACTTAATTAAGTACCTCGGCATAATTAAAACCCCAGAGCTAAAAACTGTACCGCCCGCGCAGCGGGCGGTACAGTTTTTAGGATTTTATATTTAATTGTGCTTAGCTACTTATCGTTGGTTGCAATAAGCTGAGCAAATGTCCTTCGGGGCTGCGAACAGCGGCAACCTTCCCAAAGAAAGGTTCGCGAATGCGCCCTTCTAGCTTGCCACCGAGAGCTTCTAAAGTTGCGATCGCTTCTGGCAGATCATCGACATGAAAACTGAGGATAGGCGATCCACCAGTTTGAGGATCTGTTTCTACACCATGGATAATGAGCTTTGTGCCATTTGCATCAAGTTCTGCCATGTTGGGACTCAATTTAGTGATTTCCAAACCTAACCCTGAACTGTAGAACTGTGCGGCGGCAGGAACGTCTCTTACCATCAGCATGATATGTCGAAATTGTACGGTCATTTTGAGATTCTCCTAATTGATATAAAAAGTGGTGTTTGCGCCGTTTATTCCAATCCTCAAAATGGCATTGCCATTTTGAGGATTGGAATACTTTTAAAAAACAAAGGTCAATCCAGCCCTAAGACTAATTCCTGTTTGAGCAAATCTAGCAAGATCTGTTGGGGCAGGAGCCGTAATCAGAGGGCGCACATCGGAATAAAGGAAATATTGGCTATTAAATAGATTGAAAATTCCCATATTCAGAGTTAGCTGCGGAGTGATTTTGTAGAATCCAGTCAAGTCAACGACCGTATAGCCTTGCGGTGTGTAGGCATTGGCTGGTCGGTTGCTGGCAAGTCTGGGTTGACCTGCAAAAGTGGCGATCAGGTCGGCTCCCCAAATACTCTGAGGAGCACGATAGCGTAAGCCTGTCACCAACTTAATTGGATCGACGGTTTCCAAAGGTTGATTGGTAGTTTGATTTTCACCAACCGTTAGCCCTAGAGCTGCAATCAGGCTGAATCCGTCATTGGCAGGATCAAAGCGATACTCACTACCCAATTCAATCCCATAAGTACTTGCCTTCGCTACATTCTGAGTTTGGAATAGATTTACGTTGGGAATACCGTTAACTGTAGCAAATCCTACACTTGCAAAGGATTCAATGAAGTTACTATAACTGTTGTAAAAACCTGTGAGATTGAAGTTGAACTGAGGATAATTAGCTCTAACTCCAATCTCAAAAGTATCACTGGTTTCAGGTTTCAGGTTTGGATTCGACAGGGTTTGGTAACGGAAAGTGGGGCTGGTGAGGTTGGTGAAGCCAGAATTGATTTCACTATATAAGGGTGTGCGAAACCCCTTGGCATATCTCCCTGTCAATGTCCATTCGGGCGAGGTTTGCCAGACAAAACCAAGGCTGGGTGAAATTGCCGAGTCATTAAAGTCCGCTGCCGAAGCACTAGGGGAATTTCGCAGATAGATTTCGTCGATTTTAGTCTTGAGTTGATAGGAATCGAATCTTAGCCCTGCAATCAATGTGAAGGTGTCACTAAAATCAATTGCATTTTGGACATAGACACCTAAACGGAAGGTGTCAGAATCGGGAAAGTCCTTGACAGGAAAATTATCCGCGCCAACCACATTAGTAGTGAGAATATTTGCTCCTGTTGCATTAAAGCGGTTTTCAGTACCGTTACGAACGCGCTCATTACGAGTACTAGAAATGTCAATCCCATAGGTCAGAGTATTGAGGATCTCATCAATTTTAAAACGACTTTGAAATTCTAATTCGCCGCCAAGAAGGCGATCGCTAAAGGTATTGGTGAGATTACGAAGGCGACGGCGATCGACACCTGCACCAGTTCTTACAAAATCTTGAGTGCGAATTTCTTCAACATTGGAGTTTTGATAGTAGATCTGAGCTTTGGCGGCAGTCAAAAAGCTGGTGCTATTGGGATCGTTGAAATCATAGGAGATACTAAAGCGATCGCGGGAAACATTATTATCTAAAGCCTCGTCCTGCCCCCGAAATCCTGTTGGTGATTGCAATCCTGCCACAGTAATTGGCGCAACTTTAAAGTTATCGCGATTACGGAAGATTTCCGCAGCGAAACCAATTTTGCTAGTTGCATCGATGCGATAAACTAATTTACCGAGCCAGTTGTTACGAGCATTACTGCGGCTATCAACAAACTCGTTGCCTGTAGGAACCCTTACTTCGGCTCCATCTCGGCGAGTGTAACCGAGTAAGCCTTCAAAATTACCGTCACGGAATGCGATCGCAGCGGTATTTGTAAAACTGCGATCGCTAGTTTCCACATTAGTGGAGAGACTAGTTACCACTGATTGATCTGGACGCTTTTTGAGTAAATCTTCGGGATCTATAGTACGAAAGCTGACCACGCCGCCCAAAGCGTCACTTCCATAAAGAGCAGAGGCTGGTCCCCGAACTACTTCAACCCGTTGCAAGCTTTCAATATCGACGTAATCGCGCCCAAGGGAAGATGTTCCAAAAGAGAACTGGGTGGGAAGTCGAATCCCGTCATTGAGAATCAAAACACGGTTGCCGCCTAAACCGCGAATATTGATATCTTGCAATCCATAGCGGCGATTATTCCCAACCGAAATATTTGGCTCGTAACGGAAGACATCGCGCAAATCCTGAGATAGGTTTTGATCGATTTTGTCGGCATCAATTACCGCGATCGAACCAGGGGTTAGTCTTGTTGGTCTAGCAGTTCTTGTACCTGTGACCGTAATTTCTTCTTCAGGTTCATCATCGCGATTAAGGCTAAAAGGCTGTCCTTGAGTTTTCAACGAAACTTCTTGGGTGGGTGGCTTGCCATTACCAAACACATTGACCCGCAAGGTACTCACATCAAGTTGAGTAATGTTGATTTTGCTGATTTCAGCAGTTGGATTGGCGGTACTAAATTCCTGCATATCAGGGATCGCTAGTACCGCATTGGGAATATCAGCAACAAGATTATTGCCTTCAATCCGAAACTTGGAAGTGTCAATTTGTAGCGATCGCCCCTCTAAGGCTTCCAAAATAATCTCTAGCTTTGAATTACTAGAATTGATTTGAACCCTAGTAACTTGAACAGGAGATGCTTGGGCGATTTTTAGGTCAAGGGGCTTCAGCCCCTTGACTTTAGTAGGACGTTCTAAATTATGAGGAATATTTTCAGCGATCGCTAATTCTGCAAATAATAGCGATATGGAAATGCTAAGCAATAAAAATGCAGCATTCTTGAACAGAATGGGATGAAATTTCATATGATGTTGATGTCGATTTGATGTCGATAATTTGAGGGCAAGTTGGCGCTTGCCTTTTTTTAGAGTTCTGCTCCGCTAGCCGTAGGATCTCGACTCCTAACTAAAGTATGTGACGGTGACAGCAAGCAAATCTGTAACCCCACAGGGGTAATGATTGTCATTGCTTCCACATCAAAAACTTGACGTAGATTTTCAGGCGTGATCGCTTGATCGGGAGTACCGATCGCGACAATTTCTCCGTTCTTCAGCATGGCAATGCGATCGCTATAACGCACCGCCAAATTAATATCATGCAGCACCGTAATAATCGACAATTGACGCTCGTGATTGAGCGTTTTCAAAAGTTCCAATAGCTCTAACTGATGATGCAAATCCAAAAATGTAGTCGGTTCATCGAGCAATAGAACTTGTGGATCTTGAGCTAAGGTCAAAGCTAAAAAAGCCCTTTGCCTCTCACCACCCGAAAGCTGCTCTACAGGGCGATCGCTAAATTCAGTTAACTGGGTTTGCGCGATCGCAATGTCTACCTTTTCGCGATCTTCTAAACTCAGATCCCATTGCCACCAAGGTTGATGAGGAGTGCGTCCGAGGCTCACCAGTTGTCGCACAGTTAACCCCGCAGGAACAACTTGCTGCTGGGGCAAAATCGCCAACTGCCGCGCTACCGCCTGTGCAGATTGTTGATGAATCGCTTTGCCATCAAGTAGAACTGTGCCAGTTTGAGGCGTAAGGATACGGCTAAATAATCGTAATAAAGTTGATTTGCCTGAACCGTTCGCACCGACTAGGCTTAGCCATTCTCCTTTATGCAAAGATAGCGACACATCCTTGACGATCGCCTGTTTGCTATAGCCACCAAAGAGATGTTTTGATTCTAACAATGCATCAGAAAGATCATAATTATCCATTTCTAACCTCTCTTGCCGCGCCGATAGAGCAACCAAATAAATAGCGGCGAACCCAGCAACGCAGTAACTGCGCCCACAGGTAATTCCACCGTTCCTAATCGCGACAGTAAATCCGCAAGAGTCAGCACCCACGCACCACCGATCGCCGAACATGGCAAAATCCATCGATAATCAGAACCGACCAACAACCGCACACCATGCGGCACAACCAAGCCGACAAAGCCAATTAGCCCCGCCATACTGACGGCACTTGCTGCTAGTAAACTCGCCACTGCACCGATCGCTAAACGCGATCGCACAAGAGAAGTTCCTAAACCCGAAGCCATATCGTCGCCAAGATTGAGCAAATTGAGTGGGCGTGCCAACAAGCACCCAGCAATTAGCGCCATGCCCACATATGGCCCAACATTATTCACTTCAGCCCATCCGCGACCATTGAGACTGCCGATCAGCCAATTTAGCGCCGCCTGAATCCTGCCATCGTCAGCAAGTAATAGCAAAGTAGTTTGGATAGCCCCAAACATCGAGCTAATCGCCACACCCGCCAAAATCAAGCGCTCGACTGAAAGTCCACCGCCCAAGTAGCCAAGGGAATAAACGATTATTGCAGTTGCGATCGCACCTATCCATGCACCTACAGGAACCAAAGTCTGCACGACACCGAGGGTAATCATTGCGATCGCAACGAGTCCCGCACCTGCGGAAATGCCCAACACAAAAGGATCGGCAAGTCCATTTCGCAACATTCCTTGCAGCAATGCACCCGACATTCCTAGCGCCGCACCGACCACCATCGCCGCAATAATGCGCGGTAATCGCAGTTCCCAAATAATCGTTTGATTAATTGATTCGCCTTGATGCCAGAGCGCTTGCCAGAGATCATTCCAGCTAAGCGGGACGGCTCCTTGGCATAGAGAAATTGCCATCGTTAGCAGCAGTCCCATCGTTAATAAAACTAAAGTTGGAAGAAAGCGATCGCGTAAAAGCAAATGATTAAATTTAAATTTCTGAACTGTCATCAACCCAAATTAACCTGAATAACTCTAATCCTAACTTTTGCCAAGCAAGTTGTTGAAATTAAGCGTAGGATGGATTAGCGATAGCGTAACCCATCATTTTTACTATTGATGCGTTACGTTGCACTAACGCATCCTACATTAGACTCAATCTCTGTATTATGAATTCTCGGCAATCCTCCATAAAACACCTGACGGATCGATTACTACAAAGTCGCGCATTTTCCATTCCTGCTGTTTTGGGGGAATAACTCTCACATTATACCTTTCAGCAATTTCGCGGTTCTGGACTTCAGCCCACCAACTATCCACATCTTCAACCAACAGATGCATCATTAGGGTTTCGGCAAGTTCCTTTACATAAAAATTCTGTAAGAAAAAGCCTACACCTGTATTACCAACATTAAAGACAGCTAGTTCCGCATCTTCATAAAATATTTCAAATCCAAGGTCTAGATAAAATGACTTGGAGAGATTGAAATCTTTGGCAGGAACAAAGGCTCTCAAGTTTATAGCATTCAAGTTAGACACCAAACTCAGACCTCAACAGCGCTACCCACTTTTTCAATCTTTGCTCAGTCAACTCCGATTGATTAGTATCATCTAGAGCCAATCCGACAAATTTACCATTGCGTACTGCTTTGGATTGATCAAATTCATAGCCTTCCATTGACCAATAACCAACAGTCTTGCCACCACGCTCTGCAATCTTCTCTTCGAGAATACCGATCGCATCCAAGAAGTTATCTGAATAGCCAATCTGATCGCCACACCCGAAATAAGCAACTTTCTTACCAGAAAAATCGACATCATCAAGTTCAGGCAACAAACCTTCCCAGTCCGATTGCAGCTCACCAATATTCCACGTCGGACAACCGACAATCACACAATCATAGTCCGCAAAATCACTAGCATCAGCTTTTGCGACATCATGTAAATCCACAAGCCCAGAACCAAATGCTTTCTGAATTTCCTCAGCCGCACTCTCAGTATTTCCAGTCTGAGTGCCAAAAAACAAGCCAATCTTAGCCATAATTATATTCTTCCTTGTTTAGAATAATTAGTAAATGTTGAGAAATTAGATTAGTGATTCTTGCAAAGATGGAAATGATCTTTCGGGGAAATTTTGATGCAATGTCAAATAATGATTTTTCCAACTGAGTAAACCTTGTAGTCGCAATTGGTTAAGCGATCGCGTCATGGTTACTCTGGTCGAGCCAATCGTATCGGCAATATCTTGATGGGTAAGCTTGATACCGATAGTCATTCCGCGATCGCAAGGTTTCCCAAACTTTCTAGACAACCAAATGAGAAACTTCTTGAGTTTGACATCAATAGTGCGGCAATGAGCAATATTCAATAACTGTTGCGTTTGCTGACAATGGTCAATAATTGCGCTAGAAGCCTGTTCCCATAAAATCGATGGTAAGATTTCCACCTCAACATCATTCAAACATTGAATCTGATAAGGATCGAGAGTTGACATGAGACTACCGACAATATCGCCTTCATTCCATAGTCCCAAGATAATCTGGTTGCCCTCCTCATCCCAAGTCATCGTCCGCACAATTCCAGTTTTAATGCGCCACAACACATCACTGCGAAGTGGAATATACTCGTAACGCTTGAAGTAATAGCTTTTGAGTCCATGATTGAGAAGGTGTAAAACCCTTGGCGGTGCAAGCGGAATCGATAAATGGTTATCTGCTAATTTAACTAATGTAGAATTCATTGCTTGAACCTCTATGTATTTATCTTTGTATCAGAGCCATCAGCAGCCAAAAGTTTGTCAGATAAGTTAATGATGCGATCGTTAATAAACTGCCAAGAAACATCGCCATGATTTTGTTCTCTAATATTTTTTGAGAAAGCCATATTTCTACTAAGAGTTTGGCTTTGCCAAACTCTTAGTAGAAATATGGGCTGTTATTCCGCAGTCGCCATATTTAGGGCGCGACTAACACGACCAAAATCAAAGCCGATCGCCTTGAGCGCATGATACAAATGTCCTTGCAAGAAGAAGAACGCCAAGATGAAGTGAGCATTTGCTAGCCAGCAACGGGGAGTGTGCGCTCCGAAGGGCAATGTCACGGTATCAGCATAGAAAGGCATGACGCTTAGTTTCACTTGCAAAATCTCACCATAAAACTCCACAGGATAGGCAAGAGTATTCACTGCACAGAAATAAGAAGCAACAAAACCAGCCAGTGCAATACCGCCTAATGAATAAGAGAGAATTGCTTCACTAGAGAAGATCAAGACTTTCTTCGCCCAAGCCAAAGGTGGAACGACGATATGCCAAACCCCACCAGCCAAAAGCATAATCCCTACATATATATGACCGCCAACAAGATCTTCTAAGCTATTCACACTTGCAAAATGAGTTTGATAGCCATAGATCACCAATGGATCGAGAGTCGGTGCAGTCACAACCCTAACAGCATGAATAGTCGAGTCATAAAGCCCACCAAAGTACATCGCTTTTGCGGCAAGCAATAATGCTCCTGCTCCTAAGAACAGCAAATGATGCCCCAAGATAATTCCTAATTTGCGCGAGTCAGTCCATTCAAAATGGAAATTTTTGGCAAAGCCCTTTAGTTCTTTGAGACTGGCTGGGGTTTTGGTGAGGTGAAACAATGCTCCCGCCGCCAAAACTGCGGATGAGATCAGATGGAGTGAGCCAATCAGAAAACAGGAATAACTATCAATAATTGTGCCGCCTTCACCAACACCAATCCCTAAAGAAGCAAGATGCGGTAGCAAAATCAAGCCTTGGCTACCCATAGGCAGATCGGCTCTATACCATGAGATTTCATATAGGGTAAATGCACCAGCCCAAAAAGCGATTAATGCGGCTTGAGCAACATGAGCCACGATAAAAAGACCAGAAAGATCGGCAAAACGAGCATTCCCAGCCCACCAATCAGATTTCACATTAGGATTTTCAGAGATTTGCATAGCTACTTAGATCAACAGTAAGTTACCAAAAAATTCACGATTTCAATTGCAGCTAATAGGAATTAGTTGCAATAAATTTTCTTTGTTTATCCTACCAGAGAATTCTTTATTGAGAATTACTATCATTAAAAACTTAATAAAGCTTAACATTCCTAAAGAGGTATGGATAGGCAGTGCAAAGCACTGCCTATCCATACCTCTTTAGCGTTACCTAACTCATGTTATGTAGAAGTTAACTAAAGCCCTCACCCCTAGCCCCTCTCCCGCAGGAGAGAGGAACAAGAAAATAATATGGCTTTTCACCCATTCTCCTGCGGGAGAATGGGTGAGGGGTGAGGGCAGATCTTCGCTCTGCGTAAGATGAGTCACCTAAAATTTGAGTATGATTGGATCGGTATCTCTTGCTATAACTATCTATGCAACTTGCTTCAGAACAACGTACAAAACTTGATAACTCCGATGATGCGCTGTTCTATGACTATCCGCGCTTTGTCACCCATGTAGACGATCGCTTTATTAAGCAACTTACAGAGCTTTATCGTCAGCGCTTACAACCAAATACACGCATTCTCGATTTGATGAGTAGCTGGGTGTCACACCTGCCTGACGAAATGGAATTTGCCCATATAGAGGGGCATGGACTGAATGCTGAAGAGTTGGCTCGCAACCCGCGCTTAGATCATTATTTTGTCCAGAACCTGAATAAACAGCAATTATTACCATTTGCCGACCGCTCTTTTGACGCAGTTTTAAATACAGTCTCAGTGCAGTATTTGCAATATCCAGAAGCCGTATTTGCGGAAATTCATCGCGTTCTAAAAGTTGGTGGTCTTGCAATTATTAGCTTCTCAAATCGGATGTTTTCTCAGAAGGCAATTCAAGCATGGCGCGATGGTGAAGCAGGCGATCGCACTAAATTAGTATTCAAGTATTTTGCCTCGGTTCCACAAGGCTTCACCCGTCCTGAATTAGTAGCAAATGTGACCCCTAGTTCTCCTTTTTTAGCAATGTTAGGGATGGCAAGTAGCGATCCGTTTTATGCTGTAGTAGCAACTCGTTGTGAAATATAGCGCTCTGCGCTGTAGTAAAACCCAAATTTTTGTTAAAAGTATTGCTTCGCAATACTTTTAACAAAATCCAAAAATGTTGCGGTGGGCGTAGCCCACCGCAACATTTTTGGATCAATTATTCTGAATTGAGCGAAATAGAATGACTGATGTTTTAGTAATTGGTGGTGGCATTATCGGCTTATCAATAGCGATCGCCCTTTCTCAAAAAGGGGCAAATGTCACTATAGTTGAGAGGGATCTTTGTGGACATGGTGCAACATGGGCAGCGGCGGGAATGCTTGCACCTGAAGCAGAACGCCTAGAAGGTAATCTATTAGATTTTGGTATCCGTAGCCGTGAAATGTATCCGCAATGGATTGCGAACTTGATGCGCTTGTCTGGTCAAGACTGCGGTTATTGGTGTTGTGGGATGTTAGCGCCAGTTTTAGAAGAAAGCGATCGCCAAGTTATGTCTGGACATCCTAAATATATTAGTCGTGAGGAATCCTATAAACGTCAATCTGGTTTGGGTCAATCTATTTTAGGTTCTCTCTGGTTGCCTGAAGATGGACAAGTAAATAACCGCAAGCTTACGCAAGCTTTACTAACGACCGCGAGATCGCTTTCGATCAAGATTTTGGAAGGAACAACAGTTTATCAAATTGGACGCGATCGCAATCTGGTGTCGCATCTCGATACTAGTGCTGGTAAATTGCAAAGCGATCGCTATGTTCTCGCAACAGGTGCATGGACTCGCTCTCTGATGCCTTTGCCGATTAAGCCGATTAAAGGACAAATGCTTTCGGTATTTGATGGCGATCGCAAGTTACAAAAGGTAATTTATGCGCCAAGTTGCTATATCGTGCCGCGCCAAGATGGAACGATTGTAATCGGGGCAACGGTTGAGGACAATGGGTTCTCGCAGGGCAATACCGCCGCAGGGATCGCGCAGTTATTAAACAGAGCTATTTCTATATATCCTGCGATCGCGGATATGCCCATCACCGAAACATGGTGGGGATTCCGTCCCCATGCTCCCAATGAAGTTCCACTTCTTGGAGCAAGTGATTATGAAAATCTAGTTTTAGCGACTGGTCACTATCGCAATGGGATTCTCTTTGCACCGATTACGGCTAAGCTAATTACTGATTTTATGTTAGTGTCATGAATTATTCGCGCTCGCCCAAAGCAAAAAATCGATCTGATATTGCTGTTTCATTTCTGGGTTTTCTTGTCCTGATAAAAACCTATCACCTTTCTTTTATTGGCACTATATAGCAATGTAAGTTTTGCTTAGGACATAAAACCCAAAAGATGAGTGGCGGTGCTTCGCACCGCCACTCATCTTTTGGGTTTTGATTTGTCCTATCTATCTCTTGCATTGCTATATAATGAAAGAGGAGGAGTAATCATGAAAAGGAGGTGTAATTCTCCATGAAGATACTTAGTTTATTTGAAGATCGATATAGTGCAGGCTTGCAATTGGCAGAGATTATTGTCAAAGCAAGACCTACTAATCCGATAGTGTATGGGATTCCTCGCGGAGGGGTATTAGTTGCCGCCGCGATCGCTCAGCAACTTGGTTATCCTCTTGATATAGCGATCGCCAAAAAAATCGTGCTGCCCACTAATCCTGAAACAGCCTTAGGCGCTATAACTGCTGACGGATACATGTTGGATATGGGAAGTGAATATTGTACTACTAGCGAATGGTCACACGCTCTCCAATATGCACGCACTAAAGCGGAAGAACTGCATCGGGCATTTCAGCCATTTCGCCCACATTTAGAGATTGCCGACACAACTGCCATCCTTGTCGATGATGGTATTGCCACAGGAGCGACGATCTCTGCGATCGCCGCCGCTATGAGAACCATGCCCTACAAAGAAATTTGGCTCGCTGCACCTGTCGCACCTCTGAGAATGCCCAAGGCAATTACCTCTCGCATCGATCAAGTAATTGTTCTAGAGCGCCCTGAAATCTTTGTGAGCGTCAGCCACTTTTACAGACATTTTTCAGAAGTTACGACATCAGAATCTTTATCCTATTTTCAAGCAGCTAATCTCGAATTATCTGCTTCCTAGTCTTCTCTAATACCAAAACACAAAGTAAAAACGACAGATAATTGTCGCAAAGCGGAACCTAAAGACAATCCTAATCTACAGTATAAAAATATTATCTGTTGCCCGAACTAAGTGATTTGGTATAATCTGTATACTCCTGCCATTTTTTTGTCCTCTTTCTTCTTTTTCTCTTATATCATCTGTTGCCTCTTTTTTGTGTTTTGGTATTACTGGAAAAGTTTTCTGAGTTTTCATTTAAATTATTGGTAAATAAAATTAGGCTACTTGGGTTTGAGATTTTACTTGATAGCGATCGCAAACCATATTGCAATCATCATTAAAGCAACGGTAACCAAATAATTTCATTAGCCAAAATCACAAATAACAAAGATTGATCTTGAAAAAACTTGAGATACTCATACCAAGCAAGTTTTATGAATACCTTGGAAAAAATCAATAGAATGATTGTGAGCATGTATTTTCAAAAAATAGAGGCGCTTCATTGCAACGCCTCTAAATAGATATCTCAGACAGACATTAAATGAAGAGGTAATTTATCCATTGACTCTTCTTTTTTTATACCTTGGCCAAACCGCTATGACGCAGCAAAGGAACTGTACTTGGCTCACGTCCTCGGAAGGTTTTAAAGACTTCCATTGGATGTTTGCTACCACCAAGTGCAAGCACCGTATCGCGGTAGAGCCTACCTGTTGATGCGATCGCATCATCATTTTCGAGTCCTACTTCTTCAAAGGCAGCAAAGGCATCAGCGCTGAGGACTTCCGCCCACTTGTAGCTGTAGTAACCTGCAGCATATCCTCCTGAGAAGATATGACCGAAGGAACAGAGGAAGTTATCTTCTGGCAAAGGCGGAACTACCATTGTGGTTTCCGCAATGCGCGATCGCAATTGGATCGGAGTTTCCGAGCCGCCGCTTTGATAACGATGGTGCAGTTCAATATCCACAAGGCTGAAATGTAACTGACGCAACATACCTGAACCACTCATGTAGTTTTTGGAATCGATTAGCTTCTGGTAATAGGACTCAGGCAGGGTTTCACCAGTTTCATGGTGTTTCGCCATGCCAAACAAAGTAGCGCGATCGTAGCACCAGTTTTCCATAAACTGACTGGGCAACTCCACCGCATCCCATTCCACATTGTTAATACCTGAAGCACCTGAATAATCAACCTTAGTCAGCATATGCTGTAAACCATGTCCAAATTCATGGAAGAGAGTTTCTACTTCGCCAAAGGTCATTAGGCTAGGCTTACCATCAACGGGAGGGGATTGGTTACAAATTAGATAGGCAACAGGCAGACGGGTAATGGGCTTGCCATCTTCGATTACTTTAGCTCGTCCAATGCAATCATTCATCCATGCACCGCCACGCTTTTCGGCAGGACGACTATAGGGATCGAGATAGAAATAGGCGATCGCTTGATTTTGTTCGTTTTGAATTTCAAAGAAACGGACACTCTCATGCCAGATTGGAGCTTTGCCATCTGCCGCAACTACCGTCACACCAAACAAGCGCTTCACAAGGGCAAATAAACCTTCCAAAACTTGAGGAAGAGGGAAATAGGGACGCAATTCTTCTACAGTGAAGTTGAACTTAGTTTCGCGTTGACGTTCCGCCCAATAGGAGGTATCCCAATGCTTGAGTTCAATTGTTTCACCTTGCGCCTTGGCAAACTCTTTCAATTCTGCAAATTCTTCCACGGCAGCAGAATAACTGGACTGACGTAATTCTTCTAGTAATTTCTCAACTGCCTCAACATTGGGAGCCATTTTGCGAGCAAGACTGAGTTCCGCATAGGTCGGATATCCCAGCAGTTCTGCCTTTTGCTTACGCAATTCCAGAATGCGATCGATTAACGGAGAATTGTCGAACTCACCACTGGCTGCACGACTGACAAAGGCGCGATAGAGTTTCTCTCGCAGATCGCGGCGACGGCTATGCTGCATGAATGGAACATAGCTAGGATAGTCAAGGGTAATGCACCAAGGTCCATTTTCAGGTGTGGCTTTGTTATCACCGTCTAAACGAGCAGCTTGTGCAGCTTGGGCGAGAAGGCTAGGCGGTAAACCTGCAATCTCTTCGGCTAGAGTCAAAGTCATGCTAAAAGCTTTAGTGGCATCTAGCAAATGATTTGAGAAATTAGTAGAGAGTTCGGCAAGTTCCATTTGGATCGCGTTGAACTTCTCTTTTAATTCGCCTTCTAAACCAACACCCGATAACTCTGCATCTCGAATCGCAGCTTCGACAATACGTTTTTGGGCTGGGTCAAGGTTATCCCACTCCGATGATCCATAAATTGCTTTGTAGGCTTTATAAACTGGCTGGCTCTGGCTAAAGCGATTAAAAAATTCAATTACCTTAGGTTGCACTACCTTATGAGCTTCGCGCAATTCGGCACTATTTTTGACACTCAGTAAATGCTCGATCGCACCCCAACCCCACCCAATGCGCTCAGTCAAACGCTCTAGTGGCTCGACTAAACCAGTCCATGTAGGCTGAATATTGGCTTCCAGTTCGGTCAATCCCTTGCTAGTTTCTTCGAGCAATTGGGTAATTGCAGGAATTACCTGTTCGGGCTTGATGTCTGGAAATGGGGGTAAACCTTTACCAATTAGAAGAGGGTTAGTAACTTCACTCATATAGTAATTTTTAAGATTTGTAAATAATTACATTAATTATATATCAACGCAGAGTTGGCATTTAGGGCGCTTTGCACGCAAAACCGAATCAATAAAATTTAAAAAGTGTTGCTAAGCAACACTTTTTAAATTTTATTGATTCGGTCGATCGGAAAAATAATTAGATCTAGCTCTATAAAATTGCGATCGCCTTTTGCATTAGCTCTTTAATAAACGGCACATCTTGGTGAATCAACTCCCACAAAGTATTGAGATCCACTTCTAAATATCCAAACATCAAGCTATCACCAACACTCGTCAAACGTCGCCAATTAATTTGGGGATACTTATCCATAAAACTAATCGGCAACCGCTTCGCAGTTGCACCGATGAGACCGATCGCCCTTTCTACAGCAAAAATTGTTTTTTGATCGCAACTAAACTGCATAAAGTCCATCTCAGAGACAAATGACTCTGTGGCAGCGATCGCTTCTAAAATGTCCTGTATTTGAACTTCCAGTCGATGGTTATTATTCTCGATTTCGGCAGGAATACTCACTTTACTTATATTCATTAGCTTTTTTCCATATATTGAAAACTAGGGAGCCTTGTGAAGAGCCACCAGTATTAGACATCTCGAAAGTTTACAATATTACCAATGACTGCGATCGCAGGTGGGGCGAAGTTACTTTCTTGCACAAGCTTAACAATATTACCCAAACAGCCAGTTAATTCTGACTGATCGGCGCGTGTTCCTTGGCGAATTAAAGCTACAGGCGTGGATTCAGGTAGGCCAGCCGCGATGACTTTAGGGACAATTTCACCTAAATTATGTAATCCCATGTACACGACGATCGTCTCGGCAGCTTGGGAGATCGCCGTCCAATTGATCTGTGGTCGATATTTCCCAGCCGACTCATGCCCTGTCACAAAAATTACTGACGAACTAAAATCGCGATGGGTAAGCGGAATTCCTGCATAGGCAGGTGCCGCAATCCCTGACGTAATCCCTGGAACAACCTCAACCGCAATCCCAGCCGATCTCAAATCTGCCATCTCTTCACCACCACGCCCAAATATAAACGGATCGCCACCCTTCAAGCGCACCACGATCGCGTGTATTTGTGCCTTCTCGATCAATAACTGAGTAGTCTCCTCTTGCAATAGCGAATGATTGCCGCGCCGCTTACCTGCATGAATTTTTTCCGCGATCGGGTTAATCATGGCAAGGATTTCATCACTAACCAAAGCATCGTAAAGCACTACATCACAAGTTTCTAACAAGGATTTGCCCTTAAGTGTCATCAATCCTGCATCACCAGGCCCCGCTCCAACTAAATAAACCTTACCTAAAATCCGATCTAAGGCAGGCTGAATAACTTCTTGTAAATCAGTTTGTAAATCTGTGTTTGTCATTCGTTATCAAAACTCTAGTATCTAAGCCAAATATTGCAAGGCGATCGCATCTTCATTTTCCTAATGTATTCTATTTATAGAAGTTATAAAGCACGACGCAAAGCGTCTTAACTTTATAAGAATATTCTATTAGAAGTTATAAATTACGGTGCTAAGCGCCGCTACTTCCTAAAAATTGAGACGCAGCCATCTTGTCAAGCCAAATCAAGGAGAACTAAAGAACGCTTACATATTTAATTAATTCGATTTAAGAATATGTCTAAAAATCTTCTTGAGATGTAACGAGTACAACGAATCAAAATGAGGCAGGCGTGAATCTTACCGACTTTACCAAAGCAAATCTTACCAAATCAAGCCTAGAAGGAATCAACCTCAAGGGAGCAGATCTCAAGCGCGTTAATCTTAGTAACGCCAAGCTTGCAGATGCGGTGCTTTCCAAAGCGAACCTCACAGGTGCATTTCTTCATCGAGCCGATCTCAACCGAGCTAATCTAGTCGAAGCAAATTTAACTGAAGCAAATCTTACATCAGCTTTCTTAATCAAGGCGGATCTACAACGAGCCTGTCTCAATGAAGCTTATCTAGTTGCCGCCAATCTCAATTCAGCCAATTTAACTAGCGCGTCTTTGATAAACGCCGATCTTAGTCTTGCCACCCTCACAGGAGCTTGTCTCAATGGTGCAAATCTCAGTCGCGCTAAGCTGAATGGTGCATTTTTTATTGAGTCGAATTTACTGGGAGCCGATCTCAGTGATTCTGACTTCACAGGGGCTCTGATGATCAAGGCAAATCTCAGTGGTGCAAATCTTAGTCAAGCTTGTTTGATGAATGTTGATTTGACGGAAGCCAATCTCACAGGGGCAGAATTACACGGAGTCGATCTTTGTGGCGCAATCTTAAATGCAGCAAATCTCAATGCCGTCGATCTTGTCGAGGCAAATTTGAGTGGTGGTTCACTTAGTCGCGCTAACTTGAGCTGGGCAAATTTACTGGGTTCAAACTTAGAAAAAGCTAATTTAGTTGGTTCTGATCTGAGTTGGGCAAATTTGAACGAAGCCAACTTGACTGAAGCGGATTTGAGTTGGACAAATCTGACAGGCGCATTTTTGATGAAATCTAACCTCAGTGGCGCGAACCTAAACGGGGTTAATCTTTCTAATGCCAATCTTAGTGGCGCAAATTTGAGCGGTGCAAATTTGATGGGCGCGAATTTAAGTGGAGCTGATTTAAGTAATGTTGATCTACGTGGAGCATACTTAATCCGTACCAATTTACATAATGCAATTTTAAATGAAGCTAATTTGACTGGTGCAAATCTAGATGAAGCAGTATTAAACGGAGCTAGTTTAAATCGCGCCAATCTCAATCGTGCCAATCTTACTAGAGCCAGCTTAACAGGCGCAAACTTGAAAGGAGCTTTTATGTTGTGGACAAACTTAAGAGGGGCTTTTATGTTGTGGACAAATTTGGATGGAGCAAATATGACAGGCGCAATTTTGCCTACAGACAAATAAAAAGTTTTTAGACCCTCACCCCCCTCTCCCAAAGGGCGAGGGGAACCAGACCCTCACCCTTTGGGAGAGGGGCTAGGGGTGAGGGTTCCACGTAACAATATGGTGTGAAAGAGTAATGAAAGCTAGAGAACTAGTCGATCGCTATAATCAAGGCTTTCGAGATTTTAGTGATACCGATCTCAGTCGTGAAAATCTCAGCGGTATGGGTTTGACCGCGATCGATCTGGCTAATGCCAATCTAAGCGAAGCGAACCTATCCTGCTCCACTTTAAATGAAGCAAATTTATATGGTGCAAAGCTAAGTACAACCGTCCTATATCGCGCTAGCCTTAGTGACGTAAATCTCTGTGATGCGGATCTAAATGGTGCTAGTCTGATTAAGGCTGATTTGCATGGTGCTCGGTTGGAACGAGCAAATCTAAGAGATGCAGACTTAACAGGCGCAAATCTCAATGCGGTGAGTCTTGCCAACTCTGACTTGACGGGAGCCAATTTAAGTTGTGTGTCTCTAGTCGGAGCCAACCTAGAGGGAGCAAATCTCGCAGAAGCATTTTTGAAAGGAGCAAACTTAGATGGGGCAAAACTAAATGGAGCTAATCTTGAAGGCGCTAATCTAAGTGGGGCAAGTTTTAGTGAAGCCAATCTTAGTCATGCAAATTTCTCTGCATGTGATCTTTCATGTGCAAATTTGTATGCAGCCAATCTCAGTGATGCTTTATTGGCAAAAGCTGATCTAAGTGGGGCGAATCTAAGCAATGCCAATCTTAATGATGCAAACCTAAAAGATGCCGATCTCAATGGCGCATTTCTGGTTGATGCTCAGCTAGGTCGAGCCTGTCTAGATGGTGCAAATCTTAGTAAATCCAATTGCTATAAAGCTAATTTTAAAGGTGCATTTTTACTAAGAACAAATCTAAATGGTGCAAATTTGAATTGTACAGATTTCTCCAATGCTTCTCTGCAAACAGTCGATCAAGAGGCCGATCGCAATCCAGATTATGTGACTGATTAAAACCGTTAGTAAAAATTAAGCCATTTGCCGTAGAAACTGTAATGGTATGTAGGTACGTCTTGTCTAGAGAGAAAACAATAAAAAGCGATCGCGCTAGAAAATAATCAGTTAGGAATGAAACATGAATGCAACTACAGCAGAAATTGCCAAAGAAACTAAAAGCGCATCTACAATACCGAAATATAAACGCATTTTACTAAAGCTCAGTGGCGAAGCTCTCATGGGAGATCGCAGCTTTGGTATCGATCCTGAAGTTGTCCAAGATATTGCCCTACAAGTTGCCGAAATTGTCAAAGATGGGACTGAGGTAGCGATCGTTGTTGGTGGCGGTAATATTTTTCGCGGTATTAACGGTGCTGACAAAGGGATGGATCGTGCCACGGCTGATTACATTGGCATGATTGCCACGGTGATGAACGCGCTGACTTTGCAAGATGCTTTTGAGCATCTGGATGAACCGATTCAGACAAGAGTAATGTCAGCGATCGCTATGCAAGAGATCGCTGAACCATATATCCGCCGCCGGGCCATTCGCCACCTTGAAAACAATCGGGTGGTTATTTTTGGCGCAGGCTCAGGTAATCCTTATTTCACCACTGATACGACAGCAGCTTTACGTGGAGCTGAGATTAATGCTGAAGTGATCCTGAAAGCAACTAAAGTTGATGGCATTTATGACAGTGACCCGAAGAAAAATCCTGATGCAAAACGTTTTCAAACTGTTAGTTTCGACCATGCGCTGATCCATGATTTACGAGTAATGGATGCTACTGCCTTTGCGTTATGCAAAGAAAATGGTATTCCAATTATTGTGTTCGATCTCGGTGTTACAGGTAACATTCGTCGCGTCATCATGGGAGAATCGATTGGTACTTATGTTGGAGGCTCTTGTGAAATTAACTGATGTTGAGGCGCGAATGCAGAAAGCTGTAGAAGCGACCCAGCACAATTTTAATAGTGTGCGAACGGGGCGTGCTAATGCTTCGCTATTAGATCGAATTACGGTGGAATATTATGGTGCGGAGACGCATCTCAAGGCGTTGGCAAATATTTCTTCGCCTGATTCTACAACCTTGATGATTCAGCCTTTTGATCGCAGTAGTATGCGAGCAATTGAGAAGGCAATCTCTGAGTCGGACATTGGTCTAACCCCAAACAATGATGGCGTCAGTATTCGTCTAAATATTCCGCCATTAACGACCGATCGCCGTAAAGATTTGGTGAAAATGGTTTCTAAACTTGCTGAAGAAGGCAAAGTTGCGATTCGGAATGTGCGCCGTGATGCGATCGACTCATTGCGGAAGCTAGAAAAGGCAAAAGAAATTTCTGAAGATGATTCTAAAAGCCAACAAGAGCAAGTAGATAAGTTAACGGATAAGTTCGTTAAAAATATCGATAAGGTTACAGCCGAAAAAGAAAAAGAAATTTCCACAATCTAAAACAAAAAGCGGCGCGATGCGCCGCTTTTTGTTTGGCAGTAGCGATAAAATCAGATCACAGGCTCAAAATTTGCTAAGTATCTATGAACGCTTTAACCATCAGCCTAGATTCTGTAATTGATCTCACCGATGAGCAGTTCTATCAACTTTGCCGCAAAAATAGCGACCTTAGGTTTGAGCGCAACGTTCAAGGAGATATGACGATTATGGTTCCAGAAGGCGGTGAAACAGGAATGCGTAGTGCTGGAATTATCACAGATTTAGAAATTTGGAATCGCAAAACTAAGTTAGGCTTCACCTTTGGCTCTTCAACAGGCTTTAAACTCCCCAATGGTTGCGATCGCTCTCCTGATGCCTCATGGATTTTAAAAGAGCGTTGGGAAGCCTTAACGCCAGAACAACGTGCAAAATTCGCCCCAATTTGTCCAGATTTTGTGATTGAGTTGATGTCTCCGAGCGATAGTCTCAAAGTCACTCAAGCAAAGATGCAGGAATATCAAGATAACGGTGCAAGGATAGACTGGCTGATCAATCGCCAAGATCAAGAAGTAGAAATTTATCGGATTGGTCAACCCGTAGAAGTTTTAAAGTCTCCTAATTTTCTTTCAGGTGAAGATGTGTTGCCTGAATTTATTTTAAGTCTTGACGCAATTTGGTGAATTTATTTAAGAGAGAAAAAAGCAGCACCCAGAGGGTGCTGCTTTTTTCTTGATAAAACAAGCGGCTTAAGCCCCTTGTTTTATAATTAACTTTTAGAAGTTCATTTCCGCAGCTTGGACTTTTTCGACTTGCTTCTTCTTCAATACCAACAAAATTTGGGTAACGATTACAGAAGCAAAGAATGCTAGCAACCACTGAATGCGGCGAGGATCTTGAAGTACGATTTCACCATCATGCTGACCAAAACCACCGACATTAGGATTTGTAGTTAGCGGAGAACCAACCCCAACATCACTCCCAGGCTCTACAACAAGTTCAGCACCAGCAGGAACCTTCTCAACGGCAATACTACCATCGGTAGTTTGTATAGAGATTTCATAACCACCGTAGATACCTTCATCTTCATTTGGTACGATCGGGCTGATCTGAGTAACTAGACCAGAAACCGAAGAGTTATATTCGTTGTTATTGCTCTTTTCACCAGTAGGATAAACCTGCCCACGACCACGGTTACCACCAGCACTTACTGAATATTTCAAGAAGTGAATGTTCTTATCTTTAGCAGGATCGGGAGCAAGTACAGGGAAAACAATTTCCGAATAATCATCACCAGATACTGGCCCAACTAGGACGATATTTTCTTGAGTATCGCTATAGGGTTGGTAATAGGTGTCCTTGACTTTTTCCTTAAGTTCTTCAGACAAGCGATCTTCAGGAGCAATCTTGAAGCCTTCAGGTAATACTAAAACTGCACCAACATTCAAACCTGTTTTACTGCCATCAGCACTTACTTGTTGTTTGGTGTGGTCGTAAGGGAGTTTGATAACGGCTTCAAATACAGTGTCGGGAAGAACTGCTTGAGGTAGTTCTAATTCAATCCCTTTTTGGGCTAGGTGACAGTTAGCACAAACGATACGCCCAGTGGCTTCACGAGGATTTTTGTATGCTTCTTGTGCAAAATAAGGATAAGCGTGAGCAGATTCGGTATTTAATCCAAATAGTAAAGTTAAGCTTGTGAGGATACAAAGACTGACTCCCACAATCAAACGGTTGGCACGGAACAAAGCTTTTTTCATGTATAAGTTCAAATGTATTTCAAAGACTAATTTGGATCTGTTAAGGATAGACGGCGCTCCGCGCCGACTATCCTTAACCCTTTATTTTAAGACCACCAAGGCGCTTCGTTGGTGCGGAAGTCAGTTTCTGTCCAAGTGCTAAATTGCACAACATCGTCAGAGACAGTTGTATGGGCAAGAGCGAGAGATAGTGGCGCAGGACCACGTACAACTTTACCTTCAGCGTTGTACTGAGATCCATGGCAAGGACACATAAATTTGTTTTCGGCAACATTCCAAGGTACAACGCAACCAAGGTGAGTACAAACTGCGTTTAGTCCATAAGAAGCAATTTCTTTGTTGTCGGTAACGACAATATAAGTGGGGTCGCCTTTGAGTCCTTGGGCAAGTACGCGATCTCCTGCTTGATGACTAGCTAAGAAAGACGAAGCAACCACATCATTACCAAGAGCATCTTTAGCCGCAACACCACCACCAGTACCGCCACGTGAAGGTGGTACAAAATAGGCTAGGAAGGGTACAGCTGCACCAAGGGTGGTTACTGCCGCAGCCCCCCCTAAAATTAAGTTCATAAATTGGCGACGACCCATGCTGGGGACATCGGCGGATGCAGAAGCTTGACTCATAAATTTGACTAAGGATTTGATTGAGAAATATTACGTTTTATATATCGCTTCCTACCATGATATCGACAATCTTTGGACATCTCTCTAGTTGTTTTGCAACGAAATGTTAAGCTTCGTGATTTTAGAGAATATTGTTAAGCTTAACGTCAGTTCTGTTTAAGTTTTTTGGGTTAAGAGAGGTTACGCTAAGCGTAACCTCTCTCAAAACTAGTTATAAATTTTCAGAGACATGATTATGCCCGTATGAATGAAAAATCCACCTCACAGTTCTCTAAATATCGGATCTTGGGTTTAGTTGGCAGGGGGCAATTTGGCAAGGTTTTGTGTGCGCGGATGCGAGATACAGGTAAATTGGTCGCGCTTAAGGAACTAGAGCACAAGCGATTTCCCACTAGTAAGCTCTTACGCGAACTGCGTTTTTTGTTGACTTTACAGCATGAAAATATTGTTACTTGCACTGCACTTATGCATCACCAAAATTATCGCTATTTAGTGATGGACTACTGTGAGGGCGGGACATTAAGGGATCTAATGAACCACAGCAAGACATTATCAGTGCAGCAATGCTTAGATTTAATTAATGAGATTCTGCTGGGCTTAGAACATGCCCATGGGGAAAATATTATTCATTGCGATATCAAACCTGAAAATGTATTGCTAAAAATTACATCTAAGGGATGGCAAGCAAAAATTTCCGATTTTGGGATTGCTCGGCTCAGTCAAGAAATAGGAACTGATAGCAACAATACTGGTTCACCAGGATATATGGCTCCTGAACGTTTTTATGGTCAGTTTTCGGCAGGATCAGATCTTTATGCAGTTGGGATTATTTTGTATGAGCTTTTAGTTGGTAAGCGTCCTTTTTCAGGAATGCCCACTGAATTAATGAATGCTCATTTAAATCATCGGATCATTATTCCCGATCGCTTGCCCCAATCGCTTGCCAAGATTATTACAAAATCACTCGAAAAACTACCAAAGCGCCGATACACTTCAGCCCAAGAGATGCGGCAGGATTTAGCGGCACTTCGTACTGAAGATTTTAGCCAGATTAAAACGGGGCTTGATGCCGAGAGTTGTGCGACAGTTTTCTTTTCTCAAAAGTCCCAACATTTCGCTCAGAAACAAATAGATGCAAAAATTATTGGGCTAGTTGGCGCAGAAAAATCTCGTTTTTATAGCACTTCCAGTTTTCTTTTGCATTGGCATAGTTTGAGCCTTGATCAATCAGAACAAGTCGCTAAATCTGAATATGAGATTGAGGCGATCGCTTTTGCCCGTAAGACTTTATTTGTGATTACCAATCGAGCAATCTATCAGTTTGGTCAAGGCAAGCCAAAATCTTTACATCATTCAGTGCAACCTTTTAAATGGGCAATTTCTCCCAATGGCGACTGGTTTGCAATATCTACGGGTAAACAATTAGAAATCCGAAATTTAGTCTATAACCGAGCTATGCGCTTGGAGTTTGCCACTAGAGACTTAATCTGCATTATTGCCTTCGATCAACATCATTTGTTAGCGATCGCAAATAAGCCAGAAACTAATGAAAGTCGGGCAATCGTCATTTCTCGACGCTGTAATGTTATGTATCGATTAGCTTTGCCCGTAGAGATCGCTTCTGGGATTGCGACATTTACTCACAATCGCGTACTTTTGCTAGAAGCTGGTAATCATAAAAATATCTTTTTGCTCGATCTCACTCCTTATCGACTTATAAGGATTCCCCTAGGATACGAAGCCTTACTTATGGTGGCAACGCCTTGGGGATATGCGATTACGGCAAATTACAATGATGATCAGACAATTTTGATGTTGTTAGATTTGCGCGGTAATAATATTAATAACTTGATTATTGATGGTGAAGTGACAGCGATCGCGCCAGTTGATAGTAATTTATTAGCGATCGCTACTTCAGAAATATCTGGTTATATGCTATATGCCATCAATCTTAAAAAGCTAGAAATTGATCTTGTCTTTTAAACCCAAAAAAGGCGGCGCTCTGCGCCGCCTTTTTTAGATTTGTGAAGCGGAGGATCGCTTACGTCGTGAAGCTTCAGGAGATTGAATTGGCACAAATTCTTTGGAAGCTTCTGACGGCTCACCTCTTAGATCAGAATTCTCATCCGTATCTGTTGACTCAAGTGGCTGCGCCCGATTCACCCTCAAAATTACTCCGTTAGAAGTGCCATTAGCCTTGACAGGGCTAACGACTGGAATACTGGCGACCACTTCAGATGGCAACTCGGTAATTTCTGGCTCTGCAAATCTTTCCGCAAAGTCATCTTCTTGAGCTTCTGCCGAATTACTTGTTTCAGTGTTTGAATCAAATTCTGATTCTGCGCTTGATTCATGATTTGATTCGGCACTTGATCGCAGGTTACCCATGCTATTCGCAATCTTAGGAGCCTGACCTGGCAAAGCAACTGTCACAATTACGTTACGAGGATCTTTAACCTCGCGATCTAGCAGTACCAGAGGAGAAACGCCGATTAGTGAATAGACATCTTGCTCTTCTTCAGTCATCTCCACCACAATTAACTCTGGTGGCTCAATGACTTTGGTGCGAATTTCGCGCTTACTAGGACGCTCAGGTAAATTTTCAGCAGTAACTACAGGTACATCATCAGTTACTTCAACCAATTCTTCGCTCGGCTCAGCGATCGCCTTAGCTACAGGAATATTGCTAGCAATGCTAGGCAAAGACAATTTAGCTGGAACTGACCGATCAACTACAATTTCACGTTCAATGCGTGGCTCAAAACGTGGCTCAATCAGCGGTTCAATGCGCGGCTCAAAGCGCGATCGCACATCTACGGCAGGAGCAACTTTTTCTGGCTCACGAGACTCGCGTGAATCCTTGTTAAGCATCGCCCGTTTACCGCGTCTACGCAAATTCCCACGCTCTTGATAGCTCGGATGGTTTACCAAATTAGGTTCCAGCCCACCACCCAAATCAGAATCCCCATCTTCATACTCAGAGGTAAAATCAAGCTGATTAGATTGCTTCGATTCCCAAGTCCGTGATGTCGCATCAACAGGTTGTCCTGCTGCTTCCCCAGGTAAATGCATTAAATGTCCTAAGCCACCACAGGTAGAGCAAGGACGACCAAACAATTCATAGATGCTTTGACCTTGACGCTTACGTGTCAGCTCCACTAGCCCCAACTCCGTAAGCTGAGCAATTTGAGGACGAGATTTGTCCGATTTCAAAGATTTATTAAAATGTTCAAGGAGCTGTAATTGATCGCGGCGAGTGTCCATATCAATGAAGTCCACCACAATTACGCCAGCAATATTTCGTAGACGCACTTGACGAGCAATCTCTACAGCAGCTTCACAGTTTGTCCACAGCACCGTCTCGCGGGAGGTTTGGGACTTGGTAAATGAGCCAGAGTTAACATCAATTACGGTTAAGGCTTCAGTTGGCTCAATAATAATGTAGCCGCCACTGGGCAGATCGACTCTAGGCTTGAGTGCCTCACGAATGCCAGCATTAACACGAAAGTATTCTAAAATTGGTGTGCGTTCACGATGGTGATCCAACATCAAACCGCTAGGAATTTTGCCGTCACCCCAGCCCAGCAAATGTTGTTTAATGCGGCGTAGACCATCACTAGTATCGGTAACGATCCGATTAACTTCAGTGCTATACAGGTCTCGTAAAACCCGTTGGACAAAATCTCGTTCGCGATCGAGCAAAGTCGGCTGGCGCGTAGTGGCGACATCTTGCTGAATGCCTTCCCACTGGCGTTGCAAATTATCGAGATCTTCAATAATCTGCTCCTCAGGCATTCCGTCTGCCTCAGTGCGTACCAGAATACCCATACCCGCTGGTTTAACCAAAATGGCAAGGGCGCGCAGACGATTACGCTCCGCCTCACTGCGAATGCGGCGGGATAGGTTTACGCCACGACCAAAGGGCAATAGCACTACATAGCGACCTGGTAAGGAGATATTTCCAGTTAAGCGGGGACCTTTGTTACCCGTTGGCTCTTTCATTACCTGCACAAGCACACGCTGTTGCGGTACGACTAGATCGCTGATTGAACCAGACGATCGCCGCATTTTCAAAGGACCAAGGTCAGTGATGTGAATAAACCCATTGCGATCGCCGTCACCAATATTTACAAACGCCGCATCAATACTAGTTAAAACATTTTCGACAACGCCCAAGTAAACATCCCCAACTTGGTGAGTTCCTGCGGCAACAACAATTTCTTCAATTTGATCTTCGCTAAATACAGCAGCAATTCGATACTGCTCGGCAATAATTATTTGCTTTGGCATTCAATTTCCTCAGAATTTCTTCGATTCAAAAGAGCCAGCCTAAGAACTTAACTGAAAAAATTTTTTCTAAACTTCATATAAAAATATTAAAAAAAACATCTTTCAAACCCTTTATTTAAGTAAATCGGCATAATTAAAACTTAGAATCAAAACCTATGATGCCCGCTGCGCGAACGGCACAGGTTTTGTTTTTTTATATTTAATTGCGCCTACTTAAATAGACTCAAAGAGTCTTTATAGGGGCTTCACAACAGAACATACCAATAACGAAAACAAGAAAAAAATTTCGATTGCAACCTGTCTCTATCGTCAACCAACTACTTAGCTATGTACCGAAGCTAGTAATTAGTCGCTGTGCCTGCTCTGACATCACGATAACGAGACATATTGCTTTGTATGGAAAATTGGTGGGGTTTCGTTAAAAGAATTAAGTTATTTCTTAGACTGGCTTTTATTAGACTATCTAAAAGGTGCTTACACCATTTGCCTAAAGCATTCAGCCTGTAGGTAAAACAGCGTACTTGATGATTCAAGTTTATGATTATGGTTTGTAAGCTCGATCGCTTAACTAGCAGCTAGATGCGTTTTAGCTAACAGCCAGCTTAAGCCTATCGTAGTATTATAGCGCAGCATTGAGCGTTACATTTTCTTAATAGTGTTTTAATATTGATAGTTGTGTCAGGGATAAGGCGCAGCCGTATCCCAAAACTTAAAGTGAAGAAAATGAGGGTAAGGTTCTGAGTACGCGAGTAGTTATCGTCCGTCACGGTGAGAGTAATTTCAACATCCTTAGTAAAATCCAAGGTAGGGGTAATTATGATCGCCCAGAATTGCAGTCTGTCTTGACCGATAAGGGCAAACAGCAAGCTAAGCTAGCGGGAAAAGCTCTGGCAAGTCTTAGTATTGATGTTGCCTATGCTAGCCCTTTAGTCCGCGCTCAGCATACCGCCAGACTCATTTTGTCTGAAAATTTTAATCCTCCTGAGTTAATTACCACTGAAGATTTATTAGAGATTGATCTTAGCGAGTGGGAATCGATGATCGCTCATGATGTCAAAGAACAGTTCCCTGAGAAATATTATCTCTGGCAAAACGAGCCAGAAAAATTTCAGTTAGGCGATCGCTACCCAATTCTCGACTTATTTGAACAAGCCAAAACTCTATGGTCAGAAATTTTACCTAAACACCAAGGTAAAACTATTTTACTAGTGGGGCACAGTGGTATTAATCGCGCTTTAATTTGTGCAGCGATCGGTATTCCCGTTAGCCTCTATCACAATATTCAGCAAGTCAACTGCGCTATTAGTATCCTTAATTTTCAAGGTGCAAGCATCGCTGACGGGGTACAACTTGAATCCCTCAATCTCGCCAGCCATCTTGAGGATATTTCAGGCTCACCATTACCTGCTGTTAAGAAAAATCACAACGGGCCACGTTTATTGCTAGTCCGTCACGGTGAAACTGAGTGGAATCGCCAAAAACGTTTTCAAGGACAAATCGATGTGCCACTTAATAATAATGGTCATGCTCAAGCTAGACGCGCCAGTGAATTTCTAGCAAAAGTTAAAATCGATAAAGCCTTTAGCAGCCCCATGTTGCGACCTAAAGATACTGCTTTAGAAATTTTAAACAAGCATCCCCAGATCAAGCTTGAGCTTTTTGATGAACTCAAAGAAATTTCCCATGGCTTATGGGAGGGCAAATTTGAGCATGAAATCGAGGCTGAGTTTGCGGGGCAACTAGCTCTCTGGCAAGCTCAGCCCGAAACCGTACAAATGCCTGAGGGCGAGAATTTGCAAGAGGTATGGGATCGGGTAGCGATCGTTTGGCAAAAAATTGTCGATTCAGTTCCTGCTGGTGAAACTGCTTTAGTTGTCGCCCATGATGCTGTAAACAAAGCGATTCTTTGTCTATTATTTGACTTTACACCTGAACAATTTTGGGTCTTTAAGCAAGGAAATGGTGGAGTAAGTGTAATCGATTATCCTCAAGGTGCAAAGGGTTCTCCAGTTCTACAGTCTGGGAATATTACCACTCACCTATCTGAAGGAGTACTCGATCGCACTGCTGCAGGAGCTCTTTAAATAAAATTGGTTTTGAAGAAAGTCCGCCGCCAGCGGACTTTCTTCAAAACCAATTTTCATGATGAGAATTGCTGGTTTCATTTACCTCAAACTGAAGAGAGACGCATTTTCTGCTAATTTGGTGTAAAGGATTTTTCTTAGTATCTTGTTTTAGTATTCGGAGTTTAAATAAAGTGACTATTCTATTCCAACTTTTATTGGCTGCTTTTGTATTGTTTTCCTTCGTTTTGGTGATTGGTGTACCTGTAGCTTACGCATCCCCTAGCTCTTGGAACCAAACAAAGCCACTTTTATTTCTTGGCTCTCTAATTTGGTTAGCATTCGTAATTGTCATCGGCATTTTGAACGCTTTTGTAGCTTAGATCTAGCTAATAAACTTATAACAAACTCCCAAAAGCCTTGCTGAGCAAAGTTTTTGGGAGTTTCTCCTTTGATTAATCATTTGAAAATCGCTATAAATTAATTCTATGACCGTTTTTGAAGGTAGCTTTACTAATACAGACAGTTTGCGCTTTGCGATCGTCGTAGCGCGGTTTAATGACCTGATCGTCGGTAAGCTTCTGCAAGGATGTCAAGATTCGCTTCTGCGACATGGTGTTGATGTCTCGGAGACGGGCAGCCAAGTTGATTATGCTTGGGTTCCTGGGAGCCTCGAAATCTCGATGGTCGCAAAAGAATTAGCAACTTCGGGTCGTTATGACGCGATCATTTGCCTAGGAGCAGTCATTCGCGGGGATACCCCACATTTTGACTATGTGGCGAATGAGGTTTCTAAAGGTGTAGCCGCAACCTCTTTTCAGACTGGTGTACCGATTATTTTTGGGGTGTTAACCACTGACACGATGCAGCAAGCTCTAGAACGCGCTGGCATCAAAGGTAATAAGGGATGGGAGTTTGGCATGGGTGCGATCGAGATGGCAAACCTCATGCGTCAAATTCGCAGCAAATCTGCCTAAAAACTTAAACAATCTATAGGGTGAAGCTAAAATATTGCTTGATAGACAAAAGTAATGGGCAAGAAAAACCATGAAAAATCTATTAGATCTCTTAATCAAAGAATTGATGAACACAAAGTGAAAATTATTAGGGAGTTAGAAAAAGACTATCCCGATCAAGGATTAATCCGTCACTGGCAAACAGAGATTCGCGCCTTTGAAAAAGGCATTGAGAAGGCAACTAAAAGATTAGGGAGATAAATATGCAGGTTACAGATTTACCAGTAGATAGCCTACCTACATATCGACCAATATCGATTAAAGATCGCACATTAAACACATTAATCTCAGAATTGGGAATCGAATGCCAAAGAGCGATCACACTTATCCATCAGCTTCAATTACCAAATCTAAGTGATAGTCAGCTTGTTGATGTTTTAGCAGAATTAAACGCTTCAGCAATTCACTTACATGCTCATTGTGGTGATGATTTTCAGGATCTAATTGCCGATGAGTTAGAAAATATTTCTAGTGAATAAGATTCACACGATAAATCCTGCACTTTGTCCTTGGGATGCTTGCCAACTGCGAGCATCATAATATAAGTCTTCCAAACAAATACTATAAAGAGCATCCTTAAGCTTCCGATCAAGTCTTTGCCAAAGTGCAAATGTTACCCAATCAGAGGCAAGTTTTTCCTGTGGCTTTAGTCTGGGTAAGGGATAAGTATCTTCGCCCACTGCCGCCAAAATTTCGCCCAGAGAGATGTCTTTAGGCGATCGCTTTAGCTTATATCCACCTTGTACCCCACGAACTGACTCAACTAAATCCGCTTTGCGAAGAGCCATCAAAATTTTTTCTAAATATGGTGCTGGGATAGATTGGCGATCGCTAATTTCGCGAACCGAAGCTGGTTTGCGTTTTGCCCAAACAACCAGATCAAGCATCGCCTTCACACTGTAATGACCTTTTCTGGTTAGTTTCATAAAATCTACGAATTTAGAGGGAGGCGCAAATCGCCTCCCTCTAAATATATTAAATCCACGAATTAGAGAGCGACGCGCTCTACGAATATTAAAAAAGAAAGGACAAATCGACAGGAGCGGGCAGCATCTCACCGCCGCGCCAATCGAGTAACTGCACCAAAATCAAATAGCCAAAACCCAAAATTACGGCGACAACGCCAGTAAAAACCGATATCCATTGCGATCGCTGCATAAGTAAATCTAAGTACTAAGTATATTTAAGTAAAAAAATCAGATCAAAAATCTAAGGAAATCTATGAATTAACAAAAACATCCAAACTAACTGCTATTATCCCTCTTGAAATATCTTTAAATCATCGATATTTAGATAAAACCTGAATTTAGGTAAAACTTACAGTACTTTGCATTGATTAATGACAGATTTTCTGAGAAAGTCCTGCCATGCAGGACTTTCTCAGAAAATCTGTGGGTTCAGTGAATCTACAAAGTGCTATATATCAAGTAAAGCTCTATTTTGATAGGAACAAACTTTTTCAACTCTTCGTCCTAAAACTTGAACATAAAGACACAGACTTTTCAAGTCATGTGCAGATTCAAGTTCAGTAGGAGCGAGTAATTGATGAGTTATAGCCTATCTTGGTCAACCAGCATCGGAGGGTACGCGCCCTCCAACTCCGTGTCCGTTGATAAGCTCCCCATCGTTGAACTGGTACAACTGTGCCAAACCGAAGCGCAAACCAGTAGGTCTGCGTTTGCAGAACTCATGCGACGTAATCAATCCTATGTCGATCAAGTTTTGTATAAACTCGCTCCTGACTGGCAAGATCGTGCTGATCTTGCGCAAGAAGTCTGGTTGCGTGTATATCGCAATATCAAGCGCTTGCAAGAGCCTGAAAAATTTCGTGGTTGGCTGAGTCGGATTGCTACAAACTTGTTCTATGACGAGTTGCGTAAGCGTAAACGCGTTGGCAACTCAGTTTCCCTCGACGCGCCATTTATGTCTGGCGATGGTGATGAAATGACTTGGGACTTGCCTAGCGCTGGCCCTAGTCCGATAGACAACATGTCTACGCAGGAGTTTTATGAACAACTTCGCAAAGCTATTCAAGATTTACCTTCTAGCTTCCGTGAAACTATCGTGTTAAGGGAAATCCAAGGTTTATCCTATGAAGAAATTTCTGAATTAACAGGTGTATCGCTTGGTACAGTAAAATCACGTATAGCTAGAGCAAGATTGAAGCTACAAGCGCAACTACAACCCTATTTGTCAAATTTGTAACGAGGGGTGTATTTAAGTTATGAGTGCTAACCAAATTTTTAATAGTTCTATGATTATTCCAGAGGAGCGCTTTGAGTTACTCAGTGCGTATATAGATGGCGAAGTAACTGAAGCTGAAGAGCAACTTGTCGAACAGTGGTTGTCCAATGATGTTGATTTCCGTCGTCTCTATCAACAACAACTAATGCTGCGGCAATCACTAATCGATCTACCAGTGCCTGTAGCAGCACATTCATCGGCCAAAACAGAGGCAGATGTGATGATTAATCGTGTCTTTGCCGAGATTGACAAGCGATCGCAGCGTCGCAAATGGAAATTAGCAGGTATTGGTATATCCGTTGCTGCTGTGCTTGGAGTATTCAGTTCGATGTTCACATTCAACTCTAGCCCTCAATTTAGCCCAGTTGCAAACAGTATTAAGTCTCCTGCTCCTACCCAAGTAAAACAAGAACCAATCTTAATTGCTATGGAAGAGCCACTAGTTCCTTTGCCAAAGTCAATGAGTTCCAAATAAGTCATCTATAAAAACAGAATTGGTGGGGCGGCAAAGCCGCCCCACCAATTCTCTAAAATTAGTTCTAATTACTTGTCTATTTAGTTTCCTTCTTCTTAGTTACGCTATTGAAATATTCCTTCGCCTTAGTGAATGCATACTTCAACTTATCGCCAATTGTCGGATCAGGCAAAATCGCGACTGTAACTTCCTCGTCAGGAAACTCTTTCAAACGATAGCCATATTCCAAATTGTCTTTGAACTTCCGCAAAATAGGATACAAACGGATTGCGCCTTTCAATAACTCCGCTTCCTGTTGAAAAATAGCCTGACTAATTTTATTGCTACGTTCCACTGCCATCGAACCCGCAGGAACCCATTCTTTACCCTTGATGCGGATAAAAATATTGAACTCAGGCAACCCCTTACCCTTCATCTCATCATATTTACTAGCAGCCGCCTCACGCTTGTTGGGTGCTTTCTTCTTTTTAGATTGACCAGATCCACCAGCAAATCCCGTCACTTTAGTTGCGCCCATCACTTTACCTTTAGTTTTTAAAAGAGATTTTTAAATGTGTTAACAAAAGTTTACTTTAGTCGATGATGCAAACACAATCATTCTTTAGACAAGAAAAGTGAGGATAGGTTTGTTTGCATCCAAGCACGAAAATCACGCATTGCGGCACTGCGTCCTTCGCTGACGCTAAGTTCTAGAAACTGAGGAATGATATCGCGCACAGGGATATTGCCAAAAGTAGGGCTAAGTTCTGATTCGAGATATTCACCATCAGATAAGATATAAATTTTGAGTGTTTTATCGTATAGCCATAGTTCAGGTACGCCGAGGGCGCGATACACATTAAACTTAGTCTTAGAAGTAACATCCACTTCGATCGCTAAATCAGGAGGCGGATCAATAGCCATATTAAGTTTGCGGATTCCCCTCATGGCGACATTATTTTGAATATAGAAGCATTCATCAGGCTCTAGCCCTGCCCGTTTAGCCTTGGCTTTGAATGTAGTAGAGCCATAGCCTTCAAAGTCTAGCTCCATTGCGTCAAGCAATGCTTTTACAAAGTCGGCAAGTAGGACTTTAATTTTTTCATATTCAGGCAAGGGCATAACAATTTCTAATACACCGTCTAAGTAAGCAATTCTTGTTCTACGCTTTTCGCCTAGGTCATCAAGAATAGATTCAAATTGTGGCCAGTCAATATCATGTAGGATCGTACTTTGTCCTTCGGGGATCTCAATCTGAGAAATGCGTAATAACGTGGTCATTTGAATATCTCCTACAACTATGCCACTGACTACAGTTTACGTAAATAAAAAAGCCGCCTTGAGGCGGCTTTTTTATTTACCCTTCTTTGAATTGGCTAGATGGTGAATCTAGGTCGAAAAGTACTTGTAACATTTGCATCGCACGGCGGCGCGTCTCGATGTCTTGTTGAGCGCGTAACTGCACCATCGGATCATGCAAGATCTTGTTGATAATGCCGCGAGTCATACTCTCGATTACATCCTGATGCTTGTCCGCAAAGTCATTACCGAGGCGAGATAGAGCTTTTTCCATTTCTTGCTCGCGAATGATTTCTAACTTTTGACGGAGCTTGCTGATCGTGGGTACAGTTTCTAGCGATCGCCACCACATGTCAAACTCAGACACACAACCTTCCAGCAAAATCTCAGCTTGCATCGCCATTAGACGACGACTTTCTTGATTTCCTGCTACCACCGCCTGCAAATCATCGACGTTGTAAGCTCTAGTGTTTGGCAATTCTTTGACATCGGAACTGATATTGCGGGGTACAGAAATATCAACGAGGGTCAAACCAGTGTGATTTCTGGCGATCGCTTCGAGATTTTGGCGATTAAGGATCACTTCAGTCGAAGCAGTACTAGTAAATACGAGATCGGAGATTGCCACACAATCTAACATTTGATCTAACGGACGGATATCAAACTCCGCATCGCTAGCCTCAAATTCCTTAAGCATCGCCGCAGCGCGATCGCGCGATCGATTCACGATCGCAATTTTTTTCGCTCCTTTAGAAATCAAATGCTTTACCAACAGGCGAGACATTTTGCCAGCACCGACGATTGTCGTATGCTTATCAGATAAATTTTCGAGCTTGATTTGAGCCAGCTCGACTGCTGCCGAACTGATCGACACTGCACCTGTTCCAATTTCGGTTTCAGTACGAACGCGCTTACCCGCAGACAGAGACTGTTTAAAAAGTTGGTTGAGAATCCGACCTGTGCCATTATTTTGCTGGGCGAGGCGATGGGTATTTTTGACCTGCGCGAGAATTTGTCCCTCGCCAAGCACTAGACTATCTAAACCCGAAGCAACTCGCATCAGGTGAGTTACGGCATCTTGACGAAGCAGAATAAACAGATAGCGACGTAGATACTGTAGAGGTAGTTGGCTAAACTCTGAAAGAAACTGCATAATTTCGCGAATACCACTTTCGGCTTCGTTAGTAACTACATATAACTCTAAGCGGTTACAGGTGCTTAAGATGGCAGCTTCTTCAATACTCGGATAGCTCATTAGTTGAGCGATCGCAGCTTCCATGCGATCTTCGGGAATACTCAACTTTTCCCTTACTTCCACAGTCGCCGTTTTATGACTCAAGCCAACAACTGCAATATTCATATCGTAAATGCGTTTCTTATTTAGGACTGGAAAAAATTATCTTATTGGAAGAGCTTATCAGGAGATAGCTACCAGTGTAGTAGGTACTTATTACTCCTTAACTTTCTGTAATATAGATGTCGTCATTCTTTAAAACCGAAAAGATGAGAGGCGGCGCAAAGCGTTGCCTCTCATCTTTTCGGTTAATATTTACAGAGCCTACGGCGCTGGCAGTTCTATATAATTAGCGCAGATTGATAGTTTTAGGGTTGTCGCTTGTCAGGTGAATGGTGTCAACGAAACGAGCAGTCTTGGATTGAGTTGAGATAACCAAAGACTGAGTACGGCAACCGCCGCTAAAGAAGCGCACGCCTTCCATCAAAGTACCAGGGGTGATGCCACAACCAGCAAATAAGACATTTTTGCCACAAGCCAATTCGTTAGCATCATAGACTTTATCGCCATCAGTGATGCCCATTTCCTTAAGACGAGCCAAGTTACCTTCGCGGGTCCACTTAGCGCTTTCAGGAGTATTAACTTCGGCTGGGTCATAAACTAAACGACCTTGGAAATGTCCACCCAAACAACGCATCGCGGCTGCCGAGATAACACCTTCAGGAGCAGCCCCGATACCCATCAGAGCATGGATATTAGTACCAGCAAAACCACAGCAAATTGCGGCGGATACGTCACCATCACTGATTAGACGTACACGAGCGCCAGCAGCACGGATTTCAGCAATCAAGCCTTTGTGACGAGGACGATCCATAACGACAACGACTAATTCTTCGATCGCACGATCTAGACATTCTGAAAGAATTTTTAAATTTTTGGTAGGTGTGTTGCGAATATCTACATGACCTTTTGCCGCAGGTGGCGCAGCTAGCTTGTCCATATAAAAGTCGGGAGCTTGGAACAATCCGCCACGCTCAGAGATGGCAAGAACTGCCATCGAGCCATTTTGACCGTAAGCAACTAGGTTTGTACCTTCGCAAGGGTCAACAGCGATATCGATTTCTTGTAATTCTTCGATGGTGCAGAATTCGGCAGCATTTGTCTGTGTGCAGATACCAACTTCTTCGCCGATATATAGCATAGGTGCTTCGTCGCGCTCACCTTCGCCAATGACGATACGTCCGCGCATATGAATCTTGTTCATACGTTCGCGCATTGCTTCAACTGCGGCTTCGTCGGCTTCGTCTTTTTTGCCCAAACCCATCCACTTAGAAGATGCGATCGCCGCTTGTTCAACGACCTCAATAATCTCAAGACTGATTGTACTATCCATGCGTAGAAATACCTATTACCTAAATTTTATAACTATTAAGACTTCGTTACGTTCTAGAATTGATTTAGAACCAGAAAACAAAATATAAGTTTAGTTGTGTCTTACTACACAACCTCGTAATTAAGTTTACAGGGCAAAAGGACAAATTAAAACCCAGAAGAGAGAGTGCGCCGCTTCACGGCGCACTCTCTCTTCTGGGTTTGGCTTACTAAATTTTGGTTAAGAAATGCTTAACACTGGTACGATCTAAGAAGGGGCTTTTCTCTTCTACCAAACTAATGTATTGCGTATAACTGCTATGTTGCCAGACCATTCTGACCATTCTGTTTTTGCTGATGAGATACCTAAAAACCTTACAAATCATAGAGATTTTGACGATCTAGATTTTAATAATGACATCGAGGCTGACAAACCACAGGAAGCTTGTGGTGTTTTTGGAGTACTGGCAGCAGAAGGGGATGTTGCTAAGCTCGTATATTTTGGGCTGTATGCCTTACAGCATCGTGGACAGGAATCAGCAGGTATTACTGTCTACGATGAGCAGGGTACGACCCATACACATAAAGCGATGGGATTAGTTGCCCAAGTATTTAATGAAACGATCCTCTCTGAAATGAAGGGAGCATTAGGGATTGGGCATAATCGCTATTCGACTACAGGTTCGAGCAAGGTTTGCAATGCTCAACCGATTGTCGTAAATACCAGACTAGGCGATTTCTCCCTTGCTCACAATGGCAATTTGGTAAATGCAACTGAGTTACGCGGCGAACTGTCGGCACAGGGTCACGCCCTCGAATCAACTACCGATTCTGAAGGAATTGCTTTTGCTGTTGGTGAGGCAGTAGAAGAGGGCAAGGATTTGCAAGAGGCGATCGTAACAGCGTTGCGTCGATGCCATGGGGCTTTTAGTTTAGTAATGGCGATGCCTAATGCGATCGCTGGAGCAAGAGATGCCTATGGTGTTCGTCCTTTGGTAATTGGCAAAACTGAAGATGGTTCTTATGTTCTGTCATCCGAGACTTGCGGCTTAGATATTATTGGCGCTGATTATGTGCGTGAGGTTTTGCCTGGGGAACTGGTGATCATTACGCTAGAAAATGGGATTCAATCTTTACAATGGGAGGAGGCTAAGCCGAAGCTATGTGTATTTGAGATGATCTATTTTGCAAGACCTGATAGTGTCATGCATGATGAAAGTCTTTATACTTATAGACTGCGGATCGGTCGCGCATTAGCTAGAGAAAGTCCTGTAGAAGCCGATATTGTGATCGGTGTGCCAGATTCAGGTATTCCTGCGGCGATAGGATTTTCAAGAGAGTCAGGAATTCCTTATGGTGAGGCTTTGATTAAAAACCGCTATGTGGGACGGACTTTCATTCAGCCAACCCAAGCGATGCGAGAAGCTGGAATCCGCATGAAGCTAAATACGCTCAAGGATGTTTTGCAGGGTAAACGGGTAATTGTGATCGATGATTCGATCGTAAGGGGAACGACGAGTCGTAAAATAGTAAGAGCACTGCGTGAAGCTGGCGCAATTGAGGTACATATGCGTATTTCTTCGCCGCCCGTTACTCACCCTTGTTTTTATGGTATTGATACGGACTCGCAAGATCATTTGATTGCTTCACACAATTCTGTCGAGGCGATCGCCAAACAGATTGAGGTTGACACGCTTGCGTATCTCAGTCACGACGCAATGTTAAAAGCGACACAAATTGATACCACGCATTTTTGCACAGCTTGTTTTACTGGGAAATATCCGATTGAAGTTCCTGATAAACTCAAGCGCACCAAACTTATGCTAGAAAATACGGCAACATGACCAAGATCCTCTTTCATCTCGCATTTCCAGTAAAAGATATTCCAAGCACCAAAGCTTTTTATATTGATGGTTTGGGTTGTTTGGCAGGACGCGAGTCAAGCGACTCGCTGATCATGAGTTTGTATGGTCACCAGTTGGTAGCGCATGTTGATCACGAGAATATTGATTCTCAACGTGGCATCTATCCGCGACATTTCGGGTTAGTTTTCTATTCCGAAAATAACTGGATGGCTCTGTTAGAAAAAGTCCACGATAAGCGTCTTCAATTTTATCAAAAACCAAAAGTTCGCTTTGTAGATACTCCTTTAGAGCATCGAACCTTTTTCTTGGCTGATAATTCAGGCAACATTCTGGAATTTAAGCATTACAAATTTGAAAATGCAATTTTTGGTGAGACTGATTTCAACAAAGTTGGTGATACAGACTTTGCTCAACAGGTTCCTGTGGTTACGCTTTAACAAATGCCTCGCCTAGAGAACCCTTTGTTAAATACAAAAAAGAGATGACGCTAGCGCCATCTCTTTTTGTTTTATGATTGATTCCTGCTTTTAATTTTTTACGAAGCATTTGCAATTGTTTTTTCTTTTGGCGTTGGCGAGCAGAACCACCTTTGCCTTTATCGTTTCGACCTTCTTTGCGTGGGGATTCCCATCGCTTTAGTCTTTGGCTCATGTTTTTATACCGATATTGATTTTTTTACAGATAATTTAACGCTCATTAAATTAATAATCTAATATTACGTTAGTTGAATGAATAATTACTATCACTCTTGAGAATGAGAGCGTGCAGAGAACGCTCCCTCATTTAGGATAATTTTTAGGCTAGTTTTTGCTTGATTTCTTCAGGATTTCTAAATCCGATCGCGATCGCCTTACCATCTTTGACAAATAAAGGGCGTTTTAGCAACATTGAATCTTTGGCATAGGCTTCAATCCATTGGATATGTGACCATGTATCTTTTTCGGTGCCCAGAGATCGATAGGATTGCCCAGATGTATTTCGCATTAATCTTTCCCCTAATGCGTTTACCCATTCGGCGATCGCAGTTCGAGACGGCGGATAGTCTTTGGTATTGATAAATTCGTAGGCAATTCCTTGATTGTCTAACCAAGCGATCGCTTTTTTGCAGGTTCCACAATTGGGTATGCCATAAACTTGAATAGACATAAATTTTCTCGGATGATGACTTGTTACGTATCTTATCCGATATAGTGGGCGTGTTTTGAACACCCGCTAACTTATAATGCCAGTATGTTAGGCAAGCTACTCGATCGCCGTTATCGGATTATTAAAGAATTAGCAGAAGGAGGTTTTTCGCAAACTTATCTTGCTGAAGATACTCGCTTGCCCAAAAATCCCCAATGCGTGGTCAAACATCTTAATCCCACCATTGATGATCCCGTTTTCACCCAAAAGGCTCTTGAACTATTTAAAGCCGAAGCCGAAACATTACAGGAATTGGGAAAACATGATCTGATCCCCCAACTTTACGCATATTTCCAAGAAAACAAAGAATTCTATCTCGTTCAAGAATTTATTGCAGGACATCCGCTCAGTAAGGAAATGTCACCTGGCAGTCAGATGGCAGAAGCACGAGTTGCCCAAATCATCAAAGAAGTATTAGAAATCCTGAAATTTGTTCATAAATACAATGTCATTCATCGCGATATCAAACCTAGCAACTTGATTCGTCGTCATAGTGATGGCAAACTGGTGTTGATTGATTTTGGTACTGTCAAGCAAGTACAAATGGAAGTTGCCAGCGCCCATCATAAAGCAAAAGTGACATTACCTATCGGTACACCTGGATATATGTCCTACGAACAAGAGCGGGGTCAATCTGTATCGAATAGTGACATCTATTCCTTGGCAATGCTGGCTCTACAAGCTCTGACAGGTAAACATCCTAGTCAGTTTCCGAGAGATCGCGACAATGAGATTACTTGGCGCAGCTATGCCAAAGTTAGTCGTGAATTTGCCGCAGTTTTAGATCGGATGGCCCGCTGCAATCCACGCGATCGCTATCAGACAGTTGATGAAGTTCTGAGAGACATCGCGAAACTACCAAAATTAAGTACAACTTCTCCTAGAATTACTGATGATCGAGAGGTTAAGTTAAGTCCTCTATTATTGCCATCAGCGATCGCATTGTTAGCATTAACTGGTGGAATTTATCTATTTAGTACAAGATGGAACCCGCTTAAAAGCAATAGTCTACCAATTAACAGCCTTAGTCCTAGCCCTAGTCCTTCTGTCTCCACACCTGAACTTTCACCGCCTCTTTTAGTTCAGCCTTCAGCAACACCTATACCAGATCGCAAGGCTAGCTATGGGCAACTAGGTATCTATCTCAAAGAGAAAAACTGGAAAGCCGCCGATCATGAAACTTATTTATTACTGCTCAGAGCCGCAGGAAGTCAATCTGATCGTGACGGGACATTTCACCCCGATGAATTAAATCGGATTACTTGCGCGGATCTGGTCTTAATCGATCAGCTATGGACACAGGCAAGTAGTGGCAAGCAGGGATTAACTGCCCAGAAAAAGATTTACGAAGATTTTGCTAAAGATATTCGTAAAACATATGAAAATATTGGTTGGCTCAGTCCTTCTGGCGAACTAGCGATCGATACTGCCTACGATAGCCAAACTACGCGATGGGAATATCTCGAAGGTCGTCAGCCCAATTTCAAGTCTCCGCCCATTGGTCATCTGCCATTTTTGCTACGCGATCCCAACAAAAATTTAGAGCGCATGGTTACCTTATATCGATGCTCGTCCTAATTTTTTAGCCCGCACGTGGAACGCACAGCAAATTGCGACCAAGAAAACCAAGATTTCCAGCAAAAATCTTGGTTTTCATTTCAGCACAATGCCATGTACACACTAAAAAGGATAAAAATATGAGATTAAATTTGCGTCATATATTTCCCCTATTAATTATTGCCAGCTCTATTAGCTCTGTATTGTTTGGTAATCATCTTACAGCGATCGCTCAAGTTGCTGATGTCCCCAATCCCGATAGTAATGGGGACTTTAGATCCGCCTTTCAACGGGGTAATCGTGGTTTCTATGTCATTAGCAAATGGCTAGTCGTGCAGCCAATGGGATCTGGGATAGAAGATTATGCTTTAAATTGTCGATACACCCCGAATGGACAGATTAGAGCGCGAATTCAAAGAGGTGCGATCGTTACTGCGGTTTTTAAGGGAAATCCGAATCTGCATAGAGCCGAACCTCCTGAACCATATAGTGACGCGATCGCTTTAGACAGTAACGGTTCTCCTTGGCTACGAGTTAGAGGTTTACAGAATGAGTTGGCTTACCCTGCTAAACCTGCGAGTTTTGATCAACTAGGTGAGTGCTATGTCAAAGCTAATTTGAAGTACATTGCCCCGATCAATCCTGATTCTCTGATGGCTTATGGCACTCATACATATTGCAAAGAGCAGCCCTTATATTGTCAACCCAAACTTCTAAAATGGCTATCATTGGGGCACATTCCATAGTTACCGAGCAATGCTCTGTAATAAAACCAGAAGATTTTTGTTGAGAGTCTTGCTTCGCAAGACTCTCAACAAAAATCTTCTGGTTGGGCGAAACTGACCACTATAATTTACAGTTGTTATAGATAGAGTAAAGCTTTGCTCTGCGCTATGTTCTACACACCACATTTTGAGATATGTCATGCTCTGCCCGTTTTGTCAGCATACCGATAGCCGTGTTTTAGAATCTCGTTCGGCAGAGGCAGGCTGTAGTATTCGACGCAGACGCGAATGTCTTAACTGTCAGCGTCGGTTTACTACATACGAACGCATTGAGTTTGTGCCAATTACAGTCTTGAAACGGGATGGAACCAGTGAATCCTTCGATCGCTCTAAGCTTTTGCGTGGCATGATTCGAGCTTGTGAAAAAACAGGGGTATCACAAACAACTCTAGAATCAATCATTGACGAAATCGAAGCGCAATTACAAGTACGCGATTGCCACCAAGTCTCAAGCGTGGAAATTGGTGAGATGGTGCTGCAATATTTACAAGATGTTAGTGAGGTTGCATATGTGAGATTTGCTTCAGTATACCGACAGTTTCGGGGGGTTCGAGATTTTGCCGAAGCTCTAAACCACTTCGCCGCAAATTAATGTCAAGTTTGTTACAGCGATCGATAAAGCAAAATAGAGATGTGTACCTCGCTCTGCCTCTAGCTTCTGGGTTTTAAATTGATGTCAAGCTATAGTGCAGAAAATGCCTAGTGACAAAAATTTGTAAAGAAAAGTTGAAATTTTTTATTGACCCTAGCTATAATAACAATGTTTTGTAATCCCGATCGCATTTCAGGGTCTAAATTAGGAGGTATCAATTTGGCAAGGAGACGTAAGCGCAAAAGTAGACGTCGCCAAGAAGGGCGCAAAATCCTAGAACATATTCCTCAATTTAGTATCGATAGCGGCGAAGACAAGCCAGTGACGGCTGCACGAAAGTACATTCATACACATGGCATTCTTCCTCCAGCACTGTTGCTTGTAAGACGTAACGAGCATACAACAGATCGATACTTCTGGGCAGAAAAAGGACTATTTGGAGCACAGTATGTTGAAGAAAATCACTTCTTGTTCCCTAGTCTAAAACCACCTGAAGAAAGAGAAGTTGCACTGGCTGGAAGTAGATAAATATTTATCAGTCTATCAGAGCAACCAAAAATCTCGCTTTTTCTATTGGTCACTTTTTTAGCAATTTATTTATAGATCCTTATTTCTTCTACAAACGGCAAACGGCGTTTGTCGTGGCAATTTGAAGAAATAAGGATCTATTTGTAAACTGCTGAAAAAATACGTATGCTAAATATATTTGATTTGTTGTCTTGTTAAATACACCTAAGATTTTTACAGTTATTTAGGTAACTGGAAAATGGGGATTTTATTTATTTATACAGATATTACCTGTTGAACTGTTTTATTACATCTTCCAGAAGTGACATTACACTTCTGGATTTTTTTGACCTTGCGTTTTGCGCTGTAAAATACAAAACGTTACACAAATTGCATGAACTGCATAAGCTTGAGATCTAGGTAATTACAAATATGGCAGTCAAACCAGATTGGTTGCGAGTTAAAGCCCCTCAATGGGAGCGCGTTGGTAATGTTAAAGAAGTCTTGCGCGACTTGGGGCTAAATACTGTGTGCGAAGAAGCATCTTGTCCAAATATTGGCGAATGCTTTAACCAAGGTACTGCAACATTTCTGATTATGGGGCCAGCTTGTACTCGCGCTTGTCCTTACTGCGATATTGATTTTGAGAAAAAACCTCAAGCTCTCGATCCGATGGAGCCAATTAATTTGGGTGAAGCGGTGCGACGGATGAAGCTTAAGCATGTCGTAGTTACTTCAGTTAATCGCGATGATTTGCCTGATGGCGGTGCTTCTCAGTTTGTGCGATGCATCGAAGAGATTCGTAAGTTGATGCCACAAACTACAATTGAACTTCTTATTCCCGATCTCTGTGCTAATTGGCAAGCTTTAGAAACAATTTTAGCAGCGCATCCCCATGTGCTTAATCATAATACGGAGACTGTGCCAAGGCTCTATCGCAAAGTGCGACCACAGGGAGAATATCAGCGTAGTTTAGAACTATTACGTCATGCCCGTGAAATTGCGCCTTGGGTTTATACAAAGTCAGGGATTATGGTGGGAATGAGCGAAACCTATGAGGAGGTTTTGGAGGTGATGCGTGATTTGAGAACAGTTGATTGCGATATTATCACCATCGGTCAATATCTGCAACCTTCGGCAAAGCACTTGACTTTGCATGAGTTCGTAACTCCTGAGCAGTTTGAATCATGGAGGATTGCTGGTGAGGCGATGGGATTTCTGCAAGTAGTTTCTTCGCCGCTTACGCGCAGTTCTTATCATGCAGAACAGGTACAAGCGTTAATGAAGCTATATCCCAAAGCTAATATCTAGGAATTTGTGTAGAACAAATAGCCTCCTGATATTTTAATGATACACAAACATCGCGATCGCCTCTCACCGCCCACAAACCCGATCACCTATTTACCCCAACATCAAACAGCGATCGCTAAATTCGATATAGATCGCGATCGCATTCCTTTCTAGAAACTTTACTTTTTGGTTGCTTCTGGATTGATGTAATCGCAAAAGATGTTGATACCTACTTTAAGAATATAGAGAACGACGACGGTTGCGATCGCAGGATCAATCGGAAAGCCCACTGAGTGAACGACAGAAACAATTAAACCTGTGAGTAATGGAGCGCTGGTGGGATTTTTGTTATATTCTTTGACCTGATTTTGAAAGCCTTCTTTACCGCAAAGTTCTTGACGGAAGACTGTGACTGTGGATTGCCAAAGTTTGGTTTGGCTGAAGTCTTGTTTCCCATGTTGTTCTGTCCATAGCTCCTCAAAGCTTTTCTCAAGATCGCCATTGGTTTCGTTTATCAGGGCTAAGGTCTTTTGAGCAGGATCATAGTCTTGCAAAAGTTGGCTAATGTTTTGGATTTCGGTTGCAGTTAGTTGAGTAGTCATAATTTTCAAAATGTGTAAGCTAAAGCGCGATCGCTCACCATTGAATCATAGCTATAACTGGGGCTCTATTCCCACAGCGCGAAGTTGTGCCATCAAAGTTTCAACTTTCTGGCGTTCCTGCTGGGCAAGTAGTCGTTCTTGTTCAGAGCTTTCCCAGCCTGTCAGTAGTAGATTACCAGATGAGTCCCACCAACGCAGCCAAGGTAAATCTAGGTTTTGATAGATTCCTTGCCAAATGCCAAGTTCTACGCCCAGTCCGTCAATGGAATAATGTCCGCGCTCATTTGCCGCGACTAATTCAAATTTATTGGCTACATGGCAATATAACTCAATGCTCGATTTCTCTACTTCGTAAATACCGTAAAAAGCAGGGCGAATTACTTGCTCATAGACGAAGAATTTGCCTACCCAAGGTGTGCGATCGCGTTCTTCTTTACCGCTACCTGATATAAATTCTAGAACGATCAGGGGCGCAATAAATTCTTGCCAAAGCACATAGGAACGGCGGGGTTTTCCATCGAGGTTGGGAGGTACATTTGGCACATAAAACCAGTCGGGCGCTTCTGCTCCTTTTTCGGGTGGTTCGGTCATGCGCCAATAGATTCCCGAATCTTGCCCGATCGCATACTGCCCGTCAGGATGCAATTTTTGTAAATGTGGCTCAATTGAGTCGGTGAGTAAAATACTTTGTGGGTGTTCTTGAAAGTTTTTCACAAATGTACCGTCGGAGTCTGGAAGTTGTGTATGGTCTGGCAGGATGACAGGATTGGTAGACGGGTCTAAGGTGAAGGTCATATTATTTATGCACTTTTTTCAAATTAATTAACTTGCTAGGGCAAGAGTACGCACGCTAAAGATTTGGTTGGATTGTAATGGAATAACCCAAGACTTAGGAATAGCGACAACATGAATGGACTCACCTAATGCGTTGAATACTTCCAAAATACAGCCTTCTTCTCGATCGCTAGGATGGAGTACAAAGTCGATTAGTGTGGCGATATCGCCTTTTTTTAGTTGGTATTCTGGCAGATCGCGATTCAGATAAACTTGTTGATATAGTTCGAGATTCATGATTTTTTCTCCTTGTATGGTTTCAGGGTAATAAATTGAAACTTCTGATCGATCGCTCTTTGCAGCCAAACTGTAGTTACAGATAGTTGGCGATTGTCCAGTCCAGTGACTTCGCCAGTAACTAGAAAAAATAGCCCATATTCATTCTGTATATCTGGAATTGCTTCAACATTATTCGCTAGTTCTCGAATTGCTGTCTTCAGTAAGTCTGGATTGTCTTGAGTAAATCCTGCTTGAGCTAAGTATTGTGATTTGTCATCTTTTGCTTTTAGTACCAGCAGGTAATGAGTAATTTTGCCATCAGGGATAACTGCATCATCAGGAATTTTCACATCTTTAAGACCTCAGTAAGACGATTTGCTCAGGGGCTAATTCGGCAGCATAGCTGATGGTGGCAAAAATATCTTCAGGTGTGAGGGTAGGGTAACTCTGCAAGATTTCTGCTTGGTTGACTCTGGCGGCGAGGTTGTCGAGAATGACTGACACCATGATTCTCGTTCCTTTGATGCAGGCTTTACCATGACAGACTGATGGATCTGTTGTAATTCGATCTTTCCACGCCATAATTGTTTACTCGGTTTTACAAGGTTTGTCGATCCAGTTTTGGCTTAGTGCTGGGTTGGGATCGGGCGATCGCTTGACAAGGTTAATTTTAGACTCTGGAAAGGGTTTTTGTGTCATGTCTTTGGACAGCTAAACACTTGAATTCATTATACTTCAGCTAAACTATCGTAATTTATTTGCTCTTAAGCCTATTCAGGAAAGAGGATTGTGAATCCCTCTTGAGCAAAGTGTTTATCGTTGGTTAAGACTTCAGAAATACCAATTTCTTTCATGATCACCATTGAGATGCAATCTACCAAGCTATAGCCTTTGTCTGGACGTTGCTCATAGAGATCGATTCCTTTTTGTCTGATTTCTGGTGTGTAGAAGATAATTTGAATATTTGGATCTTTGAGAAAGATTTTGTAAAGTTCGGAGACTTTAAGACGCATTAAATCTCCTCTTTTAGAAGAGTAAGCAAATAGCTCGTCAATAATTCCATCGCTAATAATCAATGGTGAATTAGAGAGTTCTTGGCTCACTTCGATCGCTCGCAAGTGCCAAGTATCTCTAGAATTTATGAGGGCAATCCAGTAGAAAGTGTCAGCAAAGATGGCTTTCATGGCTAGCGTTTGGGTGTGCCGTAGATGTAATGATCGTGTTGGGCTGCGCCATCGGTGGGTAGTTGCTCTAATATTTCGGGGGGGACATCTGCCATGAGTTCTTGTACTACTTGCCAGATGGGTTTCTGTGGTTGGGTGTAGCGGGTGTTTTTAGTAAACATGAGAAAGCCCAGAACTTCTTGCAGTAAGGTTTCGGGACTTTGTTCGATTTCTTGGAGTAGTTTTTCTTTGGTTGTCATGGCTTTGTTATTGCTTAAATTTTATGCGTTTGCTGATAATGAAGTTAACGTGCTTTCGCTAGTAAAGGCAAATACGGCTCTGAGTGAATTTTGGTTTAGGATGGGATAGTTTTCAAATATTTGTTGTTCTGTCCAGCCTGCGGACAATAAACCCAAAATAAACTCGACGGAAAGCCTTGTGCCTTTGATGACTGGCTTGCCGACTAAAATATCGGGATCGGAGTGGATATAGGTTTCCCAGTTCATGTAATTGCTCCCTAAGTGCTAAATTGTTTGCGATTTGCTTTGATCCAGTTTTGGCTTAGTGCTGTGTTGGGATCTAGAGATCGCTTGACGAGGTTAATTTTAGATTCTGGAAAGGTTTTTGATGTCATGTCTTTGGGCAGCTAAACACTTGAATTTATTATACTTCAGCTAAATCGCGATAAATATCATCATCCATTTTTTCCTTTTTCCTTTTTAATTTTGCCTTGATAAGATCGCCTGTTGAAAGTTTTGCCGCGCTTCTCCATATTCTCGCAATTCATCAAATTTCAAGTTAATTCTAGCGCTTGTTCGAGTTCGTCAACGGTTACGCCTAAAACCTTTGCTATTGAGCCTAAAAGGCTTTTGTCTTGGGTGGCTTGATAGATGCGAGAGAGATTTTTTACAGTCATTTCCACATTATGCCGATCTTGGAATTGAACAAAGATTTCTAAGGCTTGTAATAGATTTTGACCTGCTTCAGTGAGGTTGTTTTCTGCTTCCGCTAATAGTCCCAATTGTCCATACGTGCTGGCTTGGAAGTATTGATCGCCAAATTCGATTTTGATCGCGAGAGCCTGTTGATAGTTTTGCCGCGCTTCTCCATATTCTCGCAATTCTTGGGCTACTCTTCCCAACTGTTGGTAGGTGCTGGCTTGGGAGTAGCGATCGCCAAATTCGATATCGATCGCGAGAGCCTGTTGATAGTTTTGCCGAGCTTCTCCATATTCTCGCAATAAATAGGCAACATTTCCTAACTGGTGGTATGTGCTGGCTTGGGAGTAGCGATTGCCAAATTCGATAAAGATCACGATCGCCTGTTGATAGTTTTGCCGAGCTTCTCCATATTCTCGCAATTCTTGGGCTACTATTCCCAACTGGTGGTAGGAAGTTGCTTGTTGATAGCGATCGTTAAATTCATGAAAGATCGCAATAGCTTGTTTGTAATTCAGTTTTGCTTCTTCATACTCTCTTAATTCTAGAGCAACATTTCCTAACTGGTGGTATGTGCTGGCTTGGGAGTAGCGATCGCCAAATTCGATGTTGATTGCGAGAGCCTGTTGATAGTTTTGCCGTGCTTCTCCATATTCTCGCAACTCTTCGGCTACTCTTCCCAACTGGTGGTAGGTGCTGGCAAGTGCGGATTTTACTTGTGTTTCTGCAACATCAGTAAGTTGTTGAAAAAGAATTACGCTTTTTTGATAAGCCGCTCTTGCATTTTGATAATCTTTCGTTTGCAAATAACAAACTGCTAGCCGATCAAGTGCCATTATAATTTCAAGACCTATCTTACCTATGCGTATTTTGAGAGGATAAGATTCTTGTTCTTGCGCGACAAACTTTGACAACTTCAATGCACTCTGATTATCGCTGTTAGTATAGAAGTATTGAAACAGGCAAAAGAAAATATTAATACTTTCTTGATTTGCCAAACAAGTTTGCAGCGAATTGTAGAGATTTTCGTATTCCAATCGACAGAAGAAGATTCCTAGCTGGCGTTCTTGCGGATCTTTGGATTTCATTAATTGATTGTAGGAACCTGCCAAGCCTTGATAGTGATTCTTAAAACCTTCTTGCAGTGCCTTGTGTGTCGCTTCATCCAAACTCGCTAACTTAGTTTTCAGGAAATAGGGGAAAATCGGTTGAATTGTCAGCTGACGGTTTGACTCATCCCTTCCTTCCAACAAACCCCAATTAATCGCCTCCTGAATCGCCGCATCAAAATTCGCAAAATCATAATCCTGAAATGGTTCTAGCTTTTGTAATTCTTCTGCATAAATGGGAATAAGATTGCGATGAATAAATCCCGTAAACGGCGCGAGACAAATCAATAACCTTTGAGCATCGGGCGACAAATTACTGTGGGAATATTCCACACACTTCAAAATACTCTTGGTTTTATCCTCACTCCCACTATCCAAATCAAAATCCGCCGCCTGCAACGCATCCAAAATCTGCGACGGTGATTGACTTTTCAGATTTGGCAACACCACCTCCAGCGCCAACGGATACCCCGCCAACACCTTCATCAATCTTGTAAACTCTGGATCGGCTTCGATCGCCTTTACCCTCTGCGGCACATGACGCGCCAAAATCCTTTGCGCCAACAGCGTCCTTGCCTCTTGGTCTAGCCCCCGCAACCCATACACATTTTGCTGAAAAGTCGCCGCCTTCAGCCAATCCTCAGCACAGCGCGACCCAAAAATCACCCGCGTCTTGCCCCCCGCTAACTTCTTCAGAAAATCTCGCAACTTCACCTGTTCCGCTTGCGGCAAAGTATTCGGAATCGCCAAGGGTTCCCCCGTCACCGACTCCAAATTATCCAAGATCAACACATGACCCGCACCCCGCAACAACGCCACCAACTTCGGCACTTGCGCCGCCTGACTCATCGCCTGAAACCTACCCATCTCAAAGCGGTCATACAGCCTCTGTCCCAACTCAAACAAAATCTGCTCTAGCGTCCAAGCCCTCTCATCGTAACCAAAATAGAAAATCTGCTCCCCTTTTTCACTATCCGCAAAATGCGTCTTCTCCCACCATTCCCGCAAAAAATTTAACAGCGTCGTCTTACCCGTACCGCCCATCCCCTGCAACAGCAGCATATTGTGCCGCGCCAACGCCTTCTCAATCCTGAGAATATCCAAATCCCGACCCACAAACTCATACTCAGGCTGCACAAACTCAAACGCCCGACCCAACGACTCAAAATAAGTCTCCTCTTCTCGCGCCGTAAACTCCCGCAAATTCAAATTCACCTGCTGCGTGCCATACACCACAGGCAACAACCAATCCTCCAACGGAATTGAATAATTAAAATAAGCTCTCCGTTCCTTCTGGTTAAACAACTCGCGCCGCCCCAACCGCACCGCATCTTCCAATAGCTTCTTATTGAAAATCTGCTCATACACCGCCGCCATCATCACCTTCGCTGCCGTCACCGTGACGCTATAGCCCATCGCCACCACCATCTGCATACCCGCCGCCATCAACCGACTACCCAGACTCGTCTCGCGATAGTCCTCTACTAGCCCCGTCTCCGTACCCAACTGTTTCCCCGACTGACAAGCATTCAGCATACAGACAGGAATCCGCTTCCCCGTCAGCAAATCCGCCAACTCCGTCGCCTCCACTAAGTCCTCTTCCCCATCCTCATTTCCCTCCAATACTAAAAATGCCTTCACACCACTATAGGCTGCAATCTGAGTTCTGCCATACCTTTGCTTAAAGGTCAGCGCATCCGCCGCCGCCTTATTCTCGACATTGCACTGGTCATAGGTCAGCAAAGCCCCATGACAATCAAAATGAATCATGTGATAATGCCCCGCCCCCTTCTCTTCCAAATGCCTTGACAAACCCTCAAATGTCGCAGGACGCAACAAATCGATCTTCACAGGCAACTGACTATTGCCCAAAGCCTCAATCAAAGGACGCGAAATCACCCGATAAGCCACATCATTTTTAGAAGGTCGCGCCGTCACCATCAACACATTCAGCGTCGGCGACTGATTCACCGCCGCCATCACCGCCGTCGGCTTGGTACTTTTTCGCACCATCACACAATCTACTGCCAAAGGTCGAGGCAACTCCGCATCGCGCAACGCCTCCCAATGCAAAGCCTGAAACTCTGGATTAATCCCCTCAATCTCAAACCGCAATGCCCCCAAATTGTCCCTTAATCGCAAATAGTCCGCATAAGCCTTTCTATCCGCAAAAATCTGGTCAAACAACCGCGTGCCATATTCCCTGATACTAGCCGCCACATCGGCAGCCGTAGTCGTATCCAGCATCGGAAACCTCAACCACTGCTCGAAATACCACTCCAGCCGCGCCTCCTCCGACTTCAAAAAGGGATCGCTAACCTTGATATTTGGGTAATCACGCCCATCAATCCGCAAAGTGGCAAGAAAGCCATCATCCACCTGTTGCTCTTCACGAATCGTAATTACGGGCATACATAATCCCTCGATGATCAGCAGTGATATCTAAAAATCATATCTCAGAACTCATTTAAAAATAACTTTCTACGGTTGAAAACCTGAAAACCCTTTTTTAAGCCTCTTAAAAAAGCTACCTTGTATACAGGTCATCTGCTTTCGTCTACACACAAGTAGCCAAGAACTCAAGTTCTTGGCTAAAAGCTAAAGTCATCTAAAGATGACTGAACAAAGAAAGTCAACCCGTTTCAACGGGTTTTAGCTCTTAGCCCGCACTTGAGTGTAGGGCGTTCGTGATTCATGCAGACAATCTAGACTTATGCATAAACAATATTGAGAGTTTGAACTTAGAAAATATGCCAAATCCGCCTTTAGAACAACTTTTTTACTCCAGTCTGGTTACAGAACACATAGTCCCTAAAGGTCGAGACTTCGCTTTTAAACGATGGCACAATAACTTAGTAGAAACCTCAAAACAATATGAAGGCTTTCTGCGCTGCGATCTATGCCCTCCCCTCAGATGTAAAGACCCAGTTGTGAAATGGTATTACATATTCCATTTTGATTCGCCAGAACATCTCAATCAATGGATGGAGTCAAGCGATCGCAAGCAATTATTAGAATCTGGACAAGAAATATTTTCCGCCTATCGATTTAAGTCTTTTACTACGGGCTTAGAGGGCTGGTTCTCTGCGCTGTCAGGTAATTCAGAATATAAAGGGCTTGGCCCCCCGCGCTGGAAACAAATCCTCGCTGTAGTTTTAGGGCTTTATCCTGTGGTGATGATGCAGGCGATCGCATTTTCGATATTAGGAATTATGCAATCTTGGTCACTAGCTAGTTCAATGATTGTGAATAATCTAATTACTTCGACAATCCTGAGCCTGTATGTAATGCCTTTGATCTCAAAAAGCTTAAGTTTTTGGTTGCAACCTGCCTATCGCCCCATGTCACTCAAAACAAATTTAATTGGCGCTACCTTAGTCGCAGTCAGTTTGATACTAATGGTGAGCATATTCAATGGAGCTTTGGGAATGCTGTCAACACGTCCGTAGAGATAGCAGAACCAATTTATAAAACAAAAAAGCGGCGCTTCGCGCCGCTTTTTTGTTTTACAGAAACCTTGAACCTAATCTCCGAATCACATGAACGGACTCGTACCATAGATGTTCTGGGGTGATGCCAAACGCAACTTTCGCCACGATGAGCGCGATCGCGACAATCAAAAATGGTGCTAAAAATGATTTTGCGACTTTCTGTAAAGACGCAAATATCACCATTGAAGCAACTAACGCTGCTACTAATAACAGCCAATCTTCGAGCCGACCTGATAGAATTCCATCCATGATTATTGCTTTGCCTCAGCAGCTTTCATTTTGGCACTGATCTTTTCGACAATTGATTCTGCTGATGGCGCTAGAGGAGACTTATTCTTTGCCATGTTCATGCCAGCAGTAATTTTTTCGCCGATTTCTTCGGGTGTAGGAATAAATAGCTGCTTATTTTTCAAGAATAATTGTTTCTTCTGAGCAGGAGTGAGCGTTGCAAAAATATCTTTTTTAGGAATAGCTTTAAATACTGCGCTCAACTTAGTCTTTTGGGCTGGAGTGAGAGTTACAGCCTTAAAAGCCTTGCGAAAACTAGTTCCTGCGGCAACCTTAGCCGCAAATTCTGCTTGCTGCTCTGGAGTTAAGACACTCTCAATTTGAGGTATTATTTCTGTTTCTAATTTGGCTAGCAAATTAGTTGCTTCATCAGTAGGTTTTGGTGCAGCGACTTCTGCTACTGGTGCAGCAGCTTCAGGTGTAGCGACTTCTGTTACAGGTGCAGCAGCCTCTGGTGTAGAAACGTCTGCTACTGGAGCAGCAACTTCGGGTGCAGTGACTTCAGGCGCAGCAACAGACTCCATAGCATCAATTTCTGCCGCAGCCAGCAAAGTTGCCGCAGGCAGAGAGTGTGACTGTGCTTGAGCAGCATTGCCAGTGAGTAGTCCCACAAAAATTAGGGCGCTGATAAAAATCGAGAGTAAACGTTGTTTCATTACTTTTCCTGAAAGATTTTATAGGAATAAATAAGCATTACTTGGCAATGCTTATTTGCTATTTAAGTTAAAGGTTTACGACCATGTTCGACATAGGCAGCGATCGCCAAAATCGAAATAATGATCAAAGGTAGAGACAAACTCCACCAAGACTCAGAAACCAAGACAAAGCAAGCAGCCAGCAATCCACCAAGGGCAAAACCTGCGATCGTCGGTACAAATCGACAGATCCGTTCTAAAGACTCACTTGCTTCAGTTTGGGTTGCTTCAGTTTGGATACTTGCAAACTTAGCGAGAAAAAACTGCACAACATCAATGGTGAGTTGTGTAGTATTTCCAGTCATTACTGTTGTCGGAATGTAGCTTTTGAATACTCCTTTTGCTTCCTTCATCAAGGCATTTTGAATCGCCATTGCGATTACGCCAGATATACCAATGGGTAGGATCAAATCTTCTTGCACATCAAATAGAAGATCGGGCGAAAGCGTCATTCCCATTGCTAGGAAAACTGCTAAAGCGATCGCTTCCGCTGTAAGTAAGACTCCAAACACACACCATTGTTGACGACGAGAAAAACGAGCAAGCAGAGAAGTCAAAGCGACAGTTAGCACAAATGTTGGCAACATCAATAAACGAGTAATGGTTGTCTCAGTGTCAGCACTTACAAATGAAGAACCCGCTAAAGCTATGTTGCCAGTCACATGGGCTGTAAATAGTCCAAACAAAATAATAAATGCAGAAGTATCAACAAACCCAGCTACCCAACTTAATAGAAATCCTGCTGGTCCATCACTGATTAAGTAAGCACTGAGATTAAACTTGAATTGCGATCGCGGAATTGCTGAAGTCATTTTCTTGCCTTGAATTAGAGCTTATCCCAATTCTCAAAATGACAATACCGTTTTGAGAATTCAAAAACCTTGCTAGGTTTGATTTTCAATTCTCAAAAGTTTAACTGCATTTTAGAGAATTGGTATTAATAGATTGTTGACAAGTGTTAGGTGATTTCCACAAAATAACTTACCAAGCAGGAGATAGGTAGGGTGGGCAATGCCCACCTTACTAATTTCTAAGGAATAACAACTTCGGCAGGTGCGCTTTCTACTGCTGGCTCAGTTACTGCTTCTGGAGCGGCGGATTCAGGCGCTGCTTTTTCTTTGTCTTCAACTGCTTCTGCGGCAGCGGCTTTCTCTGCTTCTTTAGCTTTTTTGGCTTCTAGCTTAGCTGCCTCTTTAGCTTTTTTGGCTTCTAGCTTGGCTGCTTTTTTAGCCGCCTTTTCCGCAGCTTTAGCTTCTTCTGCTTTAGATTCCTCTGCTTCCTTTAGCTTTTTGGCTTCAAGTTTCGCGGCGGCTTTGGTTTTTTTTGCTTCCGCCTTTGCAGCAGCTTTGGCTTCTGGAGTTTCCACTACTGCTTCCGGCTCTACAGCCGCATCTGCGATTAGGCTAGAAAAAATTCCACCATTTTCAGTCGCTTTTGCAGACAAGATCGCAATATCAAAATTGGATGCTGTTACAGATGCTTGTGCATGGACAGGATTCCCCAAAAACACACTCAACATCAGGATTAGTGATAAACACAGGCTGTTAAATCTAGTAATTAATTCGGGGCTAGGTAATTTAAACATGGTGCTAAATTTGTTCTTAAGCATACTTTTACTCCACTAATTTTTGATTGCCAAAATCAACTAATAAACTCAATCTAGAATTAGCGATCGCGCTACTTGCTTGTCACTATCAATGTCATTAAAGGTGTCAGCAAAGAATAGATTGAACAATTAATTTTATGACTAAACTAAAATTGGCGCTCTAATGATTTGGTTTAATTTGCAAGATCTATTACAACAGGATGTTTGCAGAGCAATAGTATTCTAAATTACTTTTTTGTCGAATTAATTCTAGATATAATAATTGCTTTATTATCTTTAAATCCATTGACATCAACATTTTAGAAGATAGTTGATATTAATAAAACCTCTAATATTCTCATTGATATTTATTGCAATATTACAGATAATGATTAGCTATTCATTGTCTGCTATTAAATATTTTAACTGCAAGTAGGAAGCGGTTTTTGGATTGCTTTACTACTAACCTAGTGAGGAGAAAATTCTATCCAAGTAGTTTAGGATTACTATAAAATCTCATTATGAATTAACCAAAATTATTTAGCCATTAAAGTTAGAATTCGCCTTAAGGGCATTTGGTGATTTCTATTTAAAATTTACCCAACCCTAACCCTCTCCTTGAAAAGGGTAGGCAACAACAATTCCACTTTCTCACTTTTTAAGTGGGAACCACGACTTATGTCTATGATGATGGGAACTTCTTTAAAAGAAATGTCCTTAAAAGTGTCTGGATGTGGGTTTCAATTCTTGAAAGTGCAGTCCCACTTTTAAGAATTGGCATGATTTACCTATAAAACACATGTATACAGTATACACAAAAAGTTGATGTGACAATATTTAACTAAAAAAAGCCGCTACTCTCAGTATGAAAATCGATTTCCAACAAGAAAAGAGGCGATGCACAGCATCGCCTCTTTTCTTGTTGGGGATTTCAATATAGACGGCGCACAGCGCCGCCTATTAGAAAGATTTAGCCCTGAATTGTCGTAAAGTCTGACTCGTCGCCAAAATCTCTGAGATTGGAGACAGAATAATTGGGTATGGCAACCGTATGCTTAATATTATTTAAGATTTCCTGAGCTTCAGGCGAATTTACTTGTGCTAAGGCCCTCAAAATAGCACTGCGGACTGAGCGATCGCGATCTTTTATCGATTGTGAGAGATAGAACACAGCATCATGCGAGCCAATTTCCCCCAAGGCTAATGCTGCATCACAACGTACATAGGCATATTCATCATCTCTCAGGACTTGGGCAAGCATTGGTACAACTTCCTCCATGCCAATCTGCCCTAAGGTGCGAGCGGCGACACTGCGGGTATGACTGGAAGGGTTGTAAAGCATTTTTGAGACAGGAGCAATAGCGGGAGCACCAATATTCTTTAATGCTTGTACGGCTTGGGACTGCACACTAATATCATTGTCAGTAAGTAAACTCGCTAGGGAATTAGCCGATAGAGGCGATTTAATCTGACCCAGCGCCCAAGCAGCTTCAAAACGCACTGATTTACTGCCATGCTCAAGAGCGTCGATTAGGGTGGTGACTGCTAGGGGTGAACTAATTTGACCAAGAGAGTGAGCAGCATGAACTTTGACCATGTCATCATTATGTTTTAGTGCCTCTACTAAGGGTGATACTGCAGGTAAACTGGCTCGACCTAATGCTTTGGCGCTTGCTGCTTGGACTTGTATTGATGGATGCCGCAATAACTTTACTAAGGAACCGATCGCTTCATTACTGCCAATCCAACTTAGCGCTGCTGCTGCTTGCCAGTGAATTTGACGGTGAGGATTTTTGGTAGCGGCGATTAAAGGTGGGATTGCTAATGGCGATCGCAAATAGCCTAGGGCGATCGCAGCTTTTTTGGATACGGCAACTTCATCGCTTTCGAGACGCTCTAGCAAAGCAGGCAAGACATTATCGCGGCAACGAATTATTTTTTGTAATGCTAAGGAAAATTGGTCAGAGCGCACAGCCGCATCAAACTCAGCTAAAATTGCTGACTCGCCACCTAGATCGGGCGCGGACATCGCATAGCGATCTTCAGGTAGCGCATATCCAGGAGATACGGGAATCCGATAATCTTCTAACTTCGGCGGCGTGATTTTAGAAGCGATCGGGATTGTGGGTAGTTGCGGATCTGGTGCGGTCATGGCGGCTATGTCCTACTAAGCATTGGTGCATGTTTTTAGTCCCGTTACCCATTGCAGCAAATTTTAATTTTTGCTGTATTAACACGCGATGTGCAACTAAAAGTCTGAAAGACCTGATTTCTCGTACTGCACTAATGAGGATTTTGAATTTTCGGTAGCTCAAACAACCTCAGAGCAATAGCTCAAAAATAGTTGCACATCGCGTGTATTAACATTACATTTTACGAGAAGAGTCCCAAAAAATTTTAAAACGTACAGCACTTTATAAGCTTCTGAGTACCTCGGCATAATTAAATATAAAAACCTAAACCTAAAAACTGTACTGCCCGCGCAGCGGACGGTACAGTTTTTAGGTTTTTATATTTAATTGTGCTTAGCTACTTATAGTTGTTAAGCTAAAAATTAACAATCTAGCAAACGCCTTAAATCCTAGAAATTAAAGGGGCGATTTGTGTCCTTACAATTTCTGGGAATGCTAAATAGCGCAACTATGAACCAAATTCTCAGCGCCTTTACTTTGTTTTTGAGCCTCCTTGTGGAAGCAATACCGTTTTTGTTGATGGGGGTTTTGCTGTCAGGAGCTTTATTAATATTTGTGGATGAGCGCAAGCTTATCGCGATTTTACCCAAAAATCCATTTCTAGGCGCATTAGCGGGAAGTCTACTCGGATTTATGTTTCCTGTCTGCGAATGTGGCAACGTACCTGTGGCGCGGCGACTTATTTCTCAAGGCGCACCGATTTCGGTGGCAGTGAGCTTCTTAATGGCTGCTCCAACAATTAATCCTGTGGTAATTTGGGCAACTTGGACAGCCTTTCGCGATCAGCCTGAAATTGCGGTATTACGAATTGTGCTTTCATTTGCGATCGCTACAATTGTTGCTATGGTCTTTAGCTCCCAAAAAGATTTACGAGCTATTTTGCAACCAAATATTGCTCTTGCTTTACCAGCCCCAAAGGTCAAAGCGGGGGCTGTACCTGTGGGCACATTTTTTTTGGGAGAAGATCGCAGTCAGCCTTTAGATTTTGCGGGTTATTTATCGTCAAGTAATCAAATTGTCACTAAATCTTTGCCCGATCGCTTAAATCTACTGTTGGATAATACGCTTGCAGAAATGCGTGAGTTAGGGGCAATCCTCGTTATGGGTAGTGCGATCGCGGCGGTAATTCAGGTATGGGTTCCCCGCGATATCATTCTGGGTTTGGGGCAGGGGCCAGTTAGCTCAATTGTCGCAATGATGATCTTGGCGGCAATCGTTTCGATTTGCTCGACTGTGGATTCATTTTTTGCTCTGTCCTTTGCCTCCACTTTTACGGGCGGATCACTACTAGCATTTCTCGTTTTTGGTCCAACAATCGATCTCAAGGCGATCGGCTTGATCTTAACTATTTTCAAAAAACGCGCCGTGATCTATATGTTTTTACTCACGGCTCAGCTAACTTTTTTAAGCTGCCTATTTATAAATTTTCAGATTCGTTAGGAATGAAAATTTAATAAAACCCAAAACTGTTGGGGCGGGCTT
>NZ_BBJB01000068.1 GCF_016584665.1 Pseudanabaena sp. lw0831
CCCGCCCCAACAGTTTTGGGTTTTATTTACACAAGTTATTTATTTTCTATCCGTTAGTATATTAGATGGGCAACTTTCATGTTGCCTATGCCCCAAAGTCATTAATTCAAAGGTTGTCTGTGTCCGTGAGTGAATCTCTCCTCGAATCTATTTCCGTCGAATCTATTCCCAATGAAGCTTTAGCAAATCTCGATCTGACAGATTTTTCGCTTTCCTTACCCGACCCCAATGATGAAGGGTTGGCTGAAGGTCAATTTCTTGCCGAAGTCGATCTAGCTTGGCAAGTATGCGATCGCTTCGATTTGCAGACAGATATTTGGCGGGGGCGAATCTTGCGAACTGTACGCGATCGCGAGAAAGCAAATGGAGAGGGACGTGGTACGGGTTTCTTAAAATGGCTGCAAGAGCGAGAAATCAGTAAATCTCAGGCTTATTCATGGATTCAACTCGCCAATAGTGCTGATACTTTAATGGCGGATGGTCAATTAGATGCTGATGATATTCGTCAATTTAGTAAGAGAGCTTTCTTAGAAACTGCTCAAGCTTCCTCAGAAGTGCAGCAGTTGATTGTCGATGCAGCTAGAAATGGAGAAAAGATTACTAGACGCGAAGTTCGACAACTCTCCGATGAATGGACATCGATGAGTTCTGACCATCTTCCCGATGATTTAAAGGAGAAGATTGCCGCTCACACGATTCCTACCCGTTATGTCGCACCCCTAGTTCGCGAAATCGACAAGTTGCCTGAAGCTTATCAAACTCCATTGAAACAGGCGATCGCCGATGCCTCCGATCTCGATAATATTAAGCTGGTTACTGCTGATGCTCAAAGGTTAACCAAATATCTCACCAATACGAGTCAAGTACAAGCGATCGCAAACCGTTCTGTTAACATCGATCATGCACTTGAGGAAGCCCTAAGACTTGGATGCCTCAAGCTTGCCTCCGATCTGGTCAGCCAAGCCTCACAACTCGAACAGGCGATCGCTAAACTCTACGGTATCTGGAAGCGTGTCTCTACATCCGCCGATCAGCTATATGTTGAGTCGGGTGCAAGCACACCAAATTTGCTGGATCTACTTAATTCTCTTGATTCATTAGCTAGCCAAAATGTCACTGTCCAAATTGGCAACGATCAGTCAGGACGGACTATTCGCTTACAAATCACAGAAGAGGATCAATAGTTGTCATTTGTACTCTAATAGAAAAAGGGGCTTAAGCCCCTTGCCTGAAACTTACTAACCTGAAAAACAGCTATGTCAAACAGTAATTCTTTGCAGCAGGCGCTGAAGCAATATTTTGGATATGAATCCTTTCGGGCAGGGCAGCGCGAGATTATTGAAGCAAGCATGGCAGGGCGCGACACCTTGGCGATTATGCCCACAGGCGGCGGTAAATCGATTTGTTTTCAGTTGCCAGCATTGCTCAAGACTGGGGTAACGATAGTCGTGTCTCCTTTGATTGCGCTAATGCAAGATCAAGTTACGGCACTCAAAGAAAACGGTATCGGCGCGACATTTCTCAACAGTACGCTGACGAATAGAGAAAGCACTCAGCGATCGCAAGCAATCCTAAATGGCGCGATCAAATTAGTTTATGTTGCACCTGAGCGCTTATTTGCTGAGCAGTTTCTCGAATTCCTGAATATCATTAAAGGAAAAATGGGTATCGCAGGATTTGCGGTAGATGAGGCTCACTGTGTTTCGGAATGGGGACATGATTTTCGTCCAGAATATCGCCAGTTGAGTCGAATTCGCCAACTCCATCCCGATGTACCCGTGATTGGCTTGACGGCTACAGCTACGGAGCGAGTGCGCGAAGATATTAGTCAGCAATTGCAACTGAAGCAGCCATATATTCATGTGGCAAGCTTCAATCGGTCTAATCTCTACTATGAAGTTGTTCCCAAACAAGGTATAGAGCAAACCTATGTAAACCTCTTGCAGCAAATCAAGCGACTACAAGGATCGGGCATAGTCTATTGCCTCAGTCGTAAACGTGTGGATGAAATAGCCAGTCGCCTGAGAGAAGATGGCATCGAAGCAATTCCCTATCATGCAGGATTAGGCAATAAAGAACGGGAAGAAAATCAAACTCGCTGGATTCGGGACGATGTGCAGGTAATGGTGGCGACAGTTGCCTTTGGAATGGGCATTAATAAACCTGATGTGCGGTTTGTGATTCATTATGATTTGCCCAAAAATATTGAAGGATATTATCAAGAATCAGGACGAGCTGGACGAGATGGCGAAGATTCTCACTGCACCTTATTTCTAGGCTATGGAGATTTAGAAACGATCAAGTTTCTCATTGCTCAAAAAGTCGATCCTCAAACCAATGAACCATTGGAAGCAGAACAGAGGATCGCTCAGCAGCAATTACGTCAGGTGGTGGACTATGCTGAAGGTGTTGCCTGTCGTCGCACGATTCTGCTTCGTTACTTCGGTGAACATTTTCAAGGTGATTGCGGAAACTGTGATAACTGTCTTTCCCCGAAGCCAATGGAAGATTGGACAGTTGAGTCGCAAAAATTCTTATCCTGCGTAGCTAGGACAAAGGAGCGATTTGGAGCAGGGCATGTAATTGATGTATTGAGAGGTTCGCGCAAAGAGAAAGTTCTACAGCATGGACATGAGAACCTATCGACCTATGGCATTGGTAAAGATCGCAGTCTAGATGAATGGCGACAACTGGCGCGATCGCTAACTCATCAAGGTTTTCTCACCCAAACTACTGATGGCTACGGCATTCTCAAGCTCAACGATCGCAGTTGGGAAGTAATGCGAAACCAGCGTAATGTGCTATTACCAATAGAACGTGATGCTGAGCCTGCAAAAGGAATTGATCGGGAAGAGGCAAGAGAAAGACCTGTTGATATGGATATTCTCTTTGAGAGATTACGGCTGTTACGCAAAAATCTAGCAGATGAGCAGGAAGTCCCGCCCTATGTAATTTTTAGTAATGCCACGCTCAATCAAATGGCAGAACAGCAACCAACTGATCGCAAGGATTTCGCGAAGCTGTCAGGAGTTGGGGCAAAGAAATTAGAACAATATGCCGATGATTTTATCGCAATTATTCTCGAACATCATCTCAAATATCCTCCTGCGGAAATCACTGAATCAACTCCCTCCAGAGTCAAACAGGAAGCCACGCCAAAATCAAAATTATCGAAAGCAAGTACACAACGCGAAACTTTAGCGATGTATGAAAACGGCTTAGATATTGATGAAATAGCTCGCGATCGCGGACTTAAACCCGCAACTGTTTGGACACATCTAGTCCAATTAATTGAAGCTGGCTATGCGATTAACTGCGATCGCCTTGTTGCTCCAGAGCGTCAAACCGTAATTTATGAAGCGCTAGATGCGATCGGTGGTGATAGCTTACGAAATCTCTTTGATCATTTACGTGAGGAATATAGCTACGATGAAATCAAGATAATTCGAGCCAACTGGCAAAATGAGAAAGAGCCATTATAATCAGGTTGAGATGAGGTGATATTCATCATTGGTGATACGACTGAGAATGAGTTTGATATCAAAACTGATGTTGCTATAATATTTTTAGTTTAGTTAAAGTCAATAGGAAGCAAAAGTAATGGTACAAACTATTGAAAAGACTCAGGAATCTAGCAAAACGGTTTCTTTGGACGAAGAAGTATTAAAAGTTTTTGCAAGTATGCCAGATTCTCTCAAAATTGAGGTTCTGCACTATGCAGAATATTTATTATACAAAAATACAGAGGGAAATGATTCTACTAATCTAGTCGATGTAGATATATCTGAAGCAAAGATGGCAGAAAAAAAAACGTTGTTTGGTTGTATGAAAGGAACTTTTGTTCTGCCCTTACCTGATGATTTTGATGAGCCATTGGAAGAGTTTGCGGAGTATATGTAATGAGTCCTATTCTGCTGGGTACACATACTTTTATTTGGCTTTTGGAGGGTAATACAAATTTACCAGTCACTTTACGAGAGGTTATTGATAATGCTGACCAAGTATTTGTAAGTATCGTTAGCCTTTGGGAAATAGCGATCAAGGTAAATATAGGGAAAATCACTTTGGAAAAGAATTTTAATGATCTTGAGGCTAGTCTTAATAATACGAGATTAATACTGTTACCTATCTCTATAATTGCTACAGTACATCTCAGCAATTTACCCATTCATAGCAATCATAAAGATCCTTTTGATCGAATGTTGATCGCGCAAGCTATTGATCGAAATCTCCTGATCGCAAGTCGCGATCTAAAGTTTGATTTGTATGCGGTGCAAAGGATTTGGGAATGAAAAATCTCCAAAGTCGATTACTTGAATATCTTGAAAAATTAGTTGTAGAGCGTAATCCTTACTATGCTTCGGCTGGACATTTATTTGCTAGGGAATATATCCGATCTCATTTTGCGAAATTCGGTGAAGTAGTCATCCATGAGTTTGAAGTCAATGGTAGTAAGCATCAGAACTTAATTCTCAATATTGCCGCTCTTACCCAGAAGCAGCGATCGCCAATTATCATTGGCGCACATTACGATACGGTTGCTGGTTGTGTAGGTGCAGATGACAATGGATCAGGTGTTGCCGTACTGCTCGAACTTGCTGAATATTTCTCGGCAAACCCTATTAAATATCCGATTCAGCTAATCGCTTTTGATATGGAAGAATATGGCTTATGTGGAAGTGCTGCATATTCGCAAAAGCTTAAGAATGAAAAACAAAAATTGCGGCTGATGATTTCTTTAGAGATGTTGGGATATTGCGATCGCAGTCCAAATTCGCAACATTATCCCGCAGGTTTAGACAAGTTCTATCCTAACACTGGTGATTTTATTGGCTTGATCGGGAGTATACCGACAATTCCCGATCTCATCCATTTACAACATCATATGAAATCAACTGTGCCTTGTGAATGGCTTCCCGCAGGTTGGCGAGGCTTAGCAATTCCCGATACTCGCCGTAGCGATCATGCTCCTTTTTGGGATGCTGGTTACAAAGCTCTAATGGTTACTGATACTGCGAATATGCGAAATCCTCATTATCATAAAAGTAGCGATCGCCTAGAAACCCTAGATTTAGAATTTCTCACTAATGTTTGCCAAGGGCTCATTGTTGGCGTAAAGGCTCTAAAATAACCCAAAAACAAAGTGTGAGTCGCCCGCTACGCGGGCAACTCACACTTTGTTTTTGGGCGCAAAGCGCTGTATGATGCTCTGAAATGCGTTTAGGTTAGATAAAAGTCCGTGTTAGACATTAAGCTCGTGCGATCGCAGCCCGAACAGGTGCAAGCTCGCCTCAATAGTCGAGGCAAAGGTTACGACATTAGTAGATTGGTCGAACTAGAGCAAGAAGTCCGTGCACTTGAAACTCAGCGATCGCATTTGCAAGCCGAAAGCAATGACATCGGTAAGCAAGTTGGCATCAAAATGAAATCTGGTGCGCCAGAATCAGAAATCCAAGCATTAAAAGCGCGATCGCCTGAAGTCAAACAGCAACTAGCGGAACTAGAACCTAAAGAAAGAGCGCTCCGAGAAGAAAGCAATGCCATTTTAATGACTTTGCCAAATTTGCCTAGCGAAACAACTCCCATTGGTGCGAATGAAACCGAAAATGTCGAAGTGCGACATTGGGGGGATGAATATAAAAGCGATCGCACCGATATTTTGCCTCACTGGGAAATCGGCGAAAAATTAGGCATTCTCAACTTTGAACGTGCAGTCAAAATTGCTCAAGCTCGCTTTGTTAACTTAATTGGTGCAGGAGCAGCCCTAGAACGCGCCTTAATTCAGTTCATGCTGAATACCCATACTGCCAATGGTTATGTCGAAGTTGCACCACCGCTATTGGTGAATACGGCAAGCATGACGGGCACTGGGCAATTACCGAAGTTTGCCGAAGACCTATTTAAATGCGCAGAAGACGAACTCTGGCTAATTCCCACTGCCGAAGTTCCGATTACGAATCTATATCGAGATGAAATCTTTGATGGTGAGAATCTACCAGTTCATCATTGCGCCTATACCCCTTGTTTCCGTCGTGAAGCGGGTAGTTATGGACGCGATACTAGAGGCTTAATTCGCTTACATCAGTTCAACAAAGTTGAACTCGTGAAATTTGTCCTTCCCGAAAACTCTGCCGAGGAGCATGAGAAACTAGTACGCGATGCCGAATCGATTTTGCAAGCCTTAAAACTTCCCTATCGTGTCGTTGAACTTTGCACAGGCGATATTGGCTTTGGTGCGGCAAAATGCTACGACCTCGAAGTCTGGCTACCGACCGCAAATACCTATCGCGAAATTTCTAGCTGCTCGAATTTCCATGATTTTCAGGCTCGTCGGGCCAATATTCGCTTTAAGAGTAAGGGCAAGAAAGGAACCGAGTTTCTGCACACCCTCAATGGTTCAGGCTTAGCCGTCGGACGCACCATGTCCGCCATTCTCGAAAACTATCAGCAACCTGACGGACGCATCTTAATTCCTGAAGTGCTACAACCTCTGATGAACAAAGAATATCTTTAAATGGAAGCACGCTCAGCGTGCTGTTTTAAAAAATTTAGCGCGAGACGCAACCATGGCTACGATTCACAAACTGCATCCAGACAATCCACAACCACGCGCGATCGCCCAAATCGTATCGGCTTTACGCGATGGCGCGGTCATGCTCTATCCTACGGATACCGTCTATGCGATCGGTTGTGATCTAATGTCCAAATCCGCTGTGCAACGTGTACGGCAACTTAAGCAAATGTCCAACGACAAACCACTTACTTTCCTCTGTTCTTCTCTTTCTAATATTGCGGAATATGCAGATGTGACCAATGTTAACTATCGTCTCATGAAAAGTCTTGTGCCAGGACCTTTTACATTCATTCTGCCAGCTACTAAGCTTGTGCCAAAATTGGTGCTAAACCCCAAGCGTAAAACTACAGGGATTCGAGTTCCCAATCATGGCGTATCACAGACGATTATTGAAGCGCTAGGAAATCCGATCATTTCCACATCTGCGAATCTAGTGGAAGATGATATTAATGAAGATGATTTTAATTATCACAGTCAGAATGGGAAACAGCGGAATGTTAGTGAATCATCTAAAATGGAATTATTTGATTACTTCTATAAATTAGTCGATTTGATCATTGATGATGATTCTGACTACACCTACGAAGTATCCACAATTCTTGATTTAACCGATGATCTCCATCCGCAGATCTTACGTCAAGGATTAGGAAAAGTTGAACTTTTGTGATCTGATCAACCCTCACATATTTCAAGCCCTTGCTATTAACCATCACTACAACTCACCATCCTGCAACGGAAGAGCTCCTCTTATGATTATTTTTAATGACTCTCATTACTTGGGTACTTTGGAAAAGTGGTTTAAGAGCGAGCAATCATCCTGCAAAATTAGCTTTCTAGATCGCGATAGCGGCGGCGGCTTTAATATTCGCGATCGCGTTCTAAGAACTGTCTTCCACAATCCTTGCAGAGATAGCGTTGCTTGTTGTGACGATGCCCGTTTTTAGATAAGCAGGAGGAATGACAGTGCGGACATTTCATTATTTTCATTACTTTCTCTACTGTTGGCTCTAGATGAGGGGTGAGGTAGGCGACCACCAAAGCTTTGAGTTCCTCATAACGAGCTTGTTGCTTGCTCTCTTCGCCCCTCAAAGCTTGCAGTAGCAGAGCGTTATAGCACTGGTTAACAGTCTCCGCAAGACGCTCACTTTTTTCAGCCGTCAGTTCTGGATTCCAACGTTGCAAAAGAGCGCCAAACTGCTGAATCAACCGTTGATTAAAGTTTTCATTAAAAAGTATAAATATCTGGGGCGCAACAAAATACTGAAGATAGACGACACGGGGCATCGGATCCTGAAAATAAGTAACATGAGCCTCGACCATCCGATCCATAAATTCAGCAAATGGACGTTGCGGATCAGCAGATTGCAAAAGCGCCCCATTAATTTCCATGACGCGCTCCATGTAACGCGATTCTAGGGAATGAAATATGGCTAGCTTATCGGGGAAAAACTGGTATAGAGAGCCGATTGCAGTCTCTGATCTTGCGGCAATCATATGCGTTGTGGCGGCTTCGTAGCCAACATCATCAAACACCTCTGCGGCGGATTTTAAGATTTGTTCAACCCGTTGCTGGCTACGTTTTTGTTGAGGTTTGCGGCGGAGTTGTGTTTTGAGGGGCTGCGATTCTGTCATAAGTTACTAGAAAAATTTGCTAGAAAAACACTCTTGACAAACATGAAAGCTTTGTCGTATTTTGAGCATTGAACATGAATAATCTATCACATTTTACCTATGTCACCGATCTTGCTTGGCGCACCTTGGTTGATTGCCCATCGCTCAATGTTGGGAATTGACAGCCCCTATAAAGTTTCTCTGAATGGTCAGGATTATGTTCTCTGGCAAAATCAGCAGGGAGAAGTATTTGCCCTCAATAACATCTGTCCTCATATGCAGGCTCCATTATCGAATGGTTGGATTTGTGAAGAGCGAATTATCTGTCCGTTTCATGCCTTGGCATTTGACGGACAGGGACGGCTATATCAAGCTGGGAAAGAATCTGCACAGCCTCTCACAACTCCTTTAAAGCTAGAGGTCAAAGGCGACTGCATTTGGACTTATGGAAATATGGAAGCCAAAATTCCTGTGCCTGACTTAATCGAAAAATTGAGCGATCGCATGACTTTTTTGGGTGCTGCGGGAGAATCGAGTATCCAAGGGGAGTTTTTGCATAATCTGCTAATTAACTTCGATTACAACCATCAGAATGGTACGCATCGCGAGTTATTTGGGATTAAAGCCAATCGCATTCCCTTGTTTGAGCAGAATGGCTATTGGGCTAAGGTTGTCCAAGAACTCGATCGCGCCGATGTTACCTTTGCCGATATTCGCCGTAATCCCGCAATTCTGCTAGCTCCTAAAACCTACACAGGGATTTTGGAGTATGCTTTTCCATCTCTAACTACCTTTAGAACTGAGTTCCCTTGGGGCGAACTTCTACAGGTACATGTTCTGTATCCTGAAACTGCGACCCAGACAAAAACTTTTGTGCTGGTCTATGTGAGATTCAAGAGGAAGATGTATAAGCCGCTTTTGCATCGGTCAATCTTGAGTGCCGTGGCTACAATCGTGGAACAGGATTCAAGTGCGATCGCAACTTCTTATCCGCGCCAGCCTGCGAAGATTCGCTTACCCAACGAAGAAATTATGATTCATGCTAGGAAACTTTATGAGGAATGGTAAAAGATTTTCCACAAGTAGAATAACTGAAGCTATTCCAGTTTGTTGTCAAGGGATACGAGCAATCGCCGTAGCATTGCTATAAAGGTTTCCCTTTCATTAGGATTAGCAAACTGACTGAGTAAATCCTGTTCACTTTTCAATAATATCGGAATTACTAAATCGGCTAACTGAACACCTTTAGATGTCAGTTGCACAATCACACTGCGGCGATCGTCAGGATCGCGGAGGCGGATGACAATGCCATCCTGTTCTAAGCGATCAATGCGATTAGTCGTTGCCCCTGACGAGAGCATGAGCAAACTATACAAGTCTGTGGGCTTGAGTTGATAGGGCTTGCCCTGCCGCCGCAGCGTAGTTACAACATCAAACGACCAAACACTCAAACCATATTCTGCCAATACGGTTTCGCGATGTTTTTCGAGCAGACGAGCAATCCTTAGCACTCGCCCAACTATGCCCAGTGGAGAAGTGTCTAATTGCGGCGATTCCTGTCGCCATTGCTCGAAAATGTAATCGATTTTATCCTGTTCCATAGGCGCAATTATATCTTGATGTCGAGATAGTTGACAATTATCTCGACATCATTTATCTTGATATAGAGATAAATGATGTCGAAGTTATTTTTAGTTATTTGCGATCGCCTCTTGATCCTCAGTTCATCGATCCTTAGACCATCGCTCAGTTTTCAGAACAAGGCTTCTATCCATTCCACCTCACATATTTACCCTTGTTTTGCCATGACTTCCCTCGCTTTGAAACACCTACATTCGATCGCATCGCGATATCAAATCTATTTGTATTTACTACTCGCGCTCTTGAGTGGCGTACTTCTGCCCATTCAAGCTAGTTGCAACGCCCAATTAGCGCGATCGCTAAATTCTGTTCCTTTAGCGGCAGACATTTCCTATATAGTTGGCACATTAGTTTTATTTGTACTAATCGCAACGCAAAAATTCGGTCATCCTGATTGGTCGGCGATCGCGAAAGCCCCTAAATGGAGTCTGATCGGTGGCGTGCTAGGCACTTGGTATATCTGTTCTAGTACTTACTTCACCTCGGTGCTAGGGACTACGCTAACCTTGGGATTAGTGGTCGGAGGACAGTCCCTCGCTGGCATCATCGTCGATCATCATGGTTGGTTAGACTTACCCAAACATCGTCTTACCCGCAATCGTCGCTTTGCGATCGGTTTGCTAATCGTCGCTATCTTCTTTCTCGCGCAATCTTAGAAACCGTCTAAGAATTATTTTCTGCGGTTAAAACCTCTAAGAGATCCCCCTCAATCCCCCTTAAAAAGGGGGAAGAAGAAAATTCTCCCCTTTTAAGGGGGGCTGGGGGGGATCTAGAAAATTCTCAATTTAGGTAAATATTATGGATATGCTCATTGCTTTGATTGGTGCGGGTTCGGGAGGTAGCTTTTTAGCGATCGGTGCAACCGCGAATACTCGATTGCGAAAAGCTTTACAGTCTTCTATTGGGGCTGCGACGATCAATTTTATAGTTGGTTCGCTGACTCTGACTCTCCTAATTCTATTGGGAACTTTTGGTTCTCAAAGTCTGGATCGGCTGACTCAAGTTCCTTGGTGGGCGTTTTTAAGCGGTTTACTCGGTGCTGTCTATGTGACCTTAAACACGATTATTATCCCCAAATTGGGACTAACAACAGCGGCTCTAGCTGTGGTATGTAGTCAAATGACTGGTTCTCTCTTGATCGATCAATGGGGCTGGTTTGGAGTGACACCGCATCCCATTAGTCCTTCGAGAATTGTGGCAATTGTGTTGTTATTAATTGCCGTTGCTCTTACTCAATTCGATCGTAGCGATCTAGGAAATACACTATGATTTCTACCAAGCCCTCACCTCCACTCTGGATTGGCGTAGCAATTTCCTTTTACGCCTTCATTGCGATTGGTCTTGCGGAAGCTGGTTTAGGAGTTTTACTTCCTTCCATTTTGCTGGAATACAATCTTAACCCAGCCACAGTAACACTTCTATTTGTCAGTCAGATTAGCGGCTATATTCTTGCCGCATTAACCAGTAGTGTTGTCAATAGCCGTCTGGGATTAGGAAGAATGCTTTTCTTTGCCGCCAGTATGCTGACAATGGCACTAGTCATCTATGCTTTATCGCCCGCTTGGTTGCTAATGGTTGCGGCGGGAACTCTCTTTGGTTTGGGGGTTGGACTGATTGACGCGGGTATTAATACTGCGATCGCGCAGGACGATCGCAGCACACATTTAATTGGATTGCTACATGGATTCTATGGTATTGGGGCGCTCTCAGGGGCAGCGATCGCTACTACTTTATTAGCTATTGGCATTAACTGGCGACAGGTCTATGGAGTATTAGCAGCGATCGTCAGCTTATTAATGGTGAGTGTATTTGCAGCAATTATTTATCGCTATCCATCCATGACTAGAAGCAAAGCCTTATCCCATTCTCTTGCTTGGCAAAATTTGGGGCGATCGCTGCAAATTCCCTTAGTGTTACTCACGGGATTAATGCTACTAATCTATGTCGGTTTAGAAGCTTCGATTAGTAACTGGGCTTATATTGTCCAAGTCAGCGATCGCCAAATCCCTGCATTAGTCTCAGGATATAGCGTTAGCGCTTACTGGTTAGGCTTAACCGTCGGTCGGTTTCTTCTCGGCTATTTTCTGCGATCGCTAGGAGCCGTAAAAACGATCAGTATGTCCCTCGCCCTGCTAATGATCGGACTGTTAGCTTGGTGGCAATTGCCTGAGCAATGGATTAGTTTACCGATGATTGGTTTTGCCCTTGCGCCGATATTTCCTGCTACTATCTGGCTAATTCCCAAACAGTTACCCGAAAGTTTAGTCCCTGCCGCCGTCAGCTTTGCTACCAGTGCTGCAAGTGTCGGAGCAGCGCTGATTCCCTCTGGTGTGGGCTGGATTGCCAGTTGGTCTGGCTTAGGCATTATTCCTTTGTTAATGCTGCCATTAGCGATCGCGATGATCGCTTTACATTGTGCAAATTCGCTCCATAAAAACTTGGCTCAATAGGTATTTCGGGGAGGTGAAAGAAAGGAATAAATTGATAATATTGTAGCGAAAACCAAAAGAAGCGATCACTATGCTGAGTGTGAACTTAACCCATCTAATCGATGATGAAAAATGTTACGAAACAGTGCGTCAGACGCGATGGACAAGAGGAGTATGCTGTCCAAAATGTAAAAGCTCAGAGGTGATCAAGCGTGGGAAAGATGAAACGCAACCTGCCCGCCAACGTTACCAGTGTAAAACTTGCAATGCCAACTTTGACGATCTAACCGACACAATATTCGCAGGACATCATCAACCACTACGGATGTGGATATTGTGTCTGTATTTGATGGGATTAAATCTCTCGAATCGACAAATTGCCCAAGAACTAGACCTAGACAAGGATGTGGTGCAAGATATGACCACCCAATTGCGAGAAGGTATTGACCAAGGCAAGCCTGAAGTAAACTTATCTGGCTCAGTCGAGTGTGACGAGGTATATGTGACAGCAGGACACAAAGGCAAACCCGAAGAAGTTAAAAAAAAGGGCGCAAAGGAAGGCGTAATCGCCTCAAGGGGGTTCGGGGGCGGGGGACACACTTGAAAAAGAAAAACCACCCATCTTCGGCATGATTCAGCGCGGTGGTGAAGTGGTAATTCGCATGTTAGAAAACGTGCAACAACGAACTATTGAGCCTCTGATTAAAGCTACGATTACTCTTGGTACTATGGTTTACACTGACGAATATGCTATCTACAACCCTTTACAAGATTGGGGCTATGCTCACAAATCTGTTTGTCATGGTGCGGGAGAATATGCCAGAGATGAAGATGATGATGGCTTTTGTGAAGTTCATGTCAATACGATGGAAGGCTTTTGGTCGCTTTTGCGCTCTTGGCTACGACCTCATCGCGGTATATCTCAAGAAAAGCTACCTTTGTATTTGAGCTTCTTTGAGTTTGTCCATAATGCTAAGACGAGGGGTAAAGCTTTGCTGAGTACTTTGCTGGACTCCCTACTTTCCTTACCTCCCCGAATCGCCTATTGAGCC
>NZ_BBJB01000069.1 GCF_016584665.1 Pseudanabaena sp. lw0831
CAGGATTCTGCTTTGCCAATTCGCGTCTGATCTCTAGAGCCTCCTGATATAGTTGCTCCGCTTGCTTGAGCTTATAATGCTCTTGCAAAAATGCTGCATATTCAAACAGGTTTTCCCCCGTCCGCGCCGCCCGTAAAGCCTCTTCAAAATATTCGCAAGTTTGCTCTAAACGGTTCGGTTGGTCATAAAAAGTTGCCCATAGCCGTGCCTTAATTAAAAACTCGTTCGCGATCTGCTCTCTACTGTCCCGTACATTTTCCCTTTGGCGATCCAGTTGCCGCTCCCTCTCGATCAGCTTATCGAAATCCTCAAGCATCTCCTCCGTCTTCAGCACCGCATCCGCCTCTCGAAATTCCCCGCGATCAAAGTGCGCCCTAGCTAGCCTTAACCGTTCCGTATTAATCTCAATCTTAGTAAAAGTTTCATATAACTTAAAAACGTTACCCTTAATTTCTTCTAACTGCCCCTCCAGTTCTTGCAGGTTTCTCGCAAGTTTTAAACCCCTTTCTGGTTTAGACGCTTCTTCCAAACTTTCCTGAGTCTCCCGACTCGTCTCCACCAATCTTTGATAATCAACCGATTGCAGATAAATATTTTGCGTGAAATTTTGGGTAACTTGGGCATCGTTGCCAATTACCCCAATATTCGCACCTTGAGCATTAACACTATGTTGAGATTCACTCATCGGTTTAGAGATCAGTCCTTAACGACCAAAAAGAACGAACACAACAAAAAGGTGCAAATTTAGGGTTTGCTTCCAAAATTCATATTGTCAATCTTGGCGCGATCGCCGATTACCCCAATATTCGCACCCTGAGCATTAATATTGAATTTGCCATTCTCCGTTGCCTCTTCTCCTTCCAAAATCTTCGCAATTTCCGCCTTCAAAACCGCATTCTCTGGAGCCTCCAGAATTTTCTTTAATTGCAGCCGCAACTGCCCCAGCCCATCCGCATCATCAGGATTTTCCGCAACATAAACTATCGCCTCCTTTGCACTGGGTTTAGTCTCCAAATGAGGCGATAGCTTCTTAAAAATTTCTTCAGCCCCTTTTTCACCCAACTTCTCAGCCCCTTTGTCCAAGGCTTTCTTCCCTAACCCCAACAGCGTAGGCAAATAAGGAGCCAGAAAACTCACAAGCGGTGTAATGATATCCATGAGAAATTATTGTTAAAAATTTATTAGAGCAGTCTACACCAACTTTTAAATTTTACTTATAGCGCTTTGCGCTCAAATCCAAATCAAGAGACTTTTTGAAAGTGCTGCTTTGCGATCGCCATCAGTAGTTCGGCAAAAAGAAAACTGTAATTGCCCAGATCCCAGACTTTTTTGGTGAAGCAGAACTAATCTATAGATTGCAAAGAAAAAGTCGGGGATCTTAAACGCTGCATCTTCGGCTTTTTGATGCTTAGCTACCTAATAATTTACTAAGGAAACAATCGGCACTTCTGGTAATGCTTTTCTGCCATTGAGAAAATCTAGCTCAATTAAAAATCCATAGCCAATTAGTTCTGCGCCTGATTGCTCAACCAGTTTGGCGGCAGCAGCAGCCGTTCCGCCTGTAGCGATCACATCATCGATGATGATTACTCTCTCACCTGCGGCGATCGCATCTTGATGCATCTCTAAGGTATCAGTTCCATATTCCAAAGCGTATTCAATCCGAAATACTGCTGATGGTAATTTTTTAGGTTTACGGACTGGCACAAAGCTACAACCTAAAGCCATCGCTAGTGGTGCGCCAAGGATAAAGCCTCGTGATTCAATGCCGATAATACAATCGATCGCCCCAATATTCAGTTCTACAAATTTTGTTTTAAAGCCTTGGATAACTTCTGTCAGCCCCTGAGGATGTGCTAACAACGGCGTAATATCTCGAAACATGATGCCTTGCTGTGGAAAATCAGGAATATCACGAATAATGCTTTTGAAATCCATAGGGTTGATTGCTGAAGAACTTCACAATCTTATCTGTATTCGCGATCACATTTAACACAACAGTATCGTAGTTTCATAACTTTAAAATGCTGTAAGTGTATACTGTATGCAAAGTATATGGGTTTGTTGCGATGTATGGCTTAAAAGCAATTGTCATCGGTGCGGGTATTGGTGGGCTTACTACAGGAATTGCCTTGCGACAAGCTGGTTATGAAGTAGAAATTTACGATCGGGTGCGGGATTTGCGTCCGATCGGCTCAGGGATATCGCTCTGGTCAAATGGAGTAAAAGTCCTCAATCGTCTTGGTCTCAGCCAAAAGTTAGCTGCGATCGGCGGACAGATGCATTACATGGAGTATCGCCATCTTTCAGGAAATGTTCTTAATCATATTTCATTGCAACCATTAGTTGAAGAAGTTGGGCAACGTCCTTATCCTGTAGCTAGAAGAGATTTACAAAATGTCCTACTAGAAGCCTTTCAATCTGTGGGTGGCAAGCTAACACTTGGGGCTAAATGCATCGGTATCATGGAGAGCTTTCGTGATGTCACGGCAAAATTTGAAGATGGCAGCACAGCCACGGGCGATCTATTGGTAGCCGCAGATGGGGTGCGTTCTCTCTTGCGGCAGTATATTCTCAACGAATCTGTAGAACCTAAATATGCTGGCTATGTTAACTGGAATGGGCTAGTTCCTATTAGTACCGATCTCGCCGCAGCAGATACTTGGTCAATTTATGTGGGCGAACATAAACGTGCTTCGATGATGCCCTTAGCAGGCGATCGCTTCTATTTCTTTTTCGATGTCCCATTACCACTGGGAACTGTTAACGATTGCGCTAATTACAAAAGCGAATTGAAGCAACATTTCCAAGGCTGGGCAGAGCCTGTGCAGTTACTAATCGATCGTATCGAGCCTGAATCTGTAGCTCGTCTAGAAATTCATGATGTCGGTCCAATTGAAAAGATGGTCAAAGGCAGAGTAGCTCTGCTCGGTGATGCCGCCCATGCCACTTGTCCTGATCTTGGTCAAGGTGGATGTCAAGCGATCGAGGATGGATGGGTGTTAGCCAATTATTTAGCATCCACAAACTTAAGTGTTCCCGACGCGCTAAGACGCTACGAAACTGAACGCAAAGTCCGCACCACCGAAATTGTCAATAAAGCCCGAAATCGTGCCGAAACAATTCACGGCAAAGATCCTGATATCACCCAAAAGTGGTATGACCAGCTCTCTCAAGAAGATCCATTGGATGTAACCAAAGCGATCGCTAAAATTATTAATGGAGGGCCATTACATTGAGTTATACGATTACTATGCTCGACCAGATGAGCCAATCAGAATTTATAGTAGCCATTGGTTCTATCTTTGAACATACACCAGAAATAGCAGCCGAAGCATGGCGATCGCAGCCTTTTGCCGATGTTCAGAATTTACATCAAGTGATGGCAGCGATCGTTTTAAAAATGAGCGATGATGCCCAATTAAAACTAATCTGCGCTCACCCCGATCTTGGCAGTAAGTTCAAAATGGCAGAAGCCTCAGTACAGGAGCAATCTACCGTCGGACTCGATCAACTCTCCGCCACAGAATACGATCGCTTCCAATATCTTAATCAAGCCTATAAAGACAAGTTCGCATTCCCTTTCATCATCGCTGTTCGCAACCATACCAAAGATAGTATCCTCAAAGCTTTTGAAAAAAGGATTCTAAACAATCTGGAAGTTGAGAAAAAACAAGCGATCGCTGAAATTATCGAAATTGCCAGATGGCGTTTGATTTTGGCTGTCAATAATTAGTAGTGGCAATTCATGAATTGCCACTACATTTTGTAATTGAGTAGTAATTCTATTGATCTTTTAAAAATCTTATGACCTACCCCAGAGACATGATTGGCTACGGGAGATTCATTCCCGATGCGAAATGGAAAGATAACGCCCGTGTTGCTGTCCAGTTTGTCATTAATTACGAGGAAGGCGGCGAAACCTGTATCCTGCATGGCGATAGTGCATCAGAGACTTTTCTGTCAGAAATTGTGGGCGCGGCTCCCTTTCATGGACTGCGACATATGAATATGGAATCTTGCTACGAATATGGAAGTCGTGCAGGGTTTTGGCGGTTATATCGGATGTTTTGCGATCGCAATATTCCCGTAACTATCTATGGTATTGCTATGGCACTCGCACGCAACCCCGAAGCTGTGGCAGCCATGCTGGAAGCGGATTGGGAAATTGCTAGTCATGGTTATCGTTGGATTGATTACAAATATTTTTCGCCCGAACAAGAGCGCGAGCATCTGCAAAAGGCGATCGCAATTCATACACAAGTTACAGGTGAACGTCCTCTTGGCTGGTATACAGGGCGCACAAGCGAGCATACACGCCGTTTAGTGGTCGAAGAAGGCGGATTTCTTTATGATTCTGATAGCTATGCCGATGACCTTCCCTATTGGAATTATGAATATGGTAAGCCACATCTGATTATTCCCTATACCCTTGACAATAACGATATGCGCTTCGCTACTCCTCAAGGATTTAATTCAGGGGATCAGTTCTTTGCCTATTTGCGAGATGCCTTTGATGTACTTTACGATGAAGGCGAAACATCACCAAAAATGATGAGTATCGGTTTACATTGTCGATTGGTTGGTAGACCAGGAAGAGCGGCGGCATTAGCTAGATTTTTGGATTATGTGCAAAGCCGCGATCTCGTCTGGATTTGTCGCCGTGTTGACATTGCGCATCATTGGCACAAGTGCCACAAGCCGTTGCAATCTTAATATCCCAAAAAATGAGAGGCGGCGCAAAGCTCCGCCTCTCATTTTTTGGGGCTTAAACAGCGATCGCGGCAGCTTTAGTTGTACCGAGCGATTCCATTACCAATTCTGCAAGGTCATTGATAAAAACTGGATGGCTATTTAATGCAGGAACGCGATCGAAGTTATGAATACCAGCTTCTTCAGCCACTTCTCGATATTCAATATCGATTTCTTGCAAAGTCTCAATATGCTCAGATACAAAACTAATCGGCACAACCAAAAGATCGTTAACACCGCGCTTAGCCAAATTCTTAATTGCTTCCTCAGTATATGGTTGTAGCCACTCAACGGGGCCAACGCGACTCTGATAAGCAAGGGTATGGGCGTTATAGCATTGATAATCGCGACGGAGCGCTTTCATAATCCCATCAACACAGTTTTCCATTTCGGACTGATAGGGATCGCCGTATTTGGTCACATATTTTACTGGCACACCATGAGCGCTGAAGAAGATATGTACATTCTCAGGTTCGGCAAAAGATTGTAACTTAGTATTGATTAGGTCATTCATCGCCCGAATGTAACCAGTGCGATCGTACCAAGACTGGATTGTAATTTTTTCGATCGCCTGAAGTTGAGGATCATTTTCCCAAAGCGCATCGAGTTGCTTGATACTCGAACCACTAGTACTTATTGAGTATTGAGGATATAAAGGCAAAACCACCAGACGAGTAATCCCATCCTGTTTGATTTGGGCGATCGTCTCTTCGGTATAGGGATGCCAGTAGCGCATAGCTACATAAACCTTGGCATCAATGCCATTACGCTGCAAAACATTTTCAATATTTTCACCTTGCTCTTTCGTAATTTGGAGCAACGGCGAACCACCGCCTATCATGCGGTAATTTTCTTGACTGATGGGGGCGCGACTAGCGGCAATCAGTGAGGCGATCGGCTTTTGTAAAAAGGGAAATGGGAGGCGAATTATTTCTGGATCGGCGAATAGGTTGTACAAGAAAAGATAGACATCTTCTAACTTTTCAGGGCCACCTAAATTTAATAGTATTACTCCAACGCGACCAGACATAAAAAGATTTCCTAAATTTGGTGAGTTAATAATTTGATAGAACCTACGCACTAACCACAATTGGTAGGGGCAATTCATGAATTGCCCCTACCAATGAATAGGGCTTTCAAGTCGTTTTGCGTAAGTCCTGTTTGATAAAAGTGAAATTTTAAAATTCTTCCTAGATCTTAGTCTAAGTTATAGGTAAGTATAAGCTTTTGTTTTGGGCTAACCATTCACAAACCTAGGGTGTCAAAGAGCAACACCCTATTGCGATCGCTTATCTAACCATTGCTTGACACATGCTTCCAACAGATCAATGTCTAATGGCTTTGTCAGATAATCATCACAACCTGATGCGATCGCAGATTCTTTGTCGCCTTTCATCGCATGAGCTGTTACTGCAATAATTGGGATTTGTGAAGTGCGATCGCTAGCTTTGAGTTGTCTAGCAACTTCCCAGCCATCTATCTCTGGTAAAGATAAATCCAGCAAAATCAGATCGGGATGATTAGTTTCCAGCCAATCTAGAGCGGCTTGACCATCTTGGATGCAAGTGACGCGGTAGCCTGAATCTTGAAACACTTGCTCCACCAAAACTTGGTTGTCAGGTGCATCTTCGACCACTAGGATTAGCGGTGGGCTTTTAAGTGCGGGCATAGGTACTGAGCGGTTCTTTTATAAACTTGATATAGAGATGTTTAAAGGTCGATCTCAAAACTCTAGGCATTCCAAAGTCAATCGCCATCATTGTTTCAGGTAGTTTCCAATCTTTGCTTTGCAAATTAGCGATCTGATCGCCAATGATGTCAATCGCATTAAGATCGCTACAAAGCCCTGTGCGAATGGCGGCAGCAACCGTCGGTACATCAAGAGGCTTAACTCCGAGAATCTCCACCATAACGCGATCTAGCGCAAATACGTCACAGGAAGCCGCTAAAACCCCTAAATCTTTTGGTTCACCAGCACTTGGTCCATTACCTTCATGTCCGACGATACCATCAAGGATCGTCAGCTCAGGATTAATAGCTCTTGCAGTTTCAATTAGCATTTGCGCGAATCTTTCGACATCTTTGCCAGCTTCCATATGCCACCAAGCTTTCATTTTGCCTGGTACGCAGCCAAAGAGATTTTTGACACCCAGAGTCAGGGTCAGTTGCATATGTGACTTCACCTTGGGCAAGTTAATCACGACATCTGCGTCCATTGCCTCTTTACTCAGCCGCAAATGTTGTAACTCACCTTCGCCTTCAGTTGCGTAACGCTTACCATGAAATTCGATGATCGGGATTCCCAATTCTTCAGCAAGTGGTAACAAGCCATTTGCCTTGGCAATGCCTTTGGCACTTCCAAAAGCAGGACTATCCCCTAAAAAAGGTTTGCCCCCAGCATCCTGTACCATTTTTGCAACGCAATACACCAATTCAGGGCGAGTGGTGCATTCTTTGGTAGGACGCGATCCTGTAAGTAAGTTGGGCTTGAGGAGAACGCGATCGCCTGCTTTGACGATGCTGGACATGCCTCCTAGGGGTGCAAGTACTGCCTCTAGGGCTTTCATCAGTGATGCTGTTTCGTAGCTAGAGGTATGTAGGAGACTGACAATTGGTTTCATGAATGTTTCTAGAAGGTGTTAGGTCAGCGAGCTACTTAAAATATAGCCTATTGACAATCTCAGCGCTAAAGCGACTGAGATTCCTGATTTCTAATAAACCCAAAAGATGAGAGGCGGCGCTTCGCGCCGCCTCTCATCTTTTGGGTTTGGCTTGGTAAAAGTCTCACTTGGTGAGACTTTTATGACAGAATTTATAGGCACAATGTCAAAAAGTTTTCGTTTAGATAGCCATCATGCTCAAAGCTGGGATTGTCGGACTACCCAATGTGGGGAAGTCTACGTTATTTAATGCCCTAGTTGCCAACGCCAAGGCGGAAGCAGCCAACTTTCCCTTTTGTACGATTGAACCCAACGTTGGCTCGGTGTCCGTCCCTGACGATCGCCTCAATACTCTCGCCTCAATCGGTAAATCTGCACAAACTATCCCAACCAGAGTCGAATTTGTCGATATTGCGGGACTGGTAAGAGGCGCAAGCAAAGGCGAAGGACTAGGAAATCAATTTTTAGGAAATATTCGAGTCTGCGATGCGATCGTCCATGTCGTGCGTTGTTTTGAAAATGACGACATTATCCACGTTGAGGCCTCGATCGATCCTGCCCGTGATATTGAAATCATCACCCTTGAACTTGCCCTATCCGATTTATCTCAAGTCGATCGCCGCATCGATCGCACCCGCAAAGCTGCCAGAGCCGATGCTGATGCAAAAATTGAATTAGCAGTCCTTGAAAAAGTTCGCGAGACGCTTGATGCTGGCAAACCTGCGCGTCTAGCCAATCTCACCGATGAAGAAAAAGAAGCAATTTCCGTATTGCAGTTGCTCACTCTCAAACCGACGATTTATGCCGCCAATGTCTCTGAAGATGATCTTGCCACAGGCAATGCTTTTGTCGAGAAGGTAAAGGCGATCGCGGCTGCCGAAAATGCGGAAGTAACTATTGTCTCTGCTCAAGTCGAGTCGGAACTTTTAGAGCTACCAGACGACGAACGTCAAGACTTTTTGGAATCTCTCGGAGTCAAAGAGGGCGGATTACGATCCTTAATTCGCTCTACCTATCACCTCTTAGGACTACGCACCTATTTCACAGTTGGACCCAAGGAGGCTCGTGCATGGACAATTCATGCAGGCATGAAAGCACCTCAAGCCGCAGGCGTAATTCATTCTGATTTTGAAAAAGCCTTTATTCGAGCAGAAACTGTTGCCTTTAAAGACCTTGTAGATTGTGGCTCGATGACTGCTGCTCGTTCTAAGGGATTGCTACGCAGTGAGGGCAAAGAATATGTGGTGCAGGAAGGTGATGTGATTTTATTCCTCACCAGTGCCTAAAAGATACACGAAACGCTGAAACCCTAAAATAGGGTGGCGACGCTTTGCGTCGCCACCTTATTTTAGGGTTTGATATAAAACAAAAAGACCTAGCCATTGGCTAGGTCTTTTTGTTTCGGAATACTTTGTGATCTTTAGGTCACAGTCAACTGCTGGAAGGATCTCAGGTTTACTAGTAAATTAGGCTAGCAAGCTAGAGATAATTAACTAAATAACTTACAGAACAGCCCCAGCGCACAGCTCGGAAACCTGAAGACCCATACGTTTACCGTTACTACTATCTGATTGCATGGGCATCACCTCCTGTTATCTAAATATTTATTATCAAGTGTGGTTCGGCTTAACACCGAAGGTTTATTCAACCTGAGACGTAATATAGCTGACAAATCAGGATTTGACAATAGAGATCATATAGCAATGCAAGTTTTGCCTAGGACATAAAACCCAAATAAAGAAAGGCGGCGCATCGCGCCGCCTTTCTTTATTTGGGTTTTGATTTATAAAGCTTTGCGAAAAATGATGATGGTTCTGTTACTGTTTCGAGCGATCGCATCGGGAATATTCCCATGCATAATCTGCTGCACAATGCCCTCACGACTTGCACCTAACATAATGACATCACTTCTCTCCTGATTAGCTAGATCGAGAATCGCATCGGCAATTGATTTAGAACAGATGGGAATCGTGCCAACAGAAAAGCGAAGCGATTTATATAAAGAATCTGCATATTTCTCTAACTGACTCGCCTGATGATTTTCATTCACAGGAGAAAAGATTTGACAGAGACAGACTTCTGGATAAGGAGAAAGTGACATCAGTGCAGGTAGTAGCAGCAAGGCATTCTCAGTATTTGGACCTCCAGCAATCGGGATTAACCAACGATTAAAGGAAATACTTGGCTTCTTGAATTCTTGATTAAATGGATTAACTTTCTGCAAGCGATCGCTAAACTTGACAAGCATTACATCACAATTTGCTTGCCTCACCACCGTATCCACTGTGTCCCCAAATATGCGATCGGGAGATTTCGATTTACCATACCAGCCAATTAATAACAAATCAATCTGGCGATCGCTAGCTACTTCTAAAATAGTCTGCCCCTCATCATGGGCGACACGTACTTGCGAATGGAGAGAGACTTTCCTAGTCTTGGCAGCATTAGCTACCTGCTGAAATAGTTCTAAACTAGGATTTAAATCGACAGCTGTTGCTGATGGTGTGAGATGGGGAGAGATAGAGATAATATGCAGACATTCTAATTCGTAGTTTTGCTTTTCTGCGATCGCAAGAGCTATTTCAATCAGATACATTGCAGTTTGAGGATTACTCAAAGGTAGTAATAAACGCCCCTTGCCCGTCGCAGTTCCGCGCTGTTGGTAAACAAGATAGGAAGATTTGGATGTTTGGGAACTAACTCCCCGCAATCGCTTTGCTTGAGCACGTAGAATATCGCTGCGAGTGATAATACCGACAAGCTTATCGCGATCGATCACGGGTAAACGCGACAGCTTGTAATATGAAAGTAGATAGAGAACTTGAGAAAGGCTCTCTTCAGGACTGACCGTAATCGGCTTTTGGGTCATGATTTGGCGGATCGCAACATCTCCCGATATCTTGCTTTCTTGAGCCTTGACTAAATCCATTTGCGTGATAATGCCGACTAGATGCCCATCAGTAACGACAGGAAAGCCACGATGTCGCGATCGCGCAAATGTCTGTATCGTCTCATTGATGATCATGTCACTGCTCAGTGTTTCCACCTGTCGCTGCATCACATCCACGGCTCTCAATCCATCCCATAATCCATCGGTGACAGTTTCTGCTTCAAGATGAATGCCTTTTAGTTCCAATAAATGTGTGTATAAAGAGCCAGGGGCATACTTCTCAGTACAGAGATAAGCAACTACGCCAGTAATCATCAATGGCAGAATAATATTAAAATCTCGCGTGATTTCAAACACAATCACAAAGGCAGTAATTGGTACTTTGGCGACTGCCCCAAAAAATGCTCCCATTCCCGAAAGCGCATAGGTTGCGAGAGTTCCCACACCCAGTAGCGAATGTTCTAAATTCCCCACCAGTGAGCCAAGAGCCGATCCTAAGATCAAGCTAGGTACAAATAATCCTCCAGAAGTCTCGGCGCTACAGGCAATTAGGGTGAGGATAAATCGCACTGCAAAGGTTCCTGCGGTAACTTTCCAGTCTGATTGTCCCATTGCCAAAAATAGCTGCAAGCCTGTACTGTCGCGAAAGTCATTGGGTAATATGGCGATCGCAATTCCCGACAAACAACCTGCGATCGCAATCCGCCATGCTATTCCAATTTTAAAAAAATTGCGATTCCATTTGATCACGGCGAGTACACTGTGATTAAAGAATGCTGCAAACCAGCCAACCAGCAACCCTAGCAATAGGAGAAAAGGAATCTCTTGGGCGGAGAATTGAATGACAGGAATAACTGAGGTAAGGCTATGCCCAGACAACATCAGAGAAACGACACCGCCAATAAACGAAGCGAGAATCGCAGTTCCTAAAGTCAGGCTTGAGACATCATGCAGCAGTTCTTCGATCACAAATAATACGCCTGCGATCGGAGCATTAAATCCTGCGGCGAGTCCTGCGGCGGCTCCAGCGGCGATCAGTTGTCGCTGATATTCAGGCGAGGTAGGAATCCATTGGCTTACTTGTCCTGCGATCGCAGCCCCAATCTGTACGGTTGGTCCCTGCCGTCCTAGCGCTAGTCCCGAGCCCAGCGCCAAAATTGTACTGGCAATCTTGACCACAGCAACACGCAGATTTAGAGCGATCGGAACATAACCAAGGGCTGCTTTGACTTGGGGAATGCCACTACCTGAAGCCTCAGGTGCAAATTGTTCGATTAAAAATCCTGAAAGATATCCGCCAGTCAAGCCAATTACAGGTAATGCAAACCATGCGGGTAAGTCGTTAGCAATTTGGAGCCGCCAACCACCGATCCAACCAATTCCCTGTTTCAACATGACGGCGGCTAGACCCGCTAGTACCCCAATCAAACAAGCTTCAAAAATGGCTAGCCGTTTTGGTCTTAACCATTTTTGCAACGATGTTATTTCTAAAGCCATAAAAAACTACTGAGTTTGACTAGAGATTGTAAATTAGATCGTGTCAAGAGGAAAAAGGAGAAAATAAACCCCAGTAAAACCACACAAGAAAAAACATGAATATCCGCACTGAACTACTAGACGAACTGCTAAAAGAGTACAAAAAACCAGAAGCCCTGATGGGAGAAGGAGTCCTCCTTAAAGAATTAACCAAAGCACTGGTGAAAGATGCTTAAACGCGGAGATCAATTACCAGATGCAAGAAGAGAAAGCCACCCCGACCGCAGAGCAGCCCAACAATCGGCGCAATGGGTATAGCCCAAAAAACATCAAAGGGACATTTGGCGAAGCGACGATCGCCGTGCCAAGAGACAGGAATGGCGAATACGAACAAATCCTGATCGCCCTCTCAAAATCCAAAATCACGATCGCCACTTCAAAAATCAAACAGAGATCGCCTCTTCAAAATCAAATTTTTTGATCCATCCTAAACTTGAATTAGTTGCTGATTATTCATAAATGAACGAGGTTGAATCGTCTTTTGAATTTCTTCTCCCGCTAACTCCTCAGCTAGCCGCAACTCATAAGCTTTTTGCAAATTAAGCCATAGTTCTGCACCAGTGCCAAACCATCGTCCTAGACGTAATGCAGTGTCCGCAGTAATACCTCTTTGCCCTTTGATGATTTGCGTAATCCGATTTGTGGGAATATGAAGCGATCGCGCTAGTTCTGATGCACTAATTCCAAGTTCTTCTAGTTCATCTGCTAAGATTTCGCCAGCGTGAATTGCGGGTCTTGCCATAGCTGTTTTCTCCTTTAGTGATAATCGACAATTTCGATATTAAATGGACGATTTTCTGTTTCTGTCCACTCAAAACAAATACGCCATTTGTCATTTATGCGGATGCTGTACTGTCCTTTTCTATCTCCGCTTAATGCCTCAAAACGGTTGCTTGGTAATGCCATTAGAGCTTCTTTGTTAGGCGAGAGCTTCTAGAACTTCTAGACGTTTGTATGCTTGTCTTTCAAAGCTCTGAAACTCTTTGACAAGATCACCCGCAGCAAATTTGGCTGTGCGTTTGTCTTTATATTTTTGAGACATAGGCAAGTCTTATGTGTTACGTCAAGCATAACATTAAGATCGCCACTCCACAAAAATCAAAAAGCGATCGCCCCCTACAACACCCAAAATCGCGATCGCCTCTTCAAAAAAATCAAACAGCGATCGCCTTCTTACCACTCAAAATCGCGATGCCTCCTCAAAAATCAAACAGAGATCGCATTACTTTCGACTCTTCCAATATCCAACTTCTCGACTGCAATGCATCACGGCTAAGATCAGAATATAATCTTGCTCAATCGTATAAAGGATTCCGTAGGGGAATTTTCGTGTCATGCATCGGCGAATATCTTCATCAATTGCGGGGTAACGATTAGGAGATTCTTTAATCCGAAAAATTGCATCTTCAATTGCATTGATAAAAGCTTGCGCGATTTCCGTTCTCTGTTCAGCATAGTATTGAACCGCCTCAGAATATTCGGCAAGTGCTTCGGGATGAAATACATACTTCATTACGCAAGTAATCGTCTTACCTGAGCTAGAGCATCTTCTCCATCGATTGTTTGAACGGAACCATCACGGACTGCATCGCGTCTTTTTTTTGCCTCGGCTGTCCATGTTGCCTGAACAGTTGGATCGGTGTCAAATTCTAGGCTTTCGATTAGTTTTTCTGCTAATAGCGCTCTAGAAATGCTAGGGAGAGATAATAATTCTTTCGTAAGTAGCTCTATTGATCTCATAAATAACCTCAAAGCAATGGGTATTTGGTATGTAGTCTAGCAAAAAATAAATTTAATGGCTGTAGTAACGCCACATTACAAAAAATCAAACAGCGATCGCGCATTGTTTAAGCTGTTTGGGCAACTGTGGCTAACTTAATTAGTCCTTTAGTTGTTAAATCTTCATCGATCGCATACCAATGAATTCCATAACCTGATGGCGAAATACGATACATTCTACGTTCAATATCAGTTGCTTGAGCGAGTTTTTTAGAAACTTGAACAATTGGAATTTCAAAGGTTTCTTCATTAACCGATAAAATTATCCACTCGCCACTAAAATCTATATTCGATACGTTGTATTGCTTATCCATTTTGCTGGCTCCTGAATGCTTGCCATTCATCTACTATTTCATCAAAGTTTTGTAAGATTATCTTCTTAACTTCTCGCGTATCTCGTGATGACATTCCATAGGAGTAAGCCTCACGAATTTCGTATAGATCAATATCTAGCCAATATTTACATTCGCTGTCTCCTTTCTGAACATGAATATGAATTGGTTCATTTCCTTCATCCGAATAAAAGAAAAATCGCCATCCTTTTAGATAAAGAACTGTTGGCATTTAGGTTGATATCGTTATATTTGTTAAACTAGCATATTTTCTAAAACCAAACAGCGTCGCGATCGCCCATCCACAAAAATCAAACATCGATCGCCTCTCTCACCACCTCAAAATATCACGATCGCTACTTCAAAAAATCAAACAGCGATCTACTCAGTTTTATTAACTATTAATTAATAATGATTTTTTGTGTTCATTTTCACTATTAAGAACAATTCGTTCTAAGTTTAATGTCCAATCTATACCGAAATTTTCATTTAAAAGAATGACAAGTTGTTCGCCTGATACTAACTCGATAATATCATCACTTTTTGATAGTTTTTCTGCTGGTTCAGAGAAACGATGAGTAGTGAACAAAACACCTCTGTTAAATCTTTCATATGCAACAACTCCTCTAAGAGAACGAACAATCTCAACTCCAACTGTGTGAGTATAAAGTTTACATTCAATTGCAATTTTCTCTTTCTGTCCAATCGAATCTCTTATTGCAATAACATCTCTTCCTCCATCTCTAGTAGCAGAAGTTAACTCTGTTTTATAGCCCATTCTTGTGTATAAGCTTTTAATAAGATGTTCAAATTGCCGTGAATCTATTTCTAGCAAAAATTTGATTTTATCTTTGCTATTTTCAGGGACACCAATAAATTTAGCCCGTATAATCTTTATTGCATCACATAAACCCGAAATATAGTTATCAGGCAACCAAAAAAAATGGGCTATTAAATAGTTTTCAATAATACTAATTGCTTTTTTAGGATGATCTGGTAAAAGCTCTAAGATCCATGTTATACCTTCCCAAGGAGGTGAGCAACTTTTATCTTTAGACCAGATAAGCAAACGCATAAAATATGGTTTGTTCGCTAACCAAGCCATTGGATCTTCCTGTTTTCTGAATTCAGAAACAAGTTGAGGTAAAATCAATTTATCATTTCCAAATGTTGTTGATGGAACTAAAAAAAGCTTGATTAAGTTATAAACTTCATGATTACTTCTGCTATCTATAGAATCAATATATTCATTTGCTTGTTCTTCTGACGGGAAGCAATTGTCAATAAAATAAGCTTTCCTCTTTTTAAATAAAAGAGTAAGCCAATCATCAAGAGATAAATTTTTCGCGTCAATGAATGGTTTGTTTTCATCTATTTGAGTTAACAAATCACTTATTGCACCCTCCATTTGTCGAGTTAACAAATCACCTGTTGCATCTTCCATTGGCACTTTCCTAAAATTTTATAGATATTGCTTGCTGTCAACAAACTTTAAACACGTTCAACTGACTCTGAGTTATAACTTTAGCCGACTTAATCTTTGAAGTATGTTTACAACTCCTTATAACTTAGCTCATTCCCAGAATCTAGTAACTGAATAAGAATCAAGTTTTTTGTCTGCGCTAACTAGAGTCAGCGATCGCCTCATAGCCTGAGCGACAATCATCCGATCAAAGGGATCTTCGTGTTCTTTTAGGATCGGCAAATCAATATAGGCTAGGCTGTCATCAAATACAATCGGCAACTCTTGAATATTCAGAGCATTCATATTCTCTTTGATTGTTTCAAAAGATGTCAGGAGATTTAATTTGCCAATATTGATTTTTATTGCTATCTCCCAAATAGAAATAACACTAACAAATACAAGCTCAGTTTCTTCAATTTTTTGACTTACACTTACGGGCAAGCGTAAGTCATTATTGAGAAACCAAAGTAGAGTATGTGTATCTAAAAGCATAGGAATTAATACATATACTCTTGCATTTCTGCCAATGGCTCATCAAAATCATCTAACATCACAATCTGCCCTGTCATAGTTCCTGCTTGCCTATATTTTTTCTTGGGTATGTCATCACTTGCGATAGGCGATTCCTCAATTCCCTTATTCAATAGATATTGTGCATAATGCAGAACCTCGATCTTGAGAGCATCTGGCATTTTCGCAAAGACTTTTAGCACTTCATCGTTTAAGGAAATATTGGTGCTAGATTCTTGATCTTTAGTAATAGTTTGTTGCATTGACTTTGGCTCTGGCGCGATCGCAGATAGAAATATTAATTATGACTTATACACTCTCAACAGGCTCAGGCTTCCAAGTTTCGCCGTACTTGTCTTTGAGAGCAGCCCATGCCTCGACCTGACCTTCGGCATATTCCCCTGGTTTACCCCATTGCAAGAAAGCACTCATTTGCGCCTTATCATCGGTATCGAGGAAACGGACGGCGTAGGTGGTGAAATTGCCGCGTTTGGCTTCGCCTGTTTCAAAGCGGACATCGGTGATTTTGTCCATGTTTAGGTGAAACTCGATGTGTTCGGAATGCATATTCGCATACTTGCCCTTGGGTAACTCTGCGTAAAACAGCTTCTCGATATTTACCCTAGCTTCTAGCACACCTGCATCACTGGTGACGATCAGGCGAACTAAGCCGAGAGTGTGACATTCTTCTAAAAAATCTTTTAAAGTAGCAGCCATAGGAGTTTATTTAATATTAATTAATATGTTTGTGATGATGTTGTGAAATTTTTTTGCGATCGCAATATCCCTATTAAAGCCGAAAAAGGTTAGTCTGTGCAGCCTTTGGGACATAAAAGCGGCGATCGCTAATTTATATCAACAAAATATCAAGAAATTCCAAAGCCCTCAAAAATGCTCTAAAGTTGACTACAAGCTCATTTACCCGCAATCGTTTAAGCATTTATCTATGAAAATTGCCAACAACATAACCGAATTAGTCGGACGTACTCCTCTAGTCGAATTGCAGCGCATCCCCAAGGCTGAAGGCTGTGTAGCGAGAATTATCGTCAAACTAGAAGGCATGAATCCCGCCGCATCTGTCAAGGATCGTATCGGGGTGAACATGATCCAAGAAGCTGAAGAACAGGGCTTGATTTCGCCACACAAGACGATTTTGGTCGAGCCAACATCAGGCAATACAGGGATCGCGCTCGCTATGGTTGCCGCCGCAAAGGGTTATAAATTAATCCTGACAATGCCTGAAACCATGAGTATGGAGAGGCGATCGATGTTACGGGCTTATGGAGCCACCCTCGAACTAACGGCTGGTAGCGAAGGCATGGGCGGCGCAATCCGTCGCGCCAAGGAAATTAGCGAAAGTACTCCCGATGCATATATGTTGCAACAGTTCCGCAATCCATCTAATCCTGCGATCCATCGCAAGACTACGGCTGAAGAGATTTGGGAAGATACTGATGGAGAGATTGACTTTCTGATTTCGGGAGTTGGCACTGGCGGCACGATTACAGGTATTGCTGAGGTGATTAAATCGCGCAAGCCATCGTTTAAGGCGATCGCAGTCGAGCCAGCCAATAGCCAAGTCTTAGCAGGCAGTCGCCCAGGTCCCCACAAAATCCAAGGCATCGGTGCGGGATTTATCCCTGAAGTTTTGAAGACAGAACTGATTGATGAGATTATTCCTGTGACTGACGATCAAGCGATCGCCTATGGTCGTAGACTCGCTCGTGAAGAAGGACTTCTATCAGGAATTTCTAGTGGAGCGGCGCTCTATGCGGCAGTACAGATTGCGAAACGTCCTGAGAATGCGGGCAAAATGGTAGTAATGATTCAGCCTAGCTTTGGCGAACGTTACTTGAGTACGCCTCTATTCCAAGATCCTGAATTGATGGCACTGAGTTAATACCCCTCCCTAAACCCAGTCAAGTCAGCAATTCATCGCCCCTAGCCCCCAATTCTGGGGGAACAAGAAAATAAGGTAGTCCTAAAGATGTAAGGACTTCTGGAGAGCCTTTGGAGTAAGGAATACATGGATTATACCTCAAAACATCAGACGCAAGTTTTTATGAAAAACAGGCTAACAGATTCAGTTGCGTCGTCGATTTATCGGCTATTGAGTCCAACTTAATCGTCATACTTGAGAAATTCCACTTTTAGGGGTATTTCTCAAGTTCATGTACGAAAAACCTTGTAGAGATCCTTACTTGTGTAGCACTACCAATATCAGAATGTAATAGACCTATTGAGGCGTAGTGTCTAAAATTACTGCGATCGTTACGCAGCAAAGGCTTCTATGGTTTTGACTAGGGGGAATGAGTATCAAATATCGTCATTTGTGCTTCATTTCGTGAATCTTTGCTCGGTCGTGATGATGACTTTGGTATGCGATCGCCTTTAGTCGATCCGCCCGATCTCAGACCAGTAGCAATATGACTATTTTTTGCAATTTGCTCTAATACCTGCTTAGCACGACTGATCACACTTGCGGGCAAGCCTGCTAAGCGCCCCACCTCAATTCCATAGGAGCGATCTGCGCCGCCTTTTTGAACTTGATGCAAAAAGATGATTTCATCTTCTAATTCTTTGACTGTCACTTGGAAATTTGCCACATTAGGGAGTAAGCTCGCCAGCTCATTGAGTTCATGATAATGGGTTGCAAAAATCCCGCGCGCTTTGATTCTATTAGCAATATATTCGGCAACTGACCATGCGATCGCCATGCCATCAAAAGTCGAAGTGCCTCGCCCAATTTCATCGAGTAATACGAGTGAATGATCCTTAGCGTGATTGAGAATATTTGCGGTTTCATTCATTTCCACCATAAACGTAGATTGACCTGTGGCGAGATCATCGACTGCGCCAACACGGGTAAATATGCGATCGCATATTCCCAAAGTCGCCGATTCCGCAGGGATAAAACTGCCTACTTGAGCCATCAGTTGAATTAGTCCAACTTGGCGCAAATAAATACTTTTACCGCTCATATTGGGTCCAGTTAGCACGATTAAATCTGGACAATCGGGCGATTGCTCGTCATTGCCTAAATAGGTAGAATTGGGAACAAAGAAGCCTGCGGGGAGAGCTTGCTCGACGACAGGATGACGACCATTGTGAATTGAGATCGCGCGATCGCTAGTAATTTGCGGACGGCAATAGTTATAGGTAACGGCTACTTCGGCAAGACTGCACAAGACATCGGCGGCGGCGAGGGCAGTAGCGAGGATTCGCATCGGTTCGATATGCTTAGCCGTAAGTAGCCTCAACTCCACAAATAGGTCATATTCCAACTGCTTTAACTCACTATCAGAATTGAGAATCCTTGTTTCTCGTTCCTTTAGTTCTGGTGTGATATAGCGCTCTTCATTGGTGAGAGTTTGCTTACGGATGTAATCGGCTGGAGCCTGTTCGCTTTTGCCACGCGAGATACTGATATAATAGCCAAAAGCCTTGTTAAAGCCAACTTTGAGCGTATTAATGCCCGTGCGTTCTTTTTCCTGTTTCTCAAAAGCAGCCAACCATTCCACATCATCACGACTCTGTTGACGCAGATGATCTAGCTGTTCATTTACTCCTGAACGAATGATATTGCCTTCGGTAATATAAATCGGTGGCTCTTCAACGAGCGTGCGTTGTAACTGCGAACCTAGTTGCAATAGTTCCGATGGCACGGACTGTAGAGATTTTAAATAGCGAGAATTAGATTTGGCGACAACATCGGCAACATCGCGCATTCTTTCTAGTGACATCGCCACGGCAATTAGATCGCGCCCATTTGCCGTACCTGCTCCAATCCGACTGCATAGTCGCTCTATGTCATAAATCTGACTTAAGCATCTTCGCAGATTTTTACGGAGAGAATGCTGTTTGAGTAATTCTGTAATTGTATCAAGACGTTCGTTAATAGCGGCAATATCCTTGAGCGGTTGTAATAACCAACGCCGCAATGCTCGGCTGCCCATGCCAGTTGTGGTTTTATCAAGCGCCCATAACAACGAACTATAGTAAGTCCCATCGCGCACAGTTTGGGTGATTTCTAAGTTGCGTCGCGTTTGGTTATCGAGAATTAGATAATCTGCGATCGCATAGGTAGAAATTCCTTGCAATGGCATTTTCACACTTTTTTGAGTGGATTCCAGATATTCTAAAATCCCTCCAGCCGCCCTAATTGCCAAAGGTAAAGCTTTGCAGCCAAAACCCTCAAGCGATCTCACTCTGAATGTATCAAGAATACGCTGCTTGGCTTCAGCTAAGGCAAAAGGAGCTTGCGATCGCGGTGTATAGCAAAAACCCTCAGGTAAAGCGCTATAAGGATAAGGTAAAATTGATTGTTTTTTTTGTGAAATCCCTTCCCAAAATGCGCCAGTTTTCTCGGCTTTAGAACCGCGAAACAATTGCGGATTCGGGACATCTATGGGAATCAGAACTTCCGCAGGTTGTAAGCGCAATAGTTCTTGAATCAAATGCTCGGTTCTATTTAACTGTGTAACTGAAAACTCACCTGTGGAAATATCAGTGTAAGCCAATCCCCAATTCTCACCACCATTAGCGATCGCCACCAAAAAATTATTTTTCTTCGCCGCCAGCATTCCCTCTTCGATCACCGTGCCTGGGGTGATTACTCTCGTAACTTCGCGACGTACTAGCCCCTGAGCTTCGGAGGCAGCTTCCATTTGATCGCAAACAGCGATCGAGTAGCCCTTTTCGACTAACTGATTGGCGTAGCGATCTAGAGCATGGTGGGGAATCCCCGCCATAGCAATCCGCCCAATCGTCTTGCCCCCATCGCGACCAGTTAGCACTAATTCTAATTCCCGTGAAATTAGCTCAGCATCTTCAAAAAACGCCTCAAAAAAATCCCCCAACCGATACAACATCACTGCATGGGGATACTGCTCTTTCATCTCAATATAATGCAGCATCATCGGTGTGAGGGCCGCGCGATTAACTAGAGCCGACGATAGAGCTAATTCAGCCATTCAAATTTTGGTCATAAAACAATGTTATCAAACCATTGTAAATGGCATTTTGCCTCTATACATAGCAATTAGGCTTTAGACAATGCTTAGTACTCAAAGCCGAACCAATAATTTTTTTAAAAGTGTTGCTTTGCAACACTTTTAAAAAAATTTCTGTCAAACCCCAAAAGGAGATGCGGCGCGAAGCACCGTATCTCCTTTTGGGGTTTGATCTAGCTATACCCTATAATCAAAAGGTAATTATTCATGGTTTGGATCTAGGTGGCACTTAAGTTTAAATTTGCGATCGCCTCCGATTTGCACATCGCATTGCCCCATACGATTTGGCAACATCCTGCGCGATTTCATCTCGTTGAGTATAGTATCCCCGCATTTAAAGAAGTGCTGTCGCAACTTGCTACCCTAAATTTAGACTTTCTACTCTTACCAGGCGATCTCACCCAGCATGGCGAACCAGAGAACCATCAATGGCTATCTGAGTGCCTCGCGAAACTTCCCTATCCTGTCTACGTGATTGCAGGAAACCATGATGTCCCAAGAATAGAAACCTTCGATCAGTTCACTCCCCACTATACTAAGTTTGGCTTCGAGTATGGTCTGAGCAAACCAAATAAACTCTATTATGAATGCGAAGTACTTCCTAATGTACGCCTAATTGGATTAAATTCCAATCAATTTGATGCTGAGGGACAGCAGATTGGCTGGATTGATGAAGAGCAGTTAGACTGGTTGCAATCGGTTCTGGAAAATCAAGATTATGAATTGAATCTAGTGACGATTCATCATAATGTACTGGAGCATATGCATGATCAGTCACGCAATGCTCTTGGGCGACGCTATATGCTCGGTAATACTGAGCGCTTGTGCAAAATTTTACATCAAGCAAATGTGAAGCTAGTCTTCACTGGACATCTACATGTGCAAGATATCGCCTATAGCGATCGCTACGATCTTTATGACATCACCACAGGTTCGCTGGTCAGCTATCCTCATCCCTATCGCGTTCTCAGTTACATTTCCGATGCATCAGGCGATCGCTTAGAGATCGAATCTTTTCGGGTCAAATCAATTCCTGAGAAAGCTGATTTATTACATTTCTCACGAGAATGGATGGGCGATCATTCACATCCATTTGTTCTAAGATTACTGACGCATCCCCCTCTTAGTTTACCTCTAGAACTTGCAGAGACGCTCACTCCTGAACTCCGTTATTTTTGGGCTTATATTGCCGATGGCGATGCGAAGTTTGAGTTTCCCAATTTTCCTACAGTGGCGAAGGAATATTTTGAAGCGTTTAGTGATATTCCTCCCAAGGATAATAATATTACGCTAGTTCTCAAGTAATCCCAAGGAGTAAAAGGCGGCACGAAGTGCCGCCTTTTACTCCTTGCCCACCCAAGAATCAGTAGTGCGGCGCGAAGCGCCGCACTACTGATTCTTGGGTTTTACTGTCTATTTTGAGACTGCGAAGGGAGTAATCTTTGGGTTTATTTAAGGATTTAAGAAAAATTTATTGATTAGATAAACTAGGCTTAACCCGATAGTGTCGAGAAACACATAGGATTACAAATGTGTACCTCACGCTTTTATGACATATACGTTCTCAAGCTTCAATATTAACTCCACAACTTCGGTAACTGACTGGCGACGATCGCTCGAAGAAATTTATCGCGGTCGTACCATGCACACTTACAAAAGTGGACAAATCATTCCCATGTATCCCCATGAAGTATGGGTGGTTTGTCGTGGAGTGGTGCAACTCAATACCTTGCATCCTTCAGGTGATGAAGTTTTGGTTGGCTTTGCAGTTCAAGCAATGCCCTTTGGCTTACCGCTGACTAACCTCGACCCGTATCAAGCGATCGCCCTATCAGATATTGATTTGATGCGCTTCACTTTGATTGAGTTGGAGAATTCCCCATTACTTTATCAAGGGATTTTGCAACACCTCAATCGTCGTCTTCAGCAAACCGAGTCTTTGTTAGCACTAGTTAGTAACAAACGCGTTGAAGAACGTCTCCGCCAAATCCTGCTTTTGCTCAAGCAAGAAGTAGGCATTCCTGTCGAAGGTGGAACTCGTTTAACCGTGCGCCTTACACATCAACATCTTGCCAGTGCCATTAGCAGTACCCGTGTCACTGTCACCAGAGCGATGAAACTTTTACAAGATGAAGGATGGCTAAAAGTTGACCGCGATCGGCATATAGTCTTAGTATAGCCACAGAAGACAAGATATAAAACACGAAAAGGCGATGCTTTGCATCGCCTTTTCGCGTTTTGAATTATTTATGCCTGAGTAAAACTGAAAAGAGCTGGCAGCCCTTATTATTTCTTCAGGATCGTCACAACTAGTGCGGTAACTTCCGTTACAGGCTTGACACCTTCAGGGTAGTTGATTTCGCTAACATGCACACCCTTACCAATATCGAGGTCGGTAATATCAATTTCAAAGCTTTCAGGAACGTTAGTAGGAGCGCAAGATACACGCACATAGTTCTTGATCGTATCAATGGAACCACCACCAACTTTTACACCCACTGGTACACCAACGAAGTGCAAAGGAATGTCTACTTCGATTTTCGACTGAGACTCGATCGCAAAAAAGCTAAGGTGATAAATAGCAGGTTTGTAAGGATGATTTTGAACTTCGCGCAATAGTGTTTTGCCTTTGAAGTCGCCATCAGTTACATTTACTTCGATCAATGTGTTATTGATCGTGGCTTCACGTAATAGAGTAGTTGCTTCTTTAGCATCTAAAGTAATCGAGATCGACTCAGCACCTTTATGTCCATACACAGTTGCAGGAATCTGACCACCGCGACGGAGGGCGCGATTGTTAGCTGGAGGACGAGTAGTAGCGTTTATTTGTAGTTGCATTTTGGTAGTTGGTGATTGATTAATAGCTTTTAGCTATTAGCTAAAAGCTATTCAGTTTTAGTTGTCTTCATCTAGGTTTGCTAAGAGCTAAATTCTTAACAAACCACGTTTTGGCCCATGAATTGGGTCTTCCACGATGATAGTTTGTCCTCGGCTTGCGCCTAGAGAGATGATCGCGATCGGAGTTCCCGTTAGATCAGCAAGAAACTTAAGATAGTCTTTTGCTTCTTTGGGCAAATCGTCAACGACTTTACATTCGCTAGTTGATTGCTTCCAACCAGGAAGGGTTTCGTAGATGGGGATTGCTCTTGCAAAGGCCCGAGCGTCACTGGGGAAGTCGTGGACGACTTTGCCATCAAGCTCGTAGGCAGTACAAACTTTGATTTCTTCAAGATCGTCGAGGACATCAAGTTTAGTGACAGCAAGGCAATCTAGTCCATTAATGCGAACTGCATAACGACCAATTACGCCATCAAACCAACCACAACGGCGTTTGCGTCCTGTGGTTGTGCCAAATTCTGCACCGCGCTCACCAATGTGATTGCCAATTTCATCATGCAACTCAGTTGGGAAAGGACCTTCTCCAACACGAGTTGTATATGCTTTAGCAACACCGATCACGCGATCGATGCAAGTTGGTCCCACACCTGCTCCGATACAAGCACCGCCTGCAACAGGATTTGATGAGGTGACATAAGGATAGGTTCCATGATCAAGATCAAGCAAAGTTCCTTGTGCGCCTTCAAACAAAATATTGCGCCGTTCACGTATAGCTGCGTCAATTTTCAGTGAAGCATCGACTACATGAGGACGCAAGCGATCCGCGTAGCATCGATATTCTTCGATGATTGATTCGACATCAAGCGGTTCTAAATTATAGAGCTTTTGTAAAACAATGTTTTTTTGCTCGATCGCCCAACGCAGCTTTTTAGGCATACGTTTTTCGTCCATGAGATCAATGATGCGGATACCTACGCGCTCAGATTTATCAGCATAGGTTGGACCAATACCACGTCCTGTTGTCCCAATCTTATGCTCAGCTCTTTGGGTCTCAGAGGCACGATCAAGCTCTCGATGGTAGGGCATTGTGACGTGGGCGGTTTCAGAAATAAACAGGTTATCAGTCGATATACCCAAATCTTTGAGTCGATCCACTTCTTCAAGAAGCACCTTCGGATCGATCACAGTGCCATTGGCAATGATACATTCCGTTTTGGGATACAGGATTCCCGAAGGAATTAGGTGTAGCTTAAAGGTGCGATCGCCAACAACGACCGTATGTCCTGCATTATTACCGCCTTGATAGCGGACAACGACATCTGCGGAGCGGCTCAGCAAGTCGGTAATTTTACCTTTACCTTCATCACCCCACTGCGCCCCAATAACAATTACATTAGCCAAGGGTCTTTATGCTCAATCAATAAAATCTCACAATCATCTATCTTCGCAAAGGTTTGTATTATTTGTCAATCACTTTCTTCAAAAATCAGAAATTCTCTCTTTTTGTTTTAAATAAGATGGCGTGCGAAGCACGCCATCTTATTTATTTCTGGATTTTAAATTTTGAGTAATTCGATCGCAGATTCAGCCGCCGCAAGTCCTGAATGATAGGCGGCTTCAATATTTTTGCCAGCGCACCAATCACCTGCACATATAAGAGATAAAGGTATTGATGTCGATAAACAAGAAACACCTAAAGACTCTTCAGCGAGGGCATAGCGCCAACGATGAACTTGCCACCATTCAGGATTGGCTAGCCATTTTTCTAATAATCTGCCCACTTGATTGAGCAATGGTTTACCTGCGATTTCTAGATCTGGCTCTTCCATTGATTGTTTGGCAAATTCGGCTGTACTTTGTAAGACAAAGACGGGTTGTATGGCTTTGTCTGAATGCTTACTGCTATCGTAACTAATCCAGTCAAGAATCGGATCATCAACACATCTAATTGCTTGCCATTCTACTGGTACAGAATTGCTGGCATTATACCCAGCCATGATCGTCACACTGGGGGCAAATTTGACTGACTGTACAGCTTGCAAAAAACTTGGTGCTGGCGCTAGTACTTCTTCAAATATCGGTAAAAATTGGGGCGCAGGAATAGTAGACACGATCGCAGCAGTTTGGAGGACTTCTTGGCGATCGGTCACTAATTGCCATTTGATATCGTTGTGACTCACATCGACAATACGGGCGTTGTTAATAATCGGAATTTCGTTAGCGAGATATTTGGCGATCGCGGTCATACCCATCGGACAGCAATATCGAGGGTGACGCTCATCGGCATTGGGAGGACGCAGACCAGATGCTGACAGTTGGTAGACATTACGTGTCCATTCTTGAACGAGGCTCTTTTCTTGCAGCTTACGAACAAACCTGCCAAAGCTATCACTCTTCACAGATATGAGTTGTGCGCCATGATCGACCCAAGTACCTTGCAAACGTCTAGTCGCCATACGTCCACCGACTCCTGCGGATTTTTCAACTATGGTGACATCTAGCCCTGCTTGCTTTAGTTGTTGAGCACAGGTTAAGCCTGCCATCCCTGCGCCGATCACGATTACATCTTTCATACAGTTTCAGTTCATGCCTCTTGAAGAGCTTAGCTCATCTTGATCGCGATTTTAAAGTTAAGGTGGGCGTAGCCCACCTTAACTTTAAAGTGTATCTTGCATTTTTTCGCCATCATGATATGCAGCGAACAATACAGGGCAAGTTTTACCCCATGCAATCGCCCCCGTAACATCAAGACAAATTGCCCCAAAATCGCGATCGCGGCTTTTCGCTTCGTTGATAGATTTATCAAGAGCTTGCTGAAGCGTCATGCCATCGGTAACGCGGACTACAACTCTAGTCGCAAAGCCTTCATCAAGAATGTCTTCGCCAACACCAGTGCAGCTAACCCCTGCAAACTTAGTCGCATAATTACCCGCAGGCGTTGCAGAGTCACTGACTCTGCCGATGCGCTCAAATCCACGTCCGCCTGTGGAAGTTCCCGCACAAATGCTGCCATATTGATCGAGGACGACTACGCCAATTGTCCCCATCGCCACATCTGCCATCTTGCGAGTGAAGTTGGTTTTGCGTTCTTCCACCCATTCAGCAAGACGTTCATCGGTGAGGGGATTATAAATAGGAATAGCTAATTCGCGAGTGAGTTCCGCCGAGCCGTAATCCGATAACACGCGATCGTCGCTAGTTTGCAGATATTTTGCCAGATCAATGGGGTTTTTGACTCTAGCTGTATTGATGACACCACTAAAACTTTGGCGATCGCCGTCCATGATCGAGGCACTCATCCGCACCTGTCCATCAGACTGCAATACAGAGCCAGTTCCTGCATTAAAGCGCGGATCGTCTTCGAGCATTTGGCAAGCCTTAACGACAGCATCGATCGCCTTTCCTCCATCGAGCAGCATCGGGTAAACAGTTTCAAGTACAGCAAATAATGATTTGCGGACTGGTTCATAGCCGCCTTTACTTTCGACAGTGCTACCCGCACCGCCATGAATGATAATTTTTGGTTGCATATTGTTTCGTTATTTTTTTAAGCAAAATGGAATTTGTGTTTGCATCAGGGGTCTGTGGCTCTTAATACTTTAAGTGAGTTGTTATTCCCAAAACTTAACATTCAACATCGTGTCAATATCACGGCTAAACTGCCATGTATCAGGGAAATCGGTATCAGCATATTCAGTTCTGACTAGCTCTAAGGCAGTGTCAAAGGAATCGTCAAACATTCTCAAGAAATGACGCTTGAGGCTTGGTGACTGTCTTAGCAGCTTTTTAAGTTCATCACGTTGATTAATGATTGTGACTTCCCAACCTCTAAAGCAGTCATGCAGACTGACATAGCGGCGTTTCAGGATATGTTCGATCAACCTTTTGAGTCTAGTCTCAACTTCACGTTTGTTACTGCCTGACAAACCCTCTAACTCCTCTATTAAGCTTTCAATATCAAGATTCTGGAAATCACCAGCTTTTAACTGTGCGATCGCAGTCTCTAACCACAGATCAAGATCACGCTCGTACAAGGTTAATGGCGGTGTTAATGGCGGTGCGATCGCTTGCGACATTTATTTTTCTCCTTTATTTAAGATTTTATTATTACAATTCTCCAAAGCCCTTTTTCTTTTTCTTTTTCTTGCCATAGGGCGAATTGCCCGATGGCGCGTCGTTCCCCATGCCGCCCATCCCAGGGAAACCACCTCCGCCCATGTTGGGCATTCCAGGGAAGTTTGGCATTTTGCCCTGTCCCATTTGTTGCATAAGCGATCGCATTTTCTGGAAATCAGCAACTAGCTTAGTCACATCTTGGAGTTTATAGCCAGCACCACTAGCAATCCGTTGTTTGCGACTAGGACTCCTAGCAATCAGGTCAGGGTCTTTGCGCTCACGCTTAGTCATCGAGCTAATCATTGACTCGCAACGCTTGAGTTGCTTTTCCGCCTCTTGAATTTGCGCGTCATTGATTTTCATACCTGGAAGCATTTTCAACATTCCGCCAAAAGAACCCATGTTCTTCATCATGCGCGTGTTTTTGAGGAAGTCGTCAAAGTCAAACTGAGCTTTTAGTATTTTCTCTTGAAGTTGAGCTGCATCGGTGAGATCGATTTCTTCTTGAGCTTTCTCAACTAGAGTCAGTACATCGCCCATGCCCAAAATCCGTGAAGCCATGCGCTCAGGATAGAAGGGTTGTAAAGCCTCAACCTTTTCGCCGACACCAATAAATTTAATTGGCTGTCCTGAGATCTGCCGCACCGATAGCGCCGCACCACCACGAGTATCGCCATCCATCTTGGTGAGAATCGCACCCGTAATCCCGATCTCATCATGGAATGTACGTGTCAATGTCGCCGCCTCTTGCCCTGTCATTGCATCGACAACAAGTAGTACTTCATCGGGGTTAATGGCATCTTTGACTCGCTTTAGCTCATCCATCATGTCGCGATCGATCTGCAATCGTCCTGCTGTATCGACGATCACGGTATCAACGCCTAATTCCTTTGCCTTAGCCAAGCCTTGACGTGCAATCTCCACAGGGTCAGCATCTGCACCCATTTCAAAGACTGGGACATTGATTTGCTTACCGAGAGTGAGCAACTGGTCGATCGCCGCAGGACGATATACGTCAGTAGCAACCAGTAAAGTTGTGCGATCTAGTTTGCGTAAATGTAAAGCTAATTTGGCGGTGGCGGTAGTTTTACCCGTACCTTGCAAACCTGCCATCAAAATTACGGTTGGAGCATTGGTGGATTCGGCGAGTGGCACATTTGCCTCGCCCATCGTCCTTACCAATTCGTCATAGACGATCTTGATAAATTGCTGATCGGGGCGCACACCTGCGATTACATCAGCGCCTTGCGCCTGTTTGGAGATTTCTTCAACAAATTCTTTGACAACTTGTAAGTTGACATCCGCCTCTAATAGCGCCCTGCGTACTTCGCGAATCGCGCCTTGGATATTGGAGTCAGAGATTTTGTCCTGTCCGCGTAACTTTTTCCAAGCCGCCTCAAATTTATCGGCGATTTCATCAAACATATCTGGTTTTGCTTTTGCTGTTTTTGGTTCTAACTACTAATTTACAGTTACAGCCACAACATTGATCGCGATCTGAGAAAATTGCGGTGGCGCTAAAAACTTAAAAGTGATGATAAGTTAAAATCAGTACGTTAATACGTCAGTATGTCAGTACGTGAAGCGGTGAGTTTCAAAGCCATGATCCAAGCTTTAGCTAAGTCCGATCGCGAACATATTGTTAGGCAGTTCGTAACGTAGGAGCAGTTCCAAGCTTTAGAATCTGCTTTTGCGGATATTGATGGTGTGCGCCTGATTTATTGTGAAGGAGTTTTAGAAATTGTAGGCATCAGACGACTCTATGAAATGATTCGTACTTTACTTGGTGCGTTGTTAGGGCAATATTTCATGCTCAAGCGCATTCGCTTTGTGTCTACTGGCGCATATACGCAGTCCTTGCAAGGACGCACCAAATTTCAGTCGGATTTATCCTATAACTTTGATAGGGAGAAAGAGATTTCGGATTTGTGTATTGAGGTGGTGGTGACGAGTGGTAATGTCGCTAAGCTCAGAAAATATCAATTGCTAGAGGTTCCTGAAGTTTGGTTTTGGGAAGAGGGGAAGATTAGTATTTTTTGCTTGCGGTCTGCGGATTATGCTCAGAGTTCAAATAGTTTATGGTTGCCTGATTTGTATATTGAGCATTTGGAGCAATGTCTATTGATGGATTCTCAGCTAGATGCGATGTTGGCTTTAGCTGATAAGTATAAATAATAATCAGCTAAACTAAAAACAAATCAAATGGCATAGATTATGACAGCCTACACATTAAACTTACCCGATCGCTTAAAGCAGGAAGTCGAGCAGTTAGCCCAAAATCAGGGAATTTCGCTGGATCAATTTGTGCTGTGGGCTGTTACAGAAAAAGTCGGTACGCTCAAAGCATCATTTTCTCTAATTGCTTATCGTCAAGGGGCGAGTGGACAGGTTTTCCCTGTGGTTAGGGGAACAGGAGTAAGGGTGCAAACATTAACGATCGCTGCTCACAAGTGGGGTATGAGTGCTGCTCAAATCGCTGATGAATATGATTTATCTGAGGAGCAGGTAACGGAAGTCTTGAGATTTTATGCCATAAATAAAGAACAGATTGATCTGGCGATCTCCTGTGATCAATCTCTAGAGACTCAATCTTTAGAGGCTGAATGGGTAAGCTGAAACTCCAATGCATTTATAAAAAAGTTTTGCATAAGGTTCTGAGTGCCTAAAGCTCAGAATGTAACTTGTAATCCAAAAGTTGGGCGTTGCCCAAATGAAGGATGAATGTCTACACAATCTCAAATTCTTAGATACTTGTATATATGAAAATCCCAATAAATTGTATGCAATGTTTTCAGGAACAACTAGAGCCATCATCAGAGTTTCAGTCAGTTGAAATTCGAGATGATGGTCTTTATTCTTCCACCTGTAACAAAGGGCATACTACTCTAACTGTTGTACAACAACAAAAATTCGAGATATTATTTGAGTTTGGTGCAATGGCTCTACTTGATGGTTATCCACGAGAAGCAATTACTAGTATAGCTGCTTCATTAGAACGGTTTTATGAGTTTTATATAACCGTTACATGTATGAAACATAATATCGAGTTAGTAAATCTAGAGAAGACATGGAAGCATGTCTCAGCACAGTCTGAGAGACAATTTGGTGGTTATCTTTTTACATATTTAGTAGATCATCAGGGTAGTGAACCACCTGTTATTGATAACGACAAACCAAATTTACTTGATACTTCTCGTGGTAATACAAAAAACTGGAAAGAATTCAGAAATGCTGTAGTTCATAAGGGTTATATTCCGTCAGTGAATGATACCCTTGCGTACGGTAATATTGTTTATCATCATTTATACGATCTAATAAAAGATTTAAAAGATAGAAGTGGAAATTTTGTCCAAAAAGCAACTTTTCATCATATTGCTAGAGCACATGAAGCAGCTAATGGGAAAGTTGTTTCCACAATGATCTTGCCTACAATTATTAATCTCGAACAGAAGCCCTTAGAATCTTTGGAAAAAGCTTTGGATACTCTTAAATGTAGACATAGACATATAATGCATATGTAACAATTTGATAGTTTTGTTTGAGATGATCGCGGGTTTTGAGATTGAGTTGGAGGCGATCTCGGATTGTTTGGGATTGGATAGGCGATAAAATTGTTAATATGTAATAAGTAACCGCGAAAAATCATGACAAAGATAGAGCTAATAGAAAAGCAGATTGCCGATCTTGACTATGACTCATTTGCAAAATTGCGTGAATGGTTTATTGAATTTGATCAAGCCATTTGGGATAAGAAAATCGAATCAGATTCTAATTCTGGCAAACTTGACTTCCTGATCAATGCTGCACTTGCCGAACATCAATCGGGAGAAACAATAGATCTGTGAATCATAAAACAGCATCCAGCTTTTGGAAGTATTATGAGCATCTACTAGTAGATATTCGTGACCTTGCTGATAAAAACTTCCAGCCATTGAAAGATAATCCTTCGCATCCATCCTTGCAGTTTAAAAAAGTTGGGAAGGTATGGTCTGTAAGAGTTGGGTCTAATTACCGAGCGATCTCTACCCAGATTGAAGAAGGATACTTATGGGTTTGGATAGGTACTCATGCTGAATATGATAAATTGCTGAGATAGCGATCGCGGGTTGTGGAGATTGAGTTGGGGGAGATCGCTTTCACACTAACTCCAGAAATTATTATTTAACAATGTGTCGATATCTCGCTCAAACTGCCACAGATCGAGAAAGTCATATTGTGGATAATCTTCTCGAATTTCTTTGATTACATCCTGCCAAATTTTATCGAAAATTTCAGACAAGTAATTCTTGAGACTAGGAGACTTTTCTAAGCGTCGTCTAATTTGCTTACGTTGTTCTCTAATTGTTCTTTCCCAACCGTTGTAATCATTTACTAGAGGAACATATAACCGCTTCAAAATATGTGATAGTAATACATCCAAATGACTCTCTAGCTCATCCCGATAAGAACGCCCCAAATCCTCAATCTCCTCTATTAAACTATCGAAATCTACATGATCAAAGTCTTTAGCTCTTAATTTAGCTATAGTATCCTGAGTCCAAAGCAGGTAATCAGATTCGTATAAGGATTTTCTTTCAATTGTCTGAGTCATTAGTTTGTAACTCCTGTGGCAAATCCAACAATATTATTATGGTGCATAAAACAGTTATAGCGATCGCGGTTTGTTGAGATTGGGTTGAGGGCGATCGCATCATCCAAAAACGCCTATAAGTTATAATATCTACGATTAAAGAGTTTGGACTACTCTCCATGAGATTAGATCGTATTACGAGCAATCCTAAACAAATGAACGGTCAGCCATGTATTCGTAATCTACGTCTTACGGTACGCAGGGTGATTGAGTTACTAGTGACTTATCCTAATCGAGAAGAACTACATCAAGAATTTCCAGAGCTAGAAGATGAAGATATCCAACAAGCTCTAATTTTTGTGTCTTCTTACCTTGACGATCGCATTATTGAACTACAAAATCGCTATGAATCTGTTGCTTGATCAAGGATTGCCACGATCTGCGGCAGCGTTATTATGTGCTAAAGGTATTGATGCGATCCACGTTGCTGATATTGGATTCTCCCAAGCCGAAGATGCAGAAATTATCCAAAGCGCAAAAGAAGAAAATTATGTAGTCGTTACCCTTGATGCAGATTTTCATGCTCTGTTAGCGCTTGACGAAGCTACTACTCCATCAGTTATTCGGATTCGGATTGAAAGATTGCATGCTAAGCAATTAACGGATTTGTTACTAACTGTAATTGGTGAATGTAGAGATGACTTAGAGAAAGGCTCAGCTATTACAGTTGAATTAAATCGGATTCGCGTTCGTTGTCTTCCTTTGGTGAATAGCGATCGCAGGTTTTGAGATTGAGTTGGGGATTTCAATCTTCGCTTCTGCCTTCCATCTCCTTACTAATAGAATCACCTATCTTGAGAATCTTGCCAACTTCCGTTAGAGGAATGCATGTATTCAGAGCAAGGCGGTAGAAATGATTGAAGCGCGATCGCTCTATGTTTGCTGGTAAAGTTGCCTCTCTTTTGCGAGTGAAAATCTTTTGAAATTCTGGATAAACTTCCCCAGTGAAGGAGTCACGGGTGGGTACGGGACAACGCTGACAGGGATTTGTGCCGAGAAACTGGACATCGCCAATTTTAAAGGGAACCGTTTCACCTGATTTGGCAAATAAATGATCTTCCCAAAATGGTTCAGTATCGCTAATCTCTAAGTTAGTACGGAAGCGATCGCGAATTTGCTCAAGACTGATTTGGGGATTTTCATACCAACTCTGGACAGTGGCAAGAGTTGCTTCTGAGATTACGGTTGCGCCCCATGCTTCAGGATCATCAGGAAATCCATTACTAACATTTTGACGCAGTTCTATAGATTGATCAAAAAATTTACTTAACCAATCAGTGAGCGCATCTCGATCTCGATCTAAATGAAAAGTGAATACTTCTTGCCGATCTTGGATTTGCAAATGCACTAGCCGATCGCCTAATTCGTACTTTGCTCTAATTAAATGAATCTTGGTATTGCGCTTGGCATTGATGTATTTCCCACCTTTATCAAACATGGCAAATTCGCGATCGCCTTTTAATGCGCCACCACCAGATATCTCGACCTCATTTAATGCAATCAGATCTAGCGATTTGATTGGAAAAATCAGAATTTTACTTAGCTTTGCCATGATAGAGATTATTTTGCGATCGGGAGATTTTCCAGTCTCTTGACAGAAGACAATATCTTCTTCGTCTAAATTCCCTGCAACAATCAAGTATTAATTTTTTATTTGTTTGGATTGGCGAAGTTTTGCAATATCTGACCAAAATTCATCTCGTCTGACATTCTTTAAGATCTGTTGATGTTCTTGGGTGTAGTCCCCATGTCCCCAGTCAAATTCTTGCAAAAATCGAATGGTGGCAATCTGACCTAAGTTTTCCAATAAAACTTGGTAGCCTTGTTCACGAAGTTTAAGGGATGTCATTGTTAGATTCTCCTTCAGTTTGAAAAATAGACATTAACCAAGTAACTGGGTTTGAGATTGTAACGTTAATACTATTAGCATAACGTTTTGCTCTACTGATCAAGCGATCATCGGTTGTTAGCAACACATCTACTTTACCAATTTCAGCACAGGCAATGTGAAATGAGTCGTAGAGTCCAAAGCCTAAGTTTTCTAGTTCTTGGGATCGCTGATCGATATTACTATCAAGCATTATTGAGGCACTTGCTAAATTTAGCAATCGTTGCACATTTTGTGATTTCTCAAGGTTTTTCATTTTTAAGAGTTCTGCATCAATGGCTTCACTAGAAATCAGTTCCCATTGCTTTGCTACGATTCTCTCAAAAATTGACAGGATCACTTCGCCTTCTAATCGAATTCTCTCCTGTGTCCAGTCATCAAAGGGACGGTTTAAGCAGCAAACATCTAGATAAAGTTTATAGTCTTGATTCATTTGTTTATCTTGGCGACAGTATTTAATCTCTTTTGGGGGTTCTTCTTATAAATTTATATTTTTCTCAGTCGGCGGAGATCTATTTTGGCGCGGAGTTCATCTTTGATTCTTGCCAAGATTGAATCTTCGTCTATGGTGTCCAAGATCCTTTTAACGACGGCTTTTGGTCCATCAGCTCCCCATGATGCGCCGTTGGCAAGATATTCTTTAGTAACTAGTCCGAGCGCGTAGGTGGAAAACCCTGCTACCCCTGCCTGTGCGATCGCAACTGACACATAACCACCCAAAGTCAAACCACCAGTCACAGGTGCAGCAATGCCCAGTAAACCTTTGAGGGAACTTAATCCAAATGTGGCAAGAAATTCGCTGGCACTAATGCCGCCCATGCCGATCGCAATTTTTTGCATTAGCGAAATTGCGCCACGATTGCTCATGTTGATGCCATAAAGCTTGGAAAGCGCCACGATCATTGAGATATCGATAATTGCGGCACTGATGACATCAATTACAGTGAATGGGTTAACGGCGATCGCGACGGCTTGGGTAATTACGCAATTCCAGATGATGCGATTGGCTTGGCGATCGCGCACAAACATTTTGCGCTGTACCACCCGCTCCTGCACCATATCGGCAAACATCATGGTATTTAAAGCAATTAAAGATTTACCTTCGCGATCGAGCACCTCCAGAATTTTTAGCTTTAAATCTTCGATTTTGGGCTTCCCATTGACTAGCTCGGCTTCAAAAGAGCCATCGGGCTGACGAATGGCTTTTGCTACCAATGGTGATGCAGCAGTCATCACAATTTCATCTTCAGTTAATAACTCACGTACTCGCTCATCGCGAATTTTGGCGTATATAGCCATACGGTCTTCAGGCGGATATTGGTCGATTTTGTTGAATACTAACAAAATCGGTTTACTTGCTCCTCTCAGTTCCGACAGCGCATCATATTCAACCTTAGTGATATCGCCCGCGACGATAAATAAAATTAAATCCGCTTGTTGAGCGATCCGTTTCGCGAGTTCGGCTCGGCCTTCGCCATCGACTTCATCAATCCCAGGAGTATCAATTAATTCAATTCTTGCCTCACCTCGTCCCTGAAATGAAGCTTTGAGAATTGTGCGATCGCCATTAGTTTGCATCGCCTCTCGTGATATCTGCCACTCTGCGGCTTGCCGATTGGTAGTCACACCATGCAAGGGGCCAGTCTCAAAAACTTGACCACCCATTAGCGCATTAAGTACAGACGATTTGCCACGCCCCACCATGCCAAATACTGCTATTTGTAGAACTTGACGCTCTAATTTATCCAGCATTTGTTGCAGCTCTTCTAGTGGCTCCTCTAGTCCACGCCGCTCTCGTTCTGACAAGTCCAGATTTGCGACAATATCTCTTAAAGTGCGCTGTGCTTGGCGATAATTTAGCTCCTCAAAAATCTCATCAAAGCTAAGAAAGTTTTCATCTTGTGGCATAACATCGCTAGGTAAGTAAGAAGGCTTAATTATTTGTAGGATGCGTTAGTGCAACGTAACGCATCTATTAGTCAAGAATGATGGGTTACGCGATCTCTAACCCATCCTACGTTAATTGCACTAAATCAAAACCGAAAAAGGAAGTTGCGGCGCGAAGCGCCGCAACTTCACCTCTGGGGTTTAGGAACTATACTTATGATATTCGAGTCTTAGAAGTTGACAATATACGCACAAACTAGTTTGAAGCTGGTATAAAAAGGTTGTCTTTTTGCGTGAAATATTGTTAAAGTTGCCAGAAAGTTACTTTCGGACAATGATTATCTTTGACTTTTAACTTTTCAAGGCTCATTCACACTGTTGTGCATTCCGAATCTCAAATAAACCTCATAAATAGTATTGTAGCTAGGAGAAATATGTCCGTATTCAAGTCGTTGGTTAGTCTAGCAGCCACCGCAGGTGTTGCAGGGGCGATCGCTGTTAGTCCCATATTTACTCTCAAAGCTGAAGCCCTTACTGAAGCCCAAGTTTTGGAGAGATTGGGCAGTATTCCTGTTTTCACGATTACTGATGATAAAGGCTCACCGCTCTTAGGTGCAGTTCCTCCGCAACCAAATGTTAAGCCCGATGACAGCCAGCTTTTGTTTTTCTTCCTTGGTCCCGACGAAGCGCAAATGATGCTCAGTCAAGTCCAAAAGTCGAATCCTGAAGTTGGTAAAAAGGCTCAAATCATCGTGAGATCGATGAATGATGCTTATAAAGTGATTCGCGAGAACAAAGACAAAAAAGTCGTTTTCCAGTTTATCCCTGCTAAGGCAAGTATTGACTCAGCACGGACGATCTTGACTGCGCAAGGAGTTGCGGCTGACAAAATTCCTAATGTGCCAGTTTTCTTTGCGATCGGTGGTCAAGCCAATAACCAAGGCTTACTAACCATGAGCATTGATCAGAATGGTAAAAAGGAGCAAGTTGTCCCATTCTTCCTTGATAAAACTGACCTACAAAACCTGCTCGATCGCGCTAGCAAAGATCAACCCGATGTTACTAAGGCAACTAAGATTCAAGTTGCTTCACTGTTCCAAGTTCTAGACTCGATGGTGTCCAAGGATAATAAGCCCAATCCCGAAGTCGAACGCTTCCAGTTTGTGCCATCGCGCTCTTCGTTTGAGTACATTCTCAAGAACACTAAGCAATCTGCTACACCTCAGGTAGCACCAGCTAAGAAATAAAAAAAAAGGGGCGCGATGCGCCCTTTTTTTATAGGAGCGCATCGCGCTCCTTTTTTTTACCAGTCCCAATCAGAATCTTGATTATTACGTCCGCGATTATTTCCATAGCTGGTATCACGAGGATCGCGATCGCCATAATTACGACTCGGATATTCCCGTGCACCATAATCACGATTATCACGTTCTTTGGGCGGCGCATAATCGCGACTCGTATCCCTTGGATTATCGCGAGGAGACTCACGGATGTAGTCACGACTATTGGTGCTTTCTCGGCTGCTATCCCGGTTCATGTCGCGGTTCATATAAGCAGAAGGGGCAGCAGGCTTAGATTCAGGTGCGCCGCCAAAAGCGATCAAAAGAGGAAATCGCAGCAAATCTACGGCGATTAGTTCTTCAGACTCATCAATAACAACTAAAGGGCTTAGCCCTTCTTTGACAAGGCGATCGCCTTTAGTTGCGAGTGGCTCAGGATCTTCAAATAGGGCAATACCTTTGTCAGAGCCAAAATGCTCTCTGGTCAAGCCCAGACAATCTTGGAAACCGCGTCGCCATTCGCCAAGACGTTCGGGCGAGGTGGCGAGGACTAGTACCCGCAATTTTTCGCCATAAACTGCTTTTAAGACGGAGATTGCTGCCGAAGTGACTAGAATATTTTGCAAGCGCGTTCCCATCGTGCGGATTGCCCCACGTCCAGACTGCTCAAAAAACCACTTTGATACGCGATCGGCATGGACTTGCTCAAAGGTTCGTCTGAGCTTCCATGCTGGCCCATAGTAATCGGGCAAGGTTCGGTAACGCTCTAAAAGCTGATCGACCCGTTGTTTATATTCAGCAAAGGTTTGCTCAGATAGGCGTAATGGCTCAGCTTCTTTAGCTGGCTGCTTGGCAGTGGGTACTACAGTTTCGGCTACAGGCTGAGCAGTTGGAGCTACAAGGTTGAGTTTTTCAGCGCTAGCCACCAAGTCTTGCAAGCTACCAACCAGATAGTCTTTAAACCCTTGAACCCTTATAGCGATGTCTTGAGATGTACCTGCATAGGTGCTAGTCATTTCTTTGTCAAGGCGCTCTTTTCGTTTTTCAAGGACTGCGATCGCTGCTTGTAGTTCTTGTTTTTGATATTCGAGCCGAGCGACATCAGCTTGAGCCAACCGAATAATGCCTGCCTGTAAATCGTCTAACTGGTCTTGGAGGATTTTAGACTTAATGTTTTTAAGACGCTCTAGCTCTCCCCTAAGCTCAGACTCTTCTTGCTTAAGTTGATTAATGATTGTTAATATTTCTGAGGTATTAAAACTATCTTGTGGCTGTTCCTCTAGTTCAGCTTCTGTGATAAAGGCCTTAATTTCTAAGTTTTTAGATTCAATGTCATCACCCTTATCATCAGTCGATAGCTCGACACGATTGTCAAATAGAGATTGATCGATCTGGACATTTTCATCTATTGACTCACCAACGGCTTCAACGATCTCATTGTCTGATTTATTTTCTAATGACGCGATCGCTTCAGGGGATTCTCCTTGGTGAGATTGATCTAAACATTCTTTTAAATTTTCTTCTACAGGCAATTGATCGGACTCCATAAAGTTCTCATCGCATCGTGCTTTTCTATTTTATACCAATTTTAAATATAGCGATTTGCAATCTGTCGGCAAAAGAAACCTATAAAAGCACAGATCCCCGACTTTTTTTGTGGCTGTCAAAATCGATCTGTGATTGCATAGTAAAAGTCGGGGATCTCAATCGCTGCATCTTCATTTTCTATGCCTAGCTACTTACAGAGCTTTACGATCAAAATAACTTTCCCCTCGCTACCTGTAACCAACGAAACGCGAAAATGCTATAAACGCTATATAATCGCTAGTTGATACGTTAACTTTTCTGTTTCTAATGAGTAAAAGTAAGATCACTATTCTTGTTGTTGATGACACTCGATATAACCTGCAAATTCTATCAATTATGCTAGCTAACCAAGGCTATGCTGTTTTAGAAGCTACAAATGGAATCGACGCGATTGATCTTGCCAAAACTCATCTACCAAGCTTGATTTTACTAGATATTAGAATGCCTGAGATGGATGGATATCAAGTTTGTAGCCATCTCAAAAATAATCCATCAACGCATCAAATCCCAATTATCTTTATTAGCTCGATTGAAAATGTAGAAGAGAAAATTGAAGCGTTTACTGTTGGTGGCATAGATTTTATTAATAAGCCTTTTCATTTAATCGAAGTACTAGCAAGAGTGGAGACTCACATACGGGTAAGCTCACTTCAAGCACAGCTTTTAGAGCAAACTAAACTTTTAGAGATGCAGAATATTAGTTTGCAAAAAGAAATCTCTAGTCTGACAGGACTTAACTGGGATTTATACTCGGAGGTAAAAGAGGCTATTGACAGACAAGAGATGAGATTGTTCTATCAGCCAATTGTAAATTTCCAGACTGACTTAATCACGGGGTTTGAAGCGCTAATTCGCTGGCAACATCCACAGCGGGGCTTGATTGCTCCTATTGATTTTATTGATATTATCGAAAAAACAGATTTAATCTATCCAGTTGGGCGGTGGGTACTGAATACTGCTTGCCAACAATTACAGAATTGGCAACAATCTTTCCCCAAATATACGGATTTGACGATGAGTGTAAATGTATCAACTAAGCAGCTTTCAGAGTTTAACTTAGTGGAATATATCCGTGAGATATTACAGGAATCACAAATTAATCCCCATAGTTTAAAACTAGAAATAACTGAGAGTACAGTCATGGGCGATCGCGATCGCACTTTACAGATTCTCGATCAATTAAAAGATCTAAATATTCAGTTTTGTATTGATGACTTCGGTACAGGCTATTCATCTCTAAGGCGGCTAACTGACTTTCCCATTGATATTCTCAAAATAGATCGCTCTTTTATTAATAATGAAGAATGGGTAATTGTCAAAGCAATTGGCACATTAGCTTTTACGCTAGGAAAGAGTGTTGTAGTTGAAGGGGTAGAGACATCTACTCAGCTAGCAATTCTCAAAACTTTATTTGGCTCTTCTTTAGATAAATGTTACGGTCAAGGATATTTATTTGCTAAGCCACTTGATGCTGAATCTGCTTCCCAGCTTTTAGCAAATAATATAACCTTTATAAGGGGTGCACCTCAAGTTTGCAATGAGTAATTATACTTAGGGCTAAAAGCCACTAAAATCGTTAGATTTTGCAATATCAATACATGACAAATAAACGAAGTTCATGGTTTGAGTGCTAGTTTCTTTATCAGACTTGCGCCTATGTCTCTCGACAAATCTCTCTAATCCTCGATAAGTATGCTTTCCGCTCATAATTCCCATGATGATGATCAGCAGGATTTGCCATAAATCGTCGCGACTCCCTTGGGCTTCTCGTGGATCGGGTACTGCCTTGAGATAATCTACTAAGCTTTTACTCATTTTTTGCCTAGTTTGAATTTATTGGCTAAAATTATCCACCAAATGTCTTTCTTATGTCTACTTTTTACTTTTATTGTTTACTTACTCATTCTTGAAACAGCCCAGCCCTTTTTAAGGGGGATTGAGGGGGATCTCTTAGAGCTTTTGACCGCAGCAAGTAATTCTTAAATGGTTTCTTAGGAATTTAAGGAAATAGCAATCTGCTGATTTTCCTCTATGTTTGTGGCTTGTAAATTAGGTAGTGGAATAGTTTGGGAATTGTCAGCGATCGCAGGGATGACATCCTTTGTTGGTAGAGTCATTTCCATAGAAGGATATAGCCACCATGCAAATAACCTTGTCATCTGTGGCATCAGTAAATAGGTCATCGTTGGCACGGCGATCGCTGTCACTACTGCCACTCGTAACACTAAAGGCAACATCCCCAAAAACTGTTGAAAAATTGTAGAAATTATTGTAATTAAAGGGAACACAGCTAGCCAAGTCACCAAAGCCATCTTATAGCGAGGTGGTGGTGCGATCGCGGGTTTACCTGGTAGCGTAAACCAAGTTTCTAAACCAGTTAGCACTTGAATCTGTGGAGGACTAATGGTAAGAGGTTCGGCGATCGCAAACCAGTGCTGGCGTTCTGCCGAGGCTTCCCAATGGCGTAAATTGCTCAAGCGATCGAACTTAAAGATGATGCGATATTCTGGGTCATCAGCATTGACTGGACGAAATACATTGCTGCCCAGATAGCCAGAAAATTGTCCACAAGCATTGGTTACACCAGTCAAAAAAGCTTCAAATTCATCTTTGCATTCTGGTTTAACTCGTCTAGCGATCGTTACCGTAACAGAAGGATCATTAAGTTTTGGCTGAGTTTCCGACATACAGTTTCAATTGGGTTGAGCGTTTAGCCTTTAGTTGAATGCAACGATGCTGCAAAAATCCTATAACTATTTTCATTCAATCAAACCACAACAAAAATTTTAAAAGTGTTGCAAAGCAACACTTTTAAAATTTTTGTTGTTTCGGGTTGGAGCGCAAAACACTGTTGTTTTTCTAGGACTTCAATTTCAATTGTTCTAGATTCCACAATGCTCCCGTCACGCCAGTGCTCCCAGCTAATGCCGATGGTTGGGCATTCTCAACGCGATCGCGTACAGCAACTAAGTACAGAGGCATCGTTAAATGGATTAGTGGTAATTGTTCCTGAACTAATTGTTGATATTCGGCATAGATAGCTTTGCGTTTAGTTTCATCTAGTTCCTGCGCACCTTGGATCATCAAAGAATGAATTTTCTTTTCCCAGTCAGCAACTTCACGACCTGGGAAAGGTGGCTCGTCGCCAACTGGCCCCTTGTTAAACATATGGGAATCACCATCAGTTGCCCAAAGATTAATCGCACTATTCGGTTCAGCACCACCAGTAAAGCCAAGAATCGTCGCATCCCATTGCTTCGAATTGTCGAGCTTATCGGAGATAATCCGAAAATCAACGGGAGTGAAGTCAATCTTCATGCCAATTTTTTCTAAATCGCTCTTAATTTGTGCTCCCATTGCAACCCTACCACCCGCTGGAGCCAGCAAAGTAAAGCGCACCAGATTACCTTGAGCATCGAGAAGTTGTTGTTCAGAATTATATTTATATCCTGCTTGCAAAAGAATCTCTTTTGACTTTTCAGGCTGATAATCATAAACTTTGAGTCCTTTTTCGGGAGGGAAGAAATAGGGACTAGGGATAGAAACTGGTGAATTTTGAGTCTGGGCTAAGCCTCTCGACAGATTGGTAATTATCGCTTCTCGATTGATAGCATAGGCAACAGCGCGACGGAAGATGACATCATTAAACCATTTTGATTTTTTCGGATCAACAAAGGCTTCATTAGTTTTAGGATTTTTGCCCTTATTTAGGTTGAACATGATGAATGCCTGACCTGTAGAGGGGCCAGCATTATAGATTTTGTAGCGATCGCGCTGTTCAAAACGCTTTAGCAATTGATAGTCTTCGCCGCGTAAGCGATACATATCGAGGTCTTGCGATCTGAAGCGCAGTAGGGCGGTATCTGGAGATTCCACAATCTGCATGACAAATTGTTTGATATAGGGAAATCCCTTTTTCCAGTAATAGGGATTGGGCTTATAGATGATGCGTTCAGAAGGTCGATATTCTTGGATTATATATGGGCCACTGCCAACTAGTTGATTGACAGGTGTTGTAAGAGTCCATGTTTCTAAAAACTTTAGCTTCTGATTAGGAACTTTCGGATCTTCCTTGAGGGTCGGTTCAAAAACATGTTTAGGTAAAATACCAATCCCACCGATGGTGCGTAAAGCAGGTGCAAAGGGTTCGCTCAGAAAGAAGGAAATACGGCGATCGTCGAGCTTCTCAACTTTGGGAAGAGTTTGTGATTGTCCAACTCGCAGGACATCACGAGTGCCAGTGGGAATCTTCTCGTTGAAGATCACATTTTGATAGGTAAATAAAACATCATCAACAGTGAGAGGTTGACCATCTGACCATTTCAAATCAGGGCGCATCGTGAAAATTAGTTGCTTACCTTCCTGTTGAATTTCCCATTTTTCGGCTAATTCAGGTTCTAAATCTTTGGTGATTGGATTTTCGGTGATCATCCCAGTGAGTGTATAGCCGATCGCAATGCCACTATAAGCTTCCTGAATTAAGACAGGATTAAAAGTTTTGATGTCGCCATCAAGGGGAACTACTAAACGATTCTTTATAGTTTCTGGTGCGATCGCACAACCCCAAAGCAGTAGGGAACAGATACTAATCAGTAGTAGTAATACCAATGCCTTCCATTGCTTGACCTTTGCTCGTTTCTGAATACTTTTTCTCACGATCGCCATCTTCCCTAAAAATTCAACAAAACAAAGTAATTTTTTAGTAATTGTGTTGCGGTAGCGAAGCGACCGCAACACAATTACATTTAGCCATTAGCTTTTAACTAATAAAACTACGGCGTGAACTGCGATCGCTTCTTTTTGCCCGATCGCATCCATGCCTTCGTTAGTGGTAGCCTTGACACTGACACAATCAATCGGCAAATTCATTGCTTGAGCTAGGCGATCGCGCATTGCTTTAATATGTGGTTTGAGTTTGGGCGCTTCGGCAATCACCATTGAGTCAAGATTATTCACGCGCCAACCCTGTGCTCCGATTAGCTCCTGTACTTGCTGCAATAGCATAATGCTATCGGCTCCTGCCCATTTGGGGTCAGAGGGTGGAAAATAATGTCCAATATCACCAAGGGCAAGCGCTCCCAGCATGGCATCCATGATTGCATGGGTCAGCACATCGGCATCGCTATGTCCTAGTAGTCCTTTTTCATAAGGAATTTCGACACCTCCAAGGATCAGGCGGCGATCGCTAACGAGTCGGTGCAGGTCATAACCATTGCCAATGCGGATATTCATAGATGAGTAGGTGAGTTTAACTATTCATAATATAAACCCAATTTCATGCGGTGTTAGTTTTGTCTTTAGTGTGGCGCGGCGTAGCCGCGTCACACTAATTATTCTTTTTTTGTATCTTGGCGCACTTTAAGCAAAGTCTATTCGTTAATTAATTGATTTATATCAGCCTGTCAATTTGTTACTCCCGCAGAGAGATTCCCGTGACTCAACAGGTAAGCCCTATTTCCGTAACTGACTTTACGTTCACCCTCAACGGTGCAATCTCCCGCGTTAAAAATCTTGCACCTACGACTACCCTGCTACACTATTTACGCCAAAATGGCTATGTGGGAACCAAAGAGGGTTGTGGCGATGGTGACTGCGGTGCTTGTACTGTCAATATCGTAGGTAAAGATAGTCATGGTAAGCCCCAGTATCAAGCTGTAAATAGTTGCTTAGTTCCCATCGGCGCGATCGCAGGACGAGAGGTGATTACTGCCGAGGGTATCGCCAATGGGCAACTGCATCCAGTCCAAACCGCGATGGTAGAAACGGCAGGATCGCAATGTGGCTATTGCACTCCTGGCTTCATCATGAGTATGTTTGCGGCTTACTACAATGGCAGCCTGAGCAATGACATCTGCATTGAGGGCAATCTCTGTCGCTGCACAGGCTATATACCAATCCGCAAAGCAGCGCAACAATTAGCGACAACAATTCCCGATGATCAATTCAGCACTGAGCTAGCTCAAAAAAATTCTGATTTGGTTGCGATCGCCTATATAAATGCCCAGCAGCAATTTTATCGCCCCACAGAGCTGTCAGAAGCACTGCAACTACTTCAGCAATATCCCGAAGCGACCTTGGTTGCGGGTGCAACAGATTTGGGATTAGAAATGAGTTGGCATCGGCGGACTTACCCAGTGCTAATTTCCTTGGAAGCAATTGCAGATCTAAAGCAGATTAACCAAACCGATGACTATGTGGAGATTGGCGCGGCGGTTCCCCTCAGTCATATTGAAGATTTGCTGCATGGTGTTTTCCCTAGCCTTGATGAAATGCTGCATTGGTTTGCGGCAAGGCAGATCCGCAATCGGGCGACCTTAGGCGGCAATATTGGCACGGCTTCTCCCATTGGCGATTTGCCACCTGTGTTACTGGTCCTTGATGCGACCTTGAAGTTAGATAGTGTTGAAGGCGATCGCAGTTTACGATTAGCTGATTTCTTTAAAGGCTATCGGCAAACGGAACTGAAGCAAGGCGAAATCATCTATTCAGTGACAATTCCCAAAACGATCGCCTCTGGCGCAACTAAACGACTTAGCCAGTCTTACAAAATCGGCAAGCGTGGCACTGACGATATCAGTATCGTGGCAGCAGCTTTTGTGATTGATCTAGATGCTGACCAAAAAATTCTCCATGCGCGTCTTGCCTATGGTGGTGTCGCGGCAACTCCAATTAGAGCGATCGCGGTCGAATCGATGCTAGTCGGTCAACCTTGGACAATAGAAACTGTGCGATCGGTGAAGCCTGCTCTGCATAAGGTATTTACGCCTCTTAGCGATCTTCGTGGAAGTACTGACTATCGCAAGATGCTAGTAGGAAATCTATTTGAGAAGTTTTTTGTTGAACATAGTTGAAGAAACCAGTTGAAGCTCTGCCTCAAGTGGTATGCAATAGATTTTTTGTAGATATGGAAGGAATACAAAATGACGATTACAGATCAAAAAGTCAGTAACAAAAAAAGCCATGAAAGCGCAGCAGGTCACGTTAGCGGCAGTGCTGTCTATACAGACGATCAACGTCTCCCCGCAGGGATGCTTTCCCTTTATCCTGTGCTGTCGCCCCATGCCCATGCCAAAATCACCAAGCTTGACTGCACCGCCGCCTATGAAGTCGATGGAATGGTGATGATCCTAACGGCGGATGATGTTGCAGGTGAAAACAATACGGGTGTAATCATTCACGATGAAGTATTGCTGCCCACTGATGAAGTGAGCTACTGGGGACAGGTGGTAGTTTGGGCAGTCGGTGAGACTGAAGAAGCGGCTCGTCAAGCTGCTACCAAGGTGATTGTCGAATATGAGCCTTTGCCAGCAATTATCAGTATTCAAGAGGCGATCGCTGCGGATAGTTACCATCTCAAAAAGCAGGTTATTAAACGCGGCGAACCTGATACGGCTCTTAAAGATTGCGATCGCATCCTCGAAGGCGAACTGGAAGTCGGCGGGCAGGATCATTTCTATTTAGAAACCCATACCAGTTGGGCAGTTCCTGATGGAGAGAATGGCTACAAAGTTTACAGCTCAACCCAACATCCCAGTGAAACTCAAGTAATCGTAGCGCGGGTATTGGGATTGCCCAGCAGTCATGTTGTCGTTACCTGTCTGCGGATGGGAGGCGCATTTGGGGGGAAAGAATCTCAAGCTAATCCCTTTGCTGCCGCCGCAGCTTTGGCAGCTTATAAAACGGGTCGTCCTGCCAGAGTCAGTTTACGCCGACATCAAGACATGATCGTTACAGGCAAGCGACATAACTTTTTAGGCAAATACCAAGTTGGCTTTACTAACGATGGACTAATTACAGCGCTCAAAGCTGAGCTATATGCAGACGGGGGCTGGAGCCTTGACCTGTCGCCGCCTATATTGATGCGAGCGATGATGCACATCGATAACGCCTACTACATCCCTCATTTGGAAGTACAAGGATGGATTGCTAAAACTAATCGAGTTTCTAATACCGCTTATCGCGGGTTTGGGGGGCCACAGGGCATGGTTGTTTGTGAAGAAGTTGTCGATCGCATAGCACGTACCCTCGGTTTGTCGCCCGAAGTCGTGCGGGAACGGAACTTCTATCATGGGACTGGCGAAACTAGTACCACTCACTATGGACAGGATATAGTTCATAACCGCATCGATCTGGTATGGACTGAAGCCAAGGAAAAATCGAATTTTAGCGATCGGCAAGCCCAAATCGCCCAATTCAATCAAACAAGTCCCTACAAAAAACGCGGTCTTGCGATTACTCCTATGAAGTTCGGGATTTCCTTCACCAAGACCGATTACAACCAAGCAGGTGCACTAGTTCTCATCTATACCGATGGCAGCATTCAGGTAAATCACGGTGGCACAGAAATGGGACAGGGGCTACATACAAAAATGCTCCAAGTCGCCGCAAAGTCCCTTGGTGTCAAACTCGATCGCTTTCGGATCATGCCCACAAGTACCGATAAAGTCCCGAACACTTCAGCGACAGCAGCCTCTAGTGGTTCCGATCTCAATGGTCAAGCAGTCAAGGATGCCTGTGAAATCCTGAGGAAACGCATGGCAACCGTGGCTGTAAAAATGCTCAATCTTGATGCCCCCGAAGATCTTGTTTTCGAGGATGATTGGATCTATTGCCGCACCTATCCCAGCGCAAGGATCGCGTTTGAGGAAGTGGTGAAGCAAACCTATAATGAGCGGATTAGCCTCTCGGCAAATGGCTTCTATCGCACGCCAAATATTTTTTGGGATGCCAAGCTGAACAAGGGTCGTCCTTTCTATTACTTCTCTTACGGTGCGGCTGTGAGTGAAGTCGAAGTCGATGGATTCACGGGTACATTTAAACTACGACAGGTGGATCTTGTCCAAGATGTTGGAGAATCAATTAATCCATTAATTGATAAAGGTCAGATCGAAGGTGGCTTTGTACAGGGGATGGGTTGGCTGACTATGGAAGAATTAGTCTGGGATAAAATCGGTCGATTGCTAACCTACGCGCCAAGTACTTATAAAATTCCCACTGTTAGCGAAATTCCCGAACAATTCAATGTCAATCTACTAGAACGCGCCGCTCAAGATGGTGTAATTTTTGGTAGTAAAGCGATCGGTGAACCTCCATTTATGCTAGCGATATCCGTAAGAGAATCCATTCGCAGTGCTGTCGCCGCCTTTGGTAATGCTGACTATGTGCCCTTGGCGCTTCCTGCTACACCTGAGGCGACCCTCTGGGCGATCGAGTCGGTGAAGGCGGCTTCTCTATCGGCTCTGCAAGTATGATCTACAAAGAGCTTTTATCATTACTTAGTCAAGACGCTGTGGTCGTAGCAACGGTAATTAGCACTAAAGGTTCTGTGCCGAGAGAGATAGGGGCGAAAATGCTAATTACTTGCGATCGCTGCATTGACACGATCGGTGGTGGTGCAGGAGAGGCAAAGGTAATCTCGCAGGCAAGAGAAGTTCTGCAAACTGGAGAAAAAAGGCGGATAGAAATTGACCTAACTGGATCGCCCAAGCGTCAGACTGAGGGAGTTTGCGGTGGTTGGATGGAGATCCTTTTAGAGCGATGGCATGGCGAGGCTGCGATCGCGATCGCGCAGCAGATACTGACAGAATTAAAATTAGGTCGATCGCTTACTTTGGTTACGCCTTTTAGTGATGCACATCCATACTTGATCAAGGAAAAAGGAGAAAGGAAAAAGGAAAAAGATGGGGAGGTTTTTATTGAGATGTTGGAGCCTGTGCCAATATTGCTGATCGTCGGTGCGGGGCATGTGGGGGAACAGCTTGCTAAGGTCGCGCATTTAATCGGTTTTCAGATTGCGCTTCAGGACGATCGTCCTGAATGGGCAACTCCAGAAAGATATCCTCAAGCTCCTTTTATCTATTCTCACATCGATCAAGCTTTGGGGGAACTCTCAAATCATCCGAGTCTCTATGTGGCTCTAGTCACACGCGGCTATCGCTATGATTTGGATGCTTTAACAGCTTTACTAAATCGCGATTTACCCTGTGCTTATATCGGCATGATTGGCAGTGAGAGGAGGGTGATGCAAGTGTACGAACAAACCAAACAAATGGGAATCTCTGCGGCTAAACTTAAATCTATCTATGCGCCGATTGGTCTAGATATCGGCGCTTTAACTCCTGCGGAAATTGCGGTTAGTATTGGCGCAGAGTTAATCATGCTGCGGCGTGGCGGTACTGGGCGATCGCTATCGGCAAGTCTGCGTAGTTTTTGAAATATTTAGTTGGGTTGAATCTTTGCAGCGATGTACGATCAAAAAAACCAAAAAAATTTGAAAGTGTTGCTTTGCAACACTTTCAAATTTTTTTGGTTTGGGTTTGAGTAAAAAGTGCTGTAAAAAGCTGCAATAATTGAGATTAACTACAGCCTAACTTTATGAGCGATCGCCTTCCAATCGATTCCATTAAAACCACAGATAAACCTCTTGAAATTTCAAATTTATGTCATTCCTTAGATGGCTGTGTGTTAGTTGTCGATGACAATCCCACCAACTTGAGTGTGTTGGTGAACTTGCTGCGAGATGTGGGGCTGCGAGTATTGGTGGCAACCGATGGCGAAAGTGCGATCGAACAGATTGAGTATGTAAAGCCCGATCTAATTTTGCTGGATGTGATGATGCCAGGTATCGATGGCTTTGAGACTTGCCAACGCCTCAAGGCAAATCCTGAAACTGTCAAAATCCCGATTATTTTTATGACTGCGCTCTCAGAAACAGTAGATAAAGTGCGCGGTTTATCATTGGGAGCCGTGGACTATGTAACCAAACCATTTGACCATGAAGAAGTATTGGTCAGAATTCGCACCCATTTAACGATCGCGAAACAGCGCCAGACCATCGAGTCCCAAAATCTGGATTTACAAACTGAAATTAGCGATCGCAAACGTGCCGAGGAATCCTTAACAATCTTTCTCCATGCAGTTTCCCACGACTTACGGAATCCTGTCACAGGTTTATTGATGGTATTAGATAATTTGGCGAAGACAGCAAGCATAAATGACGCAAATGTTCTACTACCAAAATCTACGCTTGAGAGAATGCAACAGAGTGGTTATCGACAGTTAGCGTTAATCAACTCATTGCTGGAGTCTCACGTGAATGATGTCCATGGAATTGTCATTCATCCTCAACCTGTGGCGATCGTGGAGGTCATCCAAGCTGCGATCGATGATTTGCAACCACTTTTAGATAAAGAAGAAACGGAAGTTGTTGTGCAAATAGCGCCCGAAATGCCACTTATTTTCGCTGATGCTGCTCATGTCTGTAGAGTCTTTCAAAATCTGATTGCTAATGCGATTAAACATAATCCGCCAAATCTCAAACTCACAATTTCGGCAAAGATAAGTCCTGAAAATAAGCTCCTTTGTGAGGTTGCTGATAATGGCGTAGGTATGACTAATGAACAAAGTGAACATCTATTTGAACTTTACACTCAAGGCAGGCATCATACTAAACTTAATCGGCGATCGCTCAGTCTTGGCTTAGGGCTTTACATCTGTCGGCAAATTGTCCAAGCTCACGGTGGTGCGATCGGGGTAACTGGTGAGATTAATATTGGTTCCCGCTTTTGGTTAACATTACCAATTTTAGACGAAGAGCGTGTTTGAGAAGTTTTTTGGGGTAAAAAAAGTGCAGAAAAGCTCCTAAAGGTATAGCCTGTCAATATAGAAAAAAGGACAGCGCTCAATCAATTAAAATCGCTAGTCGATTACCATCACCTGAAGAAGTTGGTGTTGACGGTGGTAAGTTGGTCAATTTGGTTAGCAGCCGTTACTGAATTAAAGAATCGTGTCAATTTATAATCTAACCACAATAGATCTTTTGAAAGTGTTGAGAAGCAACACTTTCAAAAGATCTATTGGTTCTGGAGTGAGCGCAAAGCATTGTAATATCTAAATCAGAATCATTGTACTTATTTGGAGTTAATCAATGGGAACAACAATATGGGTCTTAAGCAAGAGCAAGACCACAGAAGGTGATGACTGGGATCATTCGGCGCTGTTTTATGCTGTAGAGAAGCTGGATCTAATATGCGAACAGCAAGGTTTGGCGAAGATTTCTTCATTCCTAGACTGGACTGACTTTGAGGCAAATATGTCTGAAGATGACGAATTTCCTGATGAGGAAGTACTGAGAGATAAAGCATCATGGTTCAATCCTTCGCAGGCTTTACCAATGTTGAGAGCTTTACGTGAATATGTAGCAATTAACGAATCTGAGCGAGAAAGTCTTTTGGAGCTAGGTAAACAGCATCTCTCAGAAGAGTTACTTGAAGACCTAGATGATTGCATATTAAAGGTCGAGAAGATCATTGCTGAGAATGATTTGTTCCATTTTTGTGTTGTCATGTAAATCCAATTGTAAAAATACAAACTCTCTTTTCTTTATGGCTTTTTGTCAGGCAGTTTCACAAATACGCGATCGCCTACTTTTGCACCGCTTAAAATTTGAGTCTGATTGTCTACAGTTGTACCAATCGTCACAGGTTAGAATTTGGGCTGCCCCTTTTCAATTTACTAATTCCACGGGATGAGTGGAAATGAGTTTGATAGCTTATTTTGTTTAATCTCTCAGTTTGTATTTAACGACCCAAGTACGAAAGAGTTCGACTGCGATCGCAAATTGGGTTTCGCCATTGTTTAAATTGTGGATAACATCGTGATCTTTGAGTGTTTTGAGGGCGGATTGCAGAGACTCACTAGGTAGATTAGTTTGCGAGATTAATTCTGATTCGGTGAGTCCTTGGGGATGGGGAGCTAAGGCTTTGAGGATTTCATGTTGATTTGTTGCCCCTTCGGCGGCTTGTTGCCAGACTCCATTGAAGTAGTTGATGCCTGTGTTAAAAAAGTTTTCGCCTGAGCAGACGGTGTGGACATCACCGATGGTGAAAGTGCGATCGCGGGGTTTGCCTTGCTCGAATACATAGTCGTTAAATAGTCGCACGAGTTGGAAGCCGATTAGTTGGGTGAGGTAGGGCTGTCCGTTGGTGAGGTCGTAGATATAGTCAAGGGCGGCGGGTTCGTATTCGAGGAGGAATTCGGGATCGGGGTTGGCGAGGACTTGGTGGGTTGCCTCACGGGTGAGGAAGGCGACGGAGATAGGAATAAAGCTGGCATAGAAGGGCTGGAAGTAGTCGGCGTTCATTTCTTGGAGGGTGTGCAGTCCTGCAAAGGCGAAGGCGAGTTTGCTGCTCATTTGCACCATACCCCGCAGGAATCCGAGAAAGTCTTTGCTGAGTTTACCTGCATCGATCAGTTCTTCGATTTTCTCGAATTCGTCGAGGGCAATGATTAGTCCTGTGCCTGTAAAGTCTTTTTCGACATGTTGGAGATAGCGACGAAAGGCGGTTTCGGGGAACTGGAAGAGGTCGTTATTGCTTGGGGCGGTGATGTCGGTGACTTCTTGGATTGCGTCACAAATTGCCATGAGAATGTCGGTGATGCCGTTGGGAGCGCTGCCGATGCTGAGGAGGTTAACATAGGCGACGCTGACTTGGGAATTAACTTTGGTTGTGGCGTTGCGAAGTATGGAGGTTTTACCCATGCGGCGATGTCCATAAAGGATAACTGATTGTGGAGAAGAGTTTATAAACCAGAGTTCTTTGAGCTGCCCAAGAAGATCTTCTCGTCCAATAAAACGTTCTCCCATAACAGGATCACCGATAGTGTAGGGATTAGCGATAGGTCTCTTAATTTCAACCTGTCCAATTTCAGCAGCAACCGCTAAAAGAATATCCCGCCAAATAATAGTAATGTTTTGGATGATTGGTCTTTCGATACGAGCGTCTTCAGGAGGAAGCAATAACAATTCATCTTGAATTTCTGTAATGAAGCCTAATGCTCGGTTGAGAGAAAAAGAACGTACAGTTGGCGATGAAACTGAATCTACAAGACGTATATTTTCTAAAACAAGAATAAGCTTTTTGATTGCAGACCAAGTAGTAGGTCTAAGTAATTGAGAGGTAGTCAAAATTGACGGCTTTAGTTTAAGAAGTTTAGGTATACTACGTGCATCATTGAAGTCGCCTAATATTCTAGTAATCATATGCATTTCTTCACCGTTTTTGATATGCTTTAACTCTTCAAATATTGTTTCAGATCTCCAAAGATTGGTTCCAATCATATCTTTTTCATTCGCAGATTTATCTAAATACCAAAAGCCTTTTATAACTGAGCAATATGTAGTAAAGCCTTGGTTTTGATTAGCATTCCATCTATTAAAGAAAAATGTTCTATAGAAAAACCAAAAAACCCCTTCGCTAAATTTAAGTTTTAACAGAAGTTCATTAAGAGAACCAGAAATATATATAAGAATATCCCAATCCTCAATAAGATTACTTAGTATCGCTATACGCTCAATTAAAAGATTGGATGGTGTGACAGCTAATTTTTCATTAATTGCTATTTGAATAGGTATAAATTGACGAGAATACTGTAGTAATTGTTTAGCATTTATTATCCCTTTTCTCCAATCATTCTCTAGCCAAATATTTAACTGACGAGTAAGACGTGAAAATTTTAGAGTCGTAATTCTTGGAATTCGCCAAATAGAGAGAACCCAGTCATCAGGTCTAAAAATTATAACAAGAATAGTAATTACTACTATGGTGACTGATAAGTTGTCCGCCATTCCTACAGTTAAACTATCGACAAACCCAGTTACTACCCCGCTTGTTATCCCCCCTGCTATCATACCCAATAATATTCTTGAAAAGTCACCTGTTATACCCTCTCCAATGCCAATTCCCAATAATCCTCCAATTAAAATAGAAGCTAAACGAAAAGTACTTGAGAAAGCATTTACCACACTAACTATTAAACTAAATGTCAACACACCTGCTATTTTAAAAGCTAAAAATACTCCTACTAATCCACCAAATACTATCCCTGTTAGCAACCCAATTGCCATCTTATACCAGTTAATTTGCAGACCTATTATGTCCAAACAACCACCAATTACAATAGGAGTAGAAATTGTAAGAAGAAAGCACATTATTATCAGTTGCCTTTTAAAATGGCTATTCTTAAATAATTGCCATCGTTGTCGCCATGTTAGCGACTTTGATTTATGTGGAGGCTCACAAAAGGTTTCTGTATACCAACGAATCGCTTGTGGAAAATAGAACACCCAATAGAGCAGTAATAGATAATCAAGTGGATTCCAGAGTGATAGAGGACGCTTGAGTTTTGGCGCGAGGTCAAGGAGTGGGACTTGTGATGTGGATGTTTCTTCAGTCATGGGTTTTAGCGATATTGACGATAAAGATCAAAACAAGCTTTCATCAGTTTTTGTGGATGCCCTTGGCTATCTAGCCACAATTTTTCCATTTCCTCCTCACTAAAGCAAACTCCAGTATTTTCTATCTTTACAGTCACAAATCTTCGTACTATTTCCTTTGACCAAGGCTTAAGCTCCACGCGCAAACAAATCCCCTGAAAAGGCGAAGTCATTCCATTCTCTTTGCTGTCTGGAAATAGCCGATCGAGCGGCGTACAAGCAGCCACCACCAAACGCAGCGATCCATCCTCAGCAAACGCACGTAAGCGATCGCGAATCTCCCTTGTAAAGCCATTACCTTGCAGATTTTCTTTCTCATCTAACAGCAACAACACCCGCCTTGACCTCATTGCACGGTTTAAGTTAATACCAGTAGAGTTGGCAATACCTAACTCCTCACAAAAAGACTCATAAAACTCCGCCTCAGTATGCACTTTCTGCAAATTTAGATAAACTGGCTCCCATTTCCCTGTCAGTGCTGAAGCCGCAAGATGCTTGATTTGATGCAATATTGAAGACTTACCAATTTGGCGATCGCCCAACAACTCCACCCCACTACCAGCGTTCAAAATTTCAAAAATTTCGCGTAACTCTTTCTCTCGATTAAAAAATTGCTCGGATTGCTCAATTCTGCCATTAAGCGGCTGAAATGGATTTGCAATTACCTGTGACAATCTTTGCGGCGCTCCTTTTGATTCACTCGATTCAGTTTTTTGGTGTGAATTATGATAAATATTTTGGATAAGCTGCACATGAATATCACGACCAGCACTAACATCTTTCAGCCCTGATTGCGCGATCTCGTCTTGCGTTCCTTGATTCTTAAAATCTGAGTTTTCAGTCATTTCATAAGCCTATCGCACAACTTCAGCCTGAATTTCCCGAATTATAATTGAAATCTCCTCCTTAGAGTCAATATGTCTCGCTAAAACCGCCGAAGTCGTCGCGAATGTTTTCTCTAACAGGCGATCGCTAAACAACTTAGCCGCATCTTGACGCAAACCTTGACCGATATAAAACTTTAACAACCCATCAATCGACATATCTCGACTAGTCGCCACCTCTTCAAGTGATCGCATCGCCTCAACAGGAATTTGCAACGATACCACCTCAGTCTCACGAGATTTAATCTGCAATGTAATTACTTCATCAGTTTGACTCATACAATTTCCTCTCATTACGAGTAGCAGGACGTGCCGAAAGGATTCACGATCGCCGATTGCGATCGACGTATACCACAAGCAGCAACCGTTGCATTAGTGAATAGCCAATAATAAACTCACGCAACTCATCATTAACAGTAGCATCACCACTTTGGTAAAAAGGATCTAAAAAAACTTCAGCAGCCTCCTCAAAAGTAACAGCATGTTTATCGATATTGCTTTGAGCTTTGTTAGCGTCCCACTCAAACTCACTGCCCTGTAACCGATAGATAAAGTTCATAAGTTTGCTTTCAATCTCTTAACCCAATCGAAAGTTTTTTTAGCCCTAATAATTAGCTGATTAGTATCGACATTAGCAGCACGCTCAAAAGCATGTCACCACAAGAAGAGACTCTTTTTTTATGGCTTTTTCTCTGGGAGTTTCACAAATACGCGATCGCCTACCTTTGCACCGCTTAAAATCTGAGTCTGATTGTCTACAGTCGTACCAATCGTCACAGGTTGGAATATGGGCTTGCCCTTTTCATCAGCAATTAATAAACCAGTTTTGCCTTCTTGCGTAACGATCGCCACCGTCGGCACAACCAGCGCACCATCAATTTGTTTGCCAATAAAGCGCAAATCCGTATTCATTCCCGATTGCAACTTGTCTTTGCCAGTTTCTAAAGTTACACGCACCTGAAATGACGTGACATTCTGCTCAATGATCGCTTCAGGCGCAATCAAACGCACTTTGCCCTTAAAAACCTCAGACGGAAAAGCATCGGCAACAATTTCTACCTCTTGACCGATTTTAATTTGCGAAATATCCACTTCAGGGACTTTAGCAATGATCTCTAAGCCATTAGCGATCGCCACAATTGAAGTCGATGATGAGGAATTGCTTGCCGAAGCTGTCGTTGTTGGCGTGACAAAGGCTCCTGCATTGGCATATTTTTGGGTGATGATCCCCGCAAAAGGAGCGCGAATAATCGTATCTTCGATCTGGACTTCGATGATTCTGATACCAGCGATCGCTTGGGCGAGTTGTGCTTCAGCTTGAGCAACATCTTCAACACGGCTGCCATTGCGTGTTTCTTCTAATAAACGATTAGCCTCAACCAAATTAGCTTGAGCCGTTTGCAAATCAGCCTGAGCGCTGCGATCATCGGTTACAACTTCATCAAAGCGATCTCTAGAAATTGCGCCTTCAGTTTGTAAACTCCGAAAGCGAGACGTTTTCATATTGGTTAAAGCTAAACGCGATCGCGCCGCATCTAAACGACCACGAGCTGACTCGACTCTAGCCTGAGCAGCAGCAATATCTTCAAGACGACTACCATTGCGTAATTTGGCTAAATTAGCCTCACTGGCGGCGGCACTAGCTTGGGCTTGATAAAGTTGCGGAATCAAGTTCGCGTTGTCCATTCTGGCAATCACCTGCCCCCGATTTACTTTTGCCCCTTGCTCAACTAATAGCTCAATTAGTTTTCCAGCCTGCTTCGGACTGAGGTTCACGGTTTCAATTGGGACAACAGATCCGCTAGATTTAATTTTGATCGCTAAAGACTTAGACTCGACTTGTTCGGTTTTATCATTGACCGTAGTTGAGCTTTGATCCTTACCAGCTAGAGCCCGAAAGACAATAAATCCGCCGCCTAGCAGAACAACGAGTAAAACTACGACTAACCAAGGCTTTTTCCAAAGACTTTTGAGCTTATTATTTTCTTGTTTTGGGGAAACAGTAGTTTGCATCGAGATTTAGCCTGACCAAAGCTGACAGAATAAGAAATTAAATCTATAAGTATCTAGGCACAATTAAATATAAAACCCCAAAATCTGTACCGCCCACGTAGCGGGCGGTACAGATTTTGGCTCTGTTTTTTTAATTATGCCGGGGTACTTATAAATAAGTTATGGTATTAGCGTTTATTTTGCATCACCCCTCAGCATCATTGCCATAAGATTATCGCGACCAAAACCCAAAGAATAACGGTAGCGCTTCGCGCTACCGTTATTCTTTGGGTTTTGGTTTTTGACCGATTACTTGCAACCATCAAAAAAACGGTATATTAGCAAAAGCAAAGACTCAAAGAGACGCGAACAATTCTTAGATCCACTCGTAAATTTATATTTGAGGGTTAATAACCTTGTGAGTCAGCCTGCCACAATTTGGGATGAAAAACCACATATCGTACTTCACAGATCTGACGATACGATGCAGATTCCTCTTGTGAATGCTTATTCTTGGACATTAGGGCGTGGCTCAGAAAATGATATTCCCCTGTCCGACAAATGTGCATCGCGAAACCACGCCATGTTTCAAATTGTTGGAGAAAGCAGTTATTTTCTGATCGATCTTGGTAGTCGCAATGGTTCATTTGTGAATGGCAAGCGAGTTACCATTCCTGTGAGCTTAAAAAATGGCGATCGCATCATTCTTGGCGAAACAAAGTTAGAATTTTACTGCCCAGAAACAATCACATCCCCCGATACCAACGCACGTAAAAACGAAGAGAATACCGATGCAGCCGCGACTGCCATGCTTCATAAGCGGCAATTAATTACGGTGTTAGTAGTTGATATTCGGGACTTTACGAAACTAACGCAACAAATGGATGAGCAGATTCTTTCAGAAGCGATCGGGACATGGTTCCGTCGCGCTGGAGAGATCATCGATCGCCATGGCAGTTGGGTAGATAAATATATTGGCGATGCAGTCATGACCGTCTGGATTCATGATGCTGGGATCGGTTCAGAGACTGTGGCAACCCAAGATATGCTCAAGGTCTATCGCGCTCTGCATGAGCTTTATGAAATGAGCAATGAACTTAATCAACAGTTTGAATTACCATTTCAATTGCGCGTCGGTGCAGGCGTAAATACGGGATATGCGATGGTTGGACAAATGGGAACTAGTGAGCATCCAGACTACACAGCTCTTGGGGATACGGTTAATGCCGCCTTTCGATTGGAGTCATCAACTAAGCAATTGGGACTAGATGTGGCGATCGGTTCTGCGACTTACAGTCATACGCCCTATGCTGCGGTTTTGTTGCCGCTCAAACAATATTCTGTGGAGCTTAAAGGCTACACGACTCCCACAGTTACCTATGCTGGCACTTTTACTGAATTAGGTACATACATTCAGAAGCTAGACGCAGAATAACAATTACAAGAACTTACAAAAAAGAGGTAGAGGCAATTCATTAATTGCCTCTACCTCTTTTTCGTAAGTTCTTGTAGACAAAGAAAGAGATGATGTGATGCGCATAGCGCAGCACATCATCTCTATTCTTTAATCTTTAAAACTATTAGAAGCTAAATCGAGAGTTACTTGGCGAAGCTGTAAATAATCCATAGGATCGACAGCAGTTCTGCCATCGGGTTGGATCTCAAAATGCAGATGTGGCCCAGTACTCCGTCCTGTTGAACCGACTTCCGCGATCGCCTGTCCCTTATTAATAACCTGTCCCTTGGATACATACACCTTGTTGGTGTGGGCATAAAGCGTCAATTCGCCATTCTCATGACGCAACTCGACAACATTGCCATAGCCATCATCCGTCCATCCCGAATAAGTGACTACCCCATCTGCCGCAGCAAAAATTGGTGTGCCTGTGGGAGCCGCAAAATCAACTCCTTTATGCAATTTTCGCTCACCCGTAATGGGATGTACTCGCCATCCGAATCCAGAACTGATAGCTGCTCCTGTTACAGGCAAAGTAAAGTTAGAAATACTGTTAAGGTCGATCGCAGAAATGCTTTGAGGAAGTTGCATTGTCCAGCGTCCTGGCTGTCTAGATTTGAGGCGGAGATCTTGTGGATTAAGCTTAACTTCTGGCGAAAACTCCACCACCATTCTGGTGGTATTCGCATCGACTTGACCGACTCGTACAGCTTGCACTCCACGTCCTACGCGCCGTCTTACCGTTGGCCCCTGATAGACAATCCCTGGTAAGTCAATCACGATGCGCGTAGGATTGCTAATTACTGTTCCTCTTGGCTCAATGTCATTTTTGACAGAAAACTCAATCCTGCTATCGGTCAAATCATAGACAAAGGTTTCGAGACGATTTGCCTGTGCTGTGGGTGTGGCGATCGCTAAACTACTAGTCAAGCCACACAGAGTCAGTGATAGCAGACGCAGGTTCAGGGATTTGGATTTATTGGCTAATTTGTGATTGGTCAATAAATTAAATTGGTGGGAGCGAGACATAAAGTTTTGCATGGGAACGTTGCGCTGTAGGACGGTTGAGAGCAAGCTACAAGCCGTACAAAAATGCACAAAAAGTCTTGTGATAAGACTTGTAGAAGGCTAGGGATAGTGCTCTGAAGATTTGCGTAACGGGAACGAGTGAGATTCTACATCAATTTTGATGAAATATGACAACTCGCGATTATTAGTCAGATAAAAAGTTGTTTTTGCAGACAAGTACTTGTCTGCAAAAACAACTTTTTATAGCAGATGTCGATCAAGAGAGCCAGTTTTTGATGGCGCGGCGTAGCCGCGCCATCAAAAATATTGCCGAACCCTAAATAATGAATTTCTAAGCGGTATATTTGTTGCAATCTCAAAAAAAATCTACTTGCATCTAAGCTGTTAAATTATGAGCTTTGCCTGAAAACTCAGGAATGCGATCGCCAAGCTGCTAGTAAATCACTCAAGTATCCTGCCAGATATCGCACAATTAAATAGGTGTAACCTCTTGGGTAACTATAGAGGAATATTATTTATTGACTAATCATGCTTTAGCTAGTTGATCTTCATGCAGAAACCTAAACTCCCTAAAAATGAAAGCGATCGCCTAGAAGCTCTCAATCGCTACCATATTCTTGATACCTTACCAGAACAAGAATATGACGACTTGACGCGACTAGCTGCGGAGATTTGTGGCACACCGATCTCCTTAATATCATTAGTTGATCGTGATCGACAATGGTTTAAGTCAAAAGTGGGTTTGGATGTGTCGGAAACGCCACGCGATATCTCCTTTTGTGGTCATGCAGTCGCCGATAGTGCCTTCTTAAATGTTCCTGATACAACCCAAGATGCTCGTTTTGCTGACAATCCTCTGGTGGCAAAAGATCCGAGTATTCGCTTTTATGCGGGTATGCCCTTAAAGACATCAGATAATTTTACTCTAGGGACTTTGTGTGTCATCGATCACCAGCCTAGAAATCTGACCGAAAAACAAATTCGACAATTAGAATCTCTCAGTCGGCTAGCGATTAGCCAGTTTGAATTGCGCCGCAGTAATGCAACTCGCAAAGCAGCAGAAGATGCGTTAGATGAACAATATAAACGGGAAGTCTTGCTTGCAGAAATCACCCAAAGAATTAGGCAATCTCTTAATTTAGAAGCTATTTTCCAAATTTCCGCTCAAGAACTTCGTCAATCTATGAATGCCGATCGCATCGGTATATTTAAGTTCGATCCAGCTTCTAACTGCTGCGACGGAGAATTCATATCTGAATCTGTAATAGCAGGATTTGATTCGGTAATCGCATTGAAGATCCACGCTCATTGCTTTGGCAATCAATATGCTTCGTATTATAAAGAAGGTGGCATACAGGTTATAAATAACATTAACGAAGCGGGACTCACAGACTGTCATCAAGATATTTTACAGCGATTTCAAGTTGTTTCTAATTTAGTAGTCCCCATCATACAGATAGAGAATTTGTGGGGTTTGCTCTGCATTCATCAATGTTCAGCACCACGTCATTGGCAAGACTCCGAGATTAATTTTGCAAGGCGAATTGCTACCCAGTTAGAGATAGCCATTAAACAAGCCAGTTTATTTGAACTGTTAGAACAAGAGCTATTAGAACGAGAAAAGGAAGCCGACGCTAGAAAAATTCTACTGGCAGAACTTCAAGAAAGTGAATCCCGATATCGTTCAGTTATTACCAGTATGTCTGAAGGCATCGTATTGCAACAGGCAGACGGGCAAATTACTGCTTGTAATGAAAGCGCGGAAAAGATCTTGGGATTATCCGCAGATCAGATGCGAGGGTTTAAGTCCGTTGATTTTGAAAGATCGACAATTCGAGAGGATGGCTCGATTTTTTTGAGTGAAGATCATCCCGCTATGGTTACGCTCAGAACTGGACAACCACAAACCAACGTAATTATGGGAATCTGTAAGGAAGACCGTCCGACAAGATGGATATCGATTAATTCCCAACCTTTATGTCATCCCGAGCAGACATCTCCTTATGCTGTAGTAGCTTCTTTTGCCGATATCACAGAACAAAAATTAGCTCAAGAACTGCTAAAAATGGAAGCGGAGTTAGATCGTGTTAGATCTTTAACTGATGGATTAACTCAAGTTGCTAATCGGCGCTGTTTTGATGATCGCTTACAAGCAGAATGGCAACGTTCAGTAAGAGAAAAACAAAGTCTTTCTCTAATCTTCTTAGATATTGATTATTTCAAACTCTACAATGATTGCTATGGACATCAAGCAGGAGATGCTTGCTTAATTCAAGTCGCACAAACTGCCGCTAGTCAACTCAAACGTCCTGCGGATCTTTTTGCCCGCTATGGAGGCGAAGAGTTTGTGGTGATTCTACCCAATACGAATATGGAAGGCGCGATCGCCGTTGTCGAATTAATCCAACATGCTATTCATGATTTAAAAATTCCTCACGAGGCCTCTAAAGTCAGTCCTAATGTGACAATTAGCTTAGGTATTGCCAGCATCATTCCCACACAAGAACAATCTCTTGAAGATCTCATCGCGATCGCCGACAAAAATCTCTATCAGGCAAAACAACAAGGACGCGATCGTTTTTATTGTTACGCAAGTTAAAAAGTAGACGATGTTTTTGTGAACGATCTACTTTTTGTTTTTTTAATATAGACGTAAGCGGTATATTTGTTGCAATCTCAAAAACCTGCTTGCATCTAAGCTGTTAAATTATGAGCTTTGCCTCAAAACTCAGGACTGCGATCGCGACGAATCAGAGCATTTTGTGTTTGGGACTTGATCCAAATCCTGAAGTGATGCCTGCTAAGTACAAAGCCAAATATGACTCGGAGATGAATACTGGAGCATATCCCGATCGCACTGTGGCGTACCTATGGGAATGGATGAATTTCATTATTCAGTCCACTGCCGATCTAGTCTGTGCTTATAAACCAACTTTGGGCTTTTATACGGCGTTAGGTGCGGGCGGTTTAGAGCTATTAGCAAAAACCTTAGCGGCGATTCCACCAGAAATTCCGATCATTCTCGATGCTAAGCACGCAGATCTCAATAGCAGCAGTGTCATGGCAAAGTCAGCCTTTGAGCAGTGGGGGGTGGATGCGATTACCTTGAGTCCCTATATTGGACAAGATTTGGCGGCGAGGTTTTTGATGTATCCCGACAAGGCGATTTTTGTGAGTTGCTATTCATCAAATACAACTGCCCAAGCTTTTCAAGAATATCCCAATCCTGAGAAGCCTTTATATCTCAATGTGGTGCAAAATTGCCAAGCTTGGGCAGGAATGGAGAGTTTAGCGCTAGAGATTGGTGCGGCAAATTCTGATGCTCTAGCAAAGGTGCGATCGCTAGCTCCTGAGCGCTTAATCTTAGCAAGAAGTATTTGGGCAAATAGTCAAGGTAATGGTCAAGCTAATAATCAGAGTATAAAAAACTTAGCAGAAATCCTCAATGCTGGACTAGATGCCAATGGTGGCGGTTTAATCTTGCCCGTCAATCAGGATGTACTCGCGATCGGTGAACCAGCACAATTAGTGCGATCGCTACGGGATGAAGTCAATCAGGCGATCGCGGCTACCCCTCACGATCGCCCCGCCTGCGATTTGTGGATGCCAAATGTGTGTTTACTCGATCAAGCAGGGCATCCCCATGCCAATCTCATCTTGCAATTATTTGATATTGGGTGCATTACATTTGAAGAAACCGTACAAGCCTCTGGTCAAATTTTTCCCTACTACATCGATTTACGGCGGATTATCTCCAATCCTCAAGTATTTGATGCAGTAATTGGGACTTATGCAGAGATCTTGCAAAATCTTAAATTCGATCGCATCGCTGGGATTCCCTATGGATCTTTGCCCACGGCTTCAGGTTTAGCATTGCGTTTAAATTTCCCCTTGATTTTCCCGCGCAAGGAGGTGAAAGCCTATGGAGCCAGACGCTTGATCGAGGGCAACTATGAAGCGGGAGAAACCATTGTTGTCGTCGATGACATTTTGATTTCTGGCAAGAGTGCGATCGAGGGAGCGCAAAAAATCGAAAGCTGTGGCTTAAAGGTGCGTGATATCGTCGTATTTATCGATCATGAGTCGGGAGTATGCGATCGCCTCCAAGAAAGTGGATATTCACCCCACTCGGTGTTAAAAATCTCGGAAATAAATGAGACACTATATCAATCTGGGCGTATAACTGAGAAACAATTTCTTGCTTTATCGCATTCTTAAATATCACGAGCATAAACTTGTCACTGACAAATTTATACTCACACAACCATCGTTACAGGCTATTAGAGTTACGCATGTTCAAAAGAATTAGTCTATTACTTGTTTCTGCGGCAGTTGCTACGATTGTGCCGATCGCCAATCCTACAATGGCTGCCCAATCATCTAAGCCAGCCCCCGCCGAACTGGAAAACGTCGTATTTGCATTGGACAAAGCGGCTAGTAAGCAAGATCTCGAAACGGTAATGAAGTATTACGCGCCGACTTTCAATCATGCTGATGGGCTAGATCGCGATCGCTATAAGCAGGTATTGAAGGAACTTTGGCAGCGTTACAAAAACATTACCTACCGCACTGAAATTTCAAAATGGGAAAAACAAGGCGACTTGATTACTGCGGAAACAGTAACGATGATTCAGGGGATACGCGGAGCTGAGAATGATAACTTCAAATTGGATGCAAGATTGATTTCCACTCAGACCTACAAAAGCGTCAATGGTCAACTACAAGTTGTATCGCAAAAAGTTTTATCAGAGCAGTCTTCGTTGAGTACAGGTGATGCGCCGCCGCCTGTTAAGCTCAAAATCCCCGATCTAATTGGTGTGGGTCGTCAGTATGTCCTTGATGCGATCGTTACGGAACCACTTGGCACAAGTTTATTACTAGGTGCTGCGATCGAAGAACCAGTAGAAGCTAAGAACTATTTGAATGAAAATATGATCGATCTGCGCCCTTTACGTGCAGGCGGGCTGTTTAAAATTGGTCAAGCGCCTTTTTCTTCAGGCGATCGCTGGATATCCGTAGTGTTGGTACGCGAGTCGGGCATTACGATCACTAGCCAACGCTTGCGAGTCACCAAAGATTTTACAGGCAATCAATATACGCCTCTACCTGAGCCAGATACGACTCCAAGTCGTGTCCGCCCACGCCCTAACAGCGATCAAACTCTCTAATAAAAAAGCACCCGAAGGGTGCTTTTTTATTGCCAACCGCAAATATAGCAATGTAAGTTTTGCTTAGGACATAAAACCCAAAAGATGAGTGGCGGCGCAAAGAGCCGCCACTCATCTTTTGGGTTTTGATTTATCCTAGCTATATTTGCGGTTGGTTGGCTAATTACCAAAACGAGAAGGTGGTGGCTCGACTTTAAAGATAGTCTTCCATGCTTCCACCGTACCTGCTCCGATGGGAAGGTCTGTAGTCTGGTCATTGCTCCAAACAGCCCGAATGATCGTATTGCCTGCGGGTAAACTTGCTAAAGCAGCGGATAGCTCAGGATCAACCTCGCCACCTGCATAGGTATAAATTTTGCCTTGAGCGCTAAATAAGAGGGCTTTTGGAGATCTTGATCGCGATCTCTTTTCATAAATAGGTTCGGGATCGCTATAGCGTTCATCAATATAGCGATCGTGTCTCCAGACGCGACGACTTTTCCAAGAACGGCGATAACCTACCACATCTGACCAATATTCAGTATATGTTGCTTTAATTCCTTGCCTTGACCAACTAGAAACAAAGGCAAAATCATCGGCGAAGTGCTTATCGTAAACTAGTTTACCGTCGAACGGATTTTCAACAACACTTGACCAAGGCACATCAGCATCTTGGCTAACTGATGCAGGTGTTACGGCAAATGCGCCAGGGGTTAAGGCAAATAGCAAACCGATGCTCATTCCCCAAGCACTAATTCTCCAATCTAAGTATTTGTGGCGCATAGTACAGCAAATAAGTGGATAACGGTGGCAAAAACAGAATATGAACTTTTATGCTTGTCCCATATTCTTCTAAAAAATCTGTCCCGCCCACTGAGCAAGCAGTACAGATTTTAGCTCTGTTTATTTATGTTTAGATACTTATTGTTTAGATACTTATATAGATGTTCTTGATAAACCCTTTGTTCCTTTACTCGATCTAAGGGACTTGCTATTAATTAAAATGCCTGTTGCTTCGACTTCACTCAGCTAACGTCGGCTGAGCGAAGTCGAAACCATATAAACTTGGTGGACATTTTTTCTCAGCAAGTACCTAACACTTTTACTAACCTTAAAAGTCTTAATTTGTAGGATTTTTTAAAACTAATTTTTTAACCTAGCCATATCACTATATGGCAATATGCTATATTCTAGTGTATACAATTAAGAATTACTTTCTTTCATTTTTTTTAATATGACCTTAAATTCTGCTGCCCTGACGCAAGTTGCCGATTACTTTAAAGTGTTGTCGGAACTCAGCCGATTGCAAGTGTTGTGTTCCCTAAAGTCTGGCTCGAAAAATGTCACAGAAATTATGGAAGAAACGGGGTTAGGACAAGCAAATGTTTCTAAACATCTGAAAATATTAGCTCAGGCAGGAATTGTTTCGAGAACTCCTCAAGGGGTGAGTGTCTATTATGCGATCGTGGAACCATTCATTTTTGATTTATGTGAGTTGGTAGGCGATCGCCTTTCTAGTCGATTGGAAGAACAGTCGCAACAGCTAAAACAACTGGAAGGATTGCGACGATCTGAACCTATCAAGGCTAGTCAAAAGAAATCTTACGCGAAAAGATCTTAAAAAGATATGAACCAACTTAAAGCATGGGGATTTTTATGTGCAATGCAAGTTTTGCTTGGGACATAAAACCCAAATAAATAAAGGAGGCTCGTCGCGCCTCCTTTATTTATTTGGGTTTTGATTATTGCTATAGGAAATAAGACTAGCTTAGGAGATCGCTTTAAGAAGTCTTGACTCTCCCCTTAGAGGATACTGTGTAATCACAATCAGAGGTTCATGAGGTCAACGAAATGCTCAAAATCGGAGATTTTTCTAAACTCAGTCAGGTGTCCATCAAGGCTCTGCGCCTCTACGACGAAATGGGATTACTCAAACCAATCTCAGTAGATCGCTCTACGGGATATCGGTTTTACACTGCTAGCCAATTACCTCGACTCAATCGCATTCTCGCTTTTAAAGATTTGGGATTCTCTTTAGAGCAAATTGCTCAATTACTAAATGAAGAGGTATCTCCAGAACAGATACGCGGAATGCTACGACTGAAGCAAGCTGATTTGCAACAGCAGATTGAGGTGGAGCAAGGGAGATTGATGAGAGTAGCAGCCCGACTCAAACAAATCGAACAGGAGAACGTTATGTCTGATTATGAAGTTGTAATTAAAAAAATTGAACCGATCGCAGTTGCTTCAATTCGCGAGATTTTGCCTAATTATTTTGCGATCGCAAAGCTCTTTCAAGAACTATATCAATATCTGGCTCAGCAAGGGCTTACCAAGTTCGATTATGATGCTGGCATCTGGCATGACTATGGCTACAAGGAGAGCGATGTTGATGGTGAGGCGGTTGTTTCTGTGCCTTCTTCAGTGAAAGGAAATGCTCGCATTAAGGTCTACGAGCTTCAGGGCTATGATGCGATCGCCTGTGTTGTTCATCATGGCAGCTATAGCAGCCTTAATAAGGGTTATCAACACCTGCTAACTTGGATTGAGAATAATGGCTATCGCTGTATCGGTGCAAACCGTGAGTTTTACATTGAAGGTGGAGCGGAACTTGATAATGAGTCTTACATTACCGAGATTCAGTTCCCAGTCGAAAAAGTTTAAGGGCAAAATGTTTTGCTAATTGGTAGGGCGGGCAATGCCCACCCTACTTCTACAGATTCTATTCTTCTTCAATACCAAAAATTTGATTGAAGGTTTTAAGAACTTTGTAACCAGTATCAATCGACTCAAGAGGATCTTTGCGAAGACGGTGACGCAGACATAGACCGATTACTCGTTTAATGTCATCCACTTCCACTTCCTTGCGTCCTTCAAAAGCCGCGATCGCTCTCGCAGCACGATTGCTGACAATATCGCCACGCAACCCATCAACATTAAGCTCAGAGCAAACTCTGGAGATGTTCAAGCGCAGATCTTGAGGGATATCCACTTCACTGAGGAGAGTTTGCGCTCTCACGATTTTGGCTTGGAGTTCTTCTTGGCGATCTGAGTATTCTTTAAGAAAGCTATGAGGATTTCCATCAAAATTAGTGCGTTCTTCTACTACGCGCACTCGCAATTCAGGTTCGCGTACAGTACGAATTTCGGCGTACATGCCAAAGCGATCGAGCAATTGTGGACGCAATTCACCTTCTTCAGGGTTGCCAGAGCCGACTAATACAAAACGGGCGGGGTGACGAATGGAAATCCCTTCTCGTTCAACAGTATTCCATCCCGAAGCAGCGGAGTCTAACAGCACATCAACTAAGTGATCGTCTAGAAGGTTGACTTCATCAATGTAGAGAATGCCGCGATTTGCTTTCGCTAGTAATCCTAATTCAAAGGCTTTCACCCCTTCCGATAAAGCTTTCTCAATATCGATTGTGCCGCAAACACGATCTTCGGTTGCGCCAAGAGGTAAGTCCACCATGATCACTTGTTTGGTGGTGACTGGTAGAGTTTCGCCATTTGCCACACGGCAGCGCACTTCTTCGCTTTGCAAGTCGCCGTCGGTGGGATGGCTGCTAAAGGGATCGTCAGCAACTACTTCGATTTCAGGTAAGAGGTCGGCAAGGGCGCGAACGGTGGTGGATTTGCCCGTACCGCGATCGCCCATGACCATCACTCCACCGATTTTAGGATCGATGACGTTGAGCAACAGGGCGAGCTTCATTTCTTCCTGTCCGATCACGGCGGTGAAAGGAAATACAGGTCGTCTTGTCGTTACAGTGGGTTTAATGGGAGTTGCAATCAAGGTTTTTAAATTTTGTATCGATAAAATTGTCACTCTAGCCAATATACAGCTTTATCATCGCTGATTTTCTGAAAATTTACAGAAAGCCTATAGACTGTCATGGGATTTGTCCTGTCATATCGCAACATAAAACCCAAAAGAGAATTGCGGAGCTTTGCGCCGCAACCCTCTTTTGGGTTTTAGCTTTAACTACTTATTACTTTTGGCGATCGCCTTTCGCTGACTATCACCTGTTCGCTTTAGCGCAAAATTTTCGATACTGTTATACACACCGCGCGGCAGCATCCAGATGAGATAAGCCGCAAAAATCGTTAGTAGCGATCGCATTGGTTCATAAATTAAGATTTTCCAATTGCTTGCTAAGGCACGATTTACAAGTCGTACAGCAGCTTTGCCGTCTTTGTTGCGAATAGCACGACGGGAGAGGTAGCGGAACTGATAGGCGCGGGCGAGGGATTCCCACTTTGCCAATAAATCGGGCGCATAGGTGCGGGTTTTTGCCATTACCTTTTCCCATGACTCTAACTGCTTAGTCATGTTTGCGGATAAACTATCAGGATTAACACGGTAGAGCGTGAGCGGTTCGGGAATCCCTTCAATTCGCCAATTGGTTTGAATCGCAATTCTAATCCAGCATTCAATATCTTCTGACTGACGGAATTGGTCGTCAAAATAAAAGTCTTCTATTTCACCATAGAGATTGTCTTGGAACTTAATATCCTCCAGCGCTTCACGACGAATCACGGGTGCTGAGCCATTGCCGATTGGGTTACGACAGAGCAAATGGGGAGCATCAATATCGGTCAGTTTTGGCATCTGGTATGTGCCAAGAGAATTGCTATTCTCATCAATAAACGCGGAACGGCTGAAACTAATGCCAACTTTGGGATTTGATTCTAGATGTTGAACATGTTTTTCCAGCTTTTCGGGTAACCAGAGATCATCGCTATCCAGCAGCGCAATATATTCTCCTTGCGCATGGCGAATGCCCGTATTTCTTGCCCCCGCTAAGCCGCGATTTTTTTGATGGACAATCTGGATGCGTGGATCAGCAAACTGCTCACAAATAGCAATACTGCCATCTGGAGATTGATCGTCAACGATGATTAGTTCAAAGTCTCGAAATGTTTGGGCTAAGACTGATGAGATCGTTTCTTTGATAAATCGTTCCACGTTATAAACTGGAACGATCACTGATACTTTAACCATGACTTTCTGTAATTTCCCTGTTATTGACCGATATTTTAAGATTAGAATAGGCGGTGCAAAACGCGGCTTATTCTAATAACGCACATTCCAATAGTTGAGTAGCGTCATAAAACGAAAAAAATCATTTGGTGACTTAGCCCATTGATCAAGAGGCGTTTGCCAAGGATCGCTGCCCCATAATTCCGTAAGTAACTGACGATCTTCAAGAGGAGCTTCTTCCCATGTTTGTCTTAATGTCTTGCTATTTTGAATATACCAACCTAGATTCGGCCAAGAGCCATCTGTGGCGAGTCCTTGATTCCCAACTGTCGAGATTTTACCTAACCGCCTACGAAACCAGTCTCTTGAGAAGACAAAGAATTTTTCGATTGTGGAAGCTCCAGGTCGCCAACCATAGTTTGCATCAAGAATATCTTGCCCACAAATTTTAGCGACAACTTTGCCCCATAGTAAGCGGTTTATTTTCCATTTGGCGGGAATATGACTATATAAATCTGCGATCGCGCGATCGGCGAAAAAATCATCATACGCAAAAGCCCGATACATAGTTTGCCCAGAACTAGCAGGGACATAACAGAGTGGGAAGATGCGTCTATTTTCAACTTTGAGGCGATCGCTGTCTGAGCTTAGACGAGTTGGTAAGCCCTCAAAATAGGTTGAGAAGCGCTGCTCCATCTGCGCTTTAAAAGCAGGGGGGAAGGGTGGTGACTGATATTCAGGATAGGGAAGAAAGCTGTCAACACGTTGTTTTTTATAACGAAAGAAAGGCAGCGTTTTTCCAAATAACTTTACAAATTCTTTGTCAAGTATCTCTCCTTTAAAAAGCATATCAGCCGAGCAAGCTGATAGTACTGTAGAAACCCCAAGTTGTTGTAATAACTCATGAGTACCTAGGAAGTGATTATCTTCCAATGACCACATCGCTCCTGAGATACTGACTCCTTTTTTCATCCAGCGCGGATAGTAGTCTTTATCCCTAGCAAAGCCAATATATTTGACCCCTGCTGACTCGCAGAGCTTTTGTGATAATCCCGATTCTCGATTTGGCACATCGTATAAATTAACTCCGAACATCATTGATGGATCGGCGGCTGCAAATAGTAATAGTCGAGAATCCATACCTCCACTGATAAAAGTCGCAGTTTTACCAAGTCGTGGCAATGTGCGAATACGAATCGCATTGCTGAGAGCATCAGCAAGCTGATTGACTGTATCCAGCAAGTTGTCAAAGTATCCATCTTGGTGCGGCTGCCAATATTCACTCTCGGAATAGGTGGTATGAGCTAAATCCCAACATAGGTGCTTGGCGGCTCCTGCATATTTAATTTCGTTGTAATAAGTGTGCGGTGGCGTAGCTTGCCATTCTTTGAGAAATTCAGCCATGGAGACATGATCGGGTGTTGTTTTTACCGCCGAATCAGATGCGATCGCATCAGCAAAAGTGGAGATCACGCAGCCTTCTACTATTGCGGGTGAATATAAAAACAGGGGATGACCGCCAAAATGATCGCTTAAGCAATGCAATCGCTGCGATCGCGGGTCCCAGACTAAAACTATTGCCGAGCCGTTGTGCCGCTCAATGGCGGAGATATTACCTTGAAGATAGCGATCGAGAATGAGTCGATTACTCAGCCCGCCCGTAATGTGATTCATCTTTTCCGCTCGTTGCCAGTCTTGCTCATCCCATGCCACACGACCAGACGTGAATATACGCACGCCTGTCGCAGGGTGATAAGCAGGTGCAAACAAAAGTGGAGGATCTTGACTCACCCAAGCGATAGAAAGGTGGCGTTCAGAGAAAATATCAATTTGCTCATTGGGAAAGAACTTTAGCCTCTCTGCGGCTTTGGCAATTCGATCAGAATTTTGTTCACCAATGATTGCGTATAGCCCTGCCATGTTCCAAAGCTCCTTTTAGAGAGTAATTAATAAAAAACCAAAATAGAGTTGTGGCGCAAAGCGCCGCAACTCTATTTTGGTTTTTACAGCTATAAAGTGCGAACATATCGATTTACCCAAAAAGTATAAATTGGTAAGGCGAGCCAATGCGCCAAAAGCACAGCTACAGCGATACCAATGATATTCCAATTTACTCCTATCAGTAATGAGATCGCAAAGAAGCCTGTAAAGAATATATTCCATTTAAGATCCCAATTTGGTTTGTCCATAGCCCATAAGGCTCTCGACGCAGCATTTGCAAAAGGGCGAGGAATGGCGGAAAGACAAATCAAGATCAAGATGGGTATAGCTGGCAGCCATTTTGAGCTGAAAACAATCGGCACATAAATAGGAGCAAGACTAGACTGCAAAAGTACGAGAGGAACCACAATCCATGCGATCGTTTTAAAACTGCTAAAGTAACGTTCTTTAAATTTAGCTGGTTCAGCACGGGCGGCACATAAATGTGGGAATAGGGCGGAGTCTAACGCCTCGATCGCGCTCATACTAATCCCCAAACCTGCATTAAAAGCAAAGTAATAAATGCCGAGTGCCTCAACACCAAGGAATTTCCCAGCAATCAGATAGTCAAGGTTATTCCTCAGTGTATTCATCATTTTAATCCCCAAAACACTGCGCCCAAAACGGATGATTTCTTGCCAGTTTTTAAGTGAGAACTCCTTTTTGGGTCGCCATGATTGGTTAAAGTAATGGATTGCGACCCATATCGGTCCAACGATAATTTTGGGTAAGATGATCGCCCAAATGCCTAGACCACAAAGTGCCAGAATAATCGTTAATACATTATCAAGGGAAACTTGCACTCCATTGGCTAAGGCTAAGACATGCAAGCGATTTTCTCGCTGAGATAGGGAAGCTTGAACTAATCCCCATGGAATCAATAGATAAACAACTGCCATTCCACAAATAGGTAAAATCAGATTATTATCATGATAGAACCAAGCAATAGGAAAAGAAATAAGGCATTGAATTAAAAACAGAGAGCTACACACAATCCAGTTTAGACAATATGCTGTTTGAGATAATTCCTCTATGTCTTTTTCATCTGCTTGAATCAGCTTATCCCAGATCCCATTTTGGGTAAACACCTCCACAAACGCATTTGTGGTGAGGATCAAAGCGGCTAATCCATATTCGTATTTAGAAAGTTGTCGCGCTAAGATGACAGTAGCCGCTAGCCGCGAGATGCGAATGAACAGTTCTGACAAACCTAGCCAGCCGAGATTTTGGAGAAATCGACTAGCTAGTTTTTGCTTAAGAGTATCGATTAATTGGCTAATAGCTGACATAGTAAACCCTCCCATGAAATCAAGTAATCTTCCCAAGCATTTCTTACCAATTCTCTTCCCTTTATCCCCCATGCACTCAGTTCTTCAGGAGACATTTTATCAATGTTGATGATCGCTTCTGCAAAGGCTGCTGGATCATTTGGCGGGACAAGCAGTCCACAATCACGCACCTGTTCGGTTAGTCCATCTACCTGAGAGACAATTACTGCTTTTGCCGCCGCCTTTGATTCTAAACAAACATTGCCCCATGGTTCCCAGTTGGAAGGAATAATCACGACATCGCACTGAGCTAAAAATGATGGCACATCGGAGAGAGAACCGACAAAACGAATACGCGGATCATCGCCAGCCAGCGATCGCAATAAATCCTCATGTTCACCATAGCCACCGATCAGTAATTCAATATTGGGGTTTTGGACTTGTTGCATCGCTCTTAGCAATGTGTCAAAGCCTTTTTGCTGATCAAATCTACCGTAAGCTCCAAGCACAAGGGTTTTGCAACGCGGCTTTTCGGGTAAAGCAAGAAACTGATCGAGAATCCGACATTGTCGAATCATCGCCAGATTTTGCGATCGCACAAGATGATGCGATCGTATCCATTTTTTTTGTCCTTCCGAAATGGTAACTACCAGATGAGCAAGCCCATAGGTAAGCCGCAACATGAGTCGAAATCGCCAAGGCGATCGCACTTTCCAATGTTCAAAGCTTTCAGAATAATGATGCTCATGGATTAGTAATTTAGTCCTAAAGCGAAGACGCAGTAATCGCCATAGCGATCGCCATGAGCAAGGATCATGCCAAATCACAATATCTGGTTTGAGTTCTGACAGTTTGGCTAAGACTTCACGTTCTGAGAGAAATAGAAATTCAAATTTTTCCCTGAGTCGAGAATTAGTGAGACTACTACTAGAGCTTTTAATTCCACCAATATTGCGATCGCTAAGCAGATGGATGATTTTGGGTTTGGGAGTCGTAAGCTCGATTGGCAATGTCATGGTGTCAATTCTTCCGTATTTATATTAAGTACTTGTGCAAAATAAATTACCCAAACCCGTAAAGTTGCCCCCCTGCGGGGCGCAACTTTACGGGTTTGGGGGTGTAATTAATTATGTGCATCTGCTTAGATATTAGTGGTTTTATTTTGGGTGATCGCTTCAATGCGCTCCTCATGAGGGCGCTCTAGAAATCCCATGCCGATCCCGATTAATCCTGGCCAGTATAAATAGGCAAGAATTTCGAGATTTTCGCCAAAGGTATATAGAAAAATTACCAGCAACATCGTTAAGCCTAACTTCGCGGTATCACTACGCTGTGACTTGATCAGCAAATCAATAAAGCTATAGATCATCGGAATTGCTAAAGCCCCAAAGCCCACTATCCCTTTGACAAACAGCAATCCATACCAAGTATGATGCGAACCAATCGGCATATATTCCACCATATGTGGCCCGCTCTCGACGATGCCATGTCCCCATAATGGGGCTTCGGTTTGCCAACGTTCGATCGCAATTCTGCCGAGAGCCGCGCGTACTCGTGAAGAATCTTTACGCGCAGCGGTAAATTGTTCCGAAAAATTTTCCAATCCTTCTGACAACATTGGCATAGTTACACCCCCCGTACTAGCGATCGCTCCCGTTATCATTAGCGAAAGTGGTCGAGAAATTCGTGATAGGAGTTCCACCAAAATCCAAACTACAGGCAAACAGAGCAATGCTAACCGAGATTTGGATATCTGACACATCATGATGCAGCCTGCGATACCGAGATACTTCCATTTTTTGCAAGGTTCACGCAAGATCATAAAGAAATAAATGTTAGCGACAAAGCCTAATGCTGGAGCCCATGGTGTAAATAATCTCCAACGTGGGGTATTGTCTGCTGGGTCAATTTCATAGAGACGGAATTCAAAAAATTCTGGACCAGGTCCACCGATCACTTGCAATGGAGAGATAAATAGTTTTTCTGGCAGTTTGACATAGTAAGCGGCAATAAAAATGGGAGAGAGCACAAACACCATCGTACAAACCAGGGCCGCCGCCCGATAGAGTAGCTTTGGTCGAATTGGCAAGCACCCCGCCATCGGGAACAAAGCCAAGAGCGCCCATCCCTTTGCCCAGCCAATAGAGGATTTAATAATCTGTCCCATATCTAAGTAGTAATCTAGATGTCCCATTATTAGAGACAACTGCATCAGCATCATGCCACCAATCCACATCCAAACACCAACAGGAACACGAATGCGCTCCCATAAAGGTGTACTGGGATTCTGTCGCCACCAACGCAAACATAAACATCCCAATAAGAGCCAAGGCAAAATTGCGCCTAGTACATATAAACCGCCAATAAAATAAATCGCAAAAGTTCCTACGATCGCATACCACACCAATTTCTCTTCGAGGTTTTCTGGAGTGATTCTTAAATGTTGTGGGGTCTGGAAAATTTTTGCTATGTTCATAGTGACTATCCCATTTTGCTGCGATCGCCATTGGGGATAGCGCGTAAATTAGGTAATTCCTTCACCTCAGAATGGTCAATTTCCCCATACTCAAATTCATTGTTGCGCTTCTGGATCATCGACTTACGCTTCCATAGCAAAAATACACCTGTGGATACAAATAGCGAACCGACAAAAGCTCCAGCTAAAACTAGTTTTGGTTGCGGGGACGCAGGCTCATCAGCCAAGCTGGGCGGTGAAAGCAGTTGTGCCAAGGGATAGGCGGTAAAAATATCAGATTTGCTTAAATCAATTTTGGCAAGGGAAGAAGCGAAAACAGCTTCGGCAACTTGAGCATCCCGTTGTAAGCGATCGAGTTCCAATTGCTTTTGGGTCAAGTCCCGCAAGCGATTGTCAAAATTTTCAATCTGGCGGCTGATTTCATCCGCTTGTCCAGACACACCTCTCTGTTCCGCCTGTACTGCTACTAAATCACGATAAAGGCTTTCTTTGCCTGTGCTACCCGCCACATTTAAATTTAGTCGGGCAAGCTCTTGCAAATTTGAGCGACGCTTTAATAAAAAACTAGCGCGATTGTTGATGGCTGCACTAGCATTGCTTTTACGTGCTAATTCTTTAACCACATTAGGATGATTTTCGCCCCATTTAGAATTTAAAACCGTCAAAGTTGCGGTTGAGTCGCTGTAGTCTCTAAGACTCTGTTGATAAATTGGATCGGATTGTAAAGTAAAAGCATCACTAGCCTCATTTACACTCAATCCTAGACTGTCAGATAATTGTTGAAGGCGATCGCTTAATAAGATATCTTGAGCAAGCATTTCCGCCCGTTGTTTCCGCAATTGCTCTAGGCTGACAGCCACTTCTTTCACCTGCTCGGTGGTACTGAGTCCCGATCGGCTTTTATAAGCTGCTAACTTCTGTTGTGTCTCTGCTAATTTGATTTTTGCTGAATCCAGCGTTACCTGTGTACCATCATCTCGCTTCGAGATTTCATCTTGACGCAACTTATTCACTTTTTCCATGAGCTTCTTATGAAGCGCAAATCCCCTTTCTTGGGCAGCTTCCGCAGTAGGCGCTTCGATTTCCACTTGCAATATGGAAGTATTATCAATTAACTTACTTTTGGGCTTTCCTAATTCTGACATCTTGATATTTAGAGATTTAGCCGTTTCTTCTAATACAGGTTCATCATTGAGAATATATTGATAATTGGCTCGGGGATCTAGGGAAGATCCACCAGAATTAGAAGTACTAGATGAAGAAGCTTGACCGATGCTAGGCAGGTTCACATTTGCCCCTACATTTCCTCCTGGTAAAATGATTGCCATTTTACTGACATATTTAGGCTTGGCGGTTTTTAAATACAACAGCGCTCCTGCCCAAATCCCCGCATTGAGAACTAATCCTAATACCAAATAAACCCACCAGCCCGAACGTAGCGATCGCGGCGGAGATTCTAGATCGATGCTTTCTGTAGTAGGTTCCTTACTCATCGATTACTCCCACCGAAGATATCACGAATAATTTTAATCGGATTAAGAATATCACCAATAAAATCTAAAATACCTCGGACTTCTGTTACTGTCGAATCATAACAGGAAACGCTGTCTTGAGGCATGAGAAAGGGATTTGTGACATCATCTTTGGAATTGCGGATTAAATCTTCAACGGCGCGATCGATCGCTACAGTTTCCCCAGTCTCACGGTTAGCGCGAACCAATACTGCCCGCCGAGCAGCATTGGTTGATGTTGTGCCACCAACGCAGTTTGCAGCAACCACAGCTTGAGAAAATCTTGCGCCATAGGGGAACCCTGTGGAATCCTTGTTAATCCCAGCCGTGGAATTACTATTAGCAGGAATTGATAAGTTCGATAAAAAAACCAAAATACCGGGTGGTGTAATCTGAGAGGGACGCACAATCCTTGAATCGATTCCCTGCCTCTTAGGAACTACGACCACATCACCTGCGACTAGCGGTATATCTGTCACCTCTTCCCCAGTAAAAATACCTGTAAAATCAACCGTGATCTTTTTGTTTTGGCGAATTACAGTGATTTGGGTGATATCAGCAGTTGGCATTACCCCCCCTGCTGCGCGTAAAGCTGAAGTCAAAAATCGTTCAGGAGCATAGTCTCCTGATGATTGAGAAAGCTGCTGAGCACGAATTTCAGGACTGCGATTATTGATCTGCACGCGCCCAGGCTGAAAGGTTTCACCAGACACATTGACTTCTATTGGAGCCAAGACTAATGGCGTAACTGAGACTTGGACAAACTGAGCTTGAAAATATTTTTTTTCGATTAACTGATTCTTGATTTGAGCTTCAAGTAACGGAATTTCTAACCCGACTACGGGTAAGGCTGGAAGATAAGGGATCGAGATCGTTCCATCTATATTTACTTCATAGACACCATTAAATAATTCGCCTTCAGGAATGAGTAGCCTTAGGCGATCGCCTGGGGAAAGAGGCAATGCTGATATAGGTTGACCAGTAAGAATGTTAATCGCAATTGCTGCGATCGTTATTGATCCCAAGACTTTAATTTTGTTGGTTTTGACCTTGCGATCGCTAGACTGCGCCATTGTTTCGTTCAAATAACACTGCAATAGTTCTCCAGATTAGCCAGAGATCATACCTGAGGCTCCAATTCCGCTTATAAGTCAGATCAAAGATCATTACCTCCTCAAAGCTCCTAACAGTAGAGCGCCCACTTACTTGCCAGACACCACTTAGCCCTGGTTTGACATCGAGCCGACTCCATTCGGTCATTTTTTCGTCAGTATATTCATTTTCTAGCTCGTATAGTCCAACTTCGCCAAAGGTCGGCGGTCTTGTTCCGATCAGACTCATATCTCCTGTCAGTATATTCCAGAATTGGGGAAACTCATCAAAGCTGGTTTTACGCAAGAATTTCCCGACCTTAGTGATTCTTGGATCATTATTATTTTTAAAAAACTTACCATTATCACCATTTGTCGATTGCCCATCCATAGAATCAGCAATTTCATTAGTGACTTTTTGCTTCAGTATCGCCGCATTTTTGACCATTGAGCGAAACTTCCAAATACCAAAGGGTTTGCTCATCAGCCCTGCTCGTTTTTGCTTAAACAAAATCGAACCCTGACTCTCAAGTTTAATCGCGATCGCAATTGGTACAAACAAAAGTGCCGTTATGCTTAAGCCTATTAGAGATCCTACAATATCCATGAGTCGCTTCGGGAAACTGCGAACAGATGGATGCACAGGTACAATGGGATCTATCTCGATCGCAGGATAGAAAAAGTACATCACATAGGCGATCGCGCAGATGACAGGAATATTAATAAGCGCTTGATAGATACGATGAAAATTTGTAGCAATCCGATGGGACTTGCTTTGAGGCGATCGCGAGTTTTTTTGATTTGGGAAACGATTAGTGCGCGTTGCTGGTTCAATATGAAAAATCTCATCGAGGTTAGTCATCTTTAAAACCGCTAGCACTTGTACATTGACGCTCCAAAGCACGAGTTCAGTTGGTTCGGGTTTGTCTGATTTGCTATCCATCTCTCGTATAACTTTTAAACAAGATACCAATGCACCGATACCTGAACTATCGATGTAATTAGTTTTCGACATATCGATGATGATTTTGCGAAAGCTATCTTCCTCTTCGCATAACTGTCGAAAATCATCCTTTAATTTTCGTGCTTCAGTGTTGAAGATATTTTTGGGTGTACTGATTAAAACAGTGTCATGAAAACTGGCAATCTGTACATCCTGTAACCCAAACTTCACTGATTCATGATCGCTTCCCATCGGGATAAATACCGCTTCAGGATACAGATGCGCGATTTCCTCGGCACGAACAATCAATAAGTCTAAGGCTTTTAATGTCCTTAGTAGGCGAGCGGAGAGACTTAAATCTCGGATGCGGGTCTTGGACTCTACAAAAATTATTTTGCTTTTACATAAATACTTCGCCGCCACCAAAAATGGTACTGATACACCAGCTCCTGTTGAAAGCACTAGCGCAGGACGTTCTTTGCGTAATAACCGAATCGCTAATAATAAATTTCTGACTAGATTAGGTATATTGCGATTGGTAGGACTATGCGCCCAATAGGCTTTTTCTTTAGTTAGTTCCGTTGCCGTCGTACCAGTTTTAAAGGTTATCCAAGTTCGCTGTGAATATGTTTGCCAATATTGGCTTAGCCCCTGTAGCCCTTTGAAATGACCGCCCGACGAGCAAACCAACATCAGTTTGGCATAGTCTTGACTGGGATAGCGATCGTTCAAATAGTCACATAATTGCTTATCTTCAGCAAAATTTAGAGCTTTGCGGGAAATGGTAATTAATTTTAGGAATTTCGCTAAATCCGCAGGGGATCTGGCAATTAATACCCCTTGATTTTCTAGGTCATCAGCCATTTCTAGCTGATGATTGTCCACATGCTCATGGAACTTTGACGTGCGTGGAACTAAGATATAGGGCTTATCGAAATCTTCAAGTAGTAGAGCTGTCCCCTCGCCGCAATGAGCGATTACTGCGCTCGATTGCTCAATAGCTTTCCGAAACTGTGACTCAGGCATTACTTTGCTCACCTTAACATCATCAGGAAAGCGTGTTGACGATCCATATTGGATTGTAACCTCCTCATTAATTATTCCCTCTTTTATTAATAAGTCAACCCAATCCATCAATGCATTAAATGGATATTGCTCAGTACCAACCGTAACAAGTATCATAACTAATTATCTTCCCCTCTTATTTTCGCTATATTTACCTTCATTATGTCTATATAAAATAATTATTACACTGAATAAAGCAATTCTAATTCATTTTTGAGATTACATGGTTTGTAAGAATATGAAAACCGCTATATCGCTTGCTCGGGATTAAGTCGGGGTAAACTCTCACAAACTATCTGTTATATGATGGAATTATTAAAATCATCAGATCTCATCACCACATTTTTTCCTATGACTATCGCATCCCTAAGCTGGACAGAGTTAGAATCCCTCACAGATTTCCAAATAGATACTGTCAATGGTTCCACTAATGCACAAGCCAATTTACGGCTATTTGGACATACCGAAGCTGATGTGCGCGTGACACTGTATCGCGACCATCATGCATGGTGTCCCTACTGTCAAAAAATTTGGTTGTGGCTGGAGGAAAAACAGATTCCCTATCGCATTGAAAAAGTAACTATGTTTTGCTATGGAGAAAAGGAAAGTTGGTACAAACGAATTGTGCCATCGGGAATGTTGCCTGCGATCGCCCTAGATGGACGCATAATCACTGAAAGTGATGACATCTTAATTGCTCTAGAGAAAGTCTTTGGCTCTCTTAGACATAGCATGACCGACGCTCAGGTAATGCCGATCAGGAGATTGGAAAGAATCTTGTTTAGAGCTTGGTGTGAATGGCTCTGTCGTCCCGTCAGTTCAACAGCCCAAGAGCAGCGCCATCGCCAACAATTTATCGAAGTTATGCAAAAAGTAGAAGAGGTGTTGGGCAATTCGCCTAGTCCTTATTTTCTCGAAGATTTTGGTACTTCGGATGTGATTTTTACGCCATATGTAGAGCGGATGAATGCTAGTCTCTACTATTACAAAGGCTATTCCATGCGCAAATCCAATCCGAGGATGTCTGCTTGGTTTGATGCGATGGAAAGCCGTCCAACCTATCGTGGCACACAGAGCGATTTCCATACCCATGTCCATGATTTGCCGCCGCAGATGGGAGGTTGTTATGAAAATGGAGAACCGCAGATGCTTATTAATAAAGAACGAGTGGATTATGGCTCGTGGTTTGGACTTCCAGATGTGACTTATCCAGAGCCAGCTGACTCTCGTCAGGAAGCACTACAACGGGTGATCAAGCATCGTGCCAATATTATTAAAGTCAATCCTGCGGATAATCAATTGTTTGATCAAGCTCTGCGTTGTGCTTTAACGAATATGATCACTGATGAAGAATGTACGCCACCACCTGATTCTGATATTGCTCTAAGATATTTGCGCGATCGCATTAGCGTACCTCGCGATATGTCGATCTATGCCGCTAAGCGTCTGAGAGAAGCTCTAGAGAAAACTGCGGCTTTAGTAGGCGATCGGCAAAGTTCACCCATTCCCGTCAGAAATCGCCGCGATCAAGATCCAGCTAATTTTAGTTCTCTTTCATCATAAACTTACAGCACTTGACTCTTAAACAAAACCCAAATATTTTATTAAAAGTGTTATAGCAATGTAAGTTTTGCTTAGGACATAAAACCCAAAAGATGAGTGGCGGCGCGAAGCGCCGCCACTCATCTTTTGGGTTTTGATTTGTCCTATCTATCTCTTGCGTTGCTATACAAGGTAACACTTTTTAGGGCTTACGCAAAAGAACAAAATGTAGTGGCAATTCATGAATTGCCACTACGATGAAATGCAGATTTTAAGCCATTTTTGCCTAAATCCTAATTTGGGATATCACCAAATACTTTGCGTGGTAGCACACGTAGAGCCTCTTCTAAAGTAGTTATTCCTGTCGAAATCTTCTTACTCACACTATGATAAAAAGATTCGTAACCCTGCTCTAACAAGTAATCAATTAGTTGTGATTGAGTTCCTTCAGCCATAACTTTTCGTACTTGAGGAGTTACATTCAACAATTCAAATATTGCCTCACGTCCTAAATAACCTGAACCAAAACAATGTTCACAGCCCTTACCCTGTCGCCAATCTTGATATTTGACATCCTGCACTGCCACATTAAGAAACCTCAGTTCTGCTTTTGTAGGGACATATGCTTCAGAACAGAAAGAACAGATTTTCCTTACTAGTCTTTGAGCGACCACTCCTAACAAAGATTCAGCTACCAAACTGGGATGCAGTCCTAAATCTTTTAATCTTGCTACTGTGCTAATTGCATCATTAGTATGCATAGTTGATAGAACTAAATGCCCTGTCATTGCTGCTCGAATCGTAATTTCAGCAGTTTCCAAATCACGGATCTCACCGACCATAATGATGTCGGGATCTTGACGTAAAATTGATTTTAGTCCCGACGCAAAAGTAAGCCCCCCAGATTCCTGTACCTGCCCTTGGGTGATATTCGATAAATTATATTCAACTGGATCTTCCATCGTAATTACATTTACTTTATCCGTTGCTAATACTTGCAGAGTGGCATATAGAGTACTGGTTTTACCAGAACCCGTTGGACCAGTGACAATGATCAAACCTTGAGGTTCAGACATCCAACTGCGGTAAATATCTAGCAATTGCTCTGTGAAACCAATATCTTCGAGATTAGTTGTTAGCACTTTGTTACGTGGTAACAGCCGAATTACGGCTTTTTCCCCGCCAACGCAAGGAAAAGTACTCACCCGCATATCTAAGTCAAGATCAAGATTGTCAGCAGTAACGTAATGCTGACTAACTCGACCATCCTGAGGACGACGACTTTCACCAATGTTCATGTTACTCATCACTTTGAGAGCGACGATAGTTTTTCGACTCACTTCAGACGGTAAGATGCGGGTAGTTCTCAATATGCCATCAATACGATAGCGAACTCGCAAACCTGATTCTGTCGGCTCTAGGTGAATATCACTGGCTCGATGTTGGAGAGCGACGGAAATTAAGGCATTGATCCGATGGGTTTGATCAAGGGCTTGAGATAGATATATTTCGGAGATTTCATCTAAGTGCGCTTCTTCATTTGTGCCTGTAAGTGGATTTATAATTGGCGAGGCGATGTTACTTGGGTCAGGGATATTTTGTCTGAGAAACCATAACAGGTAACTTTCGGAAGAGATGGCTATATTTTTGATGCCCGTTAATGTCACGATACTTAATTTTTTGATTTCGTCACTCGTCAGTGAATGCGGCGAACCTAGATAAAAATAACCATGCCATAGCAATAAAGGAATCACAGGCGGCAAGGATTTGCGATCGTCGAAATGATGGAAAAAACGATAATTTAGCTCTTCATCCAGCAGATCAATTCTCAATCCCCCACGTTTATCAACTAATAGTTGAATTGCCTCATCACAATCTATCTCTTGATTACGGAGACGCTTCCATATCGAATTTGGAGAATTTACGGGTATTTCACTCATAACGCTGTTTGGCTACTAAATACTCTTGATCGCGATCGCGTTAGGTATAAGTCTCAATATAGTAGCTATGTTAACCTCAGCTCACCTGCTAAGTAGGTAATTAAGGTTAATGAATTTAGGTTATTCAGGTTATATTGATATGAATGAAACGCTTCAAGAATCCTTGGGATGTTTGCTACAAGAGTGCATATGGCTGATATACAACAATTACAACTACTATTGGAAGGGGTAAATGGCTGGAATCAGTGGCGAAATACGCATCCAGATGCACCGATCGCCTTACAAAATGCCATGCTTAACGTTGCCAATCTGCGCCATGCCAACTTAAGTAAGGCAAATCTGGAAGGCGCAGACTTATATCACGCGAATTTGATTGAGGCTAACGTGCAATATGCCAATTTAACTAAAGCTAGTTTGAATGGGGCGATCGCTACAGGTTTGCTTAGTTATGCAGATCTCAGCGATGCGAATCTTTACAGCGCGATTTTTACGGTTGCGGATCTTAGCTATGTCAATTTACAAAGAGCTAATGCGATCGGCGCAAATTTTAATAGTGCTAATCTCCAAGGGGCAAATTTACAAAACATCAATGCTAGCCATGCCATATTTTGGCAAACAAATCTGAAGGATACTGATTTGCGTAACGCGATTTTGTGGGGTGCAAAATTATACTGTGCTAATTTAGAGCGATCGCAATTGCAAAATACAGACTTCAGCGGGGCGGATTTAAGCGGGGCAAATCTTCGTGATGCCGATCTAAGTGGGGCAGATTTACGCGATGCGAATTTGAGTCGAGCTAATCTGGAAGGAGCAAATTTGCATGGAATCTGTTGGAGCAAAAATGTAAGTGGTCGTGACACCAATTGGAATAATGTGATCGGATTAATGGCTGCTCAAAATGTACCTACAGCCCTTTTACCATAATCTTTTGATCGCTTAACAATTATTTGTCATTGCATCGGGCCGCATCCTAAAATGAATCGCTGATAACTTCTCTAGACTTAACAACAAATCCAACCATTACGGAATCACCCTGATGTCGATGAGCCAAGGGCGAAAACCTTCCTTCATGGCATAATCACCTCCCTGTTTAATGACACCTTGATCGCCATTTACAGCTGCCGCGTTGACAAAGAGAATCCCCAGTTCCTCATCCCAGAAGACCCCGCTAGAATCATGCTCGTGTCCGAAAATATGTAGTCGAGGTCGCTCAGATGGTAGCATCCCCCGCAAACGATCGCGTAAAGCCACGCTACCAATTGCAATCGGGTTTTCCCGCAGAACTCCACCATATTGCACACTGGAGTCGAGAATTCCCAGCGGTGGGCTATGCGTGATCAGCACATCCAGTCCAGAAGGGATATCCGCGTATAGTTCCATCAAACGCAGTGGGTCGCGGGCAAAACCCTCGTAACACAGAGGGTTGTCTTGCGTCATCGCCTGTCGGCGTGGTGTCAGACCGATGTATGGTGAACCGAAGAACTTCAACCCTGCAATCTCTTCAGCAGAATGCTGGAGCAGGCGCATGGGCACATAGCGCTCATCAATGCCGTTGCCATTAAATAAGTCCCTTGCATTGGTCATCAATTCACTGCTCCATATTTCTCTTGGTTGCGAAAGGGGAGCGGCTTGGAGCCATGTCTCTACATCCAGCGGCTTGTCATGATTTCCTGCGATCGACACAACGCCATAAGTGAAACGATCCGCCAGCGAACGGAGCCATACTGCCGCATCAGTAAGCTCAGAGAAGAGTCCATTCTTCGTATGGTCTCCTGCGTGGATCAACAAATCACCTTCAGGAAAAAGAGAGAGAGGCAGGTCAACATTGTGTGTATCCGAAACGATGACTAACCGCAACCATCCTGAAGTACGGGGTGTATCAGCAGATATCATCGCTATATCTCTCATTTCCATCATGCCTCGTTCTTGAGCGAGTATTCTATTTCTTCTTGATTATGCATTGCTTTGATGTTTCAGCGAAGGTACTAAATGCATCATAAAGTCTCGCTTACCTATTGGTGCTCCTGCCATACGCAGAATATTGTACGTCGTTGTTATATGGAAATAAAAGTTGGGCATCAGAAAATCATCTACATATGAAAGCCCAGATAATTCTGCGTATAGCCCTTGTCCAAGATCGAGCCGATTGAGTTCTGATAGCTTAGAATCGCCAACATTGATAGTTGTCAGCAACTCCTTGGTAGATGAAATATGACCACGCGCCTCAACTAGAGATGATACTTCGGGGTTCAAGTTGCTTGCCGACTGTCCTAAGCACCACAATGCGAAGTTGCGAGGCTGATTGCACACAAATGCTATTTGTGTACTGAATGGAAGCATATCGGGTGTGATGCGAAGCTGCAATAGAGCCTCTACATCGTCTGCGAAGTGACTCTCTGCTAACTCTAAAATATGACTCAACGTATCGAGCCTAGAACTGAAGATATTTTGTAGTGCTGTAATCTTCTGATTTTCCATGCGATTTTTAGAAACACAAGTTGTAAGGTACAAAGGAGAAACGTTTGAGCTGAACCGCACTTGATGCGCTCAGCGATTAACCGTTTGTTTTATACGCCGAGTTTCGTGATTTTATCATATTTCGCCAGCAAACATATACATTTCTATCGGTAGTTGGGGGGACGTTTATATTTACGAGAGATATCAATCTGTTGACGTTTAGGAGGGAACCACGATCGCCAAACCCAGACGAGGATACTTTCGAGTAGCTCGGCTAGCTCGATCGCAGCTTTGCTTACTTTCTGTATAGGCGATAACTGGCGAGGAGGACGGTGAGAGCGCCTCGTTGAGGATGTTCTTGGAGATGCTTTTGAGGCGATTGGGCGGGTTTGGGTAGATCGGCGATCGCGGTTTGGAATAGTTTGATTGGAGTTTGACGGCGATCTGGAAACATTTCTGGATTGGGTAGGATGGCTGTAGGCTTGTTGAGCCAGATGGGTTTCAAGTTCGGCATGGGTGGGCAGGCTGTAGAAATCAGCATCTGTCTCGTAAATTTCGACGCGACGCTTGGGTAAATTTGGTAAATCGATTTGAGGTTTGGGAATATCAGCGATGGACTGTTCGATTAATGCTTCGATCGCTGGTTCAGGCTCAGGAATTTCTTCTTCTAATCCCTGCAATGTCCAATTTCGCTCTGCTTTCGCTCCACCCAAGCGTAAGCAATTACCCGCATGATCGAGAATCAATGCTTTGCGACCACCTTTTGGGCGTAGTCCACGACCGAGCATTTGCAGGTGTAAGGCGACAGATTTGGTGGGACGACATAGTTGGATCACTTCGATTTCGGGAAAATCAAAGCCTTCGGTGAACAAATTGACATTGCAGAGTACTAGAGTTTGACCATCACGAAAACGTTCAAGAATAGCTTGACGCTCTTTGGTCGCAGTTTCGCCATCGATATGTTCGGCTGCAATGCCTACGGTTCGGTAACGCTCTGCGATCGCTTTGGAATGGTCTAGGTTAATTGCAAATACGACACATCGTTTTTGATGGGCATGTCGCAAATATGCATCCACGGCACAACCAGCCACATAGCGGCGATCGATGCGCTCAGCTAGGTCAGCGGAATTAAAATCTCCACCCGCAATGCGAATTCCCTCTTCTGTGGGTAAAAAGCTTTCAGGTGCAAGCACATCATAATCCGCGAGAAATCCTCGCCAAATCAATTCTGATACAGAAGGACCCACCACCAATGCTTCATAAAGGCGATCAAACCCCCGTCCATCCAGCCGAGAAGGTGTGGCTGTCACGCCCAAAATCAATGCTTCGGGAAAATGGCGCAAAATTGTCAGATAACTGGGGGCAAGGGAAAGGTGCGCTTCATCAATAATCACGAGGGCGATCGCGCCCAAATCTATCTCTTGTTTTTCGAGGCGTTTTACCAAAGTTTGGACTGAAGCACATTGCACGGGATGCTCTAGGTGCATTGGCTGATCGGCTTTGATAATACCAACTGGCGATCGCAGTGTTTGTTCTAGCGTTTTTCGTGCTTGCCAGAGTAATTCTTCGCGGTGAACCAATAAGAGGACGCGCTGATTGCGATCGTCAAAATGCTTAGCGAGTTCGCTAAAGGTGCGTGTCTTTCCTGAACCTGTTGGCATAGCTAGCAAAACAGCTCGCTTGCCTAACCGCCAAGTTGCATAAATTTCGGAGATCACACGCTGTTGATAGTCTCGTAGCTCGGACATCGCACGCCTCAAAAAAATCCCTAGTATTATGCCAGAAGTTGCTCAAATCGCATCAATGACTTTTGTTCAGTTAGGGAGACAGGAGAAAATCTCCAATATCATAAATTGGAAGTATGTGCTAGGCGATCGCTTTTCCGAACACAACTAAATTCGTTTATCAATCAATACCTCAGTTAGGGAGAATGTCTTAGTTGGAGATGTATTAACCGCCCCAGTCATTAAATTTTCTTGTTTGGTAAGTTTTGCAGGAAAATAAACATAATCAGATGAGGTAATTGTATAAGAATTATTTTGAATTGCTGATTTTTTGTTGTTTTCTAAAGAGGATTTTTTGACCTTGGCTCAATAGTGTTAGGACTAACCTTATAGTGTAAAGACGCTGTAGTCATGTTAAATTGTAATAGCTTTTCTTCACCTAAAGTATATACATCTTCATTTAAAGTGGGTGAAAGGTTCATTATTTGCATTATTTGGGAAGCTACAGCTTTTGCTAAAAGCGGTGGTACTGAATTGCCAACTTGTCTAAACCCATGCCAAATTGTCTTATGAAAGCGAAACCAATCTGGGTAGCTATGTAATCTAGCAGCCTCTCGGACTGTTATACATCTTGGTGTACTCGGATGTATTGGACGAGGAGCAGTAAATGCACCACGATTGCTTGGTGTTCCTGCTCTCAGAGTATTACTAATGCCATCTAAAGCTAGCTTATAAAATCTACTAATGCTTTCTACTTCTCCCTGATCTGTAGCACTAAAACGTTGTATTGAAGTCTCCTTATGTTTTGACATAAGACTAGAAGTTAGTAATTTTTTGTCATATTCTCTTTTATAGCCAAAGTTTGATTCACCAAAATTATTGATTAGCTTTACATATTCGCTGAATTGCCCAAATTCCACTTGCAACTTATCCTGTTTCATTAACTCAAGATATTTAGAAATATCGGGTAAACCTGCGATCGCTTCTCTCACAGTTGGGCTATTTTTTAAATTGGCAAGTTCTTTAGGAATCTTTTTAGCATTTGCAGGTTTGCTAATTGGTGATGGATAAGCTGGTAAAGGTAAATTATTGCGACACCCAATCAGGAAAAAGCGTTCGCGATGTTGGGGTACACCAAAATGAGAAGCATTCAGAATTCCATTACCTTTCAAGATATTGTATCCATTTTCCTCAAAGCTCTTGATCACCTCCTCAACAAACTTACGGTGATTGCCAATAGTTAAGCCTTTAACGTTTTCCATTACAAAATATTTGGCGTTGAGTTCAGTTACTAAGCGCATAAAGTGTGATACCAAATGATTGCGTGGATCATCTAAGGCTCGTTTTCCCATTAGTGAGAAACCTTGGCAGGGTGGCCCCCCAAATACCACATCAACCTCGCGATCACCTATTTGCGCTATATCACGAATCTTTTCACCTGTTACATCAGTGACACTAGCACAAATAACTTTGCACATAGGGAAATTATATTCATGTGTAGCACAATGAATTGGATCTATTTCTACAGAAGCAAGCACATCAAATCCAGCTTGCTCAAACCCTAATGTCATCCCGCCCGCACCTGCAAATAAATCTACGGCAATCGGTCGTTGATTTCCCATAATCTACAAAGCATCTATATATCACTGAAGATACTCTATCCTATAGTGCTTTGTATTAAAAAAGCCTTGCGAAGCAAGGCTTTTTTAATATTGTTTTTACTCGTTAGTACCTAATGCCCCAGGGGAGCCGCTTAATGTCCTTCGCGGCGAGCAAGTAGCGATCGTGATGATTAAAGTCATGATGTAGGGCGCAGCATTGAAAAGGTAATAGTAAGAATCAAATCCAACTGCCTGTAAAGCTGGACCGATCGCTTGTGCGCCACCGAACAGCAAAGCTGCCCATAGACAATGAATTGGCTGCCATCGTGCAAAGATTACTAGGGCAACAGCCATTAAACCTTGACCGCTAGAGATATTCTCTGCCCATAAGCCAGGGTAATACAGCGATAAACTTGCACCACCGATACCAGCAAGAAAACTACCTGCGACGATCGCAAAGGTTCTCACTCCGACAACTGAAATTCCCATTGCTCTTGCGGCGCTAGGGCTGTCACCGACAGCCCGAACATATAATCCCCAACGGGTGGAACTAAAGAACCACTGCATTAACGGCGCGATCGCAATGCCGATCAGCAACAATGGGCTAACTTTTAGAGCGGCTTGAACTTGTGGATAACTGCTCCAATTTCCCCATTCAAGTACTGGTAAAGGAATTGCTTTGGGTTGAATAAAGGCTTTGCCAAAGAAGAAAGCAATCCCACTACCAAAAATAATCATCGCAATTCCGACAGCGACATCACTTACCTTAGGGCGTTGTGATAACCATGCATGAATTAACCCTAGCCCAACTCCTGATAAACCAGCAGCTAAAACACCTAACCAAGGTGATTTAGTTAGGTAAGAAACTGCATAGGCAGTCATTGCCCCAGTGAGCAAGGTTCCTTCTAGACCAAGATTAATCTTGCCAGCTTTTTCGGTAAGACATTCACCTAAGCTTACAAATAGAAATGGAGCACTCCCTCGGAGTGTACCTGCGACAATCGCCAGAGGCACACTCATCCAACCTAATGTTGTAGTTGTATCTGTCATGGTAATTGGTAATTCTTAGGAAAATTTATGATTAAGAGAAGCAATATTTTGTTAAAAGTGCTGCGAAGCAGCACTTTTAACAAAATATTGCTTCTCTGCAATTGACTAAACCGCAGTCGCAGATGCGTCAATCTTAACTTCAGGCTCTCTATCTTTAAAGAAGTCCAAACGACCATAAAGAGATTCACTAAAGAGAATAGCTAAGAATACGATGCCTTGGAATAGTAAAACCGTGGCGTCAGGTAATCCAAACGATCTCTGAAGTGCGCTACCACTTGCCAGAATACCGCCCATGAGCACAGCAACAAGTACAGCAACTAATGGATTTTGTCTAGCGATAAAAGCAACCAAAATACCGCTATAGCCATACCCAGAGTTTAATGAGGCATTAGCGCTACCATGAATAGCGGCAATTTCTACCATTCCTGCTAAACCTGCACAGGAACCACCCAAGAAGGTGACAATTAGTGTGAGCTTGCCAACAGGTAAACCAGCAATTTTAGCAGCGCGAATATTCCCTCCCACGGTGCGAACTGCAAACCCAAAAGTGGTGCGATGAATCAGGAAATAGGCGATCGCACAGGCAACTAACCCATAAATCAGACCGTAATGCACTCTTGTATTGGGAATACTTTGCAGCATATTAATAGCTGAAATTGGAAAGCTAGAGGGTTTATTCAAGGTGGAAGGATCGCGCATTGGACCTTCGACTAAGGTATTAAGCAGGGCGAGCGCAATGTAATTCATGAGCAAACTACTAATAGTCTCATTAACACCGCGATAGTACTTAATAGCACCTACAAACATGATCCATAGACCACCTGCGATAATTCCTCCCATCGCCATCCCAATCTGGACGATCAAAGAGGGTAAAGAAGCGATCGATAGACCAACAGCGATCGCGCCCAATCCACCAACTATTAAAGCTCCTTCATTGCCAATAATCGTCAATCCCAGCATTGCAGGTAGAGCAGTGCATAGAGATGTCAGCATTAATGGCGCCGCTCGAATTAAAGTTCCTTGCCAAGAGAAACTACTGCCGAATGCAGATGAATAAATCGCCCCATAAATTGCGATCGGATTTTTTCCTTGGACAGCACAAAAAATCCCAAAAATCACTAGTGAAGCAAGTAAAGCTCCTATGGGAAGCAGAATATTCTCAGATGTCGAACGCCAGCGATCGCGTAAGCTCATAGTCAAACACCAAATTTGTGAAAATTATTTGGAGCGCTTTGCGCTATAAATATCGAGTTAATCTGGTATTTGCATCTGGATATAATGCAAATACCAAATTCATCTAGCTTTTAACATTACCGATTACACCTTCAACAAACCAATCCATCTTTTCTAGATCGGGATCTGTTTGTTTGAATTCCTTGCCCTTAGCAATCACAACTTTGCCAGTGTTATCCTTCATTTCCCCAGCATAAATAATCATGCTGCCATCCATAAACTTAGCCATCACCTTTTCCGCTTCCTTCTTAGCCGCAGCGCTAACAGCACTTCCAAAAGGCGAGACTTTACAGAATCCTTCCTTGAGACCACCGCGCAAAATGTGAGGAATGCCCCCATCGCTAAGAGTCTTACCTGCTTTGAGCAGCTCTACATACTTGGTGTAGACATTCTTCCAATCCCATTCTGCACCAGTTAGATATCCATTCGGAGCAAGTGATGATTGGTTAGTATGATAGCCAGTGCAGAATACTTTCCGTTTTTCTGCGGTCTCCATCACAACTTTTGGACTGTCTACATGACAGGTTAATACATCTACGCCCTGATCGACCATGCTGTTTGCGGCTTCAGCTTCTTTGACAGGAACCGACCAATCGCCTGTGAAGATGACTTGAACTGTAGCTTTAGGATTAACGCTACGAGCACCAAGGGTATAGCTGTTGATATTGCGAACCACCTGCGGAATTGGCTTGGCAGCAACAAATCCTAACTTACCAGATTTGGTTGATAGCCCTGCGACGACACCTGCAACATATTCAGCTTCATCTATGTACCCGTAGTAACTACCGATATTATTAGGGGTTTTGCCTTCTGTGTACAAGCCGCCGCAATGGAAGAACTGTATTTTGGGATTAGCTGGCGCTAATTTGAGAATATGAGGATCGAAGTAGCCAAAAGATGTTGGGAAAAGTGCTGTAACACCATTTTGGTTAATCATGCCGAGCATTGTTTCTTGGACTACGGCAGTTTCTGCAACACTAGCTTCACTGAATGTTTTAACCCCAGTCAGCTTAGCGATCGCGGTTTCACCCTCAAAATGAGCTTGACTATAACCAAAATCATCTTTTGGTCCAACATAGATAAACCCAATATTCAGAAGAGTAGCAGCAGGAGAGCCTGGCGCACTTGGAGAACCTGTAGTAGCAGTATTTGTGGGAGCCTGCTCTGTGCAGCCTACCCAAAGTTGAGAGGTTGCTCCAAAAGCTGCTGTAGCGATCGCGCCTCGGATAAACTTACGACGTGGAATATAAATTGGACTCATGCCTTCACACCTTAAAAAGATTGAATGTACCGCGAGTAAAAAAACTAATACAAGAAATCTACACTGAATTAGAAGCTAGCAAATATTATCTTCAACAAATGTATTACTAACTACTTGCGTCACTTAGATATCTCTTCCAAATACAAAAGGGTGTGACTTGCACACCCTTTTGTATTTGGAAGCTTACACTTTAATTAGAAGCTAAATACTGCTTGCAAGTTACCAATAAATACAGTTGGATTGCTAGAGAAGTTATTAGGATTAAAGATGAAATAAGCAGAAGGCACCAAAGAAATATGCTTAGTGACTGGGTAGATATATGAGAATTCAAGATCGTACTGTGTACCATCATTGCCTCTACCAGAAACTAGGACATTGCTGCTATCTCCAAACTTGTATGGTACAGCAAAGGAAATCATCGCTTGAGCACCTTCTTTGAACAAGTCAGGGAACGCCGCTCCAATTTGGAAAGTATATTGGTTGACATTCACTGAACCGCCAGCAGATCTGTTAAGGTTAGTGGTTCCATACCCATAACGACCAAACAGACCAAATCCTTTAGTTACCAACCAATCAAAGTTGGCTGCAAAGATATCAGACTGTCCATTGTTAAAGCCTGGAATCGTAGTAGCTTGGAGCGATGGAGATCCGCCAACACTACCATCCGCATTTCTAGTAATATTGCCATGACTATAGATGAGTCGGAGCTTAAAAGAGTCACTTGGTTTGAAGCCAAGTTCGGCTGTTATATTATTCGTACCACCAGTTAGCCCTTGGGTTGGGGAGGCTGCTGAATTACTCCTGAAAAATTCATTACTTTCAGCCAAGTAGCCAACTTTGAAGTCAAATAGATCTCCCAAAGGAGTCATGAATACTGCCCCAGCTCCGCGCTTAGCATCGCTCAACAATGAGTTGTTGATAGAAGCAAAAGTGGTGTTCCAAGGGTAAATAAATCTGTTCCCATCAAAGTACTTGTAGAAGTTGACGCGAGGGCCAACAATTAAAGTTGCTTTGTCAAATACGGGGAACTGGTAAGACAACTCGCGCAAAACGAAAACGTTTGCGTCGGCTCCAGCCGTTTGATCGGTAAACGTTGTAGCTGTTGTATTGAAGAAGTTTGCTGAACCATAGGCATTGGAATAAGCTGAATTGCCGTTACCAACTGCGAGTTGAGTTGTTAGACGATCCTTACCTGTGAATGATGTATTTAGGGTCAGCCATACCAACCCACTCATGGTTGTGTTTGGTGCGTTTCCTGTAGATGGAATGCTTCTTCCGGGGTTTAGAGGATCTGGGACTAGCGTATCTCTGAGGACGTTACTACCAGAACCACCCGTAACGTTGAAGAAAGCTAAACCACCAAGCTTGGTGGTAGTAGAGAACTGTTGAGCCTCTAGCTTCTCAACCTTAGCGTCTAACGCATCAACACGACCACGCAAAGTCGCAAGTTCAGCAGCAAACTCTTCTTGGAGCTTTTGCAGAGTAGCCAAGTCTTCTTTGCTGACTTTATCAGCTAGTCCTGCAGAAATGATTTCGTTGATCTTGTCTAAACAAGCATTCAAACCAGCGGCAAATTCATAGCGGCTAGTTGCTTGTTTACCGCGAAAGGTACGGTCAGGATAACCTGCAATACAGCCGTATCGCTCGACTAAAGATTGTAAAGCAGTGAAAGCCCAATCTGTGGGTTTAACATCACTCAATTGAGATACAGAAGTGACGTTTTGAGCTACTTCCTTGGGGCGATTTAACTCTGTGTTAATGGCACGAATCGTTTCTGATTCGTTCATCTTTACTTCTGTTACAGGCAGTGATGACTGCATTACTGGAACAGATGAAGATTGAGACTGAACTTGAACTTGATTTTGCGTCTCAGCATTTGCGCCTGTAGCCGTAGCTAGCAAGCTCAAGCCTAATAAAACTGAGAGATTACTGACTTTTTTCATTCCTTCACACCATAAAAGAAAATATGTTCAACATCTATAACTAGATAATTTAGTTAGGTATTAACTTTCTAATTAACTTTAGTTACATTTGTTAAGATGCATATATTGGAAGCTAACAAAATCAGCAAACCACAAATGTATTCGTAAATACAATCTATCCCCAGTCTTCATCCCAATCATCATCAAAGTCATCTTTATCTTTCTTGGTTGTCCTAGACGTCCTAGAGATATCCTTTGTTGCAGTTGCAGGTTTAGTTACTGTTTGACGTTTGGAAGGATTGTTTTTATCAGGGAAAACAGAAAATTTCGGCACTGTTGGCAATTCAAAACTTATTGAAGGTTGCCAAATATTAATACAGGTAGCTCCGCAGCCAGCACAGAAAATTAAAACCAGTCCTAGTGGTAATTTAATTGACTCAAAGGCAAAAAAACGCAAATTAACTAAAAAAGTATTTTGGGTTGCAAAAATGGCGATCGCCATTGATCCAATCCATAGAAAAATATAGAGACATAGGCGGATCATGAATGTCGCTCCTCTGTAAAAGATGAAGACTCAGTGAGATAATGCCCAAATCTTTCGACAAATTGATTGTCAATGATCGCTTGGCGCATTTGCTGCGTAAAGCGGATCAATTCAGTAATATTGTGAATTGATAATAACGTATAGCCCAAAATTTCTTGCGATCGCACTAGATGACTAACATAAGCCCGCGAGAAATTCTGACAAGCATAGCAATCACAATCGCTATCAATAGGCGTAAAATCGCGCTTAAATTTTTGGTTTTTAAGATTCCAGCGTTCGCCTTTGACAAGAGCGACGCTATGCCGCGCAAATCGGGTGGGAATAACACAATCAAATAGGTCAATGCCTGCGGCGACGGCTTGAGCCATTTCTTTATATGTGCCAACGCCCATAAGATAGCGAGGTTTATCGGCTGGCAAAAGTGGGGTTGTGGCTCTAACAATTTTTTCGATTAATTCTGGTGGTTCGCCGACACTCACGCCACCGATCGCATAACCTGGTAAATCAAACTCAATTAGTTCTCTTGCTGACTGTTGACGTAAATCCAAATAAACTCCGCCTTGGACAATCCCAAATAAAGCTTGATCATTCTTGCGATCGTGAGCTTTGATGCATCGCTCTAGCCATCTAGTAGTACGCTGTCCTGCTAGTTTAATCGCCTCATAGGTTGCAGGGTAGGGAGCGCATTCATCAAAAGCCATGATCACATCCGCACCCAGTTGATTTTGGATTTGAATAGATTTCTCTGGCGTAAGATTAATCATGTTGCCATCACGGGGCGATCGGAACTGCACTCCCTCTTCACTAATGGAACGAATCTCACTTAAACTAAATACCTGAAATCCACCTGAATCTGTCAGGATTGGACCATCCCAATTCATAAATTTATGTAAGCCCCCTGCTTCTGCAACAATATCTTCACCTGGTTGGAGATGGAGGTGATAGGTATTGGCTAAGACCATTTCAGCTTTGCAGTCTTTAAGTTGTGCGGGTGTGACGGTTTTTACATTCGCCAATGTGCCCACGGGCATAAAACGCGGCGTATGTACAACTCCATGCGGTGTATGGAACTGACCAACTCTGGCATCAGTGCGATCGCACTGACATTCTAATTTAAAAGTAAAGTTATTCAGAGCTTGCGATCCTAATTCTAATATTTTATATCTAATAATTTAAGTGCCTCGGCATAATTAAAAAAACAGATTCAAAATCTATACCGCCCACTACGCGGGCGGTATAGATTTTTGGGTTTTATATTTAATTGTGCCGAGATACTTACAGGTTTAAACAATTTTTAATTGTATCGCATTCATGCTAATGGATTAACGATTCTAGTTTTTGCCCAATGACTTACATTCATTATAAATGCGGCAAATAAAACGCTATATTAACAATACAAAAAGATTTTACAATTTTGACCAAACAATATGGTACTTGTAAATACCGCTCTGACATTACAAGATTTACCTCCCCCACCAGAAGGCAAGACTGGCTGGCCTTGGACAGAACAGACAGAAGTATTTCTAGATAAAATGCCTGATGGTTCTGACTGGCCAAGAATTAGTATTGTTACTCCAAACTATAATTATGGTAACTTTATCGAGGAGACGATTCGTTCAGTTCTACTACAGGGCTATCCAAATCTTGAGTATATAGTTATTGATGGGGGTAGTACAGATAATTCTATTGAGATAATTAGGAAGTACGAAAAATGGTTGTTCTATTGGGTTAGTGAAAAAGATTCTGGGCAAAGCAATGCGATTAATAAAGGGATAAGCAAATCTACTGGGATAATCTTTAATTGGATAAATTCTGATGATATATTGAACCTAGCATCTTTATATAATGTGGCATGTATTTGGAGAGAAAGAAACCCAGATATTCTAGTTGGTTCTGGCAGAATAATTACTAATAAAAAATGTATCGAATGGATACCGCATCAATCAATTTCAGCATTAGATCTAGCGCTATGTTTTCAGGGTGAAGTCGGGATGTCTCAGCCTTCAACTTTTTTAAATCTCAATTTTGTCAAACGAGTTGGTGGACTGAGTGAAAACTTTCACTATATAATAGATTATAGCTTATATATCAATCTTCTTGTAAGTGAAAGTATAAGTAGATTGACAACTGTCAATATGTGTCTGTCAACTGTTAAACTTCATGAAGGAGCAAAGACGGTTTCATCTTGGAGCAAATTTGAAATGGAAGCCATTCAAATGCTTTCCAGCGCTATGGCGAAATTTCCAGCAAATGAGAGAAAAGATATTAAACAGCATATATATCAATTATCTGTTCAAGTTGCAGTTAGAAATGCAGTCATGAATTTAGGATTTGCTGGACTTATTTCTCTCCTAATTTTGCTCTTAAGAAACCCTCTCTTCATGTTCTCGCGATTTTATCTCGGAGCATTAAAGAATAAATTTGTGGAGGCTACTGGAAGGTGACATTAGTATGAATGAACTGGTTTCTATTATTATTCCTTGCTACAATGCAGAAAAATGGATTGGCGAATGTATTGATTCTGCGCTTTCACAAACCTATAGCCCCATAGAAGTAATTGTTATTGATGATGGCTCTACTGATGCCAGTCTGTCTATAATTGAAAAATATGGAAATAAAATTAGGTGGGCAAGTTATCCAAATGGGGGGCCAAGTGCAGCTCGTAATCGAGGTTTTCAAATTAGTAAAGGAAACTATATTCAGTTTATAGATGCTGATGATTACATTTCTCCTGTAAAAGTCAAGGATCAAATAGAGTTTTTAAAAGTTTCAGGTAAAGATATTGTTTATGGTGATTGGTGTTATCAGTATCACAATGTTGATAATACGATCCAGCACTCAGATTATAAGACACATCAGCCCGATGAGGATATGGTTTATTATATTCTTAGTGCTAATAAGATTCTTCATGGTTCTTGTCTATACAGACGTGAAGTTATTGAAAAAATATTAGGATTTGACGAATCGCTAAGAATTGCTGAAGATTATGATTTTTTACTTAGGTTAGCATTCTCTGGAGCTAAATTTGGCTATTTAGAGGGTTGCAACTATTTTTATCGTATATATAGCCCAATTACTGCTTCTCATGGACAAGGAATAAAGCACCCAAATTCAGTCAAATTTGTTTTAGACAAAACAAGCTTTTACCTAGCACAAAAAAACTTTTTGACTGGTAAATATCGTCATTTACTTGCTTGCAAATACTTTCTAGTCGCTAAAAGCTATCTAATGATAGGATCGTTTAAACAATCTAATACTTGTTATGAGATATCTAACAACTTTTCGGAAACACTTAGATTTAGATCAGAGGGAAGTTCAAAATTTGAAAAGGCATACAATTTATTTGGTTGGAAAGTCACTTCATTGTTGATGTATGCTTTACAATTCATTCCGAATAGAATGAACAATTTAGCCACAAAGTTAAAATGGTTTGGCTAAATATTATCTACCTATCATTAGTTTGATCAGTAAGACATGAAAAATATTTTGCTAACATATACTTCTAATCTTAAAAGCCATACAGGAAACTTTCTTCTGTACTTTAACAATTATATTTTATCTTACATACCACTATACGCACTAAGAAAGTGTTTCTACGTTAATTTATTAGGTCTAGAAATTGGGGTAGGAAGCAATATTTTTATGGGAGCATGGTTTGATTCTAGGAAAAATTTTAAAATAGGGAAAAACAGCATTATCAATCAAAAATGCCGTTTGGATAATCGTGGGGGATTGACGATAGGTGATAATGTATCTATATCTGCTGAAGTATGTATTCTAACTGCTGATCATGATTTACAATCTCCTCTATTTACTGGAAGATGTAGAGCAGTAACTATTGAAGATTATGTATTTGTTGGAACAAGATCGATTGTATTGCCTGGGGTAACCCTAGGTAAGGGTTGTGCGGTTGCTGCAGGTGCAGTTGTTACTAAAGATGTAGAACCCTTTACAATTGTTGGTGGTGTTCCTGCTAGACATATTGCTAATAGAAATGAAAGCTTGAACTATGAATGCCACTATCCAAGGTCTTTCTTTTAGTTCTGTTATAACCAGTCATGTTAGAACAAAATCAAAAAAACAAAAGAAAGTTGCGGTGCGAAGTACCGCAACTTTCTTTTGTTTTTTACGTCTTACCAATCCTCAAAAGTGTATCCACACTTTTGAGGATTTATATAAGCCCCAGTATGTTTTGTGAATTTTCAACATCGCATTGCCATATTGAAAATTGATATCATTCAATACGGGCGATCGCAGCAACAGGCCCACCACCCGAAGGTCCCTGATGTTCGCTACCACCTGATACATAGACCATTGGATCTTGAATAATTGAGGCAACTACTGCACCAACCACAGCCCTAGCCATTCTAGTATGGTTAATATCTGAATCATCCATCATCGTATGTCTTCTTCCCAAAAGCTCTCCAGATGGATCGGCTTCTGCTTTGGCAAATATATTTACAATCCGATCGCTTGTTTGACCTGTTGAGGAGATCGCTTTAGTTATGGCTTGAGCATCTAGGGCATGTTGCATCACACTATGACCAATTACAAAATTACTGGTTGATGTCGGAGCATTCCCCAATACTAAAATCTCGCAATTGCGTAGTTCTACCCCTGCGGAAGTGGAAGCTACTGTGGAATACAAAGCATAGTTTTGGCAGATATCATCTGATGCGAGATCTTCCAATCGAACTTCACCTAATGCTACCGCAACTCCAAGTGCTGAGGCTCCCCGTGAGTAACCCATTGACTGATAGCTACTTACGGATTTGTTCATAGATTGAGGATCGTGTAGCAGGCGATCGCGACTAGTAATAAGTGGACATTTAATCTGAACAAAATGTACATCAGCTTTGGCTATTCCTGCGGATACGATCGCCTGATTAACAGCCAAGGCAACTTCCTTGACCATCGTTAATGAGCCGATTTCCGCAGAAGTAAAATCACGGGTATGAATCACGCCCAATGTCAAAGCCATACGAGTTGGGATATGTGGTTGAGAAGGCTGACTAGTAAAAATCGTCAAATGAGGGCTTAAGACTCCCTCAGTGCCCCCAGACATAACATAGACAATTGACTCAGATTGTTCTTTCCCAACAAAATTTGCGAGATAATTCTTTAAGGTTTGTACCGCAAAGCCGCGTGTGAAGTCATTGACGCAGCCATTTCCTTCTGTCTTACCCAAAATTGCCACAATCTGTTGCGGATTAATTTCGCCAGATGCGATCGCTGATTCTAGCGCTGTGAGATCATCTGGACTATTTTGAGGAAGCTTATATACGTCAACTTTCATGGAATTTTGGCTGAATAGATTAGGTGAAGTCAAAAGCTAAGGTGAATTGCTTTTCGTCTAGTATAATAGTCTCACCTTTGCCACCTACCTTGTAAACTGCGATCGCCACAGCCATACAGTTTTATCCATTGGTTTATACAGCGAGCAAAAAAGCCTTATTTTGCAAGGTTTTTTGCTTATGTCCTGATCCATCGTGTTGTTCCATCTTTCTGATCGACTAGGGTAATCCCCAAAGTATTCAGTTCATCCCGAATGCGATCGCCTTCTTGGTAATTCTTCGCTTTCTTCGCCTCAATCCTTTGTTGAATTAGCGATTCTATTTCTGTATCACTAATGCTCTCTTCCTTGACTTGGCGATCGCTAACATCCGCAATAAAGCCCAAAATGCTGTTCATATAGCTTAGTGCTTGCCAATCTTGATATAAAGCTTCGGAACTAGCGACAGTTTTACCCGCATGGGATAGAGAGTTTCTCTCAGCGCGTAATTTTTTGGCTAATTCAAACACATGGGACATGGCAACGGAAGTATTAAAATCATCATCCATAGCTTCCTCAAAACTGGCGATCTCATCTATAACAACACTGCGAGATGGGATTTCGACATTTCCCCAGCCTAACTTTGTACCAAAGTCTGAGGCAAACAACATTCCATCGCGAATTGTCTCCCAACCTTTGGTTGCTGCATTAATTGCTTCTTCCGTAAAGTCTATCGGTTGACGATATTGCGCTTGCAAAATGAATAAACGGATTGCCATCGGGTCGAAATAGCCAAATAGATCGCGAATAGTTGTGAAGTTATTCAGCGATTTGGACATTTTCTCGCCGTCAATATTCACAAAACCGTTGTGCATCCAGTATTTTGCTAGTGGCTTCGCATAGGCGGCTTCTGATTGTGCGATTTCGTTCTCATGGTGTGGAAATGGCAAATCCGAGCCGCCAGCATGAATATCAATCGTCTCTCCAAGCTCCGATCGCACCATTGCCGAGCATTCTATATGCCACCCTGGTCTGCCATTTCCCCAAGGTGATTCCCAAAAGGGTTCGTTGGGCTTTACAGACTTCCATAGGGCGAAGTCAAAGGGATATCGCTTATAGGGTTCATGCTCATCAACGCGTCCACTTGCTCCTGCCTGCATGTCTTCTAGCTTGCGCCCTGAGAGCTTGCCATAGCTGGGGAATTTCTGCACCGCATAATAGACATCACCACCTGAAGGATAGGCATATTCGAGATCAATTAACTGTTGGATCAGGGTAATTATTTCGGGAATCGATTCGGTAGCGCGGGGATAGACATCGGCTTTAGCAATATTTAACTTTGCCATGTCCTCGTCATAGGTGGCGATGTATTGCTCTGCGATCGCCTGCATGGTGGTGTTGCGTTCCTGCGCCCGTTTCAAAATCTTGTCGTCAATATCGGTAATATTCTGAACAAATTTGACCTGATATTTTGTCGCCAAATAGCGCCGAATCATATCCCAAACTACATAGGCTCTGGCATGACCCAAGTGGCAATAGTCATAGACAGTCACACCACAAACATACATTTTCACATTCCCCGCTTCGAGGGGAATAAAGTCTTCTTTGTGTCTGGTAAGTGTGTTGTAAATGCGAAGGGTCATGGGTTTGAGTGTAGTTGAGTATCTAAGAAGCCGCGAGGTAATTATACAGCAAAGCCATAGCGTAAGGGCAATTCATGAATTGCCCTTACGCTATGGCTTGGTCACGAAAAGAGATGCAATATTTTCATTAAAAAGGTAGCAAAGCCACCTTTTTAATGAAAATATTGGGGTAGATGTACTTGTCAAAAAATGCGATCGCGTAGAAACTTTAGCTATAAGATTTTGCAATTGGATTAATATAAATCGAAATCCCAAAGATGAGATGTGATGCAATATGCCACATCTCATCTTTGAGATTGCCTATCCTAACGAGCCTGATGACAGCCTTAAATTGTAACTAACATCACACTAACTGCTAAGAACTTTGTCAACAAAATGAAAATTTCTGCACTAAAAATTCTTGCCCTATTTATCAATCTCCTAGGTATTCCTGCTCTTATTTTTACAGGAATGTATGCTTTGGAAGCTCCGATTGTTTTACTTTACGCATCAGGAGGAAAAGTAGCTTTCTGGGCGATCGCTGTCTTGGGATTTTGTTTTGTGTTACTACCTATTTTACTTATAGGGGCTGAAATATCTGGCTGGCAAAATTTTAAACAACGGAAATATATTGATTCTATTGGTGCATATAAATGGGTACTTGCAGATTTGTTATTCATGCTATTTTTTGCAGTCGCCATGAGTGCAGGTTGGGTAAATAAATAACTGATAAGCTCCACAGTACAATTATTCTGAAACTTCATATAAAGCTGCTAACTTCAGTGCTGCAGAGCGAAAGCGATCGCGCAAATTCTGTGGCTCTAGTACCTGAGCATTATGAACAAACTGATTTACCCAACGACAAAACTCATTTAGCGATCGCTCTGGTAGCGTAACGATGTAATCGATATACTCAGGCTTTCCACGCCGATCAATCGATTGGGAAATATGTCTTTTCTCTCCCTCTTCGATAAAAGCAATTACGGGTGCAAAAAAACGTACCTTGATTTGAATATATTCTAGAGTTCCTGCAAGCTCTCTAACTTGGTCAGATGGTTCACCTAGAAACAAACCCCAACCTTTTTTGAACAGATTCATTGCCACAGTTAAACTTGATTTTTGGAGATCAGTTCCTCTGGGTTGATTAACGACTTGGATCTGGTCAGTGAATCTGTCAATCCTTTCGATTTCTAAATGACCATTATCGACATATTCATAGAGCAAATACCAAGCGATATCGTGATAAATCAATTGCAATGGGAAGACTTGTAAATATCCGATTTTATGGCTATAGGGGTCGGTATATCGATAGATAGTGATTGCTTGCCCGATCGCGATCGCGGCTTCAACTTGATCTAAACAATTATAAAGATTGTGGCGATTTTTTTTGATATCCAGCATTTCGTCAAGATCTGTGTAGATGATTGCTCGATCTATTTGCGATCGCACGGGATAGAGATAGTCTGTAGATTCTAATATTTGTTTGCCGCGCAGTTTCTTTTCGAGGTCTTGGTAAATACGGATCGCTTGGGGCGATCGCTGATATTTTGCCATTGAGGCTAGGGCATTGAGCGCTACTTGTAGGTCTTTAAAGGACATCACCCCTGTTCCTAAGAAGTAGCCCCAACGATAAATACGTCGCTCCAAAATGCCATATTTACGGAGTGTAACTAGGTCTTTGCGGAGGGTGGGGATGGAATATTTAGTTAATGGAATATTGTATTGTTGTGCTATTTCATAAACTTTTTCTTTGACGGCTTCTAGGGATTCGTGGGCGGATTGGGAGTTATTGCCGATGCGATCTGGGCTGCCAATTCCAGGGTGATGAATAAAGGTAGCAATTAGAAGGAGCAGGCGATCGAAGGCTTGGCGATCGCTGTAGGAATGCAAGTCGCTAGTCTTAGGCATGGTGTTATGTCAAGTAAATGACGATATTTATTAAAGATTATAAATATACATATAACTACGTCTATGAGTAGTATTTGATTTGTGTAAATAAATAAGAAAAATATTTGGATTAATTTGTTTTTCTAGTGAAATACTGATAAATTGCTTTTATTAATGTGTGTGGGAGGTAAGGCGATCGTGACGACAGCATTACAAATCAGTGAGAAGCCGCAAACCCAAGAAACTAAAGATGCGAAATACACGGTGATTACTTTTGCGCCTGTGCAAAGTTTTATCGAGAAGTCTCGTAAGTTGCGAGATCTCTATGGCGCATCGCAAATTCTCTCGTACTTAAGTTGGAAGATCGTTTGTGCGGCTAATAGTAAAAACTGTGAAGTGATTTCACCTGCGATCGCGATCGATGATGTCTCTGAGATGGCTAATGTCGATATTGTGCAGGGTATGCCCAATCGAATTTTAATATTGGGAGATTTCTCGCATAACGATGCTCATAAAGCGTTAATAGAAGGCTGGAAAGAAATTGTGACGGCTTGTCGTGGTTGGTTGAGAGATAATTTGCAAATTGATGATGAGGGTTGGTTTAACTCTTGGACAAGATGGCAAATTCACGCTTGGGAGGTGTTTTGGGGGAGTGGGGACAGTATTCCTTTAGCAATGCGCGATTTGGAAACTCGGAAGTTGCGGCGGGCTTGGACTGTGCCGAATTGGAACGGTGAAAGTTCTAGTTTGTCAGGGCATGACGCGATCGCTCATCCAAATATGGATAATTTGGGAACGAATGATGCAGAAATCAAAAGATTTTACAAGAGGCTTGCCGAAGTTCTCGATCCTTCTGGTAACGAGAATGATCGCGCTTACATCAATGAAAATGAGCGATTGAGTATTCCTGAATTAATCAAAAGATTGGTTACTTATGAGGCGATCGCTAAAAAAATCCATCGCGATCTGTATGCGCCAACCTTTCGGGAAGTGCTTCGCAAAGATGACAAATCTGGTGCGACCTATTGGACTGGTTGGTTTATGGGTGATGGCGATAAGGTTGGCGATCATCTCAAGAGGCTTACAGATAAGGCTAGCGTTACTCAGTTTAGCCAGTCTTTGAGGACTTGGGGTAAGCAATTCCAGATAGATTTTGATGAAAAAGGGCGTGTAGTTTATGCAGGAGGAGATGATTTTCTTGGTGTGATGTATGGGGACAAACAGACTCCTAAATTAGATAGTCGTGAAGTAATTGAATGGTTACTGGATTTGCGTGATAGTTGGGAACAAGGAAACCTTGGGATTACGCTCAGTGTTGGTTTTGTATGGGCGGGGCATAGTGTGCCGCAGCGTGATGTGTTGCAGCATTGCCGCGAGGCTGAGAAATTGGTTAAGAATTTGGGGCGCGATCGCGTGACGATTCGGATTCAGTTTAACAATGGACAGTTTGTGCAGTGGACTACGCCTTGGAAGTATTTGGAATGGTTGAAGGCTTATCGCGATCGCAATGAAAATACTGGCAAAGATGCGAATTGGAGCCATGTAAGTAGATATGCAGAATTATTTACACATATTCATAGTAATGGGAAGATTCTAAGGATTACTTAATTGTGATCTAATTACTGTGAGATTAATTGCTCCACTTTCCCCTGAAACGACAAAGCTAAGTAGTTAAGCAAAATTAATTACATATTTTGAACCAAACTCTCGAAGAACTTTTTCAACATATGAGACTAAACTTTCCCAAGATTCATATGCATTTAGTTCAATCCACTCATATTTCATAAACCGCCATAAAATTTCAATCAAGTTTAACTGGGGACTATAAGGAGGCAACAGAAAAATCTCGACTTGCTGACTTTTCCACTCCTCCAGTTTTTCATTAATCATTTGACTGGTGTGAATAGAGGCTTTATCCATAACAATCACAGTAGGCTTGGTAGATTGGCGAGCAAAGTCATCAATACAAGCGAGAATGACTGCACTGGTGATACTACGTTCAAAAACATAAGCAGATAAGTCATTGTTTCGATTCATCAACCCCACGACATTTAACCGCTTACTACGTTGACTGGGTAGGCTTAAACCCAGTCCTTTCTCTTGCCAAGCATAGGGAATCGGTGGAGTCAAAGAAAAGCCACTTTCATCAAGATATCGCAAATCGATTTTGCCCTGCATTTCCTGTTCAAGCAATTCGGTGAGTTGTTGCTGTTTCTCTCTAT
>NZ_BBJB01000070.1 GCF_016584665.1 Pseudanabaena sp. lw0831
AGTCCTTATGTAGCGAGCTTTTGTACTTTTTCAGGAAGCCCTAATTATGTTGATGTATTTACTAGGAGTTAATTTTTGATGGGCAGACATCTAGAAGAACAAGCTGTAGAACATGTACTAGAAGCATCATTTTATCAACTTGCCGATCGCTTGATTGATAGTCTGCATCAGGGTGAACATTTAACGATTAACTTAGAGAGTGAACGTAGTCAATTCACCAGATTTAACCATGCCAAAGTCCGACAGTCAGGAGTGGTCGCCGATGGGAATGTGACTATTTTGCTAATTTATAATCAGCGTGAAGCTTTTGCTAAGTTTCCGTTTACAGGCGATCGCGAGATTGATATGGCTTATGCGATCGCTAATCTTGAATATCTCAGGCAAGAAGTTGCTCAAATCCCTGAAAACCCTTATCTAGTCATTCCTGAGAACCAAGGCTCAAGTCGCGAGGTTTATCAAGGTAATTTGTTAAATCCAGAAGATGCGATCGCGAAAATTCTTGCGCCAGTGAATAATGTCGATTTTACAGGCTTCTATGCCTCAGGTTCGATAATTCGGGCTAATGCGAACTCCGCAGGTCAAAGACATTGGTTTGCGACGGATTCATTTTTTGTCGATTATTCGATGTTTGTCCAGACGGATTCTGGCGAAAAAGCGGTTAAGGGTATTTATGCTGGCAAAGATTGGGAAGCAGAGGCTTATAAATTACAGATTAGTCGCTCTCAGCAACAATTAGTAGCCTTGCAAAAGCCAAGTAAAACGTTAGAGCGTGGTCAGTACCATACTTACTTTGCACCTGCGGCTTCATCGGAGCTATTGGGCTTTTTGACTTGGAGTGCGGGGGAGTCAGGTTTGCAGCAGAGTAGTAGCGCTCTATTGAAATTAAAGAATCAAGAGAAAACTCTTTCGCCATTGCTATCTATTAGTGAAAACTTCACCTATGGGAATGTGCCTCGTTTTAACGATTTAGGAGAAGTTGCTCCAGAATATTTATCTATTATTGCTGAAGGGAAGCTAGTTAACACATTGGTGAGTTCGCGCAGTGCGAAGGAATATGGCAAGGTTGCCAATGGTGCTGATGAAGGTGAATCGATGAGATCGCCTGAAGTTGCCGCAGGAAGTTTAGCTGAGTCTGATATTCTCAAACAGTTAGATACGGGACTCTATCTATCCAATTTGCATTATCTCAATTGGAGCGATCGCAGTGGCGGCAGAATCACTGGCATGACTCGCTATGCTTGCTTCTGGGTTGAGAATGGTGAGTTTATTGCCCCAATTGAAAATCTGCGCTTCGATGATAGTATCTATGACTTTCTTGGTGAAAAGCTCGAAGCTTTTACCGATTTTCGTGAATTTATTCCTAATACAGGAACCTATGAAACGCGATCGCTTGGCGGTATTCTCGTTCCAGGAATGCTAGTCAAAGACTTTACATTCACTCTCTAAAAACCGATTGGGTTTCCTCTCATGCGCTAATAATCTGAACTCGATCTTCTCGATACGTTATTGCAATGGCAAGTATGAAATTCGATCGCGATACTCGTCATCCAGCGAAGCAAGAGCAGCTAATACTAATTCTTCAATTGTTTTACCCAAGCTCATACTGGGATTGATTTGGAATATCCCAGGAATGTGCTGCCCTTGAGCGAGATGATCGATTGCCCAGATCACTAAATCAGGTTCTTTGCGTCGTAGCTGTATTTGATAAATTGGAGGGAGATTTTCATCCATCAAAGACTTGATTTGCATAAGATTTCCCTAATTTTAGTCGTTCGGCTCGAAGTTGACGCAATTTTTCAGAAATTGGCAGTGGATTATGCTTTTGCTCTTCTCGCATTTTATGTCCCCACTCTAACCAATTAGTGATGTATTCACCAATCTCTTGCTCGTTATGAAGATAGTAGAGAACTGTAGCGTAAACCTGCTCTAAGCTTAGTGATAGGTAGGTTTTGGCGATTTCTTCAGGTGTTCGACTGCGATAAATGTAGTCATACAAAATTGTTTCAATACCAATTCGCGTATTTTTTAGGCGAATATCATTGGTAGCGAGAAAGGTAAAGTAGTCTTCTAGTTGCATTGTGATGTTACCAGAGTGTCAGAACTAAACTGAATCTAGGCGTACTCTCCACGTTAGACAATTGCTATAACGAGGTTTGGTATAATCCTATAATTTTACCTTTTTTCAAGATGAGCCTTACTAAAATTGTGCGATCTATTAGGTGACGCGCCTCTAAATTGGAGCGATCGCTTGGCGGTATTCTCGCACCAAAAATGCCAGTCAAAGACCTTACATTCACTCTCTAAAAAACATTGTCAAAGTTTTCATCTGCAAGCAGTTTTAACATGGATGTTTTGCAGCTTGACGGGCTAGTAAGCGATCGCGCAAACCTTGGGTGTCAAATCGCAACTCATTTTGTTTGCGGACTTCCAGCGATTTTTGCTGACGCTGTTGCAAATATTCTTCTACTTCCTGCTGATGTCCAAGATAGAAAGCAATTGTACTATAGACATCAGACAGCTTAAGTGAGGGGTATCGAGATGCTATTTCTTCTGACGTTGCGCCTTGATTAAAACTGAAGATAACTGTATCGAGTGTTACGCGAGTATTACCGACTAAAATTGTTCCATGAGAATTTGTCGATAGGGGTAAGACATATGTATGAGATACCGTAAGCATAGTGGTTATTTAGGCGTACAAGATTCTAGTAGATCATCCTCACAAAATTCTGGATTTAAAGTGTCTTTTGGCGGTGTGTTGGGATCTCCAATTGCCCAGACCACTAAATCAGATTCTTTCCGTTGTAGCTGTATTTGATAAATTGGAGGGAGATTTTCATCCATCAAAATCGGCGATCGCAACTAGTTCGCTTGACACTGCGCAAACGGTTCTCGGATGAAGTAGAGAGCATCTCGCCCTTGAATTTCCATGCCACCTTTATTAGGAGTTCCCCAACGAGTTACAAATTTTTTCCCGTTGCGACGCTCAACAGCAACAGTAAAGTTATTGCGTAACTCCCGATAGCAACCCTCTAGATTAGATAATGTTAAATCAAGTACAGGAATATCAATTTTATCAAGCCCTTTATTTTCAACAAAAAAACCTTCTGCACCTCTCTCCATCAACAAGGCAGTTGGACGATTGATAACTTTTAAAATGTTTTCTTTAACATTCTTTCTATCCTTGCCACGCTGAGTCATAATTTGACGGAATTTGGCTCCGAATGGAATATAAGCAGCATTAAGATTATCGGCATTGAAGACTAGAGGTGTTCCTCCCTCTCTCGCTAAGACATATGCTGTCGCAAGATAGGAATCAGTGGCATCGTCATAGGGACTATATGCATCTTTCTTCGCGTTTCTAATTTCTGTCACTGAATCGTGATTTCTGCCAAAGGTAACACTGCGAGAATCATTTACGGCATTACTTGGTAGCGATCGCAAATCCCCACCGAAAGAGAATGCACCTTTCATGGAGTTGTAAAGGAGAAAGTCTGTGACCGCAGCGATCCAATTATAATCTTCTGCTTTTGTATCATTATCTTCAATGACTTCAAGGTAATTCCAAGTATTTCCTTTACTTTCGGCATCAATAAAGTCAATGTACTCTTTCTGGACATTAGCAGGCATATGCTTAGAGGCATCAAAACGAAATCCATCAATTCCTAAGTCAAGTAATTTTTTAAGATGTGCTTTTTGGAGGCGCTTGACATTAGGAGTGAATTTGAGATCTGGAAGGCTGGCAAGCCAACAGTTAAGTTCCGAGTCCCTGTTGCCATCGTCATAGCCATTTCTATTAGGAACTTTACTATCTGCATCTTTGCAGGGTCTTTGTCCAGGGTTACTTGTACTTGCTACGGTCAAAAAATCGTCTTTAGACAGTCCTGGAAATTTAGTTAAGTCTTCAAAGTCTGCGCCATTATTAAGATCGGCCATATGGTTAAATACAACATCTGCAATAACTTTGATATTACATTGATGAGCTTCTTTGATAAGACTTTTGAGATCTCCTTCAGTTCCTAAACCGTCAATCACACTGTAGTCTACTGGCTGATAACGTTGTGACCAACCTGTAGGAGGGGCAAAAGGACCTGGATTAGATTTCTGGACAGGAGAAATTTGGACGTGAGAATAACCTTGATCGGCTAATTTACAGACAAACTTTTCAATGTCTGAATAATTTTGATTAAAGGCATGGAATATGGCGGTAGGTTGTTCTGATGCAAATGCTTTGCTTGGAAAACCTAGAACTACAAAGAAGATGAACGTAAATATCAAGATAGACTTTCTGAAAGACATGTTAAAGCTCCTCTTTAAGAATTACGCAGATTTAGTGTTTTTTGCGTTAGCTAGCATGTGTGCCACACTGATTTTGTGCCATTGCAATTATCTCGATAGCAGATTTGACAACTTGGGTCAGTGGTGGCTCGATCCTGAGAGCAGGTTGTAGTTGGCACGCACAAGGGCGGCGCAGGGCTTGGGTCTCCATCAAGACCGCATATCTCTAAAATATTGCACCAAGGTTGTTCAGTACCTACTTGACAATAGCGAGAAGCTTTCTTACAGAGACCAGACGGAAAAGTTCTTTGCGGAACTACTTGGGTTATTGAAACAGCGCCAGTTGGCATCGTAAGATAGAATTCGCTTGTTTTGTAAAGTGATTCTTCTGCGGTAAATCTCGGCATTTTCATGATTCTATTTCCTCATTTCGATTAGCTAGATTAGATTGATGGGCTGTACTAAACCTACTTGCACTCCCATCAATCCCAATGGGAGCGCCCGTTAATCCGATCTAAAGACTAAACGTAAAAAGCAGATGTTCCTATTGGAGTATATTTTGTGGAGATAGTCCTAAAAAGGAAAGAATTTTTATCGGTGATAGTCTGCGCGAAGTGCAGACTATCACCGATGGCTGGCAGATTAAGCTTTTTTAGATTCTGTCAAGCACTAAATTTGGTGATTACAAAAACATAAATCTTTTAAGTATTTATATTTAAGCTGGTTCAATGCTTTATCTGTCAGGGTGGCTAGGAAAGCCTGAAACCTCCTTGAAAATTTCATTTTAGTCTTAACTTGCCACCCATTTTCTTACCTTTTTAGCACTATCTTTGTGGACATGGTCTACTACGGATTGCAATAAAAAAGGCAGTCCTCCCTTTCGGCGGGGTCCATAATCCGGTTGCACCTAGTTACACATACGCGACTTTGGCGTTCTCTGACATCACCGATACCAGGATTTATTGTATCTCTAAAGGGGGGGGAAGTTTCGTTTGCCCAAGAAGGTCGTCCATTACTAAAAACCCATTCATCCAATGTTTCCCTTCTCCATCCTCCAGCAAATCCACCTCCCCAGATTCCGCCTTCAAATTCAGGTCTCCAAGGTCCATCGTACAATCGCCGCAATTGAGGTAGCACTGGCAAGTGGGTAAGCGAATTTTTCGACATAGCCATCTGGTAGTGTTGGCTAGATTGGTAAAGTGAAGTCTCTGCGGTAAAACCTGGCGTTTTCATAGTTTTCATTTCTCATCTCCTTTCATCTATTTAGTTAGGTTTAGCAATCATAATACAGTGACAGTTTCTTCACCAAGAACGGAATGTCTTCGGCTTAGAGCTGCAAGGTGGGCGATACCCACCCTACGAAACCAAACGTGATTTTAGAATATCCCCGTAGTAATGGTTTCAGAAAGCAGGTTTTCGGGTGGCGAAAAAATAAAGACACTAACACTATTGCATCACTTTAGCCATGTCTATCCACTACTGGACTGACAGGGCACAAACAGTGCAAATCCCCCAGGGGTTTACGCACTATTTTGGGCTTGTCTTCTGCCTACTTCTACCCTTATAGTATGCGACCACAGCCTAGTGGGAAGCTAGTGCCTGACGTATCATCTTCAACACCACAACAAATAGATCTTCCACTGAAGGCACATCTAACTCGCTGAAGTTGCGGTAATACTTCTAGACCGCTAGAATTGTTTTGGATAATTTTATTTGATTGGTATTGCCCACTCGTCTTATAAAGCGATTTCTCTGCGGTAAATTCTGGCATTTTCGTGTTTTTCATTTTACATCTCCTTTAGGTCGTTTAGATTTAGCGATCATAATACGGCGACAATTTAGTCACCAAGAACGGAAACTCCTCAGTCACGTCCACACGCACAAAGAACTTCTCAGTGAAATCGGTGTTGCGATTTGTGTAGGAGAAGATGACAGCGACGATCTTGCGGGTGGTGCTTAGAGATGACGGACGGACTTCCACGCCAGTTAAGGCACAGCTTTGACCATAAGCTTCGGCTGCCTTCGCATAGATTGCATGATAGCGAACTGCCAAATAGTTCAAAGCGCGATACTCATTATTAAATACACCTGCATGTATAGCCGACCTCATTGTCAACAGGACTGCAGATTTTGAAGCCTCGTCTACACATTCTATCCCTCGATATGACACCTTGAACAGGTCTAAATTGTGGCAAAACTCCTCGATGTTCGGCTGCATCATGGAGATCTCTATTCATTTCGTAGCGCTCGAGAGCGATATAAATAGATGATTCTGCGGTAAACCCTGGCGTTTTCATGGCTTTCATTTCACATCTCATTTCAATCAGATTAATGGGAAGTACCCATCCTACTTGCTAGCATTCAGACCATCCTCGGGCAATTAAACGTCCGTTCTCAAACCTTCGGCAAAACTGAAAACCCTCGCGTGCACCTTCCTGGTAACAGGGTCCGCAAATCTCCGTAGATCCGCTTGTGTCGCCATAGGAATAACAACGAATATTGCCAAAGTAATCTGTTTCTCCGTAACAATAGAAACGTCCATCCACATAAATGGCAGCGGCTAACTGAATCGTTCCAGAAGCAACTGAAGAATTGATTAAACGGGCTGGAACGTAATTATTAGAATCATACATAGATGATTCTGCATTAAAACCAGGCATTCTCGTTGTACTCATTTTGTATCTCCTTTTGTCTGGTTAGTTATATTTAACGATCATAGTAAGGTGACAATTTAGTTACCAAGAACGGAAACTCCTCAGTCACATCCACACGAACAAAGAACTTCTCTGTGAAATCGGTGTTGCGATTTGTGTAGGAGAAGATAACAGCGACGATCTTGCGGGTGCTACTGAGAGAGGAAGGACGGACTTCCACGCCAGTTAAGGCACAGCTTTGACCATAAGCTTCAGCTGCCTTCGCGTAGATCGCAGGATAGCGAACTGCCAAATAGTTCAAAGCACGATGCTCATCTGTTGCGCCTGCATTGTCAGCCATTTGCATAATCCGATCGAACAATTCCTCAGCAGCATGGGTAAATCGTTCTGCCTCAATGTGCTCTGGACAGGGAATTGAGCTGATCAGCATATTCCGATCGAAGGAATAGATTTGGTCGAACACCACAATTGGGAGCATTAGCCCATTGCAAAGTTCTGGTGGCGCGATCGGACCTCGCATACCAATGATGATATCCACATCCGCAGGACTGGGGGCAGGACGAACAGCTTCTACCAATAGGTCTAAGTCCGCAGGGTCACGCGGAGCTAAAATATAAGTGGCTAAACCCTCAATAGTCAGCACCCAGCACATTTGACGTACCAAATATCGGTTTTGCCTCTGGGTTAGAACTGTATAAACAGCCTCTCGGTCAGTCTGACCAGAGGTTTCTGTCCGTCCAGTAGCTTGAGCAAATTCCTTTTCCACTGATTGCTTTGGGAAACGCCACTCAACCTTGCCCAAAGCATAAACATAGGAAGGAGGAGATGAATTAGAACCTGAGCCTCCACAAGAACATCCTTCACCTCCAGATTGAGGAATTACAGATGTGTTAATAGGATTGTTAGAAAATGAGGTCATGGTTGGTAAATCGTTCATGTCTGTGGTTTGCTGAGATAAACTTTCCGTTTGATCCATAAAATTATTGCTCCTTTAAGCACGAGACTTTGCCATGATTTGATACGCTGCCCAAGCATCTAACAACGGAGGAACAACTGTGGTTCGTCGAGACCCATTGCCCTGAGTGACAGCGAGTTGTATCTCAGCAGCTGTGGCGGTCGGAAATTCTGACCACAACAGCGCGATCGCACCTGTGACGAAGGGAACAGCAACGCTCGTTCCACCTAAAGTTAAGGTTTTCTCATCAGTGCCAAGGCTAGTGATCTGATCTCCAGGAGCGCTCAGTCCTCTTCTGCCGATAGAACTGCCCAAATTTGAGTAACTAACCAGTCTTCCTTGCAAGTCACAAGCTACAACTGGAATCACCCACGGATGCCGAGTAATTGCAGAACTACCCAGCGTTCCCTGATTTCCTGACGCTACTACAGCAATGACTCCACGACTAATGGCATAGTCTAAGGCTTCCTGTAGCTCACGCTCACCTTGAGATGAAGGTTGGGCGATCGCCACGCTCATATTCAGTATCCGAGCGCCTGCATCAATACTCTCAATGATTGCCGCTGCCAAATCGGAAGGAGTTGCACTGGGCATCTGTTCGCTTCCTAAAGTAGTCTCGGCAAAAATAGGGCGTACTAGCAGAGTGCAGTTGGAACAGATCGCTGGGGCTAAGGAATTCCTCGTCCCAACCAAAATACCTGCTACAAATGTTCCATGAACACAAGCCGTACTGATAGCTTGAACACATTGACCACTCAGATTACCAGCAACCTCACGGATAGTTGCACTCACCAATTCAGGGTGTTGCTTTAACACAGACCCATCAATTAACCCAACCACGACTTCTGGTCTGCCTCTCGTGAGTTCCATCAATGGTGTGAGTTTAACCAAATCTAGAGGATTCATTTGCTTCACAGAAACTCAGAGGCTAATGATTGAGATGAACCGAATTAGCTAGGCTAAGTGGTTAACCATTTGTCGAAGTCATCTCGGTTCCAACGACTTGTTCTAATATCCCGCGTTTAGTGATTTTATCAAATTAAGCGAGCGAAAGAAGTAGCGATTTTGATGAAACTTTCAGTATTACAACAATATGAAAACTATACAGAAATTTTCTGGACAATACAACTATTTTACGAAATGTTACGCAAATTGTCTGGGTAACATCACATATAGGTGAGTTATACAGAAAAATTCAGGTTGACACGACAGAACAGAAGCCGAAAAATTTCTAGAGATGTTAGGCGATTGCAATCCGCGTTAAGCACTACTTTTTTGATTCTAAAACTTTTAAAAGTTAACAAGACTTTGCCAATATTTGCGCGATCGCATCAGCTAATCTCTCAGAACCACCTTTCGCGCCAACCCGTTCCATTCCATTTTGTTTACAACGTTCCAAATAATCGCGATCGCTGAGAGTTCGCTTTACACATTGAGCCGCTTCCTGCAATATTTTTGGAGTAGCTGGTTCCTTTCCAATCGTTTGTACTGACAAACCTAGCAAACGTTCCTGTGCATTAGCAAAACGATAGGAAAATTGAGGACCATTTCCCATGATTTGAATTACAGGTTTTCCTAAACCTACCATCTGCTCGACAGCAGTTCCCGCCATCCCGATCGCCAAATCACAATGATGCAAAATATCCGCAAAAGCATCACTGAAGCAAAGAACATAGATATTTGATTTTGCATGATACATTTTGCCATCAGCATATTCCCAGCCAGCTTGAGCAGCCAGTTCAGGCAATTTGGGTGTCAGGCTCGGTACGATCGCAGCTCGGAATTGCACAGGATTGGGAGCAAATTCTTGAGCGATCGCTACACATAAACGCAACTGCAATACGAGATTTTCGGCAGCTTCTGGCAACCGACTTCCTGACAGTAAGGCGATCGAAGGCACATCAGGACTCAAAGCCAAATCTTTGCCTGTCGGTTCCAATACATCCATAATCGGATAGCCGACAAAATTTGTATTCTGATAGCCTCTTTTTCTAATCAGTTCCGCACTATAGGCATCGCGAGTCAAAATCTGGCGACATCGTGGCGATCGCATCATTAGGGCTTGCAGCCAGCGAGGAACATAACGGTTTTCGTAAAATGCTGATGATGACACTAAAAATAAGGCATAGGGCAACCCCGTTAAATAGGCAAATAGCGCAGGCACTACATCACCTGTCGCAAACACAAAATCGCAAGTTTTGCCACATTCTCTCGCCGCCTTAATTTGTTGCCAAGTTAGATTAATCAATCCAGATTGGAAATCTGCAATCTGTTTCTGCACACTCATATAAGCAAATCCCCCTGACGGTAAGATCTTGGTCTGAGTAGCGATCGCTACACCAGCCCGTCGATAAGCATTTCCTTCACCAACAATTGGCAATGCGATCGTCTCTACCTCTGGATATTTTTGCCTTAAAGCTTTGAGAACTTCACAAGCATTTAGGTCTTCACCGTGACCGTTACTAATGAATAAAACTCGTTTTGGGGTTGAAGTCACGATGTAATAAAGCTAATAACTGATAGCAAAGAATTATCGCATTTTCTTTAACTAAGTAGCTACGCATAAATAAACTTATGAGGATATCTCGCTACGCGGGATATCCTCATAAGTTTATTTTCTCGATCGCAAAACTTGTAAACTACCACCAGCATAAAGTTGGCAAGACTCAACTTTAAATCCAGATTTACTCAATAGCTGTGGTAGATCGGTTTTAATTAATTGCCATGCGGTTTCTGTCTCAAATAGCCAGAGGAAAGTCGCAATAGGTAGCCAAAATAATGGATTAATAGGACGATGAAAATCAATAATGATAAATTGTCCTTCAGGTGTCAAAATCCGATGCACTTCTTGAATGATTTGCTGCAACTGCTCTGAATCCATCTCATGCATAGCTGTATTCGTGAGTACCAGATCAAAGGTGCGATCGCTAAACGGCATTTTTTCCGCGAAAGATTCTACATACTCAGCTTGGGGTACATTTTGCTTGGCGCGTTTAATCGCGATCGGTGACGCATCTAAACCCGTCACATCATTGAAATGGTTAACTAGTTCCCTTGTCGCCTGTCCTGCTCCACAACAAAGGTCAAGAACTTTGGCTTCAGGATTAATGGATAAATCTTTCAAAAATAAACGATGAAATCGCTTCTCCCCGCCAACACTAATAGCAGCAAGAGCCGATACAGTGTCATAAAACCATTGATAGCGATAACTCCAGTCACGTAAAATTGTAGTCATTAAGTTAATTTATATCCTGTGGGATTTAGCTCTAGCACTTCTCCTGATTATTAAGCTTGTTTTCTATTCAACATTTCGATTAGTTGTCTTACACTATCAGCCTGTTTATCAGCGATCGCTGTTTGACGATCAAGAGTATGTTCAATTCTGGTCATCCGATCGTTGGATTCCTTAATCATCTGACTTAATACCTCTCTAGTTTCTCTAGCCTCTTCAGAAATGCTGTAAATTTCAGCTTTGATGTTAGGGAGTGCAAGATATAGAGATTGGACTAGTTGACCGATATTCTGAATCAAAGCATTGATACGTTCGGCTTGTTCGTCAATCTTGTTAGCAAAACGATCTAGCCGTTCATCTGTCCATCTTTCAGTCATTTTATTTTCCTCTTTGATGAGATCGCTTAATTTTACCTAATCTCCATTACAGCGCTTTGCGCTGACTTAAAACCTAGAGCAATTCTTGGAAATGGCGCTCCGCAACGTTTTTAAGAATTGCCCTGTACTACTCAAAGCCTCAATAAGCTATATGAATAACCAATTATTACATTAGATCGTTAACCATTTTAGGAGATCTTGGGATAGATTAAAACGCTTTCTAGTGCTGGGATCAATACAAACATGTTTAGTTAAGGCTTTAGCGATCGCCTTTTTCTCGACACTTTCTATATCAAAAAACAACTGATATTCAATCTGAAAAGATTCGGGACTTAGCAAGGTTTTTACTAAAGAAACCACAATGCGATCGCCACAAAACATTGGTTTAAAAAAATCAATACTTGCATGGGTAATGGGAACTGCGATCGCTCCACCTCTAAAAAAAGATTTAAGCTCAATTCCCGATGCTACTAGCGAAGCTTCATAGGCTTCATGACAAATGGATAATCCATTCGCAAAGTAAACGACCCCAGCCGCATCAGTGTCGCAAAAACGAATTGTGCGATTGTAAATAAATGCTTGATTCATAGCTCTTATCATAGAGAAGGCGCAAAGCGCCTTCTCTATTTACACACGATCCATTACTTGAGCCATGCGATTGATTTTAATCATGAGCTTATCGAAATCATCGAAAGTAAGTGACTGTGGTCCATCAGACAAAGCTCTTTTAGGATTGGGATGAACTTCGATCATCAGGGAGTCAACACCTGCTGCGATCGCAGCTAAACTCATGGATGGTACATACTCTGACCAACCTGTACCATGACTAGGATCGATCATGATTGGTAAATGGGTTAACTTTCGTAATACAGGAATTGCGGATAAGTCGAGAGTGTTGCGAGTATATTCGCGATCGAAAGTTCTAATCCCACGTTCGCAAAGAATCACATTAGGATTGCCCTCAGCGAGAATATATTCCGCCGCCATCAGCCAATCATCAATCGTAGCCGCTAATCCACGCTTGAGGAGAATGGGCTTATTCTGTTTACCCACTTGCTTCAACAACGAGAAATTCTGCATATTTCTCGCGCCAATTTGCAACACATCCGCAACTTCGGCAATTTTATCAATATCGGCAGTATCCATTACCTCCGTAATAATACCCAATCCACTTGCCGCACGAGCCGCAGCTAATAGAGATAGTGCACTCTCACCATGTCCCTGAAAAGCATAGGGCGATGTCCGTGGCTTATAGGCTCCACCACGTAAAAATTTTGCCCCAGCAGCCTTCACGCGCATCGCCGTTTCCACAATCATTTCTTCATTCTCAACAGAGCAGGGCCCCGCGACTGTCACTAAGGGATGATTTTCACCGATCTCAATGTCACCATTAGGCGTAGGTACAATCACCACGCTCGATTCATTTTGGCGATATTCACGACTAGCGCGTTTAAAGGGGCGTTCCACCCGCAAAACTGTTTCAATCCAAGGGCTTAGTTCTTCGATGCGATGGCGATCGAGCTCGGCTGTCTCACCAACTAGTCCCAACACAACTTTATGTTTTCCCACAATTTTCTCTGGCGATAATCCCCAACTAGATAGTTCTTCGCAGATCCGCCCCACTTCTTCTGCGGGTGTACCAATCTTGGTTACGACGATCACGGCTAGTCTCCTTTAGTTGTTTTCTTCACCTATTTTAACGCGAGTTCAGCAAACGCTATTGGCACTTTAATTCTCAGGGTAAAAAACAGAAAAAATGGTTAGCTTTACACGTAAAGCTAACCATTTTTTCATTATTCCTGCTTATAGACTTACTAAGGAAATAGACTTAAGCAATGAAAATCAAATAACTTATGCAATTCAAAACCCAATATTATTACGGCAGGCTTCGCCCGCCGTAATAATATTGGGTTTTATTTAATTTGCGATCCTAAGAAAAGAACCAACCTATCCCTATCACTAGGTAGTAGATTCCTGCCACTATCAACGCGACACTCCCGAATTTAATAATGGTTTCTGAATGTTGCAGCAAAAGCTTGGCTTGCTTAGCAAAACCAGTCAGTAAACTTGCTAAAAAAATGATGATCGTATATCCAAAGGCATAACTCGCCATAGTGGCTACACCCAAAACTTGTGAGCCACTAGCACCTGCGGCAGCCAATACAGCAAACAAAACGGGGCTAGCACAAGGTGAACTTACTAAGGCAAAGGTTAAGCCTACTCCAAAAGGACCAAAATTAGAACCATCAACATTGATGTTAGGTAGGGGAATTTTAATCAATCCCAATAGCCCCAAACCCATAACAAAAATGATGGTTCCTACTACTACATTGACGTGACCCCGATATTCTACGATCACGGCTGCCGCAAAAGCAGAAACTAAGCCAAACAAACCTAAAACAAGCACATTCCCGAGAACAAAAAGCCCAGCTTTGATAAAGGCATCACGGCGAGAGGTAATGTTTCGCGTACCAATATAGATCAAGTTAATTGGCAGCATGGCAAGAATACAGGGTGAGACACTGGCAATCAAGCCACCAATGAAAGCAAGAGGTATTAGCACCAATGGATTAACCGTATCTTGCTGAGAGAACCATTCTTGATAACGATTTTCCACTACAGAAATGAGATGCTCTAATCCTTGGGATATTGGTCCTGTAAGTAGCAGAGCTAACAGCAAACCGAGAAGAGCCAATCCTCCAAACACCAACCATTTTTTAGGGGCTTTGGGAACGTATTTTTGGCGAGTAGAATCTGGTGCAATGATTTCAGTTTCTCGATCGGGTTGTGGAAGATGAGTCATAGAATTTTCCTGATATGGAGGAAACAAAGCTTTATACCTGTCTAATACAAGTGGAAAGCTTTAGAATTTGTAATTACTTAGTTAGAGCTGCGTCTAATACTTTGGTGTAGGCGGTTTTGTCGGGATTGTTGCGATATTGAGCCAAGATATTTCCTGTAGCTGGATCAACAATAGTTAGTGAACCTGTTTGAGTTTTATTCTCTGCCAAAAACTTGCTGAGTCCTAGATCTTTGGCTGTAGCTTCGGCGATAGATGTGCTGGATTTATCAGAAATATCTAGCACCACAAATTCCACTTTGCCTGCATATTGTTCTTTCAGTTGCGAGAGAGTGGGAGCTATGTTTTTGCAGGCGGGACACCAACTAGCATAGATATCAATGACTACGGGTTTGCCCTGTAATTTTTGGGCAAGCGGTGCACCAATTGAACTGGATGTTGAAGAAGCTTTAGCAGCGCAAGGATCGGCTTTCTTTGCAGCACAAGGATTAACTTTCTTAGCAGCGCAAGGATCTGTGGCTTGAGCGACTGTTGTTGCAGATGTTGTCGTTGTTGCAGAAGGAGTGGCGGAGCAAGCAGTTGCGACACCTGCACTTAGCAACGAGATAGCGGCAAGTGTGGCGAGGTATCTAGTTTTCATGGCTTTTTAATGATAGATCTCTGTTTAGTAAGGGTGTTAAGGCTTCATTTTATAGTGGCAAAATGAAGCCTACTCTTAAAATCAGCTATAGAGCTTTGTCAAGTACTTTGGTATAAGCTGATTTTTGAGGGTTGTTGCGATGCTGGGCTAAGATTTTGCCTGTGGATGGGTTAACGATCGTAATTGAACCTGTTTGAGTTTTGTTAGCCTCAAAAAATTCACTGAGTCCCAGTTCTCTAGCGATCGCTTCAGATTTTGCTGTAGAGGATCGGTCAGATACATCTAGCACCACAAAGTGAACTTTGCCTGCATATTGTTGTTTCAATTGCGACACAGTGGGCGCAATATTTTTGCAAGCGGGACACCAACTAGCATAGATATCAATGACTACAGGTTTGCCATGTAATTTTTTTGCTAGTGGCGCGATGGAGGAAGATTGGGCATAGGCTTCAGCGCCAACTACACTAGATAAAGTCTCTTGGATAAGTGTTGAATTAACAAAGACTGCCCCAAGACCCAATAGAGAAATTGCAGCAATAGTGGTTATAGATTTAATTTTCATATGAATTTCTGATTGCGATTTGAATTGCATTGTTTGGCAGCCATTTTGGGCTAAATTTATTAAAAAGGAAAAAAATGAGTGCTAGATGAGTGCTAGATGGAGATTGCATAAAGCTTGATGGCGATCGCATCTAAATACCAAGTCCCGAAAGTGTGACTACGCTTTTGGAAATAAAGAGCCGATTTGTTATGGCGCAGCTTTGCCGCGCCATAACAAATCGGCTCTTGAATTTTGCTTTAAATGATTATCTTCATCAAAAATTTATCTTGTAGTTATGACTGACTCATTTAGTTTTTTAAAATTACTCTTACACTAGTAACTACAGCAGTTCTTAAATCAATTGATGTTCAAACGAGCCAAACCAGTAGATATTTTAAAAGTGTTGCGAAGCAACACTTTTAAAATATCTACTGGTTTGAATGCAAAGCGTCGTCAGGAAATGCTTGATAAGCAAGCAAGATAAATAATCAACTATGTCAGACCAAGACTGGTTAGTAACTAATAAAAGTGAATGTCAGATGTTTGCCACTAGCGACACTACTGATTATGGGCAAAATCCTTACCGTCTACATAGATTTCTGACTTATCTAGAAGATATTATCTGGCAAGAAGAAGATGACTACCTAAGACTACAAAAAATTTGTCCATTGGTACGGCGCTTATTAAATAGCTCAGAATGGATATTAACTAACTTTTTGCCGCCAGATCCTGATATGGGTTGGTCGGTACAAGTACTCTATGATGAGCCAGACTTTCCACTTACTGTACAGACTGTAGTCTGGTCACCACAGTCTATTTCCCAAATCCATAACCATGCAACATGGGGAATTGTTGCTCTGATTGATGGACAAGAAAAAAACAAGTTTTGGCAGCGATCGCCTACTCCTAACTATCCCGATCGGATTGTCCAAACGGGAGAGCATACGATTACCGCAGGCGATATTCTTTGCTTGATGCCTGATGCAATTCATCAAATTGAAGCGATCGCAGATGAACCAACCATTAGCTTTAACGTCTATGGAGTTACTGATTATGCTAAGCGTTTTCAGTTTGATATAGCCGAGCAAACTGCCATGATTTTCTAGTTATCTAGTTGCTAAGATGCATAATCCAATCAGAAAAGCGATCGCAAATATATTCAGCAAGCGAATGTCACCGACTTCGCTCCAATTTCGTCTGACGGTAGAATTAATCGCCATTTCAGTAATCAGCTTAACTAGTGTCTCGATTTGGGCAGGGTGGAGAATGGAACAAACCCTGATTAATGGTCACAAGCAAATGCTGGAATATATTGCGATGCGCTTTCCTGATCAAGTAGCAATGTATATGGAGACTGGGGGGATCAATGCAGGGATTGAACGCACATCTAATAAGCTCTCTACGGCAAGATTATCAATTTTAGTTAAAAGTGCGGAAGGAGAAGTTATTGCCAAATCAGTAAATAATCCTGATAATGTCGTCGATATAGCTGCAATCGTGGCTTCTGGTAATATCCCAACGACTCCGCAAGTAGTTCAATTTGCCGATCGCTATGTGGTCATGTGCGGTAATGGGCTTACTATCAATGGAAAATTAGTTGGCCAGGTCTATCTATCCCAAGATATTACCAATGAGCAACGCCAGTTAAATAATGGTATTTATGGTCTAGCAATGGTGAGCATTAGTGCCACGATAATTTTGATTTTGGCGATCGCCTATCGTATTCGCACAGCCCTTGCCCCTCTAGCCCAGATGAGTCAGATTGCCAGTGATATTTCGATTGAAGATTTGAGTATTGTCAAACTCCAATTAGCAAAAGCTCCCGATGAAATTAAAGGGTTAGCCCAAGCCTTTAATGAAATGCTGTTTCGTTTATCAGAATCATGGGAGCAACAGCGTCAGTTTGTTGGTAATGTCTCCCATGAGTTGCGCACGCCACTAACGGTGATCGGCGGCTATTTACAAAGCCTATTGCGCCGAGGTGACAATCTCAGTGTTTACCAAACGCAAGCGATTTCAACCGCTAGTGCCGAAACTGAGCGCACGATCCAAATGCTCCAAGACCTATTAGATCTAGCAAGGGCAGATAGTGGTAATTTACACTTTCGCCAGTCGCCTGTCTTTTTGAATACCCTAGTGGCAGAAGTAGCAGTAATGTCCGAGAAAGTGAGCGATCGCCCAGTCAAAGTATCTTTCTCAAATCAGGATAGTAATCCCGATGTAGATCAAGATGATATTGTGGCGCTAGCTGATCAAGATCGGCTTCAGCAAGTGTTAATTAATTTAGTGGATAATGCCATTAAATATTCTGCTCATACTGTGGAAATCAAGCTAGAGACCAAAGAAGAGCAAGCAATTATTCATATATGCGATCGCGGGATTGGCATTCCTTTACCACATCAACAGCGCGTTTTTGAGCGTTTTTATCGCAGCGACGATCCTTCAACTCGTTCTAGAGATGGCACAGGATTAGGATTAGCGATCGCAAAGAGCTTGATCGAAGGCATGAATGGTCGCATTAGTCTTCGTTCAAAGCCCAATGAGGGAAGTACTTTTACGATCACTTTACCCATATGGAAGCCAACTCTATGAATGGTCATATTCTTTTGGTTGAAGACGATCCTAAATTGTCAAAATTTATCGCCTCTGAACTAAGTTTAGATGGATATCAAGTCACAGTCGCTAATAATGGCATTGATGGTTTAGCGATCGCCCGCGATCAACATCCTGATTTACTGATTTTGGACTGGATGCTGCCCGAAATATCAGGATTAGATATTTGCATCCGTCTTCGCAAAACTGGCGTTCAAATTCCAATCATTATGTTAACTGCTAAGGATGAAATCCCTGATCGAGTTGCTGGCTTAAATGCTGGAGCCGATGACTATCTAGTTAAACCCTTTAGTATTGAAGAACTACTGGCTAGAATCCAAGCAAGATTACGTCGAATGTCTTCTGACGTTTCTGACAACTTACAGTTTGCCGATTTAACTCTTAATCGCCTCACCCGCGAGGTCTATCGCGCTCATCAAAAGATCGAACTAACTGCCAAAGAATTCGATCTTCTGGAATTTATGTTGCGACATCCACATCAAGTTTTAACCCGTGATCAAATCCTAGAGTCTGTATGGGGATACGACTTTATGGGTGAGTCAAATATCATCGAAGTCTATATTCGCGCATTACGCATCAAATTAGAAGCAAGCAATCTTAAACGTTTATTACATACAGTACGCGGCGTGGGATATGTATTGCGAGATCAAGTAGAATCTACACATTAGTTCTCACTGCACTTTGCGCTATAAATCCTCAAACTATATCGACAGATATCATTAGCATTGTCCGCGCTATACAGAAATGGCTCAAAGAAAGAATTTAAGCACTTGTAGGACTTACGCAAAAATGGCTTAAAATCCGCATTTCATCGTAGGGGCAATTCATGAATTGCCCCTAAATTTCGTCCTTTTGCGTAAGTCCTATACTTGTTAAATAATGAACCTATGACAAAAAGGCGCAAAACTGACGGTCAAAAAGTAAACTAAATCTTCAAGTACTACAGTTTTTTTGTATGAGCCAGCCAACAGCCCCCCAACCTTGGAGTCAGCGTTTCGAGACAGCGCTGCATCCTGCGATCGCAAAATTTAATGCCAGCATTAGTTTTGACATTAATTTAATTGAATATGACATCACAGGATCGCAAGCGCATTCACGAATGTTAGCGAAAGTGGGGATCATCAGCGCCGAAGAAGGGGAAATGCTAGTCAATGGGTTAGAGCAAATCCGCCAAGAATATCGCTCTGGAAATTTTAATCCTGGTATTGATGCCGAAGATGTTCATTTTGCCGTAGAGCGTCGCCTGACTGAGTTAATTGGAGATGTTGGTAAAAAAGTACATACAGCGCGATCGCGTAACGATCAAGTCGCTACCGATGTGCGTTTATATTTGCGCGACCAGATTCGCAAAATCCAGACAGACATTAGAACTTGGCAGCAAACTTTAGTTAATAAAGCCGAACAGTATGTCGAGACGTTCATCCCAGGCTATACACATTTGCAACGCGCCCAGCCGATTAGCCTCGCCCATCATCTCCTAGCATATTTTGAGATGGCTCAGCGCGATTGGACGAGACTGGATGAAATTTATCAACGAGTCAATGTTTGCCCTCTCGGTTCGGGAGCCTTAGCAGGTACGCCCCACCCAATCGATCGCCATTACACCGCTGAACTTTTAGATTTTAGCTCCGTGGGACGGAATAGCCTTGATGGGGTCTCCGATCGCGACTTTGCCGTCGAATTTCTCTGTGCGTCGAGCTTGATCATGGTGCATCTCAGCCGCCTATCTGAAGAAGTAATTCTTTGGTCATCACAGGAATTTAGTTTTGTGAAACTAAGCGATCGCGTCAGCACTGGCTCCAGCATCATGCCCCAAAAGAAAAATCCTGACGTTCCCGAATTGGTGCGTGGTAAAACAGGTCGGGTATTTGGACATTTACAAGGGCTGCTGACGATTATTAAGGGCTTGCCACTGGCTTATAACAAGGATATGCAAGAGGATAAAGAAGGCATCTTTGATGCAGTAGTCACCGTTCGTGCATGTTTGGAAGCAATGACAATTTTGATCGATGAAGGAATTGAATTTCAGACCAAACGCCTTGCAGAAGCGGTTGCTGAAGACTTCTCTAATGCGACTGATGTTGCCGATTACCTCGCATCCAAAGGTGTTCCTTTCCGTGAAGCGTATCAATTAGTTGGGAAGTTGGTAAAAACCTGTACTAGTGAAGGGATTTTACTTAAGGATCTATCCGTTGAACGTTGGAAGACTTTTCATCCTCAGTTTGAGGCGGATATCGTACAGGCAATCGCGCCTGCACAGGTCGTTAAGGTGCGTAATAGCTACGGTGGCACTGGTTTCAAGCAAGTCAGAATCCAATTAGAAGCAGCCAAAAAACTCATCGCTTAAACCCAAAAATGAGTGGCAGCGCGAAGCGCTGCCACTCATTTTTGGATGCTTTTGCGCTAGCATAAGTTTTAGTTAAATTTGCCAAATTTTCGATTTTCTATGCCCAAGCTATTAAAGCCACCAGATCCTAACGATCCTGAATATCAAACCCTCGAACTCAGCGTTAACTTTTATCTGCACCTTGCCCTCTATTCGGCTTGCATGACCTGTATGTGGTTTATTCAATCTATTACCGAAAAAGTCTGGATCTGGTCAATTTGGGTAGCCGTGATCTGGGGCATAATTGTCACCGCGCATAGTATTTGGGTTTTGTATAAAGAAAAACAGATCCAGAAAGTTTAATGGCAAAAATGGTGACTCTATGGCGATCACTTTAGAATCTAATCCAAACACAATTTCACTAGAGGAGTTTCTCTCTCTATCAGAAACTAAGCCTGCAAGTGAATATATTGACGATCAAATTTATCAAAAGCCCATGCCACAAGGAAAGCACAGCACATTGCAAGCAGAAATGGTCATGGCGATTAACCAAAGAGCTAAACCCAAAAAGCTAGCCTATGCTTTTCCTGAATTACGTTGTACGTTTGGTAAGCGGTCAATTGTCCCAGACATTGCTGTGTTTGAATGGAATCATATTCCTCTCGATGCTGGTGGCGAAGCGGTGAACAAAATCCAAATCGCTCCCGATTGGATGATAGAGATCCTCTCGCCTGCTCAATCACCTTTTTTAATTATCGACAAGCTCGGCTTTGCAATGAAATATGGAACAAAACTTGGCTGGTTAATTGTTCCTCAAGAAAGGACAGTTTTGACATTTCAAGGCGATCGCTTTCATAGCCATAGAGGCAAGGATATTTTGCCCATGCTAGAGATTTTTAGTGATTGGCAAATGTCAGTGCAAGATGTGTTCGATTTACTTAAGTTTTGATTTTGTGATATTGCGCTAGTCTTGAGTAGTTAGAGAATTACGAATTACGAATAAAATGAGTACTACGGAACGTATTGAACAGCTAGCTGCTGCGATCGCAGAAGATGTGTATATCGATATTGCTAAATGGCATTTGTATCTAAATGATGCGCATTTGCATCGTCCTCTTGCTGAAAAGTTTTATACGATGCTGCCAGATGGTATTACATCAGCAGATGTTACAAAAGTATTAAATGGAACGATGATTGCGATCGGTGGCGGCAATCGTGAAATTCCTTTAAGTGATTTAATTCCCAAGTCTTGTCAAAATAGATTATTAACTATTCTGGAAGATTTTGAATACTAAACCCTGTAAGAGAAATCACGTCGCGATTTCTCTGTATTAATTACTGATGACCACTGCTCCCCCTAATCCTGTTTTTCAATCAATGCGCCGCCGCCTAGCGTTGTGGTATGCGATCGTCACCGCAATTTTGTTGATTGTGTTTGCGACAGGATTCTATTTGTATGTGCAGACAACTTTGATCGATCGCATTGATGACACGATCGATCATGTTGCCGAAGTAATAGAGCGATCGCTAATTCGGTCTAACTTAATTGACTTAGAATCAGATTTTGGCAGCAATTTCTCGGCAAATGCTCAAGCGATCGATGCCGATCATATTGATATTGATTGGTTTAGCCCCAGTGGGGAGATTCTTTGGACAACTAATGCGAATACGGAGTCCTTACAACCCCGTGAGAAGGGAATATTGCAGCCTGTCTATCGTACTGTGCATTTGTCTGAAGTGGAGCCATTGCGGCAGATGACTGAGCCGATTGTGATTAATGGCAAGTTATTAGGATATCTACGAATTAGTCATCCTTGGTTTGAGGTGACTAAACCTGTTAAGCAATTATTTCTTGATTTAGCGATCGGCACAACGCTGATGGTATTCGTGGTTCTCCTATGCGGTTGGTGGCTCGCAGGAATTGCCATGGAGCCAGTGCGTGAATCCTATCAGCGCTTAAAACAGTTCACTGCCGATGCTTCCCATGAACTTCGCAATCCGATCGCCGTCATTCAAACCAATGTCCAAGTCGCCCTCGCCGATCCCAATCCAGAATTTCAGCGATCGCAACTGGAAGCAATTGAAAGAATTACCAGACGATTAGGAAGATTAATTGATGATTTACTGTTTTTAGCAAGGCATGATGGCGGTATTACTAATCAGAAGTGTGAATCTTGCAATTTATCGCAGATTTTGAGTGAAGTTGGAGAAGAACAACAGGCGATCGCGCAGCACAAACAAATCACCTTGGAAATCCCCAATCAAGAACTAAAATTATTGGTGTCAGGCGATCGCGATCGCTTAGGGCGGTTATTTACAAACTTGATCGGCAATGCGATCGCCTATACTCCCGCAGGCGGGAAAGTTCAAATCATCGCCGAACCAAGCACTTCTCAAAATCAAATCCAAGTGCAAATCAAAGATACTGGTATCGGTATCCCTGAAGCAGAACTATCCCAGATTTTTGAACGGTTCTATCGCTATCAACCACAAAAAAGCAGTAAATCTAGTTCAAAATCAATGAATCCTACGACAAGTGGATCAGGGCTGGGACTTGCGATCGCAAAGGCGATCGCAGAGAGTCATCAGGGACAAATTAATGTCGAGAGCAAAGTTGGACAGGGAACGACTTTTACAGTAATTTTATCCAATTAGACTGCCCAAGGCAAGGAAGAAAACATGAAAAAACATAGTATTGCGATCGCAGCTTTGATTAGCATTATCAGTGGTATCTTTGCGCTTGATGGATATTCTGCCCAAGTCACCAATTCATCGCAGATTATTTTAGCGCAGACCGATATTTCCCCAACCGCAGTTACACCGCAACAAGCGATCGCGCGTTTGTTAAACGCCCAAAAGCCAAAAGCTGAATGGTTCACACCTGAATTTCTCGCAAAAATACCGCTCTCTCAAATCGAGCAAATTATCATTGATAAGTAGATATGCAGAATTATTTACACATATTCATAGTAATGGGAAGATTCTAAGGATTACTTAATTGTGATCTAATTACTGTGAGATTAATTGCTCCACTTTCCCCTGAAACGACAAAGCTACTGTGGAGAATCTATCGTCAAAGTCACCGCTTTGCAATCCGTCAACGAGCACACTGTATTCTTTTGAGCGCTCAAGGGATAAGGATAGCGCAACTGATGCAAATTTTTGGGGTGAGTCGCAAAACGATTCATAACTGGTTTGTGGCTTGGGAAAGGCTCAAGTTGGTGGGATTATGTGACCGAGCAGGGCGAGGTCGTAAATCCACGTTTACCCTTGAGCAGCAAGAACAAATAAAACAATGGGTGAATCAATCACCGAAACAACTCAAGCGAGTGCTGCAAAATATTG
>NZ_BBJB01000071.1 GCF_016584665.1 Pseudanabaena sp. lw0831
TACAGGTTTTGACTCTGGCTTTTAATTGTGCTGAGTAGCTATCCTATCCTACGCAATCTACAAGAGATAGGGGGGGCTTTGCACCCCCTATCTCTTGTAGATTAAGCTTCTTCGGATGTTGCATCAACAGTTACAACGTCTGCATCAGCCTCTGGTGAGATGCTTTCGAGGGTCTCAGGCTCTGGCTTGAGTGAGCCTTCCTCGACTAATTCGATTTCAGAATGCTCGATCAACCATGCCACTGCGACTTCAGTCCGCATCTCCTCACGAATCAAGCTAGCTAATCTAGCAGGGTCGATATTGGGGTCTTTGAGTGCTTCCAAGGTGTTGGCGACTCTCTCTTTGAGCTCAGCTTCATCGACAGAGAGTTTTTCTTCCTCAGCAATTTTATCAAGTGCAACTTTGCGTCTAAGACGGTTAACCGCCTCTGGCTGATTGAGACGGCGCATTTCTTCGACCAATTCCTTGGTAAATAGTTGCTTTGCCATCGCAGGATCAATGCGCTCTTGTAGGTAATTAGCTTGTTGTCTTACCAAGAAGTCCAGCTCTTGCTGCAAAAGAGTTACAGGTAAATCAACTTCAAGTTCGGCAGTTAGAGCCTCAAGGATGGCGCGTTCTTTGTTGGCTTGAGTTTTCGACTCAGCCTCGTCGATCACCCGGTTTTCTAGGAGTTCGCGCAATTCGGCGATCGTTTCTTTGTCGCTAATCGATTGCGCAAACTCGTCATCAAGGGCGGGAAGCTCACGACCTTTAATCGATTTAATTGTGACTACATACTTGATTTCCTTACCGATATATTCTTCAGGATAATATTCTTCAGGAAAAATTGACTCAACTTCAATGACATCATCGATCGCTGCACCGATGATTGCTTTAACAACTTCAGGGATAAATGCTTTTTCATCAACATCAAACTGAAAATCCTCTTCGCCAGCATCTGGCAATTCTTCGCCTGTGGCGCGATCGAGAACTTTGAGATCGACGGTGACAACATCGTTTAGTTCGATTCCACGATCTTCGATGGGTACGATCGTTGCTTTACGGACTTGAAATTCGTTTAAGGTTCGATCGACTTCGGTAAGGTCGGGCTTAATTTCTTCAGCTTTGACGGTAAAGCCTTGATATTTGGCAAGAGCTACTTCTGGCTCCACGTCGATCGCTGCCTTAAAGGATACTTCTTGCCCTGGGGTGAAGGTTTGGACAAGAGCTTCAATATCAGTAATTAGTTGAAAGCCGCCCAGAGCTTTATCTTTAACTTCTTTATTCTCAGCAAGGGCTTCGTTTAAGGTTTTTTCTAGTAACTCTTCAAGGACATTGGCTTTGAGTCGCTGACTACCAACTTGTCTCAATACAAGTTGAGTGGGCGCTTTGCCTTTGCGAAACCCTGGGACTTGCATCGTGCGCGTCAAGTCTTTGACGATGCGATCGTATATTGCTTGAGACTTTGCTCCTTCTACTTGAATGTCAAAACCAATTTGACTAGCGGGAAGCTTCTCTAGAGTGACCTTCATTATTAAATATGCCTAGATTAAGTATGCCTAGATTGGATATATCTAAGTACCTCGTCATAATTAAAAACCCAGAGCCAAAACCTGTACCGCCCGCTAAGCGGGCGGTACAGGTTTTGGGGTTTTATATTTAATTGTGCCTAGCTACTTAGAAATCAAAAAACAGTTTTTGGACTTTTGCCAACTTATGGCAAAGCTGTCAGCAAGTGCCAAATTATGCCAAGTCTATGATAATACGATATTGGCGATCGCATATTTCAAAAAGCTATAAATTAAATGAAAGCTCTTACAGCAGTTATCGCTCAAACCCGCCACAAAATTGGTCGCAGGGCAAAGCCCCTCAATGGGTTTTATATTCTTGTTTGTGGCGGGTTTGAAAGCAAATTGCTGTAAGTATAAATATTGGGCTGTATTTAAGTGCTTCGCCCTGTAAATCAAATTGTAAATCAAATTACTTCCGCGACATGATGGTAGGACGATCATCAGTCGGTCTAGTTGGTGATGTGGGATTATTTGGTGATGTGGGTTTAGCAGTAACAATGTCACGAAGTGAAGGAGTGATCGCTTCAGACCCATCTAATAAAATTTGTAATTTGGGGCCAGCTGTAGCAAGGCGAATAATCATCTCATTCTGCACGCGCTCACTATCAATTTGCTGATCGTTAATGTATGTACCGTTTGCGCCAATATTGACAATTTCCCAATACTGAGAGTGACGATGTAGCTCAACATGGTAGCGAGAAACAACAGAACTATAGAGAATCACATCATTATCGCCTGATCGCCCAATCCGAATTACAGGCTCGGAATTAAATTTCCATGTTTGGATAGGTATCGATTCGATTGGATGCAGCAGATTTAGCGTAATCACGGGTTTAATGTAGGAATTTTGCAGAATCAGGAAGTTTTTGACTACCAATGCCACAGGATTTGCTGTTATCCCAAAAGTTTAGCATTGACTTTAATCAATAAAGAACCAGTTTTTTTGTGGTGCGGCGGAGCCGCACCACAAAAAAACTGGTTCTTTATTTTACTGTTAGTCCCCAATCAGATCTTAGAGTAGAAAAGGGTGCGAAGCATTCTTTTCTACTCTATTGAAAATATTTATGAAAACTGTCACTATCATTGGCTGCGGTGTAATTGGGGCAATGCTTGCCTATGAATTAAGTAAAACTGCGCTAAAGGTGACAGTACTTGAATCAAATCCTCGACCTGCGATGGTGGCAACTGGTTCAGCGCTAGGGGTGTTGATGGCGGCTTCTAGCTCCAAAGCTAAAGGTCCTTTGGTCAAATTACGTTTGGCGAGTTTAAGTCTGTACGATCGCTTGATTGATGAGTTAACTGCTCAAACTAACTGCAATATTCTCTACAACCGCAACGGGATTTTAAGTTTATTGCGATCGCCTGAGGAAAAAATTAAAGCGAGATCGCTAATCGAAATTCGCAAAGAGCAGGGCTTTGAGTTGCAGTGGCTAGAACGCGGTGTCATTTCACAGCAATACTCGCAATGGCTAACTGACGACGGTTTATTTAGTCCATGCGATCGGGCGGTGCATCCAACTCAGTTAGTTGATGCGCTAGTTGCTGCCGCGACTCAAAATGGGGTGAAGTTTTACTGGAACGCACCTGTTAAGAGCTTAGAAGAGATCAAAAGCGATCTCATCGTGGTTACATCAGGCTTAGGAAGTAATGCCCTACTTGCAGCACTTTTAAAAAACTGTTCAAAAAATAGAGAGCAAGATCTTTTGCTACCAGTTGGCGGTCAAGCTTTGTTATTAAAAGTCCCAAACCTAAATTTGCAAACCGTCATTAATGCCGAAAACGAGGATCATTCCGACATTAATATTGTCCCGTTAGGTCATGATCGATATTGGCTCGGTGCAACCTTAGAATTTGAGCCAGATGAATTACCCCGCGAGGCGAATATCTCGTTATTGCTAGAACAAGCGATCGCATGGTGTCCTACTTTTAAAAAAGCTGAAGTTTTAAAAACATGGGCAGGCGATCGACCCAGACCCGATGGATTCCAATCTCCTATTTTAGGTTTTGCGCCAGACCATCCGCATATTTTGATTGCTACAGGGCATTATCGCAATGGCGTAATGATGGCTCCTGTGACTGCTCAAATTACGCGAGATTTACTACTTACTGGCACAAGTGATTTACCTTGGAAACCATTTTCTCTTTAATATTAAGCACTTTCTATTTGTCGCACTACAGTCATTGCCGAATAACTTACCCCTGCGGTTCCCTCGCCTGGGTGGGTGGAGTCACCGACTAGCCATATGTTTTTGAGTGGAGTGCGATTGGCAAACCCAAAGGGGCCAAAGGTGGAAACACGCATTCCCACACCACCGACGATGCCGCGATCGCGTCCTGTATAACGTGCAAAAGTTTGTGGTGTGGCAGCTTCCACATGAATAATCGTCTGCTCATTGAGATAGAAGTATTCGCTTAATTGCGCGATCGCCCTTTCTGTAAATCTCTTTTTAAGTTCCTGATAATCCTCATCGCCATACCAAACCGCCGCATCGGTAAACTCTGAAGCAATAATCGTTGCTTTTCCTGCTGGAGCGCGTCCATCACCTTCCTTACTAACAGAAATAAATAGAGAATGCGGTTTATCGCCCGCTTCCAAAAACTGCAAATGTGGCGGACAATTATCTGGAATTGCAGCGCGAACGACTCCCAAATAGACAACAAATGCAACCGAAGCAGGCTTGAGATTTGCAACTCGATTAGCATATCCCTTAGGCGCTTCATCTCCCAATAGCGTCACAAAATTATTCACCGTCACATTCGCCACCACATGATCCGCCCCATCCGACCAAGCTTCACCCGTCTTCAGATTTTTTCCTTTTACCTTTTTCCTTTTTCTTTCTCCCCTGATCGCAGTTACTTCATGCTGCATCAAGATTTTCCCTCCATCGCGCTCAATACTCTCGATCAGGCGATCGCTCAAAACTTGCATACTTCCATTAAGATGGAACAATCCTAAAGGCGCTTGCGAAACTGCTAAAGCAGTGGCTGCATAGAGCAAAGCTGTTTCCTCTGCATTAACCTGTGAATAGAGTTTTAATTGCAGATCGAGAAAGGTGCGCAATCTTTTATCACTAGCTAATCCAAAACCACGTAAGGCATCACCGACAGTCGAAAAGGTGTAAGGCACTGTCGCCAAGGTATCGATTCGCAAAGCTTTGAGCAATTGCCAAGCATCCCAAATATTACGCGGTGGCAAAATCGGATCGCGGGACTGAAATCGCCAACTTTGCCAAAATAAATCTTCTAGGAAATTCCAAAATGGCTCGCTATTGGGAAATTGTCTTTGTCGTTCTAGTTTCCACTTTTGGCGATCGCGCCAGACATTAATTGGTTGGTTCTCATTTGGCAAAAACACCGCACAAGCTGGATCGCAGTATGTTGCTTCGGGATGTTCTAATTCAAGTTCTTTAAAAATGCGATCGTGAATCCCTCCAGATTCTAATCCTGCCACCTGAGTCGCACCGACATCAAAGGTAAATCCGCGTCGTTTAAAGGTGGATGCACAACCACCCGCAACGATCGCCAGATCGTAAACAATGACTTCATAGCCACGCTTTGCCAACAATGCTGCTGTAGTCAAACCACCAATTCCCGCCCCGACCACAATAATTTTCTGTCTCACTTTCATCAGCATTAAAGACTTTTTGTTTTTACGAATTAAAATAAAGTAATTGCTTTGTTATTCTAATTCGCAAAAGAAAGCTTAAAGCCCAAAAAGGAAAATCGCCAGCGTAGCTGGCGATTTTCCTTTTTGGGCTTTAGTATTTGGCGAACGAGCGGCTGGGAGGAGCGGTGAATTGTGGTGGGCGATCGCCATTTGAGTTATTTGAAATTTGAGAATTAGGACGCAAAGGCGGTCGCATTAGCGCTTCAGGATTAAAACGATACCCAATATTTCGTACTGTTTGAATCAAATTTGGTTGTTGCGGGTCAACCTCTAGTTTTTTGCGTAACGATAAAACATGCGTATCAACAGTACGCGGATTATTAATCTCGTCTGGCCAAGCACGTTGTAGAAGCTCAGCGCGACTCAAGGCAAGACCCTCTGACTGAGCGAGAACATAGAGCAAACTAAATTCTTGAGGCGTTAGATCGATCGCATTACCCTTTAACCTCACCTGTCGTTGCACCAAATCGATCTTCAGCACACCATAATCCAAACAAGCAGGAGGTGCAGACGTGCGTAGTCTGCGAGTCAATGCTTCCACCCTTGCCAAAAATTCTTGCATCCCAAAGGGCTTCGTCAAATAGTCATCCGCACCCGATTTTAAACCCTCTACGATGTCAGATTCATTAGTGCGCGACGAAATCACAAATATTAACGAACTTCTTTGTTTATGAAGCCAGCGACATAACTCGATACCATCCCCATCAGGCAAATCAGTACTCAAGATCACCAAACTGGGCTGCTGCTTTTGAAACACGAGCTTTGCTTGCTGACAACTTACCGCTTGAAATACCGAATAGCCAATCTGCTGCAAATGCCAACCCAAGAGAGAGGCAAGATTCGGATTACCTTCTACAATTTCTATGCTGATTGGGATCAAAGAAATACTCTCCTGCCGAGTAACGCTTAATAGCTCTCGGATTATGAATCTGCATGATAACTTAGTGTGAAGCTGCATTTTGTAGCTGTAATTACCCTCTAGAGTGCGAAAAGCGCTACCTTACAGCTTATAAAGCGAGTGGCAGCGCTTAGCGCTGCCACTCGCTTTTTTAAATAACCTTGCAAATCAAGTGACATACCGAAATCCTGTTCCCACGGTTGATATCATCATTGCCCTACGCGATCGCCCGAATCAACCCATTGTGTTAATTGAGCGCCTAAATCCACCCTACGGCTGGGCGATCGTTGGTGGTTTTGTCGATTATGGTGAACGACTAGAAGATGCGGCAAGGCGAGAAGCGCAGGAAGAAACGGGGCTACAGGTGGAGTTAATCGACTTGTTAGGGCTCTATTCTGATCCTAGCCGTGATGAGCGCCTACATACGATTAGTGCCGTGTACATGGCTGAGGCAATGGGTGATCCAAAAGCTGATGATGATGCCAAGTCTGTCGGCATGTTCGCGGCTTGGGAAATACCTAATCAGCTATGTTTCGATCACTCGCAAATCTTGAAAGATTATTGGCGCTATCGCAACTATGGGCTTCGACCTGCCATCAGATAAAGAATCAGTTTTTTGTGACGAGCCTTTGCCGCGTCACAAAAAACTGATTCTTTTCGATCAAACCAAGCCCATATTTTGGTAAAAGCTATGCGAAGCATAGCTTTTACCAAAATATGGGCTTGGAAATTCATAATTCGATGGAATTCATCAAAAAAAGTTTGCTTTAAGTGTTGACAAAGCTTCAGTCGTGTATGTATCTTAATAAAGGTCAAGAACACGCCCCCATCGTCTAGAGGCCTAGGACACATCCCTTTCACGGATGCGACGGGGATTCGAATTCCCCTGGGGGTATTCTTCACCAATAAAAAAGCACTCGTTTTTCGAGTGCTTTTTTATTGGTGAAGAACACAAAATAATAAAACCAAAAAAAGTTGGGGCGGGCG
>NZ_BBJB01000072.1 GCF_016584665.1 Pseudanabaena sp. lw0831
CCCCAACTTTTTTTGGTTTTATATGGATCATTTTTACAGTAATTTTTCTAAGCCATAAATAAGTGACTTGAGCGCAAGTACTTTGCGAACACAAAGCAATACACCTGCCATATAGCAGGTGCGATCGCTAGCATTATGCTCAATTTTTAAGGTCTCGCCCATTGCGCCAAAAATCACTTCTTGCCGCGCAACTATTCCAGGAATACGCACACTATGAATACGAATGTTTTCGCCATATGTCGCGCCCCTTGCACCTGTGAGATGCTCTTTTTCATCGACACTAGGCGGATTAAAAGATTGACCTAATTCTGAGAGCATTTGCGCGGTTTTGATCGCAGTACCGCTAGGAGCATCAGCTTTTTGATTGTGGTGCAGTTCGATAATTTCCACATGCTGGAAATATTTGGCGGCAGCGATCGCGGCTTGTTGCATCAAAATCACACCAACGGAGAAATTTGGGGCAATAATGCAGCCTGTACTCGCTTTGTCCGCAAAAATGGCAAGATCGGCAATTTGCTGCTCACTTAAGCCCGTTGTGCCAACCACAGGGCGAACACCATAGGCGATCGCTGAGCGAATATTGTCATAAATGATGCTGGGGTGGGTGACATCGACCATCACTGGTAGTTGTGATTCTTGCGCAGCTTGGGCAAGGACAACTTCGAGATTATCGGTCACGGGTATTTCTAATTCGCCAATACCAATAACTTCGCCGATATCCTCACCAATGTGGGATCTGCCGATCGCACCAACGAGCATCATGTCTGGTGATTGGGCGATCGCTTTGATAATTTCGCGCCCCATTTTACCTGTCGCCCCAGAGACAACAACAGGGATTTTGGCAGTATTTGTCATGGATTAAAACTGGAAAGCATATTGTCTTACGAGCTTAGCTCACAAGATAGAGAAACCACAATTTTATTGAAAGCCCTATAGAAAAAAGCCTTTAGCTTGCTTCCAAATCTTCTAAATTAGTTGATTGCCAAGCTAATTTTTTGTTAATTAATTTGATGGCAAAGACGATCGCTAAGAATAGAATGCAACAAGAGATTGCTACTAATGTTTCTTTGATTTTCGGAGAAACAAATACAATAAAATCTCGATCTTTGATCAGTGCTGAAAAACTAGAAACGCAAAATGGCATGAGATAAAGTCGGAATGTTTGCCAGTAATCTACACTATCGCTCTTGTTAGAAGAGATGCTTAATACAAGCCCTGTACCAATCACAGCACTTATCCCCAGAGCATTAATCCAAGTCTTGGGCGATGGATCAAAATAGAAATAAACGATAACGACATACCAAATCAAATAGCACCAAAGCACCACTTTCCCGATCTTAATGTCGCGTAAATATTGAATTAACCACTTCATGAATTTGTACCTTCGATATCGACAAGTTGATATCCCGCAGTAGCAGGACTAACCACTGAAATAAAAACTAGAGGCTCGTTCCCATTATTGAATACTCCATGCACTGAGCCAGTATGAGCAATCACAACATCTCCTGCGGCGATTGGTTGCGTATTGCCAGTTTTATCCAAATAATATTCTCCCTTGCCACTTATGATCGTCCAAGTGTCTTGTCCGTTGGGATGCAGGTGAGGCGGAATTTTTTGGTTTGGGTTGATATACCAAGCGACAACAACTGCATCTGGGGATTCAGTAACTACTGAACGAATTGGCTCTCCATCGGTTGTTTGAAAAAATTGAGAGCTATCGAATATCCGAGCTTTACTCATGATTATCTTGTTTTTTTGCTTTGCTTTATTAGCAAGTTGGAGTCTAGCAACATTTACAACTTTGGATTGTCTGATCTCGCACCTTTCAAGGATAGCTAACCAAACAATTTTCATACCCATTATCAAAAGTGCTCCTACACTTTCGATAATGGGAAATCAAACCCAGTAAGATTTTGAGAACCAGTATTATTTTTGCAATAATACTGGTTCTCATTTTAAGAATTGGTTCTTCGAGTTTTCCCGCGCCACAAGCGCGGGAAAACTCGAAATTCGTCTCATAATGAGAATTTCTGCAAAAATTATTTCTGGATTGCAAAAGTATGCTTTAAGGTTGTAGTATGGTTAGCTGGACTGAAAAAATAGGAGACTAGTACTATGAGTCGTGTATGCCAACTAACAGGCAAAAAAGCCAATAATTCCGTATCGATTTCTTTCTCACACAAGCGTCATAAGCACTTACAACACGTAAACTTACAAGACAAAAGAATCTGGTGGGAAGAAGGAAAGCGTTTTGTAAAATTACAAATTTCCACCAAAGCTATCAAAACTTTGCAAAAGAAAGGGCTAGCTGCATTTGCGAAAGAAGCAGGGCTTAACCTTAGCAAGTTCTAAATAATAAAAGGGGTGCAAGACACCCCTTTGTTGTGTGGAAGAGTTTTATGAATATTGGTGTCGTCGGTTTAGGGTTAATTGGTGGCTCGCTAGGGTTAGATCTGCTCGCTTCATCGCAAGATCATAACTACGTTTGGGGCATCAGTCGCAATCCTGAAACCTGCAAACAAGCAGAAGAGATCGCTGCCGTAAGTATCGCTAGCACAAATATTGCAGATATACCTGATCGCATTCTTGCCCAAACTGATATCGTCGTCATCTGTACGCCGATCGCAGCAATTTTGCCGACGATTTCCGAGATCGCGCCAAAATTAGCTTCTAACGTCATTTTTACGGATGTTGGCTCAGTCAAATCAGCGATCGTCGAGCCAGCATTGAAGATTTGCCAGCAATTTAATCAGCGATTTGTGGGCAGTCATCCGATGGCGGGAACTGCATTTCAAGGAATTTTAGCTGCCGAACGCAATCTATTTCAAAATCGTCCCTGTGTGGTTACGCCTAGTGATGATCTTGAGGCTGTTGAGAAAGTGCGATCGCTATGGCAGTCAGTGGGTATGAATGTCTATGAATGTAGCGCCGAAGAACACGATCGCGCCGTCGCCATGATTAGTCATGCCCCTGTGATGATTAGTGCTAGTTTGATCGCTGCTTGTCAAGCAGAAAGCGATCGGACGGTTTTAAAATTAGCGCAAAATTTAGCGAGTTCAGGCTTCCGTGATACTAGTCGCGTTGGCGGTGGTAATCCTGAACTAGGGAGACTAATGGCGGAATATAATCAATCGGCTGTATTGCGATCGCTACAAAACTATCAGCAATCATTGCAAGCAGTGATTGGTTTAATTGAGAACAAACAATGGGAAGACTTAGAATCTTTTTTGGCTAATACTCAAAGCGATCGCGCATTTTACGTTGATTAAATTGAAGAGAGGGCGCAAAGCGCCCTCTCTTCAATTTTTGGGAAAAGATTTGAGAAGACCACCACAGGCATCAAATAGCAAATCGATGACATAGTTAAATCCATCTGCACCACCGTAATAGGGATCAGGAACTTCTTTATCGGTGTAAGTTTCGCAGAAGTCACACATCATCTTCACCTTGTCCGTAAATTTCCCTTGCGGATCGAGAGCGAGAATATTGCGATAGTTATCTTTGTCCATCGCCAGAATTAAGTCAAATTCTCGCAAATCCATCGCCTCAAACTGTCTAGCCGAGCCAACAAAATCTAAGCCGCGTTCTTTGGCAGCCGCACGCATACGGCGATCAGGTGGTGCACCCACATGCCAGCCACCAGTACCAGCCGAGTCACAGATAAAGAAATCGCCTAGTCCTTGCTTCGCAACTAAATGATTCATAATATTTTCTGCCGCAGGCGATCGGCAAATATTTCCGAGGCAAACAAATAGAAGTTTTTGGGTCATATTTATATTCCATAAACCATGTAAAGGTGCTGCTTTGCAGCACCTTTACAAAAAGAAGTTAAGCACAGAGCGCTAAAATTTGTTCGACAATCTTGGGTGTAACATCTTGATTTTCGCCTAAAGCGACAAAACCACGTTTCTCGAAGCGATCGATAATTTTGGGAATCACATCTAGTCCCACGCCGTAGTCTGACAGATGGGTACAAACGCCGACAGTCTCAAAAAAGTCGCGAGTTTTCGCGATCGCCCGATCAATGCGTACCTCCTCCGTGCCATCGACAAGACCCCAAACGCGATCGGCATATTGCAAGAGCTTTTGCCTTTTGCGATCGCGTCTAATCGTCAGCGTGTTAGGCAGAACAATCGCCAAAGTTTGAGCATGATCGATGCCATGTAGCGCCGTTAGCTCATGACCGATCATGTGCGTTGCCCAATCTTGAGGTACACCGACACCGATCAATCCATTGAGCGCCATCGTGGCGCACCACATCACGTTGGCTCTTGCTTCGTAGTTATGAAGATCCGCTAAGACCTTGGGAGCTTCTTCGATCAAGGTTTTGAGAATAGACTCAGCCATCCGATCCTGCAATGGGGCATTGGCAGGATATGTCAAATACTGTTCCATAACATGAACATAGGCATCAACTATTCCATTACTAACCTGACGAATAGGCAACGAGTAAGTCGTTTCAGGGTCTAGTACTGAGAATTTGGGAAATACAAATGGGCTAGAGAAAAACAACTTGTCTTGGGTTGCCCATTTAGTAACTACAGAGTTAGTGTTCATCTCGGAACCAGTAGCTGGCAAAGTCAACACTGCACCAAAGGGAATCGCTAATTTTACAAGGGCTTGCTTGGCACAAATATCCCAAGGATCGCCTTCAAAGGGAACAGCAGCAGCAATAAATTTTGTACCATCAAGGACGGAGCCACCGCCCACTGCCAGCAAAAAATCTATTCCTTCATCTCGAATCAGTTCAACTGCTTTGAGCAATGTTTCCAGATGTGGATTTGCTTCAATCCCACCAAATTCGAGAAAGCTACGACCAGCAAGGGCGGTCTTTACCTGTTCGTAAACTCCATTGGTTTTGATGCTACCGCCACCATAGATGATTAAGATTTTGGCATCAGTAGGGATTTCAGTACTGATATTCGCAATTTGACCTTTGCCAAATAAAATCTTGACTGGATTGTAAAAAGCAAAATTTTCCATGACTAACTCAAAAACATTAAAGTTGATGCTTTGCATCAACTTTAAATATAACTAAAACGTTAGATCGTCCGATCTCGAACCTGAATAGATCATGCCTTTGCTGAAGTTAACACTCAGTGGTTCACCATCGCGAATGAAGCCTGTGGCATTGTGAACCCCGATCAAAACTGGTATACCCAGCCTTCGACCGATCACCACTGCATGAGAATCAAGACTTGATTCTTCAGTAATTACGGCAGATGCTTTGCGAATTACTTCGATATAGTCGGCATCAGTGCGATCGATGACAAGAATTTCACCTTCGTTAAAGTCGCGGACATCAAGGTGATGGAAAGCAACTCTAGCGCGTCCATGAACAATACCAGAGCCGATGCTTAAGCCTTTGCCAACTACCGATGAAACAAATTCCACTTTGATTAAATCCGTAGAGCCTGCCACGTCTTGCAGTGTGCCTGCCGACATAACCACCAAATCACCTGCGGAGAGCAATTTCATCTCTTGAGCAAGGTTGAGGGCGGCTTCAAAATTTTGTCTTGCGGATGGTAAGGATATTAATACCATTGGCTGCACACCCCAGACCATTTGCAAGCGACGCGCTACTTGGACATTGGGTGTAACTGCCAAAATCGGAATCGGTGGACGGAATTTGCTGACATTACGAGCCGTTGAGCCTGTCTTAGTGAGAGTAACGATCGCAGCGGCATTTAGTTGGATCGCAATCCTCCCTACAGCCTGACTAATCGCATTGGGGACAGCGCGTCCCATGCTTTCAATAGGTTGCATTTTTAGATCTTGCTCTCTTTCAATGCGAACGGCAATTCTTGCCATCGTTTCTACAGCCAAGATCGGATATTTTCCCACCGCAGTTTCGTTAGAGAGCATTACGGCATCAGTACCATCGATGATCGCATTTGCCACGTCGGAAATTTCGGCGCGGGTGGCCCGAGGACTGCTGACCATGCTATCCAGCATTTGTGTCGCTGTAATTACAGGAATGCCAAGGCGATTGGCAGTTTTAATCAATTGCTTTTGAGCGATCGGTACATCTTCCGCAGGAATTTCCACGCCAAGATCGCCCCGCGCCACCATTACCCCATCGCAGACCGAGAGAATAGCTTCCATGTTAGAGATCGCTTCGTGCTTCTCGATTTTGGCAATAACACTAGCCTTCCGCCCTGAAGCGGCAATCAAGTCTTTAACCTCTAGCACATCTTCAGGATTGCAGACAAAGCTAAGTGCTACCCAATCTACGCCTTCAGCCAAACCAAAACGTAAGTCTTCGCGATCTTTATCAGTCATCGCACTGACTAATAAGTGAACGTTCGGGAAATTTACCCCTTTATTATTAGAAAGCGTGCCACCAATGACCACGCGACAATAGAGATCGCCTAATTCCACATTTACAGCTTCGACGACCATCTCAACTTTGCCGTCATCGAGCATGATTACTGCGCCGATTGGCACTTCTTCGGCAAGCGTGTCATAGGTAATGCAACTAATTTCAGAATTACCATCAACTTGGCGGCTTGTGAGGGTAAATTTGTCACCTTTATTAAGAGTAATTGGGCCTTCTTTAAATACTCCAAGGCGAATTTTTGGACCTTGCAAATCCTGCAAAATGCCCACAGGTTGATTGAGTTCACTAGATACTTGGCGAATATTGCAAATGCTGCGATGGTGGTCAGCATGAGTGCCGTGGGAAAAGTTAAGGCGAAAAGTACTTGCACCTGCTTCAATAAGCTGGCGAATCATATCGGGGCTACTGGTCGCGGGTCCAATAGTAGCAACAATTTTTGTGCGACGAAAAGTTTCTCTAACGGTCATGGATTGTCAGCTAACGGCGAACCTCAAACATACCAGATAGTCATGACAATTCTCCAAACTGTCATGACTATCTGGGGCAAGAGTTACACTAATACTTCAGTCAGCTTCAAAAACTCGTATACCAAGGTCATCTAAAATCAAGCGATCGCAAAAACCCTAGTTTTATAGCAATGTAAGTTTTGCTTAGGACTTAAAACCCAAAAGATGAGTGGCGGTGCTTCGCACCGCCACTCATCTTTTGGGTTTTGATTTGTCCTATCTCTTGCATTGCTATAGTTGACAGATCAAACTTTTGGATAAAATCGAGTTTCACCAGATTCCCCATATGAGCGATGGCATTATTAACAAAAAGAGAGAGTTGCTCAGCAACTCTCTCTTTTTGTTAATAATGCAAAGGTAATACAGCGAGTGGTAATAGGGAAAAACCAATCCAAAATAGCGATCGCCAAGAAAATTGGGGCAAAGGTTCGGGGTCGGCTAATAAAAAGTTAACCCGCACTTCTAGCCGATCGCTAGGATTCGTCGCGCCAAAAGCCGCCGCAAAGGTTGGGGTTAGTTGCATATTGTTGCTAACCATCGCTAATAATGACTCAGCTAGTAACAAACCATCTGCATATTGAGCAGCCCAGCGATCAGCACGAAGTTCTCGCAATAACAGCAACTCCTCCCATAAAGCTTGGGTATTTGGCAACCAAGGCATCACTTGGCGTAGACAACCGAGCCAGAAAAACCAAAATGTATCGCGGTAATGAGCATGGGCGCGTTCATGTAATAGCACTGCTTCCAGATGATCTGCATCAAGGGTATCGAGCAAACCTTGGCTGACAAAAAGATGCGATCGCCAAAACCCAATTTGGGCAGCAAATAGCATCGGCATATTTAGCAATTTTAAAGGTTCATTAATCGGATTGAGAGCCTTGCAATCGACAACGAGATTTTGTAATTTTTGTAAAGATTGCCAGCCAATCCATGCAAGTTGACCACTCCGAAAAATGCTGTAAATCAAAAACATCAAGGCGATCGCATAGCTAAGCCGCCCTGCTTGCAAGCCAATCATTTGTCCTTCTGATCCCATACATAGCACAGCGATCGCGGTCATCATTACTAATAGTGGCGGCAAAACAAAGGATACGAGCGCCTTCTGCCAACGCATCTGCCAACTCACAGGCTGAGTCACATCGCCGCTATTTTGCCAACCGTAGCGCAAGCCCCAAGCAAGGCAAAGCGAACCAAATATCATCACAAAATGTATGGAGAAAAAGGGCATAGACTTAACCTTCCTGTGATTGTTCTCGCGATTGACGTATATTTTGGAGACGGACAGCGATCGCTTCAAGCTTGTCCATACTGGCATGATCGAGATCATTAGCAAAAGCGGCGACAATATCCGCATCACCTATTTCTAAAAATCGATTTAGTTGTTGATACGCCTCTAATGCTTGTGCCTCATCGCGAGAAATTTTTGCTTGCCAATAGAGCGCACGCCCCTCCTTTTCGCAATGAATCCAGCCCTTTTGCTCCAGTCGGCGCAATACAGTCATCACTGAGCCATAGGCTAACTCGCGATCGGGATCAGACAAGATGCGATCGTGAATATCCGTCGCACCTAGCCGCGTACTGTCCCATATAATATTCAGGATTTCCGACTCTAACGGGCCTAGCGATAATTGTTTCGGTCGATATTTCGGTAACGGGGTCATACTCAAGCCGCATTATTTGATATCACTATAGCGCTTTATTGCGATCAAAGCTTTGCTTAGTAAAGCTTTGATCGCAATAAAGCTCCTTAGACTTGATTACAATCTTGCCATACTTGTATGGCAAGATTGTAATCAAGTCTAAGGCATCCACAGAAATAGTTTATGAGTCTGACAACTGGGCAAATAGTCGGTGGGCATTACGAAGTTTCAGCACGTTTGGGTGGCGGTGGATTTGGGGAGACCTATCTCTCACGAGACTTACACTTGCCCGATCACCCCACCAGAGTAATTAAAAGACTAAGTCCACATATTCAAGAAGCGAGTGTATTGCAGCTATCGCGGCGACTTTTTGAAACAGAAGCTCAAGTTCTCTATCGCCTCGGAACCCATACCCAAATTCCGCAACTGTTTGCCCACTTTGAAGAATTATCAGAATTTTATCTAGTTCAAGAATATATTGATGGCAAAGACCTTAGTCATGAACTGCCGCGTGGCAAGATTTGGGAACAGTTCGTAGTTGCTGATTTATTGCAAAATCTCCTAGTCGTCCTCAGCTTTGTCCATCAAAACAATGTGATTCATCGCGATATTAAGCCCGAAAATATTATTCGTCGTCGGGATGGACAGCTTTTTTTAATTGATTTTGGTGTTGTGAAGCAAATTGTCACGCCCACGGCTCTCTTGGCTGGACAGCCAGACGATGGCTACACGGTGGGAATTGGTACGCCAGGATACATGCCTAGCGAACAGGCTCATGGCGAGCCAAAATTTGCCAGCGACATCTATGCGATCGGCATGATTGGCATTCAAGCTCTGACAGGTATTCCTCCTAGCCATTTAGCCAAAGACGACAACTTAGAAATTTTATGGCGAGCATCTGCGCCTAAGGTCTATCCTGAATTTGCTGATATTCTTTCGCGTATGGTGCGGTTTGATTTTCGGCAGCGTTATTCTAGTGCTGAAGCAGTTTATGCGGTGATTCGAGAATTTGTCGACCGCTATCCAATCTCCCATGTAAATCACAGTTTACCAACTGTACTGATTTGTGGTGAGACGACCCAAAGAAGTAATCAAAACCTTAGTCAGCAAAATACTCCTATACGCGATCTTCATTCTGCCCAGAAGCAGGAGTTACCAAAATCAAGAATTTGGAAATATTTTCAGCCTTGGCATTTGGGCTTAGGAATCATCACTCTGGGCGCGATCGCAATCACGACAATAATTCTCATGTTTGGATCTTCCCCTAAGCCGATAAATCCAACTAATCTTGAGGAATCTCAAGAAAAAGCTGGATTGCCAGAATCTTCACCTAAGCCAATAAATCCATCAACTTCAGTTCCATCAGTAATGAAGGAATTGACAATCAATGAGGCAAAGGATTTAATCTATGGAGTTACAATTAGTCCCGACAGTAAAATTTTGGCAGTGGCAAGCTCAGAGCGCATTATTGAGCTATGGGACTTAACCAAAAGCAAAAAATTACAGACACTCAAAGGTCATACAGGAAGAGTCTATGATGTGTACTTTAGTCCCGATGGCAAGCGTTTAGTTAGTGCCAGCGATGATCGCAAAGTAATCATTTGGGAAGTTTCCACTGGTAAAATCTTAAATACGTTAGTGGGACATCAAGATCGCATATATACTGCTATCTTCAGTCCTGATGGCAAGTTGATCGCTAGTTCTGGAGCTGATCGCACAATTCGCCTATGGAATGCAGAAACTGGCAAATTAATCAGCACGTTAACTGAAAAATCTTGGGTCTACGATGTCTCATTTACACCCGATAGTAAATTCTTAGCAAGTGGTAGTGAAGATGGCGCAATTCGATTATGGAATGTGGAGACAGGAAAAGTTCTTAAGACCTTAGTAGAGAGTGGTAGCCCCGTGCGATCGCTCGTTTATAGCAATGACGGCAAGGCGATCGCTAGTGCGATGGAAGATAATACTGTGCGGCTATGGGATGCCAAGATGGGGCAGTTAAAGGATGTTCTTACAGGTCATACTGGTGAGGTACATACGATCACTTTTAGTAATGACGGGAGTTTATTGGCTAGCGGTAGTGCTGATAAGACAATTCGGATTTGGTCTTTAAAGATCAAGCGATCGCCTCAAGTTTTATCAGAGCATGAGCGTGGCGTGTCATCGGTTGTATTTAGTACTGATCAAAAGCTGTTGATTAGTGGCAGTCTCGACGGCAAGGTGAAAGTCTGGAAATTAGCAGACTGAGAGGCATAGGGCAGCGCACCTCGTCATCTCATGCTTTTTGGGTTTTGAACTGTTAAAATGCAGATAGCAGTTACGACAGCAACTATGTAAGACTCATGACATTAACCTATGAAAAGACTCTAGCAGATCGGGTCAGAGCAGATTTTGAGATTTTGAATCAAGCGGTCAATGGCAAGCCACTAATTTACTTTGATAATGCTGCTAGTTCCCAGAAGCCAAAATCGGTACTTGCAGCTTGGAAATATTATTACGAGCATGACAATGCCAACGTGCATCGTGGCGCTCATACACTCAGTGCTAGAGCCACCGATGCCTATGAGGGAGCGCGGGACAAAATCGCTAAATTTGTCAATGCTAAGTCATCACAGGAAATCATTTATACCCGTAATGCCAGTGAAGCGATTAATCTCGTAGCCTATACTTGGGGATGGGCAAACCTGAAAGCAGGAGATGAAGTAATTCTCTCAGTAATGGAGCATCACAGTAACATTGTGCCTTGGCAGTTGATTGCTCAACGTACAGGCGCAGTTCTTAAATTCCTAGAACCCACAATCTTAGGGGAATTAAGCTTAGAGCAGTTTAAGTCTTTACTCAACCCTAAAACTAAACTGGTATCAATTGTCCATGTTTCCAATACTCTTGGTTGTGTGAATCCAGTGGAGGAGATGATTCCATTGGCTCATGCTCAAGGCGCAAAGGTATTGCTAGATGCTTGTCAGAGTGTGCCACATATGCCCATTGATGTGCAGGCGCTTGATTGCGATTGGCTAGTGGCTTCGGGACATAAGATGTGTGCGCCGACAGGAATTGGGTTCCTCTATGGTAAGCGGGATCTATTACTAGAAATGCCTCCGTTTATGGGTGGTGGCGAAATGATTGCTGATGTCTTTCTCGATCATTCTACTTATGCTGGCTTACCCCACAAATTTGAAGCAGGGACTCCTGCAATTGGCGAAGCGATCGCTCTCGGTGCAGCGGTGGATTACTTGACTGCGATCGGCATGGATAAAATCCATGATTATGAACAGGAATTAATTGAATATTTGATGGATTATCTCGACGATATTCCTGACATCAAAGTTTATGGGCCAAGACATCACCGCGCAGGTTTGGCATCCTTCACGATCGCACATGGGATTCATGCCAATGACCTCTCGGCAATGCTCGATCAAGATGGTATCGCTATTCGTTCAGGACACCATTGCACTCAGCCATTACATCGCTTTTTAGGAATTAGCGGCACGGCAAGAGCCAGTGTCTATTTCTATAATACCAAAGCCGAAATTGATACCTTTGTCGCTTCCTTAAAAGATGCGATCGCCTTTTTTAAGAATGTGATGGCATAGACCGATGGCAAGAATTATTCTATTAGGTGCATCGGGTTCAGGACGAACCACCCAAGCTTTACATCTTCGATCTTTGCTAAATATTCCTGTGATCTCAACTAGCGAAATTTTGCGATTAGAGATGGCAACAGCAACAGATTTAGGTATGGAAGTAAAAAGCTTCATCGATGCTGGTGAATTTGTGCCCGACATGCTGATGATTGAGTTGATGCGATTGCGTCTTAAGATGGAAGATGCTCAGCAAGGATGGATTTTAGAAGGTTATCCCCGCACGTCTTTTCAAGCAGAGGAGTTAGATTTTTTGTTGGATGAGTTGGGATGTCCTCTTGACCATGCAATCTATTTACAAGCTTCTGAAGAGACATTGATGCAGCGATCTCGATCGCGTGGTGGATCCGATGACACGATTGAGATAATTCAGAAACGGATCGAGCAGTTTTTGGATTTGACTATACCTTTATTGGAATATTACGGCTATAAACAGAAGTTACTGACTATCAATGGTGAGTACGATTTAGCTACTGTCAGCGCTCGTTTAGAGCATGGCATAAACTTAAATTTGTAGGGTTGCGCCGCTGTGGGGAGCAACCCTACGGATTTTGGTAATTTATTTTGAGTACTTAATAATACAGAATTCATGAGCCTTAGCCCAAATTCAGAAAGAGCCTATTGGTTAGCATGGTCGCAAATACGCGGTATTGGGCCTGTATTGATTAAACGACTGTATCAAGCATTTGGCTATATGTCTGAGGCATGGAATGCTTTACCAAGTGATTTACATGCAATCGAAGGTATTGGTGGTCAGACCCTCGAAGCAATTCGCCAAGCTCAATGCGAAGTAGAACCTGTGGCTCTATTGGCAGTACATGAACATCACAATCTTAACTTCTGGACTCCTAGCGATCGCGAATATCCGCAGTTACTTTGGGAGATTCCCGATCCACCATCAATTTTGTATTATCACGGTCACCTAACTAATTGGAATGAACGCAACACAATTGCGATCGTGGGTACGCGCAACGCTACTCCCTATGGACGTAGGTGGACTAAAAAAATTGTGAGGGCTTTGGCAGAGCGTGGGTTTACGATTATTTCTGGTATGGCAGAAGGTATAGATGGCGAAGCACACAAAGCTTGTTTGGAAATTGGTGGTCAAACTGTGGCTGTGGTTGGCACGGGAGTCGATCAAATCTATCCGCATAGGCATAAAGATTTATATACACAAATTCTACATTCAGGTCTAGTCGTGAGCGAATATCCGCATGGTACTACTCCCAACAAAACCCATTTCCCAGCCCGTAATCGGATTATTGCGGGACTTAGCCGTGTGACATTAGTGATGGAAGCGCCAGAGCGATCGGGAGCCTTAATCACCGCCTATCAAGCCAATGAATATGGGCGCGATGTCTTTGCTTTGCCAAATTCCCTTGATGTAAATGAAGCAAAGGGTTGCTTGAAGCTATTGGGTAAAGGGGCGCAGGCGATTTTAGGCGTGGATGAGCTATTGGAATCTTTGGGCATGTTGCCGAATTTAGATAAACCTGCACCTGCGATCGCTATTTCTGAATTACCACTCTTACAACAGAATATTCTCCAAGCGATCGGATTTGGCGATCCTGTTGGGTTAGATTGGATTGTGGAACAAACAAAAGTGCCTTCGGGTGAGGTTTTAGGGGCTTTAACGCATTTGGAAATCGTGGGTGCGATCGCGCCTTGCCCCGGAATGCGATATCAACGTTTGGTATAAAACCCAAGAGGAGAATGGCGGCGCTTCGCGCCGCCATTCTCCTCTTGGGTTTTAATTTTGTCCAAACACAAGCGGCGATAGCTATATTATCAAATTCTTTAACTGACGATCAAAAAATTGTTGCTGGAAGGCTAACTCGTTCGCAGCTTGGATAAACTGCTTTGCTGGCGTAAATCCATCATATGTTGATGTAATAGAACTTATACGGATCATCGAATCTCCATCACCTGATGGAGATTCGATCGCATTCACCGCATAACCATATTGTTGAAGCTCCTCAAATCCAATCTGCAACACATCTTGATCATCAATTCCTAATTTTGCGATTAGTTGCGATCGCTTAATTTCCTTACCTGTCCGACTCAGATATTTGGCAATTCCCACTAAAGTTTGCCATGCGATCGCTCCATTTATCTGTTCAGGGCGAGGATAAACTAAAGCGAGAGCTTGATTTGCTTGATGGGCGCGATCGATAATGGAGTTTAAATCTTGCCAACTTTGAGGACAGCGATCGCAGATAGTTGCTGACAAGTGGTTATCAAGATCGAGCGGATCACGCCCTCGCCAATCAATGATCTTGAGGTTTAGATCAGGATTTTTGATTGATGTTGCGAGGGACGGCAACTCATTGCTCAGAGGCGCACTCTGAGCATGGAAATCAAGCAATCGCACATCATAACGGCGGCGAAAAGCATTATCGACTAGTTCAATCACCACATCGCAACTGGTATCGGGTAACTCATAGCTATAATGTCCCCACCAATCGCCATAAATCTGATTGCCATTGCGATCGCTTAGAGTAAATTCTGTCTTAATATATTCAACTTTCTGTCCTTTTTGAGTCCGAATATTTGCATTGGATATCTCTGAAAATTGGCAATCACGAACTAACAACTTGGGGTAGGGATTACCCATACCAAAAGGTTCTAGCTGCTTAAATTCATTAAATAATTCTTTGCTAAGATCGGCGATATTTACTTCTAAATCAATGTTGATCGCTTTACTTTGCAATTGACCATATTGACTCCAAAATTTCTGATCGATAGACTCAGTGAGTAACTGCAAATTCTCAAGCTCAAAACTCAAACCTCCTGCAAGCGGGTGTCCGCCGAAGCTGAGCAATAGATGTTCTTGTCCTTTGAGGAGATCGTAAAGATTTATACCCTCTAGCGATCGCGCACTACCTTTAGCAATTCCATTTTCAACTGTACAGAGAATCGTCGGACGACCATACTCGGCAACCACTTGTCCAGCCACTAAGCCCAAAACACCCACCGACCATTGTGGATCGGCTAACACAATCAGCCCTGTCGTCGAAAGATCGAGTTGTTCAATTTTAGCTTGAACCTGTTTAAAGACCTTTTTTTGTAAAGATTTGCGCTGTGTGTTAGCCAGTTCAGTCTGTTCAATTAGCGCTTTGCAGACCTTCTCATCGCGGGTAGTCAGCAATTCTACGCATTTCCGTACATCGCCCCAAATTCTACTCACGGCATTAATGCGCGGCGCAATCCCAAAGCTAATATCAATTGGGCGATCGCCAACTCGTTTACATTGCTCCAAGAGCATTCGCACCCCAAGACGTTTTTTTCGCCGCAATACTTCTATTCCCTTTTGAGCAAGGTATCGACAATCTCCTGTAAGTTTTACTAGGTCGGCAACTAAGCCGATCGCGACTAAATCCAATAAATCCTCTAAAGGCTGTTGGGGAACTTCAGGTAGAGATTCATAGAGCGCTTCCATTAATTTATAGGCAACAGCCACACCCGACAAGTTAAATAATGGATGCTGAGTTGATAAGTAACGCGGATTGATAATTGCGACTACTGGTGGACGCTGATCTGGCAAAGTATGGTGATCGGTGACAATCACATCAATTCCTAAATCCTGCGCATGGGTTAACGCATCAAAACAAGTGCTACCCGTATCACAAGTAATGATTAAACTTAGTGATTTCCCTTCTGTCTGGCATTGCGATCGTAGCTCATCTAAGCTTCTAATCGAGATCCCATGAGACTCTTTAAGACGATCGGGGATATAAAAGACTAAGCGATCGCCTTGCGCGAAAAATTGTCCTAATCCCTCCCACAAAACCGATGTTGCGGTAATCCCATCTGCATCAAAATCCCCCCAAATTGCGATCGTTTCTCCCTGTTCATGGGCTTTCTGAATTCGGGCAATCGCCTGTTCCATTTCTACACCAAAAGCAAAGGCACTAGTGGGTTGATAAGCGGTAATGTCTAAGAATGATTCTACTTGTTCAGGCTCAATGATTCCCCTCTGACAAAGTAACTGCGCTGCAAATTTACCAACTTTTTCACTTAACCAAGTCGGTGGTTCAACTATTTCCAAAATGCGCCAATTGGTTAGGGACATGTTGCTATCGATAACTTCTTCTCCCAAAATAACGCATGACCCATTTCTGGGTTTAGTTCATAGCCACTAAAACCACAAGATTTATATGCAGCTTTAGCTGCATGATTGCCATCTAAGACTTCTAGCGTTATTTTACAGCAGCCTAAATCACAAGCGATCGCCTCTACCATCTGTAGTATTAATTTCGACAAACCTTGACCTCGGTAAGGGGCAGAAACAATCAGATCATGAATATTCAGTAGAGGCTTACAAGCGAAAGTAGAGAAACCTTCCAAACAGATAGCTAGCCCCGCAGGAATGCGATCGACGAATGCGATAATGACATGCGCAGAACTCCGCTTGGATAATTCGGCAACTAGATTGTTTTTAGCAAATTCCGACAGATCTTGACCTCCTCCCATTGCATCAAGAGCATATTCACTCATCAATTGGATTAACGCTTCTGTATGATCCTGCTTACTCAGATCTGCCTTAATTATTTCAATTGTCATTATCTTCGTAATATGAACAAGCTAAAGTCTCTATTCTTAAGCCATCATAACTTTTTGATTTCAATAAATCAACTTTTCGATCTTACTCCCTTCCCAGTGAATAATTAGGTGGTGCGCGACGAAGTCGCGCACCACCTAATTATTCACTTTACAACACCTATTCTTTCCGTGGGAAAGGAGTAGTATCTTAATCTCGTTCAATACGTGCAGTTTGGATTTGAGTACGAACTTCTTGCAAGATTTTACCTAACATGTTTTTCCCAGAGCCATCGGCTCCACAGCCCCAATAGTAATCCCCTGGAGCATTTTCCACAATATCTTCATTACCTGTGGAAATTAAAAGCTCTCTAAGTTTAGGATGTGTTTGAAATTTCTGGAGAACCGCTTTACGCATCACATCGTCTTTTATTTCTTCCCAATCTTCTCTAATTGTGACAGCTCTACTCCTGCCAAGATTCGCGGCTGTTTTGGGATCGGGAGCATGGCGAATTTTATCTTGATAGGCTTTGTCTAAAAACTTTTGAGCTTGAAAATAATGTTCTGTAGTACGCCACCACTGATTATCTAGCTCAATGCCAAAGGGAGCAAAGTTAGAAAACTCAGAATATGCTTGGGTTGTCGTATAGAAATAGATAGTCATAAATCTTTCTCTTAAATTTGTTCGCTATCAAAAAAATCGATGTTTTCGTAAAGTGCTGATAGAGGAAATTGGAGATCGATACTGGTAATGTGAATAAGCGGATCATCATGGTCGAAATTTGTCTGCTCGATCGCAATCGATAGATATTCCCAACCCAGATCAAGCCTCTGGTAAATTTCAATTCTGGGACGTTCAGAGTTGATGAGAATATAGGTTTGCAGCGTATCGATCAACATATAGTTTTGCTGCTTGATACCGCGATCGCGAGCTTCTGTTGTGGGCGATAAGACTTCGGCAATGAGAGTAGGATATTGCAAGAAATCACGAGAGAAGCGATCGCGCTCATCACAGGAAACCACCACATCAGGATAATAATACTTCCCAGATCTGATGGTGACCTTGGCATCATTGACAGATACCTTGCAACCTTTACCCCGCAGATGCGGAATTAATAATGCCGATAAATTTGCAGGAATCTGGCTATGGGGAACTGTGCCGCCAGTCATCGCAAAAATTCTACCGTTTTCGTATTCATGTCTGCTATCTTGCACACTTTCCCAAGCGAGATATTCTGTAGGCGACATGATTAGTTGATCATCTTGTGGGCTTATGTATTTTGGTTGAGCAATCATCACATAACTCTCCTATAAATCTCCAAAGCGATCGCGATATTGTTTGAGTTGTTCTGCCATTTCCGCAAGCTGTTGGGTAGCTATGTCAGCCCGATCGCGTTCTTGCTCTAGCTTTTGATTAATCTCGATATAAGAATGAAACTTCGTACCGTCAGGACGATAAATCTGTAACTCCTCACTGATATCAAAGCGAATACCAAGTCTAGGACTGACCCAATTATGTACCTCGCTAACACTGTCCAGAGTGCGATCGCCTCTAATCCATACTTCTAAATCATTGGTGTCAGGATCGTAAACATAATATTCTTCCACATCATAGAGTGAATAAAACAGTAACTTCTTTGACAGCTCAATGCGAGAATTACAAGGCGAGAGAATCTCAAATACCACTTGCGGCGCAATATCATCCTCTAGCCATTGCTGATAAGAACCGCGATCGCCCTTTGGTCTACCAAACACCACCATCGTATCGGGAGCTGCCACAATTTTGTTTTGTCCCTTGACGGGATACCAAAACAGATCGCCTGCCACAAATACCTGAGCATCATTGGCATATAGCCAATCAATATTTTGCTGAATCGTCAAAATCCAACGAAACTGTTTCGTATTATCTGCCATTGGTTTTCCATCACTTTCAGGATAGAAGATATCTCCTATGCTTTCAGACGTGCTTTGACTTTTGCTTAATTGACTAACCATAGCTTTGCATTGTCCAAACTCAGGTTGATTTGATTATACCGCTGTTATCTCGAAAACCAAAACCAAAAGATCGTGAGGTGGCGCGAAGCGCCACCTCACGATCTTTTGGTTTTGACTATCCCAAAAACTTCTCAACACAACGAACGAAGATCTCCACACCAGTTGCCAGAGCTGTCTCATCAAAATTGAAGCGAGGATGATGGTGAGGATAGGCTAAGCCTTTATCTGGATTTGCGGAACCGAGAAAGAAGTAGCACCCAGGGACTGCTTCCAAAAAGAAAGATACATCTTCACCTCCCATTGTCTGGCATTCGGGAACGATACCTGCGGGAGTCTCGATCACGGTTTCGGCAACAGAGCGAACTAATTCCGCGATCGCATAATCATTAATCACAGGTGGATAGAGCTTGGTGTATTTCAACTCGTAGGTAGCGCCATGCGCTGCACATACACCTGCGATCGCTTCTTCTATACGTAATGCTAACTTTACGCCAACTTCAGGATCAAAAAATCTCACTGTGCCACTGATTCGCGCGGAATCAGCAATAATATTTGTAGCAGAACCTGCGTGAAATTCTCCAATGCTAATTACAGCGGAATCAAGGGGGCTGATATTGCGTGAGACAATTGTATGGAGCGTATTTACGACTTGAGCCGCTACCAAAATTGAATCAATCGTTTGATGGGGAAGCGCACCATGTCCACCACGCCCAATAATCTTGCAATGAAAATATTCTGTAGCCGCCATCAATGCACCCGCTCGTACACCGACCGTGCCAAGAGGTAAGCTATTCCAAAGATGTAACCCAATCACTGCGTCAACCTTAGGGTTTTCGAGTATCCCCGCCTCGATCATTGGTTTTGCGCCACCTGGCCCCTCTTCGGCTGGCTGGAAAATTATTTTCACCGTGCCACTAAACCGATCGCGATTTTTCCAGAGATATTTCGCTGTACCGATCGCGATCGCTGTATGCCCGTCATGACCGCAAGCGTGCATCAGTCCGTCAATTTGCGATTTATAACTAACGATATTTTCTTCTTGAATCGGGAGCGCATCCATATCAGCACGGATCGCTAAAACTTTATTATGGCTCTTTTTTGTCCCTGCGATCGTGGCGACGATACCAGTTTGGGCTATACCTGTTTGGTGTGGAATGCCCCATGCGATTAATTTTTCTGCGATCGCACTAGAAGTTCGCTTTTCTTTAAACCCAAGCTCAGGAAATCGATGAAAGTCTCTACGCCATTGAACGAGGCTAGATTTCAGTTCGAGGATATCGGCGCGAATCTTGAAATTAGTATGGGTGGGTGAGGCTGTGGTAGCAAAAGACATGAGGTTTTAATTGCAGAGACTACTAACCTCAATATAACAATCAACCCAAAAGAAAGGGGCGATGTCCATTGCTATCTCTTTCTTTCGGGTTTGATTTGGCTCAAGTCTTTTTTGCAAGTAGGAATGGAAGTAATTCGCTCATTTGCGAGAGATTCGTCAAGACAGAGAACCTCTGTGAAACTCACTTCTAGATCTTGCTCATCTAATCTTAAAGAACGTTCTTCCAAATCCTCACGGCTAGGAAATACACCACCAAATCCACCTGTAACTTTATTGGTAAGCGAGAAAGTTGCAGGTTTAAATCCTGTTGCTGTTGCTGCAACTGTGTAACTGCCTGAAATTCCATTGGCAGTAAATGTTGAGGCTAAGGCAATACCGAGATTATTGGTGAGGATGCTGGTATTTCCTGCGAATGTTCCATTGGCGCTGCTTGATGATGGGGTAAAGGTGACGAGAATATTGGGGGCGGGAATTGGGCTATTGACAAAGTTTTCGGTAACTTGCACGCCCAGAATCTGAGCAAAACTGGTGTTGATATTTGTACTCTGGGGGGTGGTATTTGCTAATGGGGTGAGACTAAATCCTTGAGATTCAACGGCTCCGATATCCACGGCACTTCCAATTATGCGGGTTGCGCCGCGTTGATCGTTACCCACTGGGGCGTTGGCGTTATTCCCTGCATCTAAGGCTGGGCTATTGGGCAAGAGAGCATGGGTTAGTATTGTGCCGCCATAGTTAGCAAGGGGAGCAAGTTGGGGATTGACTGGAGTGGCGATCGTGCCGATTAATGAGCTATTGGCAAATATGGCGGCAAAGCCATCATTCGCTCCGATTAAATTATTGCCACCATTAGTAAAACCTACTCCTGCGACAGTACTACCTAAGTCAGGAGCTTGCAACCCTCGGTCAAAGTTACCTGCAATAATCGAATTTGCGATCGTAAATATGCCGCCATTACTAAATATACCGCCGCCATCACCTGTGCCGTTATTATCGGCATCCGCAGTATTGTTGGTAATTGTGCTGTTGGTAATTACACCTCCACTATTGCCCCAAACCCCACCACCATCAATATTTGATTGATTTCCTGATACCGTAGTGTTGGTGAGAGTCACTGTCCCAGCGCCATAAATGCCACCACCAATAGTGACAGACGTATTACCCGACACAGTGCTATTGGTGATAATTGCAGTGGTAAAAGCCCAAATGCCACCGCCTTGACCTGTTGTTGTATTATTCGACACTGTGCTATTGGTAATCGTTACGCTTCCTCCAGTGGAACTACTGGTATCTATTCCCCCACCAAAATCGACAGACGTATTATTGGACACAGTACTGTTGGTGAGGATTACGGCTCCCAAATTGGCTTCAATACCACCACCCCAAGAGTTAGCCTTATTACCTGACACGATACTGTTAGTAAGGATTGTAGCTTCACTACCATTGTTATATATACCTCCCCCCCTCAAAGTTGCTGCATTACCCGAAACAATACTGTTAGTAATAGTCACTGCTCCATTTGTGCTGATGCCGCCACCATTTCCTGTTACTTTCCCATTTCTAATTGTTACTCCATCAATGGTGACAGGAACATTTGCTGTGATGTTAAAAATTCTACCGTTGGCGTTTCCATCAATAATCGTATTTGTGCTACCATTGCCGCTAATCGTGAGACTTTGGTTAAAGGCAATCTCTCCAGTTGTCAGCATGATCGCAGTCCCGTTTAAACTAGGATCAAACTTAATCGTATCGCCTGCGATCGCTGCGCCAATGCGCTCCCTAAGGGAATTCGCGCCAGTATTGGCTGTATTTAAAACCGTCAGCGTTGCCAATGTGTTTTTGTAAGTCTGCGTAGCCAAATCATTAAAGATCACGGTCGCTTGATTTTTTCCAGTCTGATATTCCAGATTCCAATCGCCACCTAATGAGGCACTACCCGTACGATTAATCGAAGCCGCCACCTCACGTCCCGTATACATTCTCACGGCTTGAACTAGTGCTGCACCATTCTCACCACTAGCCAAATTACAGGCATAGAGCAATATATTCGCCGCAGGAGATAGAGCTGTTTTCCAAGCTTGGAGATCGTTAGCATATCTAGCAATATTCTCAGTACTAACAAAATCTTTACCGATCCAGAAATTCTCAACATCACCTTCAGACACAATATGTAAACTATTTGCACTAGTGACACTAGCCAAAGTTGCAGTCACTTGACTAATGCCATATTGCTCTGGATTAATCACCGTCACACTACTACCACCATTAGTACCATCAAGCAACGTTTGATAGTCCTTAACCGTGCTGTCGATGAAAACAAAATTCCAACCCTGTTGGATGTTGGCAGCATTGAGAGAAGCTTGAGTCGTATCATAACGATTAGCAAGGATATTGATATTCGCCGCCGTGAGATTACCCGCCGCGATCGCCGTTCCTGCTTGCGTTGGCACTGCGATCGGGGTTCCTGCTAGCAATTTTGGTAAATCGATCCCTGTCAGGGGTTTCGTATTGTCCAATTCTTGCTGGGTTGCGATCGGCAGATCGAGACTGAGTGGGCTGCCTTCAGGGGTAATCCGCACGTACTTTCCATTGGGAACAGCCACGATATTAATTTTGCCATTTTCGGTAGCGATCGCTCCTGTATTAATGACGATGCCACCAACTAGAGAGATACTCTTTCCTTGTGAAACATTGAGATTTCCTTGATTGACAATTACACCTGATGTTTGTCCTTCAGTAAGCGGTGATGTAGGACTAGTAAAAGCGAAAGCATTAGGAGTTCCAGTCAGATTTTTAAGATCGCTCGTACTGGTATTCATGCCAAACCAACTATTCCCAACTTGGATACCATTGGCTGTCGTTGCTGTAAATGAGGCAGGTACATTTAAACTGGCATTAGTTCCAAAGATAATACCTGCGGGATTCATGATGTAGAGATTAGAATTGCCGCCTGTAAGTTGGATTAAGCCATTGATAACGGAAGGGTTGCCGCCAACGACGCGCCCAAGAATATTCTGAATGTTTGGTTGGCTTAGGAAGTTAGCTATTTGTCCCTGACTTAAGCCAAATTGCTGGAAGCTATGAAATAAATTTGCTCCTGCTTGGGTTCCACCTGTAATGTCAAATCTCTGTCCATTTGGCAATACGAAGGTATTCGTACCATCTTGCGCGGCAGTGATTGATTGCGCTGTGACGGGCGCTGATAATAATACTGGTGATATGGCGATCGCGATCGCAGTTGTTGCCCAATACTTTCTCCAAGCTGAATTCATCATAACCTCCAACAACTACATCAAGTTTTACTGCGCCTTAAAATCTAATTTACATTATCACTAAGACATTTATTTCAAATTGACTTGGTGATGTTACATAGCTCAATAATTAATAATTTGACTATATAGCTAGACTGCTTTTAAATCTGTATAATCCGTGCAAGATCTATACTGCATATGCTACTATTTCTCCTGTCAGCGAGGAAATAAGATGAAAACAAGAATTATGAGCACAAAAAAAGCGAAATCAAAATTTGAAGCGAAGAGAGTTCATACATTAGTATTAGGAATTTCTACCCTTGTCTTAGTAGCAAATGATTGTAGATTATCAGTTAATGCTAATCCAATTTCCTCAACGTTAACACCTTCGCTATCAAGTTCTATTTCATCAATTGAATTGGTTTCTTCTTCTCTGACTTCTCCATCTCAAGTGATTTCGTCTTCAACAGAGATAGAGACAGAAAATTCTAATTTGACTCCTCAGACTGCTCATAATTCCCAACCATCTCAAATTTCCCAAGATCAAACTTCTCCATCCCAAATTGCTAAAACCATCCCCATTAAAAAAATCGAAGTTGCTGGCAGCACAGTTTTCGCAGCAGACAAGCTTGATCCCATCATCAAACCACTCGAAGGCAAAGCAGTCACCGAAGCGCAACTAACAGCCGTCGCCAATGCCATTACCCAACTCTACATCAGTAATGGCTATATCACTTCTCAAGCTCTGTATAATCCTCAAAGTGTCGTTGATGGTGTTGTCAAGATTCAAGTCTTAGAAGGAAAAGTTGAAAAAATCGAAGTTGTTGGCGTTAATGCACTTAATCCTGACTACGTGCGATCTCGAACCGAGATAGGCATTGGTACTCCCCTCAACACCAATCTTCTCGAAGATCAACTGCGTCTTCTGCGAGCCGACCCCAATTTCACAAGCGTAGATGCTAGCCTCAAAGCTGGTAGTAAAGATGGTTTGAGTGTTCTCACGATTACAGTTGTGGAGGTGAATCAACTTGCGGGTTCTGTCAGTTTTGACAACTTCTCTCCTCCTGCGGTTGGTTCTGAACGCATGGGAGCAGGACTAAGTTATCGCAATCTTTTGGGATTAGGGGATCTATTTTCGGTCAATTATTACAGAACGACAACTGGTGGCTCTAACCAATATGATTTTGGCTTTAGCATTCCCGTCAATCCCATGAATGGAACTGTCTCACTTCGGTTTGCTCCTAGCAATTACCGCATTACCCAGGCACCATTCGATGCCTTCAATATTCGTGGCAATAATGAAGTTTATGCTGCCACATATCGTCAGCCCCTAATTCGTAATCCTCGCGAAGAATTTGCACTATCTTTAGGCTATGAATATCAAAGAGGCCAGACATTCCTATTTAACGATCTTGCCGTGCCATTTGGGATTGGACCAGAATCGGATGGGACTAGCCGCACCAGTGTATTTAAATTTGGGCAAGACTATACCAGTCGTGATAATGAAGGAGCTTGGTCTTTGCGATCGCAGTTTAGTCTCGGTACAGGGCTATTTGGTGCGACTTATGTTACCAGTCCAAGTGCCGCTTTCTTCAGTTGGTTGGGACAAATTCAACGTGTTCAGGTTCTTGGCTCTGATACGATTTTGATTGGTTCTTTAGATACTCAACTTTCGGCTGATCCGCTTTTACCTTCGCAGCAATTTGTGATTGGTGGTGGGCAATCGTTGCGGGGCTTCCGCCAAAATGCGCGTTCAGGTGATAATGGGATTCGCTTTTCTGTGGAGAGTCGATTTGTGGTGGCTCGAAATGAGGAAGGTCGCACAGTTCTCCAGTTAGCGCCTTTTGTCGATCTCGGTACGGTTTGGAATAACTCCAGAAATCTAAATTTGCAGCCTAGTCAAAACTTTTTAGCTGGTGGTGGATTGGGGATTCTTTTCGAGCCAATTAAACGTCTAAACCTACGGCTTGATTATGCGCTTCCATTTGTTAACCTTAGCGATCGTGGCTCTAATTTGCAAGAATCATCACTTTATTTCAGCGTCGGCTACCAATTTTAGGAATTCATAATACTTAGATAGAATGCCTGAGATGGCTACGGTAGCCTTGTAAAGGGGGATTGAGGGAGAACTCTTAGAGCTTTTGGCGCTAGGAGATTATTTTAGCAAAAAGCAAGTTTTCTTAGAGTCTAGACATTTACGCAGCGATCGCCTAACAGTAGTAGCATGTGTTAGCGCAGCGTAACGCATTAATAAAAACATCAAAAATGTGCGTTACATTTCATGAGCACCTTCTACTTGATCAGCGATCGCACTATGCAAGCTTTTCCTGATGTGGAGAATCGCATTAGATTATTTGTTTGTGATCGTACAAAACTAATTTGGCTTAAGCGATCCCCCAGAAATAGCATTTGTTAGCGCGATAAAACGCACAAATAGTTCGCATTAAAAATGTGCGTTACATTGTATTGCCGTACCCTATACGATTAGAGATCTTACTATCTGTTAGTTGTCAAGAACATTAAAAAGTCTATCGAAGTTCTCTCTACTCGTTCTGTTTGTAACATCTTTAAGGTCGTTAAGATATCGGTCAAAATCATCTTTTATATCATCTATCAATCGTTTTGGATTTATTTTGATAATATCTCTGGCATTTAAAAACTCTATTGGCTCGTCAAAGGAATAGCTAAAAACAACTCCACCTTTGACCATCCCATTGTGAAATAAGCCACACCTAGATTTAGAATAAAGATTTTCTAATTCTTTATCTTTAAATTTTTCAGGATATAATCTTTTGATTGAATCTTTGAAGCACTCTTTGCTACGCGAAGAACTTGCTACACCAGTTTTATATTGTTCTACACCCTCAAAATAAGACATACAGATCATTAGTATAACGAAGCCATTTTTAAATTCATCGTACTCGGCTAATCTGGATGCTATATCCAAAAACCATTCCTTGACTTCTCTTTCGTATATTTTGATTTTGTTATCTAAATTCTTCGGATCTAAAGTCTCGCCAGATCTTTCATCAAAAACTACAGGATTTTCATCTTGATATTTGCCTAACATTTCTATCGCAAGATAAATATCTTCATTGCGCTGAATCTGCTTAGACATTGAATTACCTAACTCTGTGAAAGATTATAAAAAAGGAATTGCTGGTGAAAATTAGAAGTAAATTCATCATATCAGAAGATTTACTATGTTCTACAACCAATACCTTCACCAAAATTAGAGGATTGGGGCTAAAGAAATCTCAATTCCTCTGATTGTAATGGTTTCACGCTTTTTAATTTGGCTTTACACCTGTATCATGAAACCTGCATTGTGCGGGCGTTCTAAAAAATTGGCGAAGGTATTGACAACAAATAATACTTGAAACAATTGGGTAGTGAATAGGCGAATGCTTTTACCATCTTTTAATCTGTTATATAACCCAAGTTGCTACCTATCAAAAACTGCCTCAAAACAATTTAAAAATAGCCTTGCTAAGTCCTAAATAGCACTATTTTTATATAAAAATCTAGTGTTTTTAATTTTAAATTATGTTTTGAGCGAATAGGTAGCAACTTGGGTTATATATTAAAAAATGGCAAAAGCAAAAAGTCGATATGTTTGTAATAACTGCGGTGAAGACTTCCCGCAGATGCATGGGAAATGTCCCGCTTGCTCTAGTTGGGGAACCTTGCAAGAAGAACTAATTCCTGCCATCTCCACAAATACCAATTTTATTATTTCGTGCTAACATTAAATTGAATGCAAATTTAGTGCAATAGCCCTATGATTAACCTCAGCCAAGACATTCAAACACTATCCACTTTCAAACGTAATACCAACGAACTCATCACCCAGATGAGAAATACTGGACATCCCATAGTATTAACCATCAATGGTAAAGCAGAATTAGTCGTACAAGATGCAACCTCTTATCAACAATTGCTCAATACAATTGAAGAGCTAGAAACTATCATTGGAATTAAAAAAGGATTAGAAGACTTGGCGCAGGGGCATACTAGACCTTTGAACCAATTTGTCGAAGAAATGCAGAAAAAACATGGAATTTCAAGTTAGAGTAACTCGTTCTTCAGAGCAACAAATAGAGTCAATTTATCTATGGCTAAAGGAGCGTAATCCAGAATATGCAGATCAATGGTTCAGAGGTTTAATGAATTTGATCGCCACGTTACAAGATAAGCCTAGACGCTGTCGCTTAATCAAGGAAAATCATCCTACTACTGAAGAAATTAGGCAAATCCTTTACGGCAAATCAAGAAATCAATATCGAGTTATTTTTACTATTAGAGAAGCCACTGTACACATTCTTTATGTACGTCATAGCGCCCAATCTTCAATCACTTTTAATCCCTTAGACTTTGAATAATGGCAAAAGTAAAAAGTCGATATGTATGTAATAACTGCGGTGAAGACTTCCCGCAGATGTATGGGAAATGTCCCGCTTGCTCTAGCTGGGGAACCTTGCAAGAGGAACTAATACCTGTCATCTCCACAAATACCAATGCGATCGCCACATTCTCGCATCTCGGTACAGCAAAATCTGCTGGCAAAGCCAAACCAAGAGAATCCTTAACCCTTTCACAAATTACCGACAACGACCAAGCGCGATCGCCTTCAGGCTACGAAGAACTTGATCGCGTCTTAGGAGGCGGTATTGTCGCGGGTTCCTTGGTGCTGATTGGCGGCGAACCAGGGATTGGCAAAAGTACGCTGTTATTAGGCATGGCGCAAAAATTGATGAGTCGCTATCCTACGCTCTATGTCTGTGCCGAGGAGTCAGCGCAACAAGTAAAACTACGATCGCAACGGTTAGGAATCTTAGAAGAAAATTCTGATGATCTCTATTTATTAGCCGAAACTGATTTAGAAACAGTTCTCAGAGAACTGCAATCATTGCGTCCCAAAGTCGCCGTAATCGATAGTATTCAAGCGCTCTACTTCTCAAACTTAAATGCCGCCCCTGGTTCTGTTTCCCAAGTGCGGGAATGTACGGCAGCGCTGATGCGTGTGGCTAAGCGGGAGAATATATCGCTATTTATCGTTGGACATGTGACTAAAGAAGGCTCGATCGCGGGGCCAAAAGTTTTAGAACATATGGTCGATACGGTTTTATATTTTGAAGGTGATCGCTTTGCTACGCATCGACTATTGCGATCGGTCAAAAATAGATTTGGCGCAACACAGGAAATCGGCGTATTTGAAATGATTGATCGCGGGTTGCGCGAAGTTTCCAATCCGTCCGAGCTATTTCTTGGCAATCGCGATGAATCTGTCCCTGGGACAGCCACAATTGTCGCCTGTGAAGGAACGCGCCCGATTGTGGTGGAATTACAAGCTCTGGTAAGTCCTACTAGTTATTCTTCGCCGCGCCGCACGACAACAGGGATTGAGACAAATCGATTTCTGCAAATTCTCGCAGTTCTCGAAAAGCGAATTGGGATTCCTTTATCAAAACTTGATGCCTATGTCGCGGCAGCAGGTGGATTAAGTGTCGCGGAACCTGCGGTGGATCTTGGTGTAGCGATCGCAGTGGCGGCAAGTTTTCGCGATCGCACGGTCGATCCACGCACAGTGATGATTGGAGAAGTAGGTCTTGGTGGACAGGTGCGTCCTGTATCGCAGCTAGATTTACGACTAAAGGAAGCAGCAAAGTTAGGATTTAAACGCGCCATTATCCCTAGTATGCAAGTGATGCAGGACTATGGAATGGAGATCGTTCCTGTGAGTAAAGTTCTCGATGCGATCGTGGCGGCTTTACCACGTACTAAGTTTGAAGTTGCTAAGCCTATTGATGAATAAACGATTGCTCGATTTATTCATCACTTTTTACTCTTCCACAGAGATCGCGCCGTGAAACATCCCCATGCCACAGCTAAACTGAAACATTCCCACAGTTTGCGGCGTAAATTCTACAGGTGTAGTTTGATTGAGAACTAGGTCTTGAGCAACATGGAAGTCAGGGAAGAGAACTTTCTCTAGACAACTACTTGGATCTCGGCGATCGAACTGCAATCGAACGGGCTGACCGCGTTTAACTGTTACCAAAGAAGGTACATAGCCACCATCGACTGTGATTGTGACTTCCTGAATGCCATCACTAATTTCTGCTTGTTGCGATTTGGGTTTACTCAAAAGGAACCACCATAATTGCGTAACCATTAGTGATAAACCACCTACAGCGATCGCTATTTTAAGGGTGATCGGCTGTTCAATCGGTTGAAATCTTTCAGAAGTTGAATTTCGGTTGCTCATCTCTTCTGCCGACATAGTAGAAACTATGCCAAAAGATAAACCAATGCTGACTAGAATAGCGATCGCTTGATGTTTTTTCATAGTTGTTCCTCTTAAGCATCTTGGAAGATTTTCAGTAGCTTTAACAAGGGGCTTAAGCCCCTTGCCTGCTCAAGTTATTTAGTTGACGAAGGACGAAAGTTTCTCAGTCTTAAAGCGTTGGTGACGACAGAGAGAGAGCTAAGAGCCATCGCACCACCCGCAATAATCGGATTGAGCAACCAGCCAAATAACGGGTAAAGAATCCCTGCGGCGATCGGAATCCCTGCCACATTGTAAATAAAAGCAAAGAACAGATTTTGTTGAATATTACTGATCGTAGCTCGACTAAGTTGAATCGCGGTAACAATTCCTTGCAGATCGCCTGAGATTAGAGTGATATCGCTAGCCGCGATCGCCACATCTGTTCCCGTACCGATCGCTAACCCAACATCAGCTTGAGCTAAGGCAGGTGCGTCATTAATGCCATCACCGACCATCGCCACAACTTTACTTTCAGCTTGCAATTCTCTGATTTTTGCTACTTTTTGATCGGGACGAACTCCAGCAAATACGCGCTTGATGCCAACTTCACGAGCGATCGCCTCAGCAGTTGATTGATTGTCTCCAGTCAGCATTACTACTTCGATTTTCATTCTTTGTAAAGCTGCGACTGCTGTTTGAGATGAAGGTTTAAGCTTGTCAGCAATACCAATTAAGCCGATAGCAGTATTATCAACTGCAATTAAGACAACCGTTTTGCCGCCTATTTCCCATGAGTCTTGGTATTGATGAAGCTCACTAGTATTAATCTTTAACTCCTCCATCCATCGTCTAGTTCCGACTTGGACTAGAGAACTATCTACTTTTCCTTGCACACCACTACCTGCGATTGCCATAAAATCTGTCACTTCAGGAATAGTAACATCCTTTTGCTTAGCATGGTTTACAACTGCTTCTGCTAAAGGATGTTCAGAATTACGCTCGATCGCTGCTACTAATTTCAATAATTCATCATCATTCTTGTTGAGAGCAAAGACATCCGTAACAACTGGCTTCCCTTCGGTCAAAGTTCCCGTTTTATCTAAAACAATAGTTTGAATTTTATGAGCAAGTTCCAAACTACCTGCATCTTTAATTAAAATTCCATTTTCTGCACCTTTGCCAGTTCCGACCATAATCGAAGTCGGAGCCGCCAAACCCAAAGCGCAAGGACAGGCAATAATCAACACGCCCACAGCCGAAATTGTCGCTAGGGTAATGTTGCCCATTACTTCAAACCAGATAATAAATGTAGCGATCGCAATAGAAATTACGACTGGCACAAACCAACCTGTCACTTGATCAGCAAGTCTTTGAATTGGCGCTTTAGAACCCTGTGCATCTTTTACAAGCTGGACAATTTGTGAGAGAACAGAATCTTTACCGATGTGACTAGCTCTGATTTGCAGACTACCAGTTTTATTCATAGTCGCGCCAATCACGCGATCGCCAACTTTCTTTTCAACAGGAATACTTTCGCCTGTAACCATTGACTCATCAACTGTGGAGTTACCAGCGATCGCTTCACCATCGACAGGGATTTTCTCTCCTGGGCGCACCAGCACAATATCGTTGATTTGCACATCTTCAATAAGAATATCTGATTCTTTGCCATCGCGCAAGACTCGCGCTGTCTTCGCTTGCAATCCGATTAACTTACGGATTGCATCCGATGTTTCTCCTTTAGCTCTATTTTCAAATAACTTTCCTAATAGAATTAGCGTAATCACGATTACTGATACTTCATAATACACTTCAGGCTGTAAACCTTGAGATATAAAGAAAGTCGGGTTTAAGGTGACAGTGATCGAGTATGAGAAAGCCGCCAGAGTTCCCAATGCGATTAACGTATCCATCGTGGCAGTGTGATTCTTGAATGCTTTCCAAGCACCAATATAAAACGAACTTCCGCACCATAATTGGACGGGAAGCGCAAGCGCCAGCTGAAACCAACGATTGTGTAGCCATTCAGGAATAATCGGGATCTGTAATCCTGTCATCATTGGCAGCGAACCGATTACTAATATTATGCCGATCGCTCCCCCGCTCCAGACTTTGCGGGTTAAGTCTTCAGTTTCAGCTAAGCGAGATTTCTTTTCGCGATCGCCATCTACTTGCTCTGGTAGAATCGCTTCATATCCAATATCCTTAATTACTTTTTGAATGGCAGCAGCAGAGGTTTTTTTCTCGTCAAATTCAACCATCACCTCTTCTGTGGCAAAATTAACATTACTATTAGCAACACCAGATATAGAGCGCGTTGCAGACTGAATACTACTAGCACAAGAAGCGCAGTGCATTCCGCGTAAGTTAAGTGTAACTTTACTCATTTTGAATCCTTTTTAAATCAATGTTTTGTTTTATCGACTTAGCAATTTTGAGCGAAATCTAGCATAACATTACTAATTCAGGGGTTTTTGGAAATTGGGTGGCTGGATTGTTGGTTGCGGGTTAGATGGTTGTTGGTTAGAGCTTCCTAGCCACCAGCCTAAACCTCCTCCTTTAAAAAAGATGATAGAGATCGGAATAGCGCAACAGGCGATCATCATCACCATCATCATTTTCATGCCAGACTTATTAGAATCTTTCGATTCGCTACTTTCTTGATTGTTTGGTTCTTTAAGATTCATGGAATTCATCCTCTAAATTAGTTTACTTGATAGCCAGCCGCCGTAATTGCATTCTTAATAGCAACTTCAGGGGATTCAGTTTCCACTAATACAATCTTGGTTTTTGGATCGCCATGAATAGAAGCGTTCGCATCGACTGTTTTAACCGCATTAGTAATGGCATTCACACAGCCGCCACAGGTCATGTCAGGAACATTTAATTGGAGTTTCATAATATTAAACCTTATTTTTTATACCGATCGCCATAAGCAGACTTCAAGAAGTCTGCTTATGGGAATTATTAAGCTGTTACCCAAACTAACGGCGGTACGCCGCAGGAATCGTCCACTCTACTAAACAAGCTAGATTATTGATTCCAAGCTTGTTGCCATCCTTTCATTTGCATGATTTCAGTATTCTGAGATTTGATAATTGACTGAGCCAAAGTACGGATTTCTGGACGAGTAGAACGAGTAGATGCCATCTGAGCCATCATCACCGCCATTTGATGATGCGGAACCATTTGGCGCACAAATTCCTTGTCAAAATCCGAAGCTGTCTTGAGCGCATCCATATCCATACTCATCATGCTATGCCCCATATTCATCATGTTCTGTCCCATGCTCATCATGCGATGTCCCATGGCGATCATGTTATACCCCATACTCATACTGTCTTTTCCCATGTTCATCATAGGAGAGCCTTCGCTCATCATGTTATGCATCATGCTCATCATGTTTTTATCCATATTCATCATGGGAGAGCCAGAACCTTGCTTAGGAGGGTTTCCCATCATCTTCATGTCAGTCATTGAGGTTAAAGGAACTTCTTTGCCGTACCATTGTTTATACCAAGTACGCATTTCTTGAATTTCACGAGTTTGATCTTTTTTAATCGCTTCAGCGATTTTCTTAACTTCTGGGCGTTGAGAAAGAATTAAAGCAAGGTCAGCCATAGCTATCGCATCTTGGTGATGAGGAATCATCATTTCGATAAAATGCTGATCGACTTGAATTGATCTGGATTGTTGAGAACTTTCTGATGCAGTCGACGATTGAGCCTGTATGCTATCGGCAAGCCTAGTCACAGCAACACTACTAAGAAGCCCTGCTAGGCTGTAGATCAAAAACTTGTTTTTCATAATTCTATTTTCAGTTAAGGAATGACATTAGGCTGATTCCATTTTATTATTTCAGCCCTGTGATTGATTTGCAGATTGAGTTAACTGAATCGATTGATTACATTACAAAACAAAATGATCGTCACCCAATATTTAATCTACTCTTTAGTACAATAGAGAGTTACTTTTAATCTTTCTGTAATGTTGAGCAAAAGTTCTGTAGATAAAATAGCATTGTGATGAAAAAGCTGATAAACCAATGGATAGCTCAAATTTTGGCTGCACCAGAAACGAACTTGTTTTTATGCGCCTTTTTACTGCACTTCGTTTATGAAGTTTGGGAATCACCCTACTTTGACTTCTACGCGATGCCTTCTTTATCAGACAAGGTGAACTACATTACCCACTGCACTGTAGGAGATGGAGTAATTACTGTGATTAGTGGATGGATAGTAGCTGGGTTATATCGATCGCGCAAATGGATGCTCAGAAATACTTGGAAATCAACATTACTATTTACGGCTCTAGGTTGGATATACACCCTCATTTCAGAAATTTATCGCATCCACATTGCCAAACTTTACGGCGTTTCAGTATTCCTCGTGCCAGTTATTGACATTAGCTGGCTGCCACTATTGCAATGGATAATCTTGCCACCGCTAGTTCTATATATGGCTAAACGTTATATGTTGAGTACAGCGCATTCTGGGTAAATCCAGTGTAACTTTACTCCTTTTTAGTTCAGTGTTTTCCAAGTTTTGCCAGCATCTTGAGATTGAAAAACTTGATTCTTTTCGTTAACAGCATAAAGAATTTGGGAATTATTAGGAGCAACAGCTAGCTTGATAATCACCTATTTTTTATACCAAGCCTTTCTCCATTCCTGCATTTGTTTGATCTCTGCTTTTTGTGAAGAAATAATATCTTGGGAAAGTTTCTTGATTTCTGGATGGGTAGACTTAGTTGAAGCATCTTGCGCCATTAACACAGCCCCTTCATGATGCGGAATCATGGCATTGATAAACCTGAGATCGAATTCGGCATCCTTTGCCCCTAAATCTTGGCTCATCATCATCCCTTTCATTTGGTCGGGAGTCATTTCCATCATATGTCCCATTTGAGCATTATGCGCCATCGGCATATTACTAGCAGAGGGATACCATTGTTTGCGCCAAGCTTGCAAATCGGAAATCTCTTTAGTTTGCGCCTTAATAATTTCATCAGCCAGCTTTTGCATCTCAGGACGTTGAGATTTTCCCTTAGCATCTTTTGCCATATCTAAGGCTCCTTGATGATGGGGAATCATCGCATCAATAAAGCGCAGGTCAAAGTTCGCATCGGCTGCTCCTAAATCCATTGCCATGTGCATATTAGTGGTGCTATGCATTGTTGTCTTCGCCGCAGGTGTAGCGCTAGGTGTCACCGCGATCGGACTATTGGAAGCTGATGTTTCTGAATTGGTTGTTGTACAAGAAGCTAAGGCTAATGTTGAGATCGAGGCGATCGCCACTAAACCGAAGCTGTGAGAAAGAATATTTAATTTAGGAAAATTCATAGGATTTAAATTTTTTAGTTATTGACTAAAGTTTAGAACTAAAAAATGAAATGGAGATGAAATCATACTCCCACCATAATCGAAGTAGGAGCCGCCAAGCCCAACGCACAAGGACAGGCAATAATCAGCACCCCAACCGCAGAAATAGTCGCCAGTGTCAAGTTGCCCATGACGCTGAACCAGATCAAAAATGTAGCGATCGAAATGGAAATAACCACAGGTACAAACCAACCTGTCACTTGATCTGCCAATCTCTGAATCGGTGCTTTCGAGCCTTGCGCCTGCTGCAAAAGTTGGACAATTTGCGCTAGTACTGTATCTTTGCCCACATGACTAGCTCTAACCTGTAAGCTCCCAGTTCTATTCATGGTCGCACCAATCACGCGATCGCCACTCTTCTTCTCAATGGGAATACTTTCGCCTGTAATCATTGATTCATCGACAGTGGAATTGCCTGCGATCGCTTCACCATCGACAGGGATTTTCTCGCCTGGGCGCACAAGCACGACATCACCAATCAGCACATCTTCAATGGGAATATCAAATTCGTGACCATCACGGAGGACTCGCGCCGTTTTTGGTTGCAATCCCATTAACTTACGAATTGCATCGGATGTTTCTCCCTTGGCGCGATTTTCAAACAGTTTACCCAGTAGAATCAGCGTAATTACTACCACTGAAACCTCGTAGTAAACCTCAGGCTGTAAACCTTGAGCAATGAAGAAGCTAGGGTTTAAGGTGACGGTGAGGGAATAGCAGAACGCTGCCATTGTGCCTAATGCAATCAATGTATCCATCGTGGCGGTGTGGTTCTTAAATGCTTTCCAAGCACCGATATAAAAAGAACTTCCGCACCATATCTGTACAGGTAATGCTAGATAAAGCTGGAACAAAGAGTTATGCAGCCAATCAGGAATAAAGGGAAGATTCAACCCTGTCATCATCGGTAGCGAACCGATCACTAAGATTGTGCCAATCACACCACCTGATCCGACTTTGCGAGTTAAGTCTTGTAATTCAGTTAACCGTGCTTTTTTATCTGCATCCTCGCCATTTGCCGATAAATCTGGCACAAATGCTTCATAACCAAGATTAGCGATCGCCTTTTGAATTGCCTCTGGACTAATTTTTTGGGGATTGTACTCAATTGCTATTTGCGCGATCGCAAAGTTGACATTACTACTAGCCACACCTACTAGCGATCGGGTTGTGGTTTCGATGCTACTGGCGCAAGAGGCACAGTGCATTCCTCGCAGCTTCATTGTCATCTTTTCCATTATTTTCTCTTTTCTCCCAATTTATAGAGTTGCAAAATCAGTCGCTAATCCCTCACTCGGATTTCGGTTAGTACAAGTTTCACATTCATACTAAGTAACTCATCATAATTAAAACCCAAAACCAGAGTGTGAGTCGCCCGTGTAGCGGGCGACTCACACTTCTAGGTTTTAAGGTTAATTATGATGAGTTACTTACCAATATATGCCCAATTGATTAATCTTGCTATTTCATTCTCATTTCACAATTCTCTGAAACAATTCGTTAAGTCCACTAAAATCTATAAAAAACATTGCCCATGTTGAGATTTTCTGTTTCAGGAGTGATGTGTTTACCCCTATGCATTTCTTTAGTTGCCAATCCTGCTTTAGTTCTTGCCCACGCAGGACATGGTAATGAGTTTAAAGAGAGTAGTACAACTCAAACCTCAGGGATTTCTGTGGATCAGGAAGTGGCTAAACGCTTAGGTGTTAAAGCGGAACCAGTCAAACGTCAGGTTCTCAAGTTGGCAATTAAGACAACTGGACAAATTGAGACTTTGCCCAGTCAAAAGGCAAAGGTAACAACTCCGGTTAAGGGAACGATTTTAGCTTTATTAGTGGAACCTAATCAAAAAGTAGAAGCAGGACAACCTGTGGCGGTGCTATCTAGTCCTGATTTAGCGGGATTACAGGTGGATGCGATCGCAAAACAATCAGAAGCTGATGGAAATGCGATGTCCGCGATCGCGAATCTGCAACTAGCCGAACAAAATCTTGCGCGGCAAAAATCTTTAGTCGAAGCTGATATTCAGCAAGCTCAAACAGAACTGAATTTAGATAAAGAACGTTACGATCGCGATCGCGAATTATTTACTCAAGGCGCAATTACCAAGCGACAGGTTCAGGAATCGGAATCTAAATATGTTGCCGCAAAGTCAGCTTTAGCTAAAGCTTCCAGCCGTTTACCTTTGCTAGAAGCAGAGGCGCAAATGAGTCGGGCGGCGGCGGATGTGCAGGTAGCGCGATCGCGGATTTCTCTGAGTGGTGCTGCCTACGAAGCGCGGCGCAATCAGTTAGGGGCGATCGCTAATCCTGATGGCACGGTGACGGTGGTTAGCCCGATCGCTGGCATAGTTAGCGATCGCGAGGCAACTTTGGGCGAGTCGGTGGAGGAGTCAGGTAAGCCAATTATGACGATTGTGAATGATCGGCAAGTAATGGCTTCGGCAAATATCTATGAGAAAGATTTGAGTCAAATACGGATTGGTCAAGCTGTACAGGTGAAAGTGGCGGGAGATAATACCAGTTTTGCGGGTAAGGTTACAGCGATCGGGGCAACTGTGGATAGTACGACTCGCGTTGTACCTGTGAAGGTGGAAATCAATAATGCTCAGGGCAAATTGAAGGTAGGGATGTTTGCAGATATAGAGATTATTAGCGATCGCGCTTCGCAACCAGTAATCGCAGTTCCCATTGCATCTGTAGTGGAAAGTAACGGTAAGCAATTAGTGTTTGTGCAGAACGGAACTAAGTATCAGCCTGTCGAAGTTAAGCTTGGGAGGACTTCTGGTGATTTAGTGGAAATCCAAGATGGCTTGTTTGAAGGGGATCTAGTAGTTACGCAAAGAGCGAACCAAATTTATGCTCAGTCTTTGCGTGGCGATGCTCAAGAAAATAAAAGCAATCCCAATGACGACAATTACAGAACTGAGAAGGATGTTTCTAATACTAGTCAAGGTTGGCTGGTAATTGCGATCGCTTTAGGGGCGATTGGTGGTGGTGCGATTGTTGCTTTGGCTTTTTGGCTTGGCAGGCGATCGGGTACAAAAATGGTGATTTTGCGGGAGCCATCTGATGAGTTATCTAAGATAGGCGATCGTATTGATAGATAAGGTATTATACAGCCCATTGAGCGATTAAGTAGCACAGTAACAATACTTAGTAAACCAATTTTTGAAGAAATCCTTTTCTAACAAAAAAGGGAAAATGTTGATTAAATGCTGGAGTAGTTTTTGAGACTGAGGTCTGAGCAATCTAATAAAATATTTGAGAACCGACCACATCATCTCAATTGGATTAAAATCAGGAGAATAGGTGGGTAAATACAAAATCTTAGCTCCTGTATCTGTAATTGCTTGTGCTACACCCTCAACTTTATGGCAGTTAAGGTTATCCATGATTACTCTATTCTCAGGACGTAATTTAGGTACTAGGTCATCTTTGATAAAGGTGAGAAAATCTTCTCCTTTCATTGAACCCTGAATCGTTTTCAGCCAGACAATACCATCGACCGAAATAGCCCCAATGACTGTGTATTTCTGACCTTTGTAAAAGGGGCGATGGCTGAATACTCTTTTGCCACGCTCACTTCTTGCCACAGAGCGTTCCATCCCTTGCCATACTCCCGTTTCATCAATACAAATAAGATCTTCAGCTTTCACATCCTGCAATGCTTCCCAAAATTCACATCTTTGCTGCTGTACTGCGTCACTTTTTACCTTTTCACTGCGATATGTCTTTTTTTTTACGTGCTGTTATGCCTCTGGAAAAATCGGCACATACTGCCCGTGGTCACTGATACTCCTGTTTGTTCAGCTACTTCCTCACAGTACTGCCATAGTGTCCAATCTGGATGTTCTGAAACAATTTCGAGGATTTTCTCCCGATGGGCTTCGAGGGGACTTTCGATTTGACTCCCTAATGGTTTGTGGTTTAGCTCTCCTGTCTCTCGGTATTGATTCAGCAGTGTTTGCACTGTTTTCGTAGCCACTTGAAATTGTTTAGCTACTTTCCTAATGGATGTATTTCCTGCTTCATAGGTTGCTACGATCTTTTGTCTGAGATCTAGTGAGTAAGGTGGCATTTTTACCCTCTTTTTTTATCATCTATCCTATTTTATCTTGTACTACTCTTTCACTCAATAGGCTATACTTGACGAAGATGGGACTATCTTTGTTTTTGTTGAAAATTTGCCGCAAGAAATTATTGATAAAGCTGGTCGTCTACTCATAGATATTGCGATAGGTTTATATGGATACAAATCACGATGTTAACAAGATTATTAAAAACAGCCTAAAGCTTTAAATTTGGTTCAGCAAAATCAAAAGGCAATTCATTATTAATCGCTTGAATTTGCTGTGCCTCGTAAGCATTTACTTCATTAATATGGGGAATTAAAATATGCTTAAGCCGATCGCGATAAAAACGATGCAAACTGTAATTTGGAGTCGCAGGAAACCCACGCCGCTTCTTATGCTGTCCCCCTGCCCCTGGATCAAAGCGTTTAATGCCCTGTGCGATCGCCCATTCGATCGGCTTGTAATAGCAAGCATTGAAATGCAAACAATCAATTTCTTGTAATGCTCCCCAATAACGTCCAAATAATTGATCTTCCTTGCGGATACAAAATGACATTCCCAATGGTTGCGGATGAGCCTCGATCTCACCCGCTACAAATACAAGGCGATCACGAAAACTATGGGCGAGATTCTCAAAAAACTTGCGGTTTAAATACTTACTACCACCCCAAAACTTATTGCAATGATCGTTATATAGCTCATACATATAGCCATAAAAATAATGCGGAATCTCCTCACCCGTATAAACCCGCATGTTAATTCCCGTACTTTCCACCGATTTACGCTCACGCTTAATATTGCGGCGCTGATTGGCGTTGAAATTTTTTAAATAATCATCAAAATCCGTAAATTCTTGATTTTCCCAAACATAGCTATGATGCATCCAAGTCGTGAAGCCCCGTAACTCTAGCTCATGCTTCCAACTAGGATCGACATATAAAAAGTTGCAGCCAGACATTTGGTGTTTGTCGCAGAGGCGATCGATCTCCGCCAACATCAAGTCATAGATTTTTGATAATTCATCGGGGCGATCGCTAAGTTCAGGATGCACCAAAAAGCGATAGCCCACCGCAGGCGTAAACGGAGCCATCCCCAATAGCTTCGGATAATACTCAATGCCCAACCGATAGGACAAATCCGCCCATTGATGGTCAAACACAAATTCGCCTTGGCTATGCCCCTTCAAATATAAGGGCGCAGCCGCTACTAATACATCTCCTTGCCATACCAATAAATGACTAGGTAGCCATCCCTGCTGAGCGATCGCACAGCCCGAAGTCTCCAGATTTGATAGCCATTCCCATTCAAAAAAAGGCGTTGCCAAAGGTTTTGCAAGAATATTCCATGCCTCAGCCTTGACCTTATTCACCGTATCCACCCAAGTCGTCGTATAACGGGAAGCTTTTTGCAGCATAGTGAAAGTCTTGGCAATGTTAAGTAAAGTATTTAGTATACATAGCTTAACAAATTAAGTTATTTACAATAATTTTCACATTGTCTCTTTTAGATAGTTTTTTGCGATCTCGATTAAGTAAGTTGGTGGAATTAAATCTATGACTAGGTTATTGATTAGCTTAGATATTTCTAGATAAATAGCGATCGCTTATAATATTTCTCAAATAGATAAGACACTTTTGGGGTTAGCTGATGCTAGAAATAGATATTAAACATCTGCCCACCAGCGATGAATTAATCGGTTCGGATGATACACCTGTGGATAATGAAGATCAGAATTTTGTGCCAAACGTTCTGCTGTTTTTGCTGGAATATATCTGGGGAAATCGCGATGATTGGTTTTTTGCCGTGGATATGGGTGTCTATCACACTACAGGATTAAATCCCAAAGTACCCGTAGTACCAGATGGTTTTTTGAGTTTGGGAGTGGAGCGACGCAAAGGTGGAGGATCGCGCAAGAGCTATGTAGTTTGGGAAGAACAGAATATCGCACCCATATTTGCGCTAGAGGTGGTATCGCAAACACCTGGTGGAGAGTACGATGAAAAGCTTGCTATAAATCGCCAGCTAGGAGTGAAGTACTATGCGATATACAATCCTAAATTCTGGCGGCGCGATGGACATCCACCTTTAGAAGTCTATAAGTTAGTAGAGGGAGATTATCAGTTACAGTTCAGAGAACCACTTTGGATGCCAGAAATCGGTTTAGGAATTGGACGCTGTGTATTGCCATCGGATCGGCTAAGACGTGAAGTTTTAAGTTGGTTTGATGAACAGGGTGATCGCTATCTTAGTGCCGAAGAGCAGGAGCGTCTGGCTAAAGAACAGGAGCGTCTGGCTAAAGATCAAGCTAGGCATAGAGTAGAACAGCTAGAAACATTATTGCGATCGCATGGGCTTGACCCGAATCAACTAGCCGAATAGAAAGGCGATCGCAAATAGTCCACCTACTTGTTTTCTTGTGGGGTTTGTCCTGCCATCAAATCTTGCGATTCTTTCTTAGCGGCTTTATTCCATTTTCGCGCTGCCAGCATTTTCGCACCTGTCACAAATAGCAATAGAGGCACAATGCCTACAAATACATAGAGAATGCGAGAAGGTAGCCCAGAGATCGTGCCGAAATGTAAATTTGCAATTATGATGAGGACGCGAAAAAGAGCATTAGGTTTAAGAACTTTATTCGCTACTAAGACTTCACCGCTATAGCGATCTAGCTCTATTGTACTTAGATCAAAGCGCCCTGTGTCTTGTTCAGGAAAGTGTTTAGTAACTATAAACTTGTGAGGCTGTTGAGGATTAAAGGCTACAGTTGTGATTTTTCCATCAGGGAATGTTGCTTCTGCTTTTTGTAATAATTGATGTAGGGGAATGGGAGGCTGATTACTGCTAACGATAGGTTGCGGTTGCATTTCCTTAGCACCTAAAATCAAAGATGGGAAAAGATGCAGCCCCACAATAATCACTCCTGTAATGGCAAGAATTGCTAGAAACAATTGAGAAATTATTCCTGATACTTGATGAAGATCGAAGCTGAGGATTGATAAAGGTGCATCCCAACGAATCTTGAAACCCGATCGCAATTTCCGCCAACCAGTCCAAAGAATTACGCCTGTGATTGACATGAGAAGTAGGGCAATTCCCACGACAATCAAAATGATCATGCCGATATTACCTAAAAAAAGCTCATGATGCAGCGTATACAGGAATCCTGTTAGGGAATATTCCCAAACTCTTTCTCCTAAAATCGCTCCTGTATAAGGATTGACAAAGGTTTCGAGTCGATGTCCATTCTTGTCGGTCATGGTGACAGTAAAGGTTCCATCAGATTGTTTAGGGAAGCTTACAGATTGAACGGGTAATTCGGGATGAGCTTTTTGCGCGGGGGAAATAATGTCGTCTAAGGGAACCATCGCTGTTTGGACATCAACTTTATGCCATGACTGGTTAATGGCATGATCTAGCTCTTCATGAAAAACAATGCCAGCACCAGTCAAACTGACAATGAGGAATAATAGTCCCATCAACAGACCAATGGATCCATGTAGCGATCGCACTAAATTACGAATTTTCATCATCCCTCACCACAACGATTTCTACCATTGTTGCAGTAGGTCGCAAACCAAGGAGAGAAAGACTTTTTGTCATCCTCATCTTTGCTCATGTTCAATAGTGTGGTGAGGTCAGATTTGGTGTCGCCATAACGGAAGTGCATATGAGCAGGGTCGCCATGGGGGACGACAACAGTGATGTATTTGAAGCGATCGCAAGCGGGATCGGCTTTCTCATCTTTTGCAAGTTCAAATTGATCCCAAATTGCTGATTTGAATAGGTCATAAAACTTAGGATCTTTGGCAGCACCCATATAGATGTAAGTGCAGTCTTTAGCGATCGCTTGAGTTCCTTCGTTATCAGCATAGAAACTAAATTTCTCCATTTTGTTGACAACTAAACGCTTGGGATTGCGCGGATCGTTTATAGATGCTTGATGATCTTGATTGATGAGAAATGTACCATCAAGTCCTAAAAACGGAACTTTGTGGGTATTAGGAGAAACGATCTGTGGCTCGGCTTGAAGGGCTAGAGGTGCGATCGCTATACTAACTGCGATGAAAGTGATTGAATAATTTTTCATGATAATGTAGATAGTGTTAATTGTTTGGAGTTAAAACCATGCAAGTTTCTTTAGTCGAAGCTTCTGCTAACCTTAGCGATTTGGTTCAAGCGGCGATCAATGGTGAAGAAGTAATTTTGCTCAACGGCGATCGCCCTGCCATCAGGCTCACACCAATACAATCAGTAAAACCAAACCGTAAGCCTGGTAGTGCTAAAGGATTAATCTGGATGTCGGATGACTTTGATGAGCCTTTAGAAGAATTCAAGGAATATATGGAATAAGAATTTTTATTGATACTCATGTTTTTATTTGGTATGTTCAGAGTAGTGAGCAGTTGATTTTGAGCTAGGAAAAATGCTGTGAGGAAAACGCCAGTTGATTTATACCGTATGGGAAATGCTGTTACCGCTAGGTTAGAGAATATCCGAGTTAAAGATATTGAAATGTATGAGGATAGAGGTAAGACTTGGGTGGCAGCAAATTCAGGTGGCATATCAACTTTCTCTGTGCGTGGAAGTGGTAAAAACTGGTGGAAACTCGATCAAGGTTCTGAGATCCCAAATGAGCTTCGAGTTGTGAATGATTATGGTAATCACTGGTTGTGGGAGCCAATCTATTCCATGCCGTTAGATGATTATCAAGAGGCTTTAAGATTGGTTGGTGAGCAGTTTTATAAAGTAAGTTGAGAAACATCATGATAAATTTATCTCCAAAGACAATACGATTTATGGTGGAAGCTTTAGAATTTAGGATTGCTGCGTATCAAAACCAATTAGATACCGAAGCGATCTCTGATGATGAGATTTCAGATTTGACGAACGATCTGCTGTTTTTAGAATCGTTGTTGCAGGAATTTCAACAAACCTTGGATACGCCTATTGCCAAGGTTTATTGAAATCTATGGGATTAATGCTTAAAACTGCAAAGAAACAGAACCAACTACGGTGAATGGATCGCCAAAGTTATTGCTGGCTCCCCTCGTTCCAAAAGCACTTTCGATATATTTGACATCACCAATGTTTTTGAAATTAAGAGCAAAACGCCATTTGTCGCGCTTATAGAAAATTGCCGCATCGGTGGTGAAGTAGCTACCGAGAGCAAAGCTATTCGATAGATCACCTTGGCGATCGCCAACATATTTAAAGCCCAGTCCAAACCCAAGTCCTTGCAAATCACCTTGCTGGATTTCGTATGTAGTCCAGAGACTGGCACTATTTTGAGGTAGTCCAAACAACTTATTGCCAATGATTGTGGGATCGCTATCAGCCGTGACTTCGCCGTTAATATTGGCATAGGAAGCAATGATCTTCCATCCAGGCAGAATCTCTCCTGAAACATCAAACTCGATACCACGACTGCGTTGTTCACCAGAAGCGATCGAAAAGAGAGGGAAGTTAGGATCGGTAACAGCGATATTTTGTTTGGTAATATCAAAGTAGGCAAGAGTAGCAAAAAGCTTGCCATCTAAAAACTCTGATTTAATGCCAAATTCGTAGCCCCAACCGCGTTGTGGTTCTAATGCTTGTCCTGACGCTGTGGTTGCTGTATTTGGTGTGAACGATTGAGAGTAACTACCATAGAGAGAGAGCGTATCAGTCAATTGATACAATAATCCAATTCGAGGCGTAAAAGCACTGGCATTTAGCGTACTTTCACCTGAATCTGTTGATGATCCTGGAATATTTACAGTCCTTTGCGAGAGTACGTCATAACGGATACCTGCCAGTAGTTTCAAATTCTTGAGGATGGAAATTTGATCTTGCAGATAGAAGCCCCAACTATTACCCGTTGTGGTACTGCCGCCAAAATTCGGCAAAGTATTTTCACTGGGTTTTACCAATCCGTAGGTAGGGTTAAATAGATTAAGAAATCTAGGGGTAAAGTCTACGGCTGATATAATGCGGCTGTCTCTGTAAACATAGTCTATACCTGCAAGCAGCGTATGTTTGACATCACCCGTAGCAAATTCACCAGTTACATTGGTTTGAAAAGTGTAATCTTTGTTTTGGGATTCTTGAGAAGCAAGGACACGAAATACATTCCCAGTTGCTTCAATGAAAGCCAATGGCAAAGCTACTACGCCAAAGTCATAGTTATAGGATGTATAGCGAAAAGCATTCCGCAGTTTCCAATTGGGATCGAAGCGATGTTCGAGGGTATAGCCAAGATTTACAGTTGTATTTGTAACCGTGTCGCTGGGTTCAGTAATGATGCGATCGCGTGGTATATCAGCAACTCCTTTACCAACAGCAGGAATGCCAAAGGTGGCAGGACGGGTGCTATTTGCATATTCAAAGGCAATATTTAGATCGGTCTGGTCGTTGATTTTCCAAGCGATCGTGGGGGCAATGTAGTACTTCTGGTCGGGTTGTGTATAGTTCTGGAAAACATTCTGATTTTGGAACAACCCATTAACTCGATAAAGCACCTTGCCATCATCAGATAAAGGACCAGAAAAATCGAATCGAGGACGAATGAAGTTTCTACTACCTGCTTGTAGTTCTACTTCATAAAATGGTGTTGCTAAAGGTTTCTTGGACACTAAATTTATCAGTCCACCTGGCTCGATCGCACCATACAAAATCGAAGCAGGTCCCTTGAGAACTTCGATGCGTTCCAGATTAGCGACTTCAAAATTTGGCTGAGTACCTGCTTCTCCAGAGGAGCCAAATCTTCTAAATCCGTCTAGGATCACTGGAGAGCCTGTAAATCCACGAATACTGAAGGTATTACCACTTCTGCCTTGGACATCACCGCCAAAGGTAACACCACTGACATTATTAAGGGCATCTTTGACTTGAGTAATCTGTTGATCGCGAATAATATCGCGTGGAATCACTTGCACTGAAAATGGTGTTTCTAGAATGGGGGTATTTGTACCAGTGACCGAGGCATTGGGAACACGATAACTAGGAGCGCGATCACCTGTCACTACAATGTCTTCTTCGCCATCGTCAGGTGTTTGCGCGACAGGATTGGGATTAGCATTACGAGAAATTACACTTGCTTGAGGTACAGCATCAACGCCTGTAACAATCACGCGCACATAACTAGCATTTGCCTGACTCACAGAAACATTGGCAATACCTTTCGCTGGATTCTCAACTAGAAAGCGATCGCCATCTGGCAGCGATAACGTGGCATTGGGAATATCAAAATAAACTAATTTCCCTGAAGTTTGTGGTGCGGGTGGTGTGATGCTGCCAATGGCTGTTTCGAGAATTACTTCGATGCCATTAGTCGTGGGGCTTACCTTTATACCCGTCACTTTCACCGAGTTAGTAGCATTTTGGGCAAGTAATCCTGATGCTTTGGTTGAGACTTGTTGCAAATTCTCAACAGTTTGAACTTTCTCCACAGATTCAGAGTCTATTTGATTACTAGCCTGAATTAGATTTTCGGCTGAGGCATAACCAATCTCGGAGCTTAAAAATTCGGGAATAGCAATGCTAGCAATGGCAAAGGTAGCCCCAGCGAACAAAATGCGATCGTATTTCATTATGATGTTGTGTATCGATTTGATATTGATAATTTCGGGGCAAGTTGGCGCTTGCCCCATTTTTTTGCGAACCTAAGCCTCGGAACCTTGCACAAAGTTAGGTTTTAAATCCGAGATAAAGCGGTTATCTCCTAGCAAAACTATGCAGGATCGGGAATTTTTAGCGCAGCTTTAGACTTGAGCAATACATCGCGATAACGGTAACTTGCACGCACGATCGCACCGCGATCGGTCATCAAGACTTGGCTATTCGGCATAGCAGCTATTTCTCCCGAACGGAAAAATGGGGCAACTGTTTTCAAACAATCCCGATAAGCAGATTCTTCTTCAGCCACAATATCTTTACTAAGAACTGACTTATGAAATCCTTTGTATTCAGGGGAAGTCTCACCACCATCGATCGCATAAGGACGGGCATCTATATCTGTATCTTCTTTCTCAAAGCTGCCAGCATAAACTTCTATCTCTTCATATGGAGGTCGAGAATTGACATAAGCCGTCTTTGCTCGCTCTAAGTCGCCACTATTCAGGGCTGACACAAGATTTTCTACCAAAGGGAGCTGATCGTTAGCGCGGTTGCGAAAATAAGCTACTCCATTATTTACTTGGGTATTGTAAGAACTGGTTTGAGCTGCCAAAGCGCCTGTCCAGACAAGGGCTAGTACAAATATTGCGATCGCCAAATAGCGGATTTTTTTCATTTTTATAGCCATAAACTTAAATTAAATCATTCTCAATAAAGATAAAAGGATTTGAGCCAACAATGACATTAGCTAAAGAAACTGGAATAAGACTTAAAATCTCTTTATTCTAATTTCTTTGATTTTGCCAACACTAAATGATCGTTACAGCAAACACGGAAATCCTTATACTAGGCTCATTTAAACGAAATTGTACATAGTTAGTTAAGATCTTAGGATGTACGGTTAAGCAAAAAAACCTTGATAATATCGAATAACTTAATGAGATATACTATCAACTACTTGAAGAAATTTAGCATAATATGTAATATTATTGCAAGTTAATATCGTTAATGATTTAAGTTCTTGTTGACTTGTATGTAGCCAGTAGCCAATTCTGAATGAAAAAATATTTACTTTAACTGAAAATTTTGTGCGTATTAACTTCCCAAACACGCTCTTAAACAATGCATTGCATATCCATACAAGAAGCGTTCTATTTGATAATGTGTCTTTTGACATTTTTCATTAGGCAACCAATACTAGACAGTTAATCAATTGAGATATCAACCTATATGGTATTTAGAAATATAGCCTATAGAAGAAGTGGCTGAACGTATTCAGAGATATCTTTGTTGAGGTTTTTGAATTGTCCTAATTGTTTCTGAATTCACTATATAGGTTAAGTCAATTGATTTAACTTGTGAGGAGTGGTAAATATGAGTCTTTTAAAGTTGCTATTATTGGCATCTAGTTTTTTATCGGCATTTTGGAGTTTGACTAATGTGGCTAATGCAGAGCCATTAACTGTTGAGGAAATGCGATCGCAGGTTTCGCACCGCAGTTCAGATTTAAGGTCGGTATCTTCTACTCAGCCAGCAACATCTCAACCGATCACTCAAACCACGGTTGAAGATGACAGCGATGAAACCGAGATCCGAGTTACAGGCACGCGATCGCCATTTGCACCTAGTTCTTCCCCCACCTATATCATTCCAAAATCCGAAATCGAGCAACAAAACCCTAGTACTGCCGCCGAGCTATTACGCAGCTTGCCAGGATTTGCGATTAATGATTATGGCTTTGGTGCTGATATTCATACAGGGACATTTCTTCGTGGCTTTTCGATCAATCAATCCATATTTCAAATCAATGGGCGCTCCTTTGGTAGCAACGTTAATACCTATCACGGCGGTACTGATCTCAACGGTATTCCCGCCGATGCGATCGATCAGGTAGAACTTACAGGTGGTACTAGCGCAACTCTTTATGGTTCAGAAGCCTTTGGTGGAGTGATCAATCTAATTACCAAAAAATCTCCGCAACCCCTCAAGGCAACCGCAGGGGTAGAGATTGGTTCCTATGGCTATCAGCGCTATCGAGTTGGCTATGGCGGCACTTTAAATGATGTCAACTTCCGTTTAGGTTATGAACGTTTTAGCACTGACAATAACTATCCTGTACCAGTGGGTGCTGCTAACCGCAATCCTGCTGATGGCAGGTTGTTTAATGGCGACACCCGCATTGACAACTTCTATGGCAGTGTCGAAGCTCCCCTTGATCCTCGCAATTCTTTTAGCCTTGATGCTTACAAGACCGCTAGTCGGCGCGGACTGCTCTATTTTGGATTTCCATTACAACGCGATCGACTCGATCATGATTTGCTAAATATCGGCACAACTCTAACTACCAAACTGGGCGACGGTAATGACTCTATTCTCAAAACCACAATCTCGTACAATCAAGACTTTTTCAATACTTACGGGCCGTCAGGAGCGTTCTTTCGGACAGGTTCCTTAGACTCTAAAGCCCTAAGCGGTCGTGTTGAAAGCCAATGGCAAATCTCACCGACTTATAAGCTCACATCAGGATTGGATATCAGTAGTAGTTCTATCCGTGGAGACGTGTTTAGTAACAATCCTGCTTTCAGCGTGAACACTGGTGTGGTCAGTCGCGATCGTACACTTGTGGCTTTGTTTGCCCTGAACACTTTGCAACTTGATAACAATTTTCAGCTAGAGCTAGGCTTGCGCCAAAACTTTACCAATGATTTTGGTAGTTATCTCAATCCCACTGTTGGGACTAGATGGAATATCACACCTGAGATCATCTTCCGCAACAGCTTTGCAGTTCTCCAGCGCAATCCTGGACTCGATCAGCTATTTGTCCCTGATAGCGTTCATAGCTGGCTTCCTAATCCTAACTTGATCCCTGAAAAAGGTGTGGCGTATACGGCGGGATTTGACTTTAATCTTTCCAATTCTTTCGTTGCTCAATTAACCTATTTTGGCAGCAGTTTAAGCGATCGCCTCGGAATTATTGCAGGACGTTGGGAAAATGTAGGACAGGTGAGTACCAATGGTATCGAAGCGGCTTTAAAGTTGCAAATCACCCCTGAGTTTTCATCATTCTTCAACTATACCTACACCGATGCCATAGTTACTAGTAGTAGAAATGCTTCTGAAGTTGGCTTACAGTTAGCTACAGTTCCCTATTCTGTCGCTAAGTTGGGTATTAACTATAACTCCAATGGTTATCAAGCCAATCTATTCTTTAACTATTACAGTGGCTCTCGCCGATCGGTATTTGCCGCCACAGGAGTTAACCCTACTGAGTTTTCACCAGCTTATCTCAGCCTAGATTTTAATGCTAAGGTTCCATTATACAAAGATTTATCTTTGACCCTAAGTCTAGAAAATCTAACTGATCAAAGCTACGAAAAAACTAACCGCATTTTTCAACCTGGGCTCACCTATCGGATTGGCTTACAAGCTAGTTTTTAAACTTAATTTAATTAAGGATTTGCATTGAAACTACTGAGAGTTTTCACAAGTTTAGGAATAAAACCCAAAATTGGTGAAGCGGGCAAAACCCGCCTCACCAATTTTGGGTTTTAATAAATTTTCATTTCTTAGTAGTATCTGGAGAACTATAGCATCCTAGCAAAAGCACCTGAAACCAACTCTGTATAGCTCATACACGAAATATGACCATAATACATTAATACAAATATACGTTATTATTACTGCTAAATATTTGCATTAGTGTATTATAAAAAATGCCTAGCATAATTTCACAATATGTCTAAACTGTTTGATACCCTAGTCGCAGGTGGATATACGATTATTCCACTCCTGTTCTGCTCATTTTTAGTTGTTTCTTTAGCGATCGAGCGTTCTATTTTTTGGTCGCAGGTTAGGAAACAACAAAAGCGAGTCGTCAGGACAGCCCTGCAAATTTACCAAGAAGATCCCGCTCAAGCTGAAGATTTTCTACAAAAACATGCCGATTTACCGATCGCCCGCATTTATCTAGAAGCTATATCGATCCCCAACTCGACACCCACTGAGTTTGTCCTTGCTCTTGATGCGCGGACACAATCGGAAATTCCTAAGCTCAAGCGTTTTAACAATATCTTTGAAATTATTGTAGGACTTGCCCCTTTACTCGGCTTACTAGGAACTGTGACAGGATTGATTGCTTCTTTTGGCTCGCTCACCCTAGGTGATGTCGGCGGCTCGAAAGCGCTTAATGTTACAGGTGGGATCAGTGAAGCTTTGATTTCTACTGCGGTGGGATTGATTGTAGCGGTTATGGCTTTAATTACAGCCAGTATTTTTCGATCGCTTTATGCTCAGCAAGTAGCCTATTTTGATGAATGCTGCGCTCAATTAGAGTTACAACATTTGCGATCGCATCGACAACAAGCACATCAACAGGTAATAGCCAATGTCTAGAAGAAATCGCCGTCGCCATGACGAAGACATGTCAGATCAGGCTATGGAAATCAAAAATGTTGTGCCGCTTTTAGATGTTCTATTCGCATTGCTTACCTTCTTTGTCATGTCTTCATTATTTCTCAATCGTACTGAAGGTCTACCAGTTGACTTACCAAAGGCTCAATCGGGAGCGATGCAAAAAACACCTGCTCGCGCCACAATCAGCGTCAATGATAAGACAGAAGTATTTCTAAACAAACAAAATATTGGAATCGCCGAAGTTAGCGATCGCGTTAAACAGTTATTAGAACCAAATCAAGATCTTGTAGTAGTTCTCAATGTCGATCGTAGCGTCCAGCATGGCGATGTCATTCAAATTATGGATCAACTGCGTCAGATCCCCCGTGTAAAGATGGCGATCGCCACCAAAGGCAGCTAATGAGATCCCAATCTAAAAAATTAAAACACTAATTAGGAAATAGACCTATGAATGTATCTGAACTTGATGAAATCCGATCTAAAAAAGAAAATCGCACCTTAGCATCGCTACTATTCATAGGTTTTGTTGGCTCAACTTGTATTCATGCAGCCGCCATGATCACTCCAATGCCAACTTTGTGGAAACCTGTCAGCAAAGAAGATGACACAATGGAAGTTGTGGTCGATACGACAAAAACACCCGAAGAGAAAGTTACAGAAGTCGCTAAAGAAGCAGAGCCAATTGACAAAATCGGAACAAATCAACCTGTTGATGCTGCACCGCCTGCGATCGCCCTTGCTCCTGAAACTACAACACCTCTACAAGAAGGCAAAGACGCGGCGGCTCCAGATAGTTTTAAACCTCTGCTTACTACAGGTTTTAGCGACACAAAAATTCAGCAGGGTGGTGGCCCGATCATAGCCAAAAATGGAATTGGTTCAGGTTTTGGCAATTCTAAAATCCCGACAGGCTTTGTGCTTGGCGGCAAAATCAATGGTAATCCTAATGGCAAAAAAGATGGAGTAATTGGTGGCGTCGTCAATGGCAACCCAAATGGAAAAGGAACTCAAACCAGCACATCACCTCCTGCCATAACTACACCTAATGAAGCTAAGCCCCTAAAACTTGAATGTCTCAGTTGTCCAAAGCCCCAATATCAAGGTAAAGAAGGAACGCCCAGAGTCACCTATGATATTGGTTCCGATGGCAGAGTCACAAATGTGCGCTTGCGCCAATCTAGCGGTGATGAGCAAACCGATCTCGAAACCATCGAAGCGATGAGTAAATGGCAATTTAATCCGCAAACTATACCTGAAGGAGGACGTACTAATGTCAAGGTGCGGGTCACTTTTGAAGAGTCAGGTTCACAATTTCAGCGCGAAAATGAAGAACGTCGCCGCAGAGAAAATGAACAGCTCGCCGAACAAGAACGGACTCAGCGCGACGCAATGCGATCGCAACCAGCCCCCAAAGCTACAACATCAGTTAATAATCCGACTCCAGCGCGATCGCCTTTACCAACATTAGCGCCAATAGTTGATACGCCGACCGCTGTAATACAGCCGCCCGCGCCAATTGTTGATACTCCTGCCGCTGCAATACAACCGCCCGCGCCAATTGTTGATACTCCTGCCGCTGTAATACAACCGCCCGCGCCAATTGTCGATACTCCTGCTGCTGCACCAGCGCCAGTAGAGTCCACACCTGCACTACCACCACCTCCACCGTTAAGTGGCAAATAATCAGCCACTTACTTTAGCAATTGCTGCAATCTTGAGTTGAAGGTTTAAATCGCAAGAAACTTGTGAATTTATGTAAACAAATAGTATTGTGTAACACTCCCTGAGTTAATGTATATACATGGCACAAGAGACAAAGCAACTCAATCCAAACGCAAACCTAGCTTAAATTTTGAAAGCAAAAAGGAGAAGCAAAAAGAAAGAGTTAAAAGTCAAATCGGATTGACGCTTAGTTGCTCCCCACGATTCTTTCGATCTTTACGGGGCAGTGCTTATTCTAAAGATCGGTGTAGTTTTGATAACTTCGATAGCCTGTATTGTTATTGGGGTCTCTTAACTTTTTGTCCAATGATTCTTTGGGTTTAGACCTAGCATGAAGACAAGATGAGACAAACTTATGTAGTTGAAAAGATAAGGGCTACAGCGTACAGTTAATCAATGCCAACACGTTCCAGTAAACCTCTAGTAGAAACTTTAATTGAATTACTTTAAAACATGAGTCTAGCAGCCTTCTGCTAGACTCATTCAGTTTTGGGGACAAAAGCAAAGACAATCGCTTCGCAACTACCTTTGCTTTTAATGATCCATTCTTCGGTAAAATAGACAACAATTCTTTATTTTCATGATCTTAACTCAGGGGTAAACGAGCATTGCGTAAAATCGTTATCGCTGGCAACTGGAAAATGTATAAAACCCAGTCTGAAGCCAAAACATTTTTCTCGGAATTTCCTGCCCACCTCAAAGCCACCGCTTCCCAAGCGGCGATCGCCGATCAGCAAATCCTCATTTGCGTCCCCTATACAAATTTGGCGATCTTACAAACAGTCGTGCCAGCGATCGGTCAAGCAAACCTGAGTATTGGCGCTCAAAATGTCCATTGGGCAGAAAATGGCGCATTTACAGGTGAAATATCTGCGCCAATGTTGCTAGAGATGGGCATAAAGTACGTCATCATCGGACATAGCGAACGTCGTCAGTTTTTCGGTGAAACCGATGAAACCGTGAATAAACGGCTTAAAGCTGCCCAAGCTCATGGCATTACACCCATTCTTTGTGTTGGCGAAAGCAAGCAGCAACGGGATGCTAATGAAACTGAATCATGGATTTTTTCGCAGCTCGCCGCTGATCTTATTGATGTTGACCAGAATAATTTGATTGTTGCCTATGAACCAATTTGGGCGATCGGCACTGGAGACACTTGTGCCTCTAGCGAAGCTAATCGCGTGATCGGACTGATTCGTGGTAAGCTTACAAACCCTAACGTCACAATTCAGTATGGTGGTTCCGTCAAAGCTGATAATATTGACGAGATCATGGCGCAACCTGAAATTGATGGTGTGCTGGTTGGCGGAGCAAGTCTTGACCCAGCAGGCTTTGCCCGAATTGTAAATTATCGTTAGTTTTGCCTGTATTGCCTTTTGTTTACAAGTTGTCCCTCTTAAAGTCAGCGATCGCCACAGCCGACATAACCATAACAAAGCTCATCAGAATCATTACAATTGTTTTTGCAATTGACTTTGTGAGACGTACTTTGTTATAATTATGTGCTGTTGATTAGAATACACAGCCGCAGATATACCAAATCATCACTTATGCCCACGATCCAACAGCTCATCCGCAGTGAGCGCCAAACTATAAACACCAAAACAAAGTCTCCTGCCCTAAAAAGTTGTCCGCAACGCAGGGGAGTATGTACGCGCGTCTACACTACAACACCCAAAAAGCCCAACTCTGCACTTAGAAAAGTGGCACGGGTACGCTTGACTTCTGGATTTGAAGTCACCGCATACATCCCTGGTATTGGGCATAACCTCCAAGAACACTCCGTTGTGATGATTAGAGGCGGTCGTGTAAAAGATTTGCCAGGTGTGCGTTATCACATCATCCGTGGCACACTCGATACTTCAGGCGTAAAGGATCGTAAGCAAGGACGCTCTAAGTATGGTGCGAAGCGACCCAAGCCAGGTCAAGCTGCTGCCGCAAGTACTGGCAAGAAGAAGAAGTAAGAATCATTCGCAAAAGGTTTTAGTAACCATTTAGTAAAATTAGCAATTCATTTTATAAGGTGAATTTAGTACCGTAATGTCCCGTAGAACGAAAGCTTCAAAGCGCATAACTCCCCCCGATTCGGTTTATAACAGCCGTCTTATTAGTATGCTTATCCGTCGTGTAATGTCACGCGGCAAGCATTCTGTTGCTTCTCACATTGTTTACAAAGCCCTTGACACCATTGGCGAACGTACAGGTAATCCACCATTAGAAGTGTTTGACCGAGCCATTCGCAATGCTACGCCATTGGTCGAAGTCAAGGCTCGTCGTGTTGGTGGTGCTACCTACCAAGTGCCGATGGAAGTCCGTACTGATCGTGGTGTCGCCCTAGCACTTCGCTGGTTAGTCCAATATTCTCGTGGTCGTGCTGGACGTAGTATGGTTACTAAACTAGCTAACGAGTTGATGGATGCTGCCAATGAAACTGGTCAAACCATCCGTAAACGTGAAGAAACCCACAAAATGGCAGAAGCAAACAAAGCGTTCGCTCACTATCGTTACTAATCTAAAGCTATTAAACCTTAGCTTGCCTCGCTATACTATTCTTAATATAAATTCTCAATTCCTGACAAACACGAGGAAACTATTGTGGAACGCTCTATTGCCTTAGATAAGGTACGCAATATAGGTATTGCGGCGCATATTGATGCTGGTAAAACCACAACTACAGAGCGCATTCTATTTTACTCTGGCGTTGTTCACAAAATAGGTGAAGTCCATGATGGCAACGCAACCACAGATTGGATGGCGCAAGAACGCGAACGCGGCATCACAATTACGGCTGCTGCGATCAGCACCAACTGGCAAGATCACCGCATTAATATCATTGATACGCCTGGACACGTAGACTTCACAATTGAAGTAGAACGTTCTATGCGTGTACTTGATGGTGTGGTTGCTGTTTTTTGTGCTGTGGGTGGCGTGCAACCTCAGTCAGAAACTGTATGGAGACAAGCTGATCGCTACAAGGTACCTCGCCTCGTATTCGTTAACAAAATGGATCGCATGGGCGCGAACTTTTTGCGAGTAATGGCGCAAATACGCACTCGTTTTGGCTCCAATGCCGTCCCAATTCAACTGCCCATCGGTAGTGAGGCAGAACTGGTAGGTATTGTCGATCTTGTCAAAATGAAAGCTTATATCTATAAAGATGAAATAGGCAAGGATATCGAGGAAATAGATATTCCTGCTGACTTAATCGAACTAGCCAATGAGTGGCGCGGAAATCTACTTGAATCAGTAGCCGATTCCGATGATGCTCTGATGGAAAAATATCTTGACGGCGAAGAACTCACCGAAGACGAGGTCAAATCAGGGCTGCGTAAAGGAACTTTGAGAGGCAAGATCGTACCGATGGTTTGTGGTTCGGCTTTCAAGAATAAAGGCGTACAGCTATTACTAGATGCCGTTATCGATTACCTTCCTGCTCCTAGTGATGTCAAACCAGTTACAGGCTTGCTATCTAGCGGTGAAGAAGCCATCCGCGAAGCCAAGGATGATGCACCCATGTCAGCACTTGCCTTCAAAATCATGGCTGATCCCTACGGTCGTCTTACCTTTGTTCGCGTCTACTCTGGTGTCTTGAGAAAAGGTTCCTACGCTTTAAACTCTAGCAAAAACAAGAGAGAACGTATTTCTCGCCTGATCATCCTCAAAGCTGATGATCGTCAAGAGGTTGATGAACTCAGGGCAGGAGATCTTGGTGCAGTATTGGGACTCAAAGACACCTTTACTGGTGACACGCTTTGTGATGAGAGTTCGCCGATTGTGCTTGAGACTCTGTTTATTCCAGAACCAGTTATCTCTGTTGCGGTTGAGCCAAAAACGAAGCAGGATATGGAAAAACTATCCAAGGCTTTGCAGTCTCTCTCTGAAGAAGATCCTACTTTCCGCGTCATGACCGATCCAGAGACCAATCAAACAATTATCTCTGGCATGGGTGAGCTTCACCTCGAAATTCTTGTTGATCGCATGAAGCGTGAGTTTGGCGTTGAAGCTAACGTAGGCGCACCTCAAGTTGCTTATCGCGAGACTATCCGCAAAACCGTCACCGATATAGAAGGCAAATTTGCCCGTCAAAGCGGTGGTAAAGGTCAATATGGTCACGTTGTGATCAATTTGGAGCCGACCGAACCAGGTACAGGATTTGAATTCGTATCGAAAATCGTAGGTGGTGTGATTCCTAAGGAATTCATTAAACCTTCTGAGCAAGGTATGAAAGAAGCCTGTGAATCGGGAATTCTTGCGGGTTATCCTGTGATCGACCTTAGAGCTACCCTCGTACATGGCTCATTCCATGACGTTGACTCTTCAGAAATGGCTTTTAAAATTGCTGGTTCAATGGCAATCAAGGAAGCAGTTATGAAGGCTCAGCCAGTGTTGCTGGAACCGATGATGAAGGTTGAAGTCGAAACCCCTGAAGACTACATGGGTGACGTAATTGGTGACCTTAGTCGTCGTCGCGGCAATATTATAGGTATGGAAGATACCGCGTCTGGTAAAAGTGTTGAGTCAAGAGTTCCTTTGTCTGAGATGTTTGGTTACTCTACTGACCTTCGCTCGTCAACTCAAGGTAGGGCAAGCTTCTCAATGGAATTTAGCCATTATGAAGAAGTGCCTAGGAATGTGGCTGAAGCCATCATTGCTAAAAACAAGGGCAAAAAAGAGTAGTGCTTTAAAGTACTCTACAAATACTCTATAAACTAGAGTAATAATTACCGAAAATACTCTATTAACTAGAGTAACAATTACTAAATTTAAGGATAATTACGAAAAAATGGCACGCGCTAAATTCGAGAGAAACAAACCCCACGTCAATATCGGTACCATCGGTCACGTTGACCATGGTAAGACTACCCTAACTGCTGCAATTACGATGTCTTTGGCAGCTGCGGGTCAAGCAACAGCCAAGGCATACGATCAAATTGATGCTGCTCCTGAAGAAAAGGCTCGCGGTATTACGATCAATACTGCTCACGTTGAGTATGAAACCTTAGCCCGTCACTATGCGCACGTTGATTGTCCTGGTCATGCTGACTATGTTAAAAACATGATTACGGGTGCTGCGCAAATGGATGGTGCAATCCTACTTGTGTCTGCTGCCGATGGTCCTGAACCTCAAACCCGTGAGCACATTTTGCTAGCGCGTCAGGTTGGTGTACCTAACCTTGTAGTTTTCTTGAACAAAGAAGACCAAATGGAAGGGGAAGAAGAGCTAATTGAGCTAGTTGAGCTTGAAGTTCGTGAGTTGCTCTCTTCTTACGATTTTGATGGCGACAATATTCCGATCACCCGTGGTTCGGCTCTAGAAGCGGTTAAAGTAATGACCGCCAATCCTAAAACCGTTAAAGGAGAAAATCCTTGGGTTGACAAGATTTGGGCTTTGATGGAATCTGTGGATGAATTTATCCCTACTCCTGAGCGTGATGTTGATAAGCCTTTCTTGATGGCGGTTGAAGATGTGTTTTCGATCACTGGTCGTGGCACAGTTGCAACAGGTCGGATTGAGCGCGGTACTGTCAAGGTCGGCGATATTGTTGAACTTGTTGGTATCACTGATACTCGGACTACGACTGTCACTGGTATTGAAATGTTCAAGAAGAGCCTAGAGCAAGGATTGGCTGGCGATAACGCTGGTCTGCTGCTCCGTGGTATCCAAAAGGACGAGATTGAGCGTGGCATGGTTTTGGCTAAGCCTAAGTCGATCAATCCTCATACCCAGTTTGAAGGTGAAGTTTACATTCTGACTGAGAAAGAAGGTGGCCGTAAGACTCCTTTCTTCCCTGGTTATCGTCCTCAGTTCTATGTGCGTACAACTGACGTAACTGGAACCATTGTTACCTTCACTGCGGATGATGGTAGTGAAGCTGAGATGGTTATGCCTGGCGATCGCATCAAGATGACTGTCGATTTGATTAACCCGATCGCAATTGAGCAAGGAATGCGTTTTGCGATTCGTGAGGGTGGTAGAACCGTTGGATCTGGTGTTGTCAGTAAGATTCTTGACGCTCCTAAGGGCGGTGATGAGAAGAAGAAGAAGTAATTATTTTTCTTCAAATTCAACAAAAAGAGCCTTGCTATGCAAGGCTCTTTTTGTTGAATATTTAGTTGAAAATCTCAGCAGGATCTGCGGTTTGAACTTTACGTAGCGATAATGTTCCTGAAATTGAACACATGGCAATAGTTAGAAAAAATAATTGCAAAATGCGATCGATATTAAATTCCATTAACAAACCCGTGGCGTTTTGGGTCAGGTTATAGAGAATTGCACAGATCAATAGGGCTGGCAAAAATCCACAGAGAGATAACAACAAAGATTCTTGTAAAACTAGGCGAAACAAATAGAAGTTACTATATCCCATCGCTTTAAGAGTCGCATACTCAGCAAGATGATCGGAAACATCTTTGTATAAAACTTGATAGACAATCACTACACCGACAATAAAGCCCATGGTCACGCCTAAGCCAAAGATAAACCCAATTGGCGTTGCCTCTGACCAATAACTTAGCTCAAGGTCAACAAATTCTTGTTTAGTCAATATTTTTACGTCTTGAGCTAACTGCGATCGCATCGCATCTCGAACCGCGATCGCATCCACACCTTTTTCTAATTGCACTAAACCTAAGCTAATATTTCCGACAAGACGATCGGGGAAAATTCTTAGGAAATTTTGTTCGCTGGTAATGAATGTGCCATTGGCGGCAAAAGAGACCCCCATCGTAAACAATCCGCCAATTGTGACGGTACGGTTAGCAACTTCTTTGGTGAGGATTTTTCCTTGGGCGATCGCTGCTTCGTATTCAGAAGTAACCGATCCATAAAAATCTTCTCTAGATCCGCGATCAAATAGGACAACATCAGGGAGCAGCGTTTTATCTAAATCTGATTTGATATTTGGAAAAAGGAATGGATTGGCTTGAGGAGAAACGCCGATCGCGAGAATATCTTCCTTTACGCCAATCTCAGAGGCATTCCATACCGCTAGGCTAATGTATACAGGATAGATTGACTTTACACCCGTAAAACCACCCGCTTGATAGAGTCGGCGGCGAGAGAACTCTTTGAGATTTAGCAAATTGTTAGAGCTAGGATGAATTAGCACTAAATCGCTACGCAGATTAAGGTGTAGTAGAACGGCACTTTTAAATAGGGCTTCCTGAAAACCTAATTGCATAGCAATCAAGATTACGGCAAACATGATGCCAAGTATTGCGATCGCTAGACGACCCTTTTGATAAGTAAGTTGCAGCCAAGCTAAAGGAATCGCCAACATAAGAATCAAAAAATTTAAGCAGTTTTCCTAAAAAGATAAGGCTAGGCGGCGCTTCGCGCCGCCTAGCCTTTCTAAGATGGCGGTGTGGATTTGAGATGTTTGTAGAGCCAGCCACAGCCACCTAAGCAAGTACGCTTATCTTCTTCAGAAACATTTATATTCGTTCTTAAATACTCTTGTAACCATTGACATCCGCGCATTAGGAGATTTTCGAGATCGAGATTCCACATGATGATTTTGTGATCTTCACCACAAGACACCAAAATTTTGCCATTGGGACTAAAGCAGACACTACGAACTGGCCCTTGATGCCCGTTAAAGGTTCGCAAAAGCGTGCCATCTCCACTCCAAAATTGAATGGTCGAATCTTCACTGGCGGAAACAATTGATTTCCCGTCGGGACTAAAACAAACACTAGTGACTTCAGCACTATGACCATTTAAGGTTTTAATTAATTGCCCTTCAATACTCCAAAGTTTCACACTTTGATCCATGCTGCCACTGGCAATCATCTTGCCATTGGGGTTAAAGCAAATTGTATAGACTTCAGCACTATGTCCGTCTAGGGTTCCAAGCAAAGTGCCGTCCCAACTCCAAAGATTAATTAATTTGTCCTTACTAGCTGACGCGAGCATACTGCCATCTGGAGCAAAGTCGATACTGTAAACCTCGGCAGTGTGTCCTGTGAGAGTCTGTAGCCATTTACCATCAGCACTCCAAACTCGGACAGTACCATCAGCACTACAAGAAGCGAAAACCTGACCATCGCAACGATAGACAACCTTATAAATTTCCGCACGATGGGCGCTAATGGTGTCAATTAAAGTTCCGTCAGTTCTCCATATTTTGATACTGGCATCGGCGGCGGCTGTAAGAATGGTTGAACTATCTGGGCTGAAGGTGACACAGTTAACTTTATCGTTATGTCCTTCTAAGACCGCCGCAAGCGTACCATTGGCATTCCAAAGGTTGACAGTTTTATCTTTGCAAGTAGATGCCAAAAACTTAGAGTTGGGGCTAACCGCGACAGAGATGACTTCATCTGTATGCCCCATTAAAGTGCGTAAAGGTGTACCACGAATTGCCCAGAGTTTTACAGTGGTGTCTCTGCTTGCTGAGGCAAGAGTTTTGCCATCAGGACTAAAGGCGATGCTATGAACAACATCACCATGTCCTTGAAACGTATACTGTAAGCCCTGTTCTATATCCCAAATGCGAATTGTGCGATCAAAACCACTTGAAGCAATCGTGTGATTGTCACGACTAAAGGCGACACTCCATACTTTGTCTAAATGCCCATTAAAAGTTTTAAGTAAAATTCCATCTGCTCCCCACATTTTGACAGTGCGATCTCGGCTTCCAGAAACAATTGCTAAACCATTGGGGGCATAGGCAACACTTTCGACAAAGCTATCATGACCGCGTAGATGTCTGAGTCTTACACCCAAGGTATTCCAAACAATTAAACTGCGATCGGCACTACCTGAAACTAAAGATTTACTATTTGGATGAAAAGCCACACAGGTCACCCAGCGATCGTGACCACCGCGTAAAGTGCGAATCATCGTGCCGTCATTTTTCCAGAGTCTAACAGTCGTATCTTCGCTTGCCGAGGCAATCATCTCTCCATCATGGCTGAAACATACATCTAAAACAGGTCCTTCATGTCCCCTGAGCGTGGCGAGCGGTTGAGAAGCAAATTTACCCTGCGCAGAATCATCGCGGTTCCAGATCTTGACCATATTATCGCGGCTGCCTGAAACTAACTGGCTGCCATTTGGACTAAATGCGACACTGGTTACCCAATTGGTATGACTTGTTAAGGTTTGTAATAAAACTCCTGAGGCATCCCAGATTTTGATGGTGCGATCGCTGCTAGCCGAAGCAATAAATTTGCCATCGCGAGAATAGCAAACTTTATTAACCCAAAATCCATGCCCTTCAAGGCGATTAAATTCGTGCGTACCATAGACAACCTGCTCCAAAGCGGTAATGGCCCGAATTTGGGTGTTGGCACGGAGGTTTTCGAGGGTACTCTGATCGACCTGAGTTGTGAGGCGTTTAAGCTGGACTCCACCGATTACGCCTGCAATCATTGCTTCAATATGATTGTTAGAGAGAAACAGCGCTTCTGAAGAAATAGTGTAAGCCACAATTTTTTCATTGATTTCGCCCATCTCCGCAATTATGCGTTGACGACGCTCAGCATCTAGGCTCTTTTCTAGCTCTTGACTCAGGTTTTCGAGGCGATCGGCATCGGCGGCGCGAGCTGCCATCAGTTGTTCGCGCTCATTGACTCTTTGAGAAGCCTCCAAAAAATTAAGATCTATTCTAGGTAATTCTGATTGCCCTTCTGCCCAAGCTAGGGATTCAACAAGACGTGTTCCTCTCAATAAGCAGGATTCATCGGTTTCTTCAGAGCGTTGCCATGCTTGTAAAGCCTCAAGATAAGGACAGTTACGCAGCTCAGAAAATTTAACCTTGGTTTTAAGCTTGATCACTACGATCGAAACATCGTCGTCGGGAAACTCTAGTTCTGAGAATTGATCAAGGGCGACCTTTAAGCCTTGTAAAATATCTGTAGCTGGATATTGAGCTAGTTCAATTACAGTTTTGCGTAGTGGTGAAATATCGCTACCGTTAGATCTGCCAAATTCATCTCCCAATGGACTAGTTGCTTCAAATAATCCATCACTAAAAAAGATTGCGATATCTCCTTCATTAAGCGATCGCGAAGTGGCTTTGTAGGTAGCACTATCAAAACGACCCAGCGCGATCGCAGGGTTGACAACTTCTTCACAAGTATTAGTTACAGCGCGATAAATTAATGGTCCTGGAATACCAGCATTACCTAAATGCAGCTCATAGGTAAAAAGGTTAAGCGCACCATAACAAAAGGCGATCGCATCATCAGTGCCACTTTTACATAGCAACTGATTTAAAGAATTGAGCATAGAGGCTGGATTTTGGAGCCTGCCTTGCTGCCCATATGCATCAAGCTGTCCTTTGAATAAAGCTGCATGGATTGCCCCAGCAACTGATTTGCCTGAAGAATCTGCGATCGCGACAGCTAATGTCCCTGATTGCTCTAAAAACTGATAATAATCGCCGCCAAGATCCACTGCTGTCCATACTTCCGCAGCAATATCTAGCCCAGGGTATGCAGGCAAGCTTTGTGGCAATAAGCTTCTTTGTAATAATCTGCCACTTGATAGGTCATTGGAAGTTTCATTTAACTGCATACTCTGATAGGCGGAGCGATCCTCAGAACAATTATTATCAGCACAAACATCAAGTATTTGTATCAGTCAAACTATTTATTTACAAATAGTTCCCAAAAATTCTGTGCTATGCACACAGAGAATCATACTCCCTAAGATAGGGTAACTTTATATAAATATGGCAATTTCCAGTAAAGTTAAGACTTAATGCCCATAAATTCGGATTTAGTCGCACTCAAGAGTTTCGCGAGTCAGTCTCCCAGTCACTGGGTTTTGTCCTTTCGCTGATTGACAGAGCTTTAGACGCACTGGTGGACGTAAATCCACATCTGTAAAGTCAGCACCATCAATTATCACATTATTGAAAGATGTACCGTAAGCAAATGAACCTTGAATTACAGCATTGGTTAAGTTTGCCTTATCAAGACGTGCATTATCAAGCGTGCTATAGCTGAGATTTGCTCCTGTCAGGTTTGCCTCTTTCATATTAGCTGCAAAAAAACTGACTCCTTGTGCGTCAGCATTAATAAATGATGTGTTTCGCAGATCGGATTCATTAAACTGATAGCCTTGAAGCGATCGCCCTGAAAAGTCAGCGCCTTCGAGAAAGGCTTTCACATATACATCTGCTAAAGCGGGCTTAGCTCCTGTCAAGATTAGAGCTAAACACAGCAATATATTTATAGCTGTGAAGATAAAATTTCGGGACGTAAAAACTGTAGTTTCCATAATTTTTATGATGGCAGTGAATAATTAGTGGTGTGCGGCGAAACTGCACACTACTAAGGGAAGGTAGTAAGATCAAGTTTATGGCAAAAGAAGTAGGCGATCGCGGGGAGATGCTGGTAGCCCAACTCCTACAAGCTAATGGTTGGGAAATTTTGGAAACCCAGTGGCGCTGTTGTTGGGGAGAGTTGGATTTGATTGCTTGCGATCGCCAATGGTTGCTATTTATTGAAGTAAAAACCCGCAGCGATCGCAATTGGGATGCTGATGGTAGTCTGGCGATCACCCTAAAAAAGCAAACTAAACTAATTAAATCCGCATCTACATTTTTAGCTCAAAATCCACAGCTATCTGCACTTGCCTGTCGGTTTGATGTTGCCCTAGTCCGTCGCACAACATCTGCAGATTTTTGCTTGCAGACATATATTGAACAAGCCTTTGTCGCATAGTTATATAACCCCATTCTCTTTTTGGGATTATAAAAAACTTGGTTGATTTTGTTCAACAGAATCTGGACATTGATCTCTTAGCCCCAAAACATTGATATATTTAGGAATAGCTTGATCAATTGTGTAGTGGCGCTCTAGTAATTTGCGGGCATTCTTGCCGAGCTTTTCTTGCATGTGCGGATTATCGGCTAGCCAGCAAATATAATCTGCTAATTCCTGAGCATCACCATTGTCAAAACAATTACCGCAATTACCTTCATCCACAATTTCTCGCAGATAATTATCCTTGGGGCAAATCACTGCCACAGGTTTTGCGGCAGCTAGAATGCCGTAAATTTTTGATGGGGCGATCGTATCGCCAACGTTCGGCAAAATACTCACTAACGAGAGATCACAGGCAGTCAAGGAGTATGGCAAAACTTCTCGATCTTGGTAAGGCAATTGCAGCGCATTGGGTAATTTCCCAGAACCGATCTCTTGTTTAATAATCTGTGAACCTACCCCGTTACCAATAAACACAAATTTGATGTCAGTGCGGCTAGTTAGTGATTGAGCGCATTTAAGAATGGTTTGATGATCATGACAACGCCCCAAATTACCTGAATAAAGAACAACAAAGCAATCAGTTAATCCATATTGTTTGGCAAACCAATTTTCTGATTTAGCGATCGGGATAATAAATTTAGGATCAGCCCAGCTATGAATAACGTGAATCTTACATGCGAGATTTTTATGTTTCTTAATCAATAGTTGCTTCATTGGCTCACTGAGAACGATCAATGATTCTGATCTATCCCAAACCTTACGGTTTACAAATTCCCAAAATTTGACGATCCAATGATCGAGAGCCACTACTTTTAATCGAACTGCTACTTCAGGATAAATGTCATAAATAATGCAGCTATAGGTATGACCAAAAAATTTATTGTAAAACCATCCAATTAATCCCAAAAATGGTGGCGCAGAAGTTAATACTAAGTGTGAGCCACGAATATCTTTACTCAGACACTTAACTACGCATCGCGCTATGAATAAGACACTACCAAAAACTTTGTTGCGAATTCGTTTAGACATCAGATGAATGGAGCCTGTGCGCCGCACAAACACCCCGTTATCGTGCTCTTCGTGCTTTACATCTGTTTGTCTAAACGCATATCCTGGCATCCCAGTAAACACACTTACTTCAAATCCTTCTTGCGCCAAAGCCCCTGCTAAGTCATATATAAATTGACCAGTTGCTGCATAGTCTGGTGGATAAAATTGAGTAATGATACTAATGCTAGTTTTTACCTGTTTCTTTTCCGCCATCATCTCACTCGTTAGTTGTCTTTAAGTCTTCAATTGCTACAACTAGCCTTGTGTCAGGCTGTGTGGGGTTGCTTTTAAGTGCTGGCTTACCAGATGACTAAGCGCGGGCTACATGCGATCGCATATGTTGATCATCACTAATGAGACGGCGATAGTAAGCGGAGATCATCTCATGACGTTCAGCCATAGGAATTAGTTCAACGGATTGTTCCCAAGCTTCAGGAAAAAATAACCTGCGCCAGCTTGATAAAACCATGCGAGTTCTTTGCGACGCAGCATAAAATGCCTCGCAAAATTAAGGCTTGGCAATATTTGGGATGGGTTTTGATTTTGTCCTAACATTACTGGCGACAGCTATCTTGCCTGATTAATTTATCGAAGTGCCTAATATAGCAACTTAATGCCAAAAAAACAGAAAGAGCGCGAAGCGCTCTTTCTGTTTTTTGTTTTGATTTTTGCTTTTACAAATGACTTTCAGTTTGTAACATACGTTTATAGGCAAGCCAACCTGCGGCGATCGCCACGACAAAAAAACCAACCAAAAACCTAAGATGTATTACCATGTCTGGGTTTGACATGGTTTTGCTGTCAGTTGAGATAGCTGTAAATGCCTCGCTCATATGATAGACAGGATTAAATTGGGTAATTAAAAGTAAATCTTTTGATAAAAATGTGGTTGGGAAAAATGCTCCCCCTAAAATTAAGAGCGGTACGCCTACCCCTGCAACCAAAGAATTGACATCTTCGACCTTACGCGCAAATTTTGTCGCTAGAACAAATCCAATACCCACATATGATCCAATGCTTGCCAAAATCACAAAAATCCCCAAAGCGATCGAGCCGCTAAAGCGGACTTCCCAAAACGCAGCAACTGTATAAATGATTAGGGTTTGTCCAATGCCGATCGCTGCGTAGGCTAAGAAAATGCCGAGAAAGTATGAAATTCCATTAATCGGCGAAATTAATAAACGCTTAATCGTCAAGCTTTCTCGCTCTGAGACAATCGTGGACATTGTGCCCCCAAGACAGCTAAAAAATAAAGCTGACCCGATTAATGTGGCGGGGGCAGATAGTTTAAAGGATTCAATGGTCGTAATTTTTGAACCTTCTGCCAAGACAAAACCATTCAGTAACAGCATGGAAATAGGAAATATCACCCACAAGAGCAAAGTCCGATATGTGCGAAAAAGTTCTAATAAAATACGTCGCCCGATCGCGATCGCTTCATACCCATAGTTCATGTGAATTTTTTAGTAATTGAGTGGCTAGCTATGGTAATTATAAGTAGCGGCGGCAAGAAGCTCTGCTCACTCTTTTAGTAACTGCTAGTCAGAGATAAAGAACAACTGTGTTAAATGGCAAAAACTTTCTCAGCAAATATCTAAAGCGCATAGCTATCATTGCTATAGCAATTTATCTCGCCTTTAGGTTGCAACAGACTTTGCAATTATTGCTGACTAGTGTGTTTTTAGCAGGAGCGATCACACCAATAGTTGAGCAACTCGCTAGTCTTCGCATTAGGGTTAATCGCTGGAAAATTGGCTTAAATCGAGTATGGGCTGTGGTGATCCTCTACCTGTTTTTATTGATAGTTATCATTTTAGCAATCACTCCAGCCCCTCAGATTATTCTGGAACTTGGACAATTTTTTATTAAACTGCCAAATTTGTTAGAGCAGATTCAATTGCCCAAAGGGGGAATGTTTAATTTTAGTCAAGACCAACTCAGTCGCATTTTGCAAACGCAGCCATTGATCGACCAAGCTCAAAATTTTGGCAAAGACATCGTTAGCCAGACTTTTGTGTTTACTTTGCAAATTGTGAATGCGATCGGGGTTGGGATTTTGAGCATGTTGATTGCTGCTTATATGGTGATCCATTCTGATAGTTTGGTGCGGAGGTGTTTACGTCCTTTTTCTAGCGAGATTCGCCAACAGGTAGAAATTTTAATCCCGCCGATTACCAGATGTCTCGGAGCCTATGTGGTGGGGAGGGTTGGCACTTCCAGTTTGCTTGGTTTCTGCACATATTTGACGCTCTCTATTTTTGGGATTCCCTACTCAGGAGCATTGGGGCTATTGGTCGCGATCTCCAATCTCATTCCTTATATCGGTGCACTGATAGCTCTAGGCGCAATTTTTATCGCTGCATGGGGCGTTGATTTTAATCAAGGCGCGATCGCTATATTTATTTGCTTTGCACTTCAACAGATCGAAGCTTTTATCCTTCAGCCTTGGCTAGTTGCACCTTACTTAAATCTTGATGCCTTTGAACTTTTGCTCTCAATTATTGTCGGAGCAGAACTTTTTGGCGTAGTTGGCGCAATCATCGCTCCACCGATCGCAGGAACCAGCAGAATCCTTTTCAATCATTTCGCCGCTAGTCCCATTGACGAAGATACTAATCGAGAGCTATAAAAGGTCGCTTGGCGACCTTTTATAGCTCTCGCCCCCCAAACCAATTAGAGGCGGTGCTTCGCACCGCATCCAATTGGTTTGGGGTTAATGTGTCTAAAATCTAAGCGGTGACCTTTTATTTCTTAGTAAACTTGAATCCATTCATGGATTTCATAATCAGTCCAAATGCCATTCTGCCAATAAAGATCAGCTTCAACCAACTGCCGCGCTTCCGCAATATCGGGCGCAACATAAACTGCAAATACTTTGGTCAAATCTTGAGTTGGGCCAATTGTTAGTAATCTGCCAGATTCATACATGGCTTTAATGTTATCAAGATGTACTTGCCGAAAAGGTGCACGTTTTTCTAGTACATTTTCGCAATAGCTGCCCCACATTACAAATTTTTTAAGTTCAGTACTCAATTTTCTACCGATTCCTCACAAATAAAATAATAGAGGCGTGCAAAGCACGCCTCTATTATTTTATAACCAAAAAATGGTGTGGCGGGCTTT
>NZ_BBJB01000073.1 GCF_016584665.1 Pseudanabaena sp. lw0831
CCCGCCACACCATTTTTTGGCTTTATTTAATTAGCAATCTGTTAGTTAAAAAACAAGCGATCAACAATCAAAGCCACGACCGTAGCAAAAGCAGTCACCCCGATCGCTACAAAAATATTTTGACCTTGGCTGACACTAAAACAAGCAACTGCTCCTGCTCCCAAACCTGCTGTAACTGCGGCAACTACAGGATCTTTAGTTGATTTATTATACATTTTTTAAAATACCGATTATTTAGATAAAAATTTTTGATGCTTAATGATTGCTAGCCTACAGTAGCCACTCAAATCCGTTGATAGTTCTCAATAATTCTTCTTGCTAGCCAGCATTTTCGTAATATTCAGTTACATAACAAATGCCGCGATCTTTCGTAACACAAAGTCGGCGCTAAGCGCCGACTTTGTCTTTTCGGTTAGGTTACTGTCTACAGATAGATATCGCGATCGCTAGTATCGCTTACCAAAAGTTGTCACCAAATATCTGTTAGATTTATATATGTTTACAAAGTCAATTTAATAAAAAAATTTTATGAGCTTACTGATCGTCGGTGCGACAGGTACATTAGGTCGTCAAATCACCCGTCACGCACTGGATCGGGGGCTGAAAGTTAAATGTTTTGTTCGTTATCCTAAAAAAGCAAACTTCCTCAGAGAATGGGGTGCAGATATAGTCGCAGGCAACCTGAACAATGTCCAAAGTTTAGATGACGCGCTAGAAGGGGTCACTGAAGTTATTGACGCAGCCACAACTCGCGCTACGGGATCGATGCGCATTAAAGATGTCGATTGGCTTGGTAAAGTTTCATTGATCCAAGCTGCCGAACGCGCTAAAGTTGAACGTTTCGTCTTTTTCTCGATTCTCAATGCTGAAAAATATCCTAATGTCCCACTGATGGACATCAAGCATTGCACCGAAAAATTTCTAGCATCCACCGATCTTAACTACACCATTCTCAAGCCCTGTGGATTTTTCCAAAACTTGATTGGGGAATATGCGATCCCCATCCTAGAAAATCAAACAATCTGGATCGGCGGCGAATCTTCACCGATCGCTTACATGAACACTCAAGACATCGCTAAGTTTGCCGTTCGCGCCTTAACTGTCAAAGAAACTGAGCGTCAATCCTTTGCGATCGCAGGGTCTAAAGCATGGCAGCCTAGCGAAATCATCAAGCTCTGTGAAAGAATGTCGGGACGTACCAGAAAAACTGCCAACATGCCCATCGGATTGCTACGATTTGCCCGTAAAGTTGCTCTTGGTTTTGAATTTGGCTGGAGCTTTGCCGAGCGAATGACCTACGCTGAAGTCCTCGCCAGTGGTATTCCTCTTGATGCAGACATGAAGGAAACCTACAAAATATTCGGTTTGGAAGAAGAAGATATGACTACTCTTGAATCCTATATGCAGGATTACTTTAGCCGCATCCTTAAGAAGTTGAAAGAGTTAGATTACAAAGAGCCAAAAATCAAAGCTCCTTTTTAGAATCCAGAGCTGTGTGTGTACCAGCAATTCTCATTATAAAAATAGGTTTTGCTGCAAGTCAGCCAAAGGCTGACTTGCAGCAAAACCTATTTTGGAGTTTTCAGCGCCTACGGCGCTGGAAACTCCAAAATAGGTTTCATAATGAGAATAGCTATGTGTGTGCTTTGTAAATCCTCTACTTTGAGACTTTGTTGCTATATTTGAAGTAGCAGACATAAAAACAGCTTACAAGCAACATTCGATTGACGAGTGGTAACAAACCAAATAAACCCAATAATTTAAATCATGAGTAAATCACCATTAGACGCTTTCTTTATTGGTAGAGCCACTGCTGAGGCTGTAATTGATCGCATTGAAGAAACGGTAACTGATGCCCTAAGTGCCTTAGGTAAATTTGATGCCGAACAACGCGAACAGATCCGTACTTTCGTCGAAGCAATCTTAGAAAAAGCCGAAAACCAAAAGGGAACTGTGACAACAGAAGATGGCGATATTGCTCCAGATGAGTTGCAAGAAACCATTGATAATCTTCGTGCCGAAATTGCTCAACTAAAGTCTGAATTACAGCAATATCGAGACCAATAAAAAAAGAGCGCTTGGCACTCTTTTCTGTGGATTCTTTATAATTAAAGCCCCGCGATGCGGGGCTTTGATATTTTTAACGAGCTGTAGGTAGAGAAGGTGATGCTTTAGGTGATGCAGTGGGCAAAGGACTAATATTATTTGGCGAAGTAGTTGGCGACGCACTTGGCGATGGCTTAACTTGCTCTGGTACAGCTTTTTTCTTTTCCCCCAAAATGCTAGGGTTTCCATTATCAAATACACCTGCAATGCAGGCAATCATTAAGGTTGCCAATGTACCAGCGAATAGAGCTTTCCAACCCAACTCCGAAATATCCTTACGCCGAGACGGAATTAATGCGATCGTGCCACCAACAAATATTCCGACCGATGCAAGGTGAGCAAAACCCGATAGGGCATAACTCACAATAATTACGGTGCGACTACTAAGCTCTCCTGCTAATGCGGCTCGTCCTAGTTCATTGTAAGGAGGAATAGCTGTTTCTAGTAGTCTTCTACCAATAATTACCGAAGCCTGCCAAGAATCATCGGCAGAAATACCTGTAAGCAGAGTTAGTGGATAAAACAGAAACCCCTGAATATTGGGTAAAGTAACAACCTTAAAAACGTCACCAACAGGGGAAGGTAAAGCAGCTAGCCAGCCAAACATCTGATTTAGTAAATACACCAAACCAACAATTAGAATCAAAACAGCAGCAATTGAGGCACTCATTTTTACGCCATCTAATGCACCTAAAATAGCTGCATCCATGGGGCTAACGCGCTTCATAACCTCACCACCCGCTGACTTTAATTCATCATCAGCATTATTGTCTGCAACTTGCTGCGCTAACTTGGATATACCTCCCATCGTCTCAGGCACAGTTGTTTCAGGTACTAATATCTTTGACAATACAAAACATGCAGGTATAGCCATAATCGAAGCCGACACCAAATGCCCCAAAATATTTGGAAAAACAGCCTCTAATGCACGAACATAAATAGCCAATACTGAAGAAGCCGCTGTACCAAAGCAACAAGCCAATATTGCACATAATTCACTACGGGTCATTGTTGGTAAATACGGCTTTACAACAATAGCAGCCTCAATTCCGACAAAAATATTCGCTGACCCACTCAGAGCTTCTGCTCCACTTAGCTTCATGGTGCGCTCAAACACCCAACCAAAAAAATCGACAATTACGCGAATAACTCCCAAATTTTCTAATAGAGCCATCAAGCCAGAAAAGAAAATAACCGCAGGAAAAGTACTTAATGCAAACATAGTTGTGACTCGGACGGCACATAGACTGCTAGTAATATTTCCTAAACCTCTAGGAAGGGTTGGACAGATACCGCTTTTAGGGGCAGCAGCCACCATAAATGAATTTCTGCCGAATATAAACTGCGCTCCTTCTTCTGCGGCATCAAAGGCAACATTAAGCAAATTGCTAAAAGCTTCTAGAGCAGACTTAGTTGGCTCAAACTGAAATACTAGAAATCCCAGCACTAGCTGCAAGCCAATACCCCAGATAATGACGCGCCAAGGGATGATTCGGCGATCTTCGGAGAAGATCCAAGCCACAAAGCACAAGCCAAAAATGCCAAAGAAAGAAACAAAATTTAGGTAGGTCATGGGCGTTTGAGGGTGAGATTCGTCAACATAGAGAGCCAAAGCAAAAAAGCAATCAGAAGGCTAATTAAAAAGTAAATTGGTTTTACGGTTGCAAAATCTAATCAAAATGTTATGATAATGAACGCTTCAAACCATGTCATTTAGCTAAAAGGAATCAACTGTGGCAAACATCAAGTCCGCCAAGAAGCGCATTCAGATCACTGAGCGTAACCGTCTGCATAATAAATCATATAAGTCAGCCGTCAAGACTTTAATGAAAAGCTATTTAGAAGCAGTTGATGCTTACAAGGCTAATCCTACTCCTGAAGCCCTAGCAGCAGTTAATGCTAAACAGTCTTTGGCTTATAGCAAAATTGATCGTGCTGTCAAACGTGGAGTTCTCCATAGCAACACTGGCGCTCGTCGCAAGTCTAATCTTGCTGTAGCCCTCAAAAAAGTTGCCGCAACTAATTAGCACTATTTAACTAGTTACAGAGGAGCGTTTTCCGAACGGTATTAACTAAGAGTATTTAGGTATCTCATAGCACTGCTGGTTTTGCTTGTCTTTGCTATAATTCGGTTCGGACAACAATCAATATAGGATTCGTTACTTTGGGGTTGCGGTCTTACGGTATTTTGTCGGAAGTCCGAAACAGTCGGGCAGGTTGCAGGATAATCGCTTTTCCCTACAGTTCTACGTCTGCGATCTTTGAGCTTTTCTCAACCTGTCCAGCTTATAGCTGCGAGTTACATCTAGATGTCTAATCCTGATAAAGATAGATTCTTGAACCCTATATCTAATTTTAGAGGCGAATTTTCGCCACAAAATTTAGCGTTTAATGCTAACCTGCAAGAGTTTACTAATCGTATTTCGATCATCTGTGCCTTAGAAACTGGTGGTAAGATTTCTTCAAATGAAGCTTATCAACAGATCAAGGAACTCTGGAACAAGTTGGATACATCCAGACAAAATCTTTTGGGCGACGACTAATTTATCTTAAGATTTTATCTTGGAAGGCTATCTCAGAGTAGACTATCAACTTTTTTCCCCCATACCATAGTCATAAATCTACTAAAAGATTGTTTACAATCTTTAACAAAGGTTTATACTAGAAATAATTAACTTCATTTTGCTGATTTCTCCCATTGCATGACTATCCAAAGCAATCTAATCTTTGGAAGCTGAGGTTTTCATCGAAAAACTCTTTTTAAACCGCTTAAAATTTAGGGCAGAGATGTCCTTCGGCTTTGTTAGTGATTGTTTATCCCGTGCGATTGGCAGAATAGGCGAACTGTTCTTAGAACAAATTTGCTGCAAATCTTAGGATCATCCATGCCCTCATCTTTTCTTTCTCTCGGTATTTCTGAAGCACGAGTTGCTAAGCTCGAATCCATCGGCTTTACAGAGCCTACTGCTATTCAAGAGCAGGCTATTCCTCAACTGCTCGCAGGAGCAGATGTACTAGGTCAAGCGCAGACTGGTACTGGTAAAACAGCAGCTTTTGCCCTGCCAATTTTGGAGCGGTTGGATCTTAATAGTGATTCATTGCAAGCACTAATTTTGACTCCAACTCGCGAATTGGCTATTCAAGTTGGTCAGGCTATTCGTAGTTTTAACACCAAGCCAGGTGCAAAAATCCTGACTGTGTATGGTGGATCTGACATCAGTCGCCAAATGATTCAATTGGAGCGCGGTGTTCATGTGGTTGTCGGTACTCCTGGCCGAGTAATCGATTTAATGGAGCGCGGCAAACTCAAATTAGAAAACCTTTCTTGGTTTGTTCTTGATGAAGCTGATGAAATGCTCAATATGGGTTTCATTCAAGATGTAGAGAGGATTTTGGTTACGACTCCTTCTACTAAGCAGAGTACTTTCTTCTCAGCTACCATGCCACCTGCAGTCAAACGCTTGGTGAAGAACTTCTTGAAATCACCTGTTACTGTCAAGGTTGAGAGTCAAGACTCTACGCCTACTCGCATTGACCAACAGATTTATCTAGTTCCCTATCACCTCACTAAAGAAGAAGCTCTGTTGCCTATTCTGGAATATGAAGCGCCAACCTCAGCACTCATCTTTGTGCGTACTAAGGATTCAGCTAGCCGATTGACTGAAGTTCTACAGTCTTGTGGGCATAGTGTCGATGAGTATCATGGCAACCTTTCCCAGTCTCAGCGCGAAGCTCTGTTACGTCGCTTCCGCAATCAACAAGTTCGTTGGGTTGTTGCAACTGACATTGCTGCGCGTGGTCTAGATATTGATGGGTTGACTCACGTATTTAACCTCGATATTCCTGATGATCCTGAGCGTTATGTTCATCGTATTGGTCGGACTGGTCGCGCTGGTAAGAAAGGTATTGCGATCACCTTGATTTCTGGAAAAGAGCGTTACAAGTTGCGTCAATTAGAGCAGCAAGTTGGTATGCCTCTTCCTCCTCAGCCATTGCCTAATGTCGCTCAAATTCAAGAGCGCCGCATTGGTCGCTTCACGGAACAAATCTTAGAAGCATTGACAGGTGAGCGTTTGGCTTCTTTCTTACCTTTGGTATCGCAATTGGTTGAGGATTATGACCCTCAAGCGATCGCTGCTGCGGCTTTGCAACTGGCTTATACCCAACTGCAATCTGATAAATCTGAACAAGCTGCATTGCAAGTGTTGGCTAAGCAACCTCACAACCCTGAGGGTGGTCGTGGTCGCGATCGCGATGGCGGCGGCGGTGGTTCTTACAGTGGTAGACCCATCAAGCGCGGTCAAGGCGGAAATGGGGCTCGCTCTGGTCGTGATGGCGGTGGTCGTGATGGTGGCGGATATGACTCGCGCCGTTCTTCTGCTGGACGCGATCGCGCACCTATTCCTGCTCCTGTTAAGTACTAATTTATCAACTCCATTTAAAGTGTCGCTTTGCAGCACTTTAAATGAGATATCTATATAGAAAAAACTTTAATTCTTAACGTTTTTTCTATATAGATGAAAGGGATTCACCCGATCGCTTGATATCTATAATCTGTAACTTAAAAGACAATCTTAAATAAGTAATCGCAGCCCAAGCCATTTGTAGAAGGTTCTTTAACAAAGAATTCTCTCAGACGGCTTGGGTTGTATATTTTATTGCTCATTCATTGGTCATTTATTGGTCATATTGGAGTCATGCAGTCCTTAACTACCTTCTCAAACCTTGATACGCACCTTCGCAAAAATCTGACTGCGGTTTTTTGGGCTGGTCTATTTTTCTGGTCGAGCATGGCATCACAGTTGCCGACCTTACCGCTTTATATCCGCAGTTTGACACAGTCATTTGATCAAATCGGGATCATCATGGGTTCTTTTGCGATTGGGTTGCTCGTATGTCGTTCCTACCTTGGCAAGCTTTCTGATCGCAAAGGTAGACGCTACACAATGAGAATTGGGTTGATCGTGGCGGCAATAGTTCCCTTATGCTATGCCTTATTACCATCTATCCCTTTATTGATATTATTTCGCGCAATTCATGGAATTAGTATTGCGGCGTTTGCGGTGAGCTATAGTGCCTTAGTCTCAGACCTTGCGCCAATTGAGCAACGTGGCGAAATAATTGGCTATATGAGCTTAGTAAATCCTTTGGGTTTGGCTTTTGGCCCTGCGATCGGTGGCTTGATGCAAGAGACTTGGGGATATCAACCTCTATTTATTACTGCCTCTTTGCTTGCGTTTGCGGGATTGTTGTTGACAACTCTAATTGAAGACGAAGGTAGTGAACGCGATCGCAAAATCGCCACAGCATCTATAGTAAAGCCAAAATTTTGGCAGACTTTCCTTAATCCTAGAGTGAGAATTCCTTCTACAGTTTTGTTGCTGGTTGGCTTATCCTTTGGGACACTCAGTGCTTTTATGCCAATTTTGATGCAGCAGAAGCATATTGCCCTGAATGCAGGTTTATTCTATATGGCCGCAGCTTTGTCTGGATTTATCATTCGCTTCCCTGTTGGAAGGCTAAGTGATGAGTGGGGTCGTGGTATCTTCATTTCGATTGGCATCTTCTTTTACGGATTATCGATGGCGATCATCTATTTTGCTAGCCATGATTATGAATTTTTACTATCAGGAATTGCGGAAGGAATCGGTTCAGGAATTGTGATTCCTGCGATCGTGGCATTGCTTGCCGATCGCACGGTTCCACAAGAGCGCGGCTATGTATTTGGCATGACATGGATCGGCTTTGATGTGGGGATCGCTGTTGCTGGACCAATTATGGGCAAGATGATTAGCTTTGTAGGCATCACCAATATCTTCGCGATCGCTACTGGGCTTTGCATTGTAGGACTGGTTGTTTTTGCTACGCAGTCTAACAAAACCGTACATGAGTCGTTTAGATTTGCGATCGGTAAGTCAAGCGATCGCTATGCGATCAAGTCAGCAACAGTTTCCTCTTAAAGATGAGAGGCGGCGCTTCGCGCCGCCTCTCATCTTTTTGGTTTTAAGAACTTTTTTGAAAGCTCTTGGTTCGGGTTTGAGCGTAAAGCGCTGTAAGAAAGCAATGTCCTTATGCCTTTAGAAAAGATTCTACTACTTTTACATTTTCAGAACTGCCGATAATTAACGGGGTGCGACTGTGTAATTTTTTGGGAACGACATCGAGAATCTCTTGAGTTCCAGTAGTTGCGCGACCACCTGCTTGCTCAATTAGAAAGGCTAAAGGAGCGGACTCATAAAGTAAGCGCAATTTCCCATCAGCATGACCAACTGTACCAGGATAAAGAAACACACCACCTTGAAAGAGAATACGATGAATGTCAGCTACTAACGCTCCAGAATAACGTGCTGTATTACCTTCTTGGCGATGAATATATCTTACATATTCACGCATTGCTTCTTCCCATTGCCAGAAGTTTCCTTCATTCACACTATAGATAGAACCTTTAGCAGGAATACGGATATTCTCTTGGAAGAGAATGAATTCACCAATACTAGGATCGAGGGTAAAAGCATGAACTCCATTACCTAGAGAATAAACCAGCATTGTGCTTGTGCCATAGAGAATATAACCTGCACCGATTTGTTTGCGACCTGACTGCAATAAATCTAGAGCTTCTCCAGACTCATCATCTCCTTCTTGTTGACGGATCGAGAAGATCGAACCGATCGCTAAATTTACGTCAATATTACTGGAGCCATCGATAGGATCATAGAGCAGCGTATATCGACCAATTGGGCAGTTTTCGGGAATGTAGTAAGGCTTCTCCATTTCTTCGGAGGCAAGTCGACAAACTAAGCCACTCTGTTCAAAGGCTCGGAGAAAAACACGATTGGCATAGCGATCCATGTTTTTGACCGCTTCGCCTTGGACATTTACTTCGCCTGTGCCCCCCAGTACATTTTCTACTAAACCTGCGCGGCTAAGATGGCGAGCGATCGTTTTGCCAGCTAAACCAATCCGTCCCATTAATGCACTCAGATCGTATGCCTCAGCCGAAAATGTCCCAAACGTTGATAAAACATGCTGAGAAAGCGTCATAAAGTCTCGTCCAAGGACGATCTCTTCAGCGGGATTGAGTCTGGTAGAATCAGTCATGGGTGCGATTACCTTAAAGTCTTCTTCTCTATTATTAGCCTAAATTTATAGCATTGTGCCAACGCAATAATTATTATGAGCATCTGTCCTAGTTGTAAAGCTGCAAATCCTGATAGCCACCAATTTTGTCAATTTTGCGGCGCTAAAATTGCTATGGATACACTTCTAAATATTCTTGGAGAAGAGGCTCTACAACCTTCTTCAGTTCCAACAAGACCATTAAATTTAGAGTCTGTATTAGAAACAATCAAAATTCAGGTAAAAGATTTAGCATCTTCTCAATTAGTGAGCGACATTGAGACATCACGGGATGGATCAGAGTCGGAGCCCCTACCACCAGAATTCAATTTAGAAGACTTTGCGGATGTTGAATCAGAAACATCGATGGTTGTATCTTCCACAGTGCAGTTACAGGATATAACCTATGCTGGCAAGACCGATGTGGGAATGCAGCGAGATCGCAATGAGGATGATTTTGTTGCGGTTTTTCAAACTCGCAGCATTAATGGCAAAAGCCAAATTAGCGATCGCAGCCGTCGCGGTTTATTTGTGTTGTGTGATGGTATGGGTGGGCATGATGGTGGCGAAGTTGCGAGTGCGATCGCGGTTAATTCTATTACCGATCAATTTCGTCCATTTTGGATCGACACCTTACCAGGAGAGAAGATGCTTAATGAGATTATCTGCAAGGCAAATCAAGTAATTTTCACCAAGAATGAAAATGAAAAGCGGAAATCTCTGGGTAGAATGGGAACAACTTTGGTCGTTTTAGGAATTCATGATCTGGATGTTGTAATTGCTCATGTCGGGGACAGTCGTATATATAAAGTTACTAATAGCCCTAATCTCGAATCAATATTAGAACCAAAATTAGAACAAATCACTCGCGATCATGAAGTTCTCAATCAATTACTAGATCTTGGTGTTGAGCCTGAAGTAGCGCAGTCTAGACCTGATGCTCATCAGCTTACTCAAGCGCTTGGGCCTAATCCTAGCGATCGCCTTGAGCCTTCGATTGAGTTTTTTGCGCTGACAGAGACAACTTTATTTCTGTTGTGTTCTGATGGCATGTGTGACAATGACGCGATCGACGATAATTGGCGATCTCATTTATTACCAATTTTAAATAAGGAGGTCGATCTGCAAACTGGTTTAGACAGACTCATTGAGTTAGGAAATAACGTCAATGGTCATGACAATCTCACTGCGATTTTGGTTATGTGTGAGATGGCATAGCTAAATAGGGCTTACTAGGAAAACAAGAAAGATTTGAAATTTGGGGTATTCAAGGAATAAAAAACTGATAAAGTGCAGGCATTTGTTATGTTTTGCGCGCAACTCTTTGTTCTTCCTTCTCTGAAACCGCACTTTAGCTTTAATTCTCTTTCTTGGCAATTTCCTAGTAGACAGGCAAAGAGTTTTTCTCTTCGTCTTTGCCTCTTACTTTCCGCTTAGTCTCTTTTTCAGCAAGCCCTAATTATCCATCCGTCTTTTTTAAGAGCACGGCGCAGGGGGAAATGCAAATCATCTCGTTTAGACATTATTGTTTTCTGTTCGGTAAAAGTTTATTCACATAACCTTTTTGCTTTTCAAATTCATCTATTGCAGCGCTTTGCGCTCAACTCCGAACCAATAAATTTTTTAAAAGTGTTGCTTAGCAATAATTTTAAAAAATTTATTGTGGTTCGTTTGATCGGAAATTGATGTGATTTCGCATTTTTACCTGATATCCCACCAAATGTACCCTTCAAAAAAACGATACTATGAATAGCAATCAAGTTCTATCAAATTTTCTTAATGCTGGAAATCTTACAATCAATCCTGCAATCAACTGTTGATGGGATTGCTGTTGGAAGTATTATTGCGCTTGCCGCAGTCGGTTTAACGCTTACCTATGGCATCTTGCGCCTTGCTAACTTTGCGCATGGTGACATTCTCACCTTAGGCGCATACCTTGCATTTCTTGCCAATACTACCCTCAAGCTCAATATTGTCGTATCGATCGCCTTTGGCAGTATTATCTCCATCGGCTTAGTCTTAATTTGCGAAAAAATCCTCTGGCAACCGTTACGCGCTAAAAAAGCCACCTCAACTACGATGATGATTGTCTCGATTGGTCTGGCGTTGGTAATTCGTAATGCGATCGTTCTGGTTTGGGGCGCAAAACCACAGAAATATGATTTGCCAACTTTTCCAGCGATCAAGATTTTCGACTTAGCAATCACTCAAAACAAAATGGTGGTTATCGTGGCAGCGATAGCGATCATCGCTGGGCTTTACTATTTATTGCAAAATACTAAAATTGGCAAAGCTATGCGTGCAGTTGCCGATAATCCCGAACTAGCGAAAGTCGCAGGAATCAACGTCAATGCTGTGATCATCTCAACATGGGTAATTGCTGGCGGCATGACTGCTTTTGGGGGCAGTATGTATGGCTTGATTACCAACTTACGCCCAAATATGGGCTGGTTCTTGATTTTGCCCATGTTTGCGGCAGTGATTCTGGGGGGGATTGGGAATCCCTATGGGGCGATCGCTGGTGCGCTAATTGTTGGTATTTCCCAAGAAGTTGCTACCACTTGTCCTGCGGCACTAGGAGAATTACAGAAATACTGCATTGGCACAGAATATAAACTGGGCGTGGGTTTGGTAATTATGATTTTGGTATTGCTCTTTAAACCGCAAGGTTTATTTAAAGGCACAATATGAACTTTTTATTGGCGCGTCTTCGCCGCGCCAATAAAATTAGTGGACTAATTGACCCAGACATTCGATCAATTCTCCGACCACAATTGGTTTGCTGAGATATCCACTAGCGCCGAGGCTGATGGCTTTCTGCCGATGCCGATCGCCTGTGCGCGAAGTCAACATCACCACGGGGATCGTATACCAGAGATCGTGGGTACGAATAGCTTGTAGCAGATTAAATCCATTAACTCTCGGCATTTATACATCAGAAATCACCATCGTAACTTTTCCTTGAATGCGATTAAGTGTTGCCATCTATCTTTGCTAAACCTGACAATAAAGCTCTAGAACGTTTAGGTAGTTTATCTGGGACAGGAAACAACTTCTGTGTGTCAAGGGTAATAATTTCTTCAAGCGCCATTACTACACAGGCGAGGCGGCGTATTCCTGCATCTGGCATCACAGCCCGCAAGGCGATCGTAATAATTGGTTTTGCCAAAGGCATCGATTGAATGCCAAAAAACTTCTCCAAGTGCAAAACCCATAGCAAACTTCCCCGTTAATTAACATGTTGATAAACCGTTTCTAGTAGTTGTTTTGGAGCAAAAGGCTTCGTCAAATAAGCATTCCCTCCTTGTCGTAAAGCCCAAAACTTATCAAATCCAGCATCAGCTTAGTTAAACAATAAAAATAGGGCTTGCTCCGCCCGCTGCGCGGGCGGAGCATTATGCATAGCTACTTACCACGAAATAACTTGGTGCAATTTTTCAACGAGTTCTTGTTCTCGATATGGTTTACAGAAATATGCCTTCGCCCCCAGATCTAAAGCTAACTTCCGATCATTTTCATTATTCTTTGCAGTGAGTACAATGATCGGTAAATTTTGCAGATCATTATCAACAAGGACACTCGATAAGAGCTTGAATCCATCCATCTGAGGCATCTCTAAATCGGTGATTACCACATCAACTTTTAGCTTTCTCTCTAAGCAGTTTTTGAGAAACGCGATCGCCTCTTTTCCATCCTGAACTTGCTCAGTCAAAAAACCAGACTTGGTGAGAGTCATCGCTAGATAGCGCCGCACATTAGCCGAAGACTCCACAATTAATACTCTAGGCTGCGATCGCCTTGCCTGAGATTTTACTAGCTCACTGGTAAATAGTCCTGAGCTTTCTAGATTTTCAGGTTCAGGGGATCGAACCAAGTCACGGGCTGAGTTACTATCTGTTGGTGCAGATGAGATAGAAAGAGAAAGTGCCGAATCTCCTGCACTAAAAAAGTCAGATAGACTACTCAGATTATCTAAATTTGAGTGGCTCTCCTCAGAGATCAAAACATGATCATCTGAGTGTAGGCTTTGGCTAACTAATTCAGCAGGATTGAGCAAAGCCACAGCCTGATTACTTCCCAAAACAACTGTACCGAGAAAAAATTGTGGAAGGAGAATGTTACCTTCAATCTGATGAAATGTGGCTTCCTGATCGTGCCAGCAACCATCAGTTTGCAAAGCAAATAGATCGTTCTCGTAATGGATGACTAAAAGCGAAGGTACGGCATGGGAAGGCTTCTGGCTTTCAGGTAAATTTGTTGATTGTAGAGATTGGTTCGATTGAAGAACTGATTGGCTCAAGCTATGGCGACAATTGAGCTTTAGCATAGAATTGAGGCGAACTATAGGCAGTACGCGATCGCGCCATAGTAAGGTCTCTTGCGCATTAGCATCAATAACTTGGGAATCGCAGGGAATTACTTCCAATATTATCTTGCTGGGAATGGCTAGGCACATTTGATTAATATCAATTAGCAGTACGCGAATTAAGGAGAGTACATTCGGCAAAACTAGGGTAAATTGGGTGCCTTTCCCTTTTTGTGACTGCACCGAAATATTGCCACCAAACTTTCGCAGATTCTTTTTTACATCACTTAATTTAGCTCCAGCATCCGAATTACTATGTACGGGATTGAAGTTTGGCTCAAAAATTAAATTGATTAATTGCTCATCACTCATATCCATTGTTGAAAAACCTGACATACCTGCGATCGCTGCCGATTGTTCAACCTGATGACGGATCTTTTCTATATCAATGCCGCAACCATCATCACAAACCTTAATGATCGTACTTTCATCGGTTTGAGTTGCTATAAACTCAATTTTGCCTTGCGGTGCTTTCCCATGTTGCTGGCGATCATGGGGAGATTCAATTCCATGTTTAAAAGCATTTCGTAGTAATAGCTCAAGTGGCTCAGCGATTATTTCAGAAATTAATCTCTCAACTTCTACTCCAGCGCCTTGGACAACTAACTCTACTTGTTTGCCATACTGTAGTGACAGATCGCGCAAAATACGCGGGAACCTTCTCACGAGACTAGAGATTGGATGTTTGAGAACTTGGCGTAGATTTTTCCTTAAATGATTAACATCCTGACTCATCGCGTAGGTTTGCTGTTCACTGAGCGCAAGTACATTCACAATCTGCTCAACTGCATTTTGCAATCCCGCGATCACAGTTTGGTTATGGTCAGATGAGTTAGTCTCTAATAACTGCAAATGGCTTTGAGCTTGTCCCGACAACGTTTTGATTTCACCTAAATAAATATCTAAACTTCCCTTACGCACTAATAATTCTTCTGACAAATCCCCCAACATTTCTAAATGATTTAAAGGAATGCGAATAGTCGCATCATTATCATTTCCCCTTGTATCAGGTTGAATGTCTACTGGACTGTTACTAATAGCACCCATATCTAAATCCAAATCAGGTTTTGCCTCTAGGGATAAGGACGCGAAGTCTGCATAGGAAATTTCTGTATCTCCAAAATTTATTAGCGATAAGTCATGCCAAGAAGAACTGACATCGTCAACATTATTCTGATAAATTGGAGATTCTTCTATAGCTGTGTCAATATCTGAAGCAGGAAAATCTTCTTTAAGCATTTCCGCTAGCATTGTGCTGCTGTCTGGATCTGACTGACTCTGACTTGTAGATTTATTGGGCTGGGAATAATGCTCAGAATCTAGACTAGATGTACTGTGATCTAATGACTCAAAAAAATTGTCAGGAGTCATATCCTCAGAAATACAATTATTAGACTCACTATTAGACAGATCAAAATCGGATAAGTCAAAAGCAGGTATCAGTTCCTCGTCATTTGATTTTGTCCAAGACTCCATTGCTGTAAATTTAGTCCAAACATCTTCAATGCCACCCATATCTTCAATAGCTACTTCGCGATCGTTCCACTTCACACTTTGAATTTCAGTTTTGTCATCATTGTCTAGTAGTGGCTCAGCGGATGTTGCTGAAAATATTTCTGCAAACAACGCTGGCATTGGCAATCTTTCTTCATTACTAATTCGATCAGACTCCTGTAGATCCCCAGTCAATTCGTCTAAATCACCTGTAAATGAATCTGTTAATAAACCAGGAAATAAAGTAGTCAATTCATCATAAGAATTATCTGATACTTCTTGAAACAGTTTGTTGGAATCCAAATCCTCCTCCCGATCTATCTGAATCATTAGAAAACCTTCTGAATTGTCTAATTTCTCTATTTGCGATACATAGGAGTCTGCCAAGTTTGTTGTCTCAAAATCTATGTCAAACAAATGTAAACCTTCTGATGTATCCTCTAAGTTAAAAGGTTCATTTGCGATATCATAAAATTCCAATTTCTTTTGGGATGCAATTTCATTTGTTCCAAATTGTAAATGTACGTTTATTTGGGCAAATAAGCTGTGCTGTAATTCTATCCAGTCTTTAGCTAAATCCATTCCCAAACAATATTCATTAATTACTTGACTGGACATATTGATTACTTCAATCAACAATTCTTTGGTAATCCAATCAATCTCGGCTTGGCGATCGCGCAATAGATTAATTGAAGATTCAAGGTTGTAAATTATTTCTGCAAAAGGAGAGTTAGGAATATAAAAATTGGCGTTAGTTGCCGCATTCTGAACTAACTGGATCATAGAAATTATGCTATCAAGTTGTTGGTGAAAACTTGGCAGACTTACATCTAGCTCTAAAATTTTATTTTTCAACTCATGCATCAAAGCTTGAGCTTCCTTAGAAAAGATTTTTTTGGTTTGTGGCTCTATTTCAATCATGGGGAAATCCATTATATATATCAAGTAAACTTCTATCTTGAAATTAGCAATACTTGGCTATTTTAGCGAGTTTTGAAATGAGTCAAGGATTGTTGAAGTTCTCCAGAATATCCTCTGGTTGCTTGAATTAATTTGGAAGCTTCTGAAGAAGAAGCAAGTGTTCTTTTAGCCATATGCGAAATATCATTCATCAAGTTTGCAACCCCTTCAGATGTTTGGGCTTGTGAAGTTGTTGCTTCGGAGATTGTCACCATTAATCCATCAATTTGTTGTGAGATTTGAGCAATTTGTTGTAGGCTATCCTTAGCCGCGATCGCTAAGGTATTGCTTTCTGAGAGTTGATTGCTGCCAGACTCAACAGCTGTCATCACTGCGTTAGTCTCGCTCTGAATATTTCTGAGTAGGCATTCTACTTCCTTCGTCGCCGTAACTGAACGCGCAGCTAGTTCTCCAACCTCTTCTGCAATCAACACAAATCCACTACTGACATTGCTTGACCGAGATGCTTCAAGCGTGGCATTGATCGCCAGAAAGTTAGTCTTAATCGCAATTTCATTAATTGAAGAAATAGCCTTAGCAATTTTTTGAGAGACAACCCCCAAATGTTTGACTCTCTTAGCAGTTGTCGTAACCGTATTTTGCAATTCCCCGACCTTGGACATCACCGCATCAATAGAGCGATCGCTATCAGACAGTTTTTCTACTACTAGTTGCGATGATTGCAACACTTGCTGGCTGTTATTAACAATTCGCGTTGCTGAGAGCTTAGACATCTGCATTGTGTTTAGCGATCGTGTCACTGTGTCTACCTGCCTTTGCGAAACACTTGTAAGATTAGCGATCGCCTGTTCGTTTTGCCCAAGGGAGAAATTAACTTGGTTTGCCGAAGATTTAACTTGACCGACAATATTTTGTAATCCCCGAATGACATCATCAAAAAATATAGCGACATTCGGTAAACTGCCGTCAACCGATTGAGTGGAAACCGTAAGATCCCCATCAGCTAAGGCTTGGACATCTTTAAGCATTTGCATCAAATGCTCCTGAAGTTTTTCCTTTTGGAGGCGATAGCTTTCAACTTCCGCATAGCGCTGGACTATCTCTGATCGCACTTTCTTACCTAGACGTAATACATTCTCATCAGACAAATCTGCATCTTGAGCTTCGCGTTTTTCTTCTCTAGCAAGTTTTGCTAAGACGTTAAATAGCTTCACTACTTGCAACTGCAGGTTTTGTTTTTCCTGCTCTTGCTTTTGCATCATCGTCTGGAATTGTTCAGACATTTTATTAATACTTAAGGAAATATCTGATAGCTCATCATTTCCATCTATACTCAAAGCTCCAAGACTAAGATTACTAGTTCCTTGTCTAATATCTCGTAGAGCGGCGCGAATATCTTTCAGCCTTGAGCTAAGTTTGCGAGATAGCGCATAGGCGATTGTCGCTACTAGCAATGGTGTAGCAGCAATGCCAATCCCTATCACCAACAGTAGACTTTGATTACCAGCGATCGCTTTAGTTTTATCTATTGTCGTTAATATATCCCAAGTCAACATGTCATATGTCTGCATATTCGGGACGGGGGCATAAGCAAGCAATAGTCCATTGCGATCGCTCTTGACCATATCTCCTAGACGAGATGATTGTGAAGTCCGCAAATCAGGAATTAATGCGAAATTTGTTGACGCATCTTCACCAACCTTGACAATCTGCGAGCTAGTAATATATTTGTTAGAGCTGTCAATCACATAAAAATCGCTATTCCCATTGGCATCTTTACTGGCTTTGGTTAAATCATTTTCTAATTTTTTTACAGGAATTTCAACCTGCAAAATCATGTTGACTTTTTGTGAAACAGAACTCTTGATTGACCTAGCTGCGTAAAGATATACCCCATCTTTCTCAACTACAGGGTTACTAAGCAAGACATTATCCACAGCACTGACTTTACTGAGGATATTAGGGTTAAGAATTTGTAAGGTTTTCGATTTACTTGACTGAGCGAGTAGCTCGCCATTTGTGCTAAACAGCGCAATGCTATTGTACTCAGGATAAGCTTGACCATAGAGATTCAACCGATTAGTCAACTGTTGCTTATATTGACGTTGCTGAGCAATAGGCAATGCGTTGAGAGGATTAGTTGCTTTGTCCGTTGATGGAGAGGCTGGGAGCTTTTGCAAGTTATTCTGTCCTATTTCGGTTGAGCCTAGTAATTTTTGCAACACTTCCACATCATTAATCTGCTGCTTTAAAAAATTTCTGGTCACGTTTGCTAAAGCGATCGCCTCCGATTGCTGTGCTTGTTTAGCCTTATTTAATAGCAACCCATCTCCCACTTGGTATGCTGCGATACCCAATGCAATCGCAGGAATAGTCGCTACCAAAGCCCCCCATAAAGTAATCTTTTGACTGACACTAGAGAATTTAAACATGTCCTCTAATGCGATCGCGGAAGCATCATTTCTCGCAGGAACATTGCCCTGAAAAGCGTCACGATCTTCACTAAGGTCACTGTTTTGAGTGTTTTCAGTGTTTTGAGAATCTATTCCCCAACCCAAAAATACAGATTCTACAGGTGGAAATTCAATTTTTTGTTTGTTATTTTGACTTGCTTCTTGGATATTGGCGATCGTATCGCTAAAAATTGATACAGGAGCCTTATCTGTTATATCTTCTAGATCTCCAATCATTATATTTCCCACATCTTCAACCATCAGAGTCTCATCATCTGCAAATGATGGTTCTTGGGCAAATGATGGTTCTTGGGCAGTAGTTATATCTTCCTGCTCCTGTACCTCTTGCTGGTTCTTAAATTTTGCTGCGATCGCAGGTGGCGGTGGTACTATTCCATTCCCGTTAACCCGAGCACTTACAGCAACTTTTGGCTTAATAGCTACATTAACAGAAGCTGGGTTAGCTAATATGGCAAGGTCGCCCATTGTCGAGTCGTCATGGTCAAGAATATAGGAAATACTCCTATTGCTAGATACGCTATTTATCTTTGAGCCAACATTTTGCGTAACCTCTGGCTGCAAGGCTCTATAGTTAGCTTCTTGAGCTTTATCTGCATCGCTAGCTTCTTTAACCTTTGGACTATCGAGTGATTCTATATCTTTCTGAAGAACCTTTCGAGGATTATTTTTCTGAGAAATATTAGCTAGCTTATTTTGGATCTGAGCAAGCGAAGTACTGGCAAGATCAAGCAAATCTGGATCGTCTGTAAGGGTCAACACTTGTTGATACTGTACCTTAGCATACTCAATTTTACCTGCCTTACGAAAGGTTGCGCCTAACCAAATATGCAGCTTGGGATTGCGAGGATCTTCATGCAACAATTCTGAGAACTGCTGCATCGCCTCTTCATACCGACCCTCTGCATAGGACTGTAGAGCCGCCTGATACTGCGCTGTCATCATGATCGCCCCTGTATGAAAATACGTCTTTGTTTCAAAGAGAAAGCTTAAGTCTCTACAAGCTTCCTTAATACATAATTAAACGAATTTACATGCAAATTCTCTAGCGCCATTTTGCTTGTATTTACCAAAAAAAGTGCTATCATAGACAAGGATGTATTGCACTCAGCTAAATAAAAATTGAAAAAACTGGTTTTATTGCTTGGATGTGATTGGCTCCTCAACCTGAAGTTGGATGAAAGACGCGAGTCTGACCCCACTCTTTCTTGGGATGATGCCTGTGAAGGACCTAGTATGTTCCGATCGACCTTCTAACTATCAGGGTTGTAACCACTGTTAACAACCTCGGTCGATCGCTTCTCATAGTGGAGAAGACTAAATATTTCCCGAAACTTAATAAGCCGTAGAAAAGACGCTTGGGGCGATAAGTTTTTTTACGTACAGATTTTAAAACTGTCAGTATCTATCTATGATCATATGATTGATTGGTTAGATAGTGACGTTTATGATCGTGCGCCGTAAAGAAAAGTTATTGTCATTAAGATGTTTAGTTTCGCTTGTTTTGTTATGGAATTTTGCTCGAATTTTTTCTCGCATACATTTACAACACATAGCATCTAGGACAAAACAGAATCATGAAACGCGAACTACTTAAACAGACTGTTGAACACATCGACATCAAAGCTTTTGATGTGGTCGGATTGGTTGATGCAATGGCTAACACCGCTTTTCAAGGTAGAAACCTTGGTCGTGCGGCCCATATCTATGACGATATGATCAAGGACAAAGATTGCGCAATCATCTTGTGTTTGGCAGGTTCTTTATTTAGTGCGGGACTTAAGGGAGTTGTCTACGATTTGATCGCCAACAACATGGTAGACATGATTGTCTCTACAGGCGCAAACATCGTTGATCAAGACTTCTTTGAAGCTCTCGGATTTCGTCACTATGTCGGCGATACATTTGCTGATGACACAGTACTCCGCGAAAATGCGATCGATCGCATCTATGACACCTACATTGACGAAGATGAACTGCGTATTTGCGACATGACGATCGCTAAAATCGCTAATTCACTTCCTCCTCGTCCCTATTCTTCCCGTGAGTTCATTTATGAAATGGGCGCATATCTTGACAAGAATGCTAAAAATCGTCACTCGGTTGTCTTGGCAGCTTACGAGCATCAAGTTCCCATCTTTGTTCCTGCTTTCAGCGACTGTTCCGCAGGTTTTGGCTTAGTTCATCATCAGTGGTTCTCTCCTGAAGAGCATGTCAGCATCGACTCTGTCCGCGATTTCCGCGAATTGACTCAGTGCAAATTGGCAAGCCCTCACACTGGTCTATTTATGATCGGTGGTGGTGTTCCTAAGAACTTTGCTCAAGACACTGTGGTTGCGGCTGAGTTGCTTGGATTTGAGGCTGCAATGCACAAGTATGCAGTGCAGATCACTGTTGCTGACGAACGCGATGGCGCTCTATCTGGTTCGACTTTGAAGGAAGCACATTCTTGGGGCAAGGTTGATATTGTCCAAGAACAAATGGTTTACTCCGAAGCAACCGTGGCATTGCCTCTAATCGCTGGTTATGTCTACGGCAAGAAGAACTGGTGCGATCGCGCTCCTCGTCAATTGGCTCAAGTATTCAACAAGCCATCTATTGCGTTCAGTAGTATTCCTACACCTGTAGGCGTATAGATTAGTCCTGCTTTCATCAAAAAATAAATGGGTGCGCAAAGCGCACCCATTTATTTTTTGATGAAAGATATATAATCACAGACAATATTAGCTCTGGGCTGTCATTTATGAGAGGAATCTGATGACTATTAAAGTTTTACACCTCTCCGATATTCATCTTGGTAGTACTACTCATGGAAAGGTTAATCCGCAAACAGGATTGAATACTCGCCTAGAGGACTTTGTGGCGGCCTTGACGATCTGTATAGATCGCGCAATTAACGAGCCAGCCGATATCGTTCTATTTGGTGGTGATGCTTTTCCTGATGCTACGCCGCCGCCACTAGTGCAACAGGCTTTTGCCAAGCAATTTCGCCGCCTTGCGGATGCTGGGATTCCTACGGTGTTATTAGTGGGAAATCATGACCAACATTCACAGGGAGTTGGTGGCGCGAGTCTGGCTATTTATCGCAGTCTTGCTGTGCCGAACTTCACCGTGGGCGACACGATCGCCACGCATCGGATTTCCACAAAGGCAGGGGATATTCAGATTATTACCTTGCCTTGGATTACGCGATCGACTTTGCTGACTAAAGCTGAGACAGAAGGCTTCTCGATGGCTGAGGTAAGCCAGTTTCTGATAGATCGCTTGCAGGTAGTGATCGAAGGCGAAATCCGCCAACTCGATCCACAATTGCCGACGATTATGCTGGCTCATGTGATGGTCGATACAGCTACCTATGGAGCAGAGAGGTTTCTAGCGGCTGGCAAAGGTTTTACGATTCCTCTATCGATGCTAACCCGTGAAGCCTTTGACTATGTGGCGCTCGGTCATGTGCATCGCCATCAGATCTTGGCGACGCAACCACTTGTGGTTTATCCAGGTAGTATTGAGCGCGTTGATTTTGGTGAAGAGAATGAAGCGAAGGGATATTGCTGGTTAGAAGTTGAGAAGGGGAATGTAAAGTTTGATTTCTGCCCAATTCCTACCCGTGTTTTTCGGACAATGGAAGTGGATGTAACCCAATCTGATGATCCACAAGCGAAGTTACTTAAGGCGATCGCAAAAGGGAAAATCGATCAGGCGATCGCAAGATTAATTTACAAAGTTAAAGCCGAGCAGTTAGCATTAATTGATGATCGCCTATTACATGAAGCAATGGCGATCGCCCATAACTATGCATTGATCCCTGAAGTTGTCAGTCAAAATCCTCGTAGTAGGATGCCAGAACTCAGCACTGCTGAGGCACTCGATCCGATGACTGCTCTCAAGACCTATCTCAGCACTCGCGAAGACCTTAAAAATCTTGAACCTGAAATGCTGGTTGCGGCGCAAGAATTACTCAGTGAGATTGGGTTAGGAATGGATGAACTTGATGCTGTTGATGATTCAGCTCAGTCTAGTCAATTGGTGATAAGTTTCAATTAGTTGAGTTTGCAGAGTTTCTAGAGAAACATGACGCAATGCGGCGGCACGATCATAAATTTGCTTGATGCTAATATCAGTGCGATCGTCTGTTTCCAAGAGAAATCTGCCATTTGGTATTGTAGTGATCGCTTGCAGAATAGGAGAGCGATCGCTTAAAATTGCGCCGCCAAAGGAGAAATAAAAATCATGCTTGAGCAGCTGTTGAAAGACTTCTTCTTTCTTATTGAAGCCATGAATAATCCAAGGAACCGTAGATTTAGTATCTTTCTTAAGAGCAATTAATTCTGAAAAAGCTCTGACACAATGAATTACAAGCGGTTTCTGTAATGATTCCGCAAGTTCTATATGTCTTTGAAAAATAGAAATTTGCGTTTCTAAAGACAAATCAATATTTCGATCTAATCCACATTCACCGATCGCTACAATCTGTGATAATTTCGCTAAATTCACAAGATTTGACCATGCAGCTTCCCATGTTTCTAATTGGATAAACCAAGGATGCAAACCAAGACTACAGATGTTCGGTAGTTCTTCTGCTTGCAATTCTGGCGTAACATGGAGGGTTTGCAAATTGATTAGATCTGGGGATTTGAGATCGTGATGTGTATGAAAATCAATAAACATATTCAGACCCACAAATTAGAGAGAGGCGCTTTGCGCCCCTCTCTAATTCTATTCAACAAGTTTTGCTTCTAGTTCCTCAATCCGCCTCTCTAACTTACGAACTGTACGCAGTAGATCGGGAAGTTGACGCTCGGCGATGACGATCCGCTTCCAATCTTTTTCGGGAACGACAGGATAGCCCATCATCGTAACACCTGCGAGAACATCGCTAGGAATACCCGACTTTGCACCAATGATTGCGCCATCGCCGATGTGAATGTGATTAGCTGCACCGACCTGCCCTGCCATGACAACATGATGACCAAGAGTGACACCACCCGCTAAGCCCACCTGTGAAGCGAGAACCGAGTGTGCTCCAACTTCGACTCCATGTCCGATCTGGACAAAGTTATCCAGTTTTGCGCCTTTGCGAATGACAGTAACCCCAACAGCAGGACGGTCAACAGCACAGGAGCAGCCCAGTTCGACATTATCTTCGATGATTACATGACCAATTTGAGGGACTTTGTACCATGTACCATTGGGCGATATCTCGAAGCCAAAGCCGTCGCCGCCTAAAACCGTGCTGGGATGGAACAGACAATTTGCGCCGATTTGAGTGCGATCGCTAATTACACAATTGGCATGAATGGTCGTATTTGCGCCAATCTCGACATCGTTATAAATGGTGACATGGGGATAAATCGTGACATTATCGCCAATTTTGACGCGATCGCTAATGACAACATAGGGTGCGATCGCGACATTTGTCCCTAGCTGCACGCCTTCACCCAAAATTGCGGTGGGATGAATACCTTGTGGCGGCGTGGGCGGTTGATAAAACTTTTCGAGAACCTTAGCAAATAGGATGCGGGGATGGGCGGTGCGGATACAGGGCAAAGGTGACGGAGTTTTGAGATCGAGGATGACAGCACTAGCTTGAGTATCCTTGAGACGAGCGACAAATTTTGACGAGGACACAAAGGTAATTTCTCCAGATTGCGCCTTATCGATCGCAGCGACTCCTATGATGATGGGATCGTCCCCATTGGATTCAAATCGACAATCGGGTAGGGTCGCGACAAACTCGGCGGCGAGTTCGGAGAGTTTGAAAGAAATTGGTTGTGTCATGGATCTGATGTCATATCAAGAATGCGCGATTACCATAATACTTAATTGTGCCAATTCTGTTCGTAATAAGTAGCTACTCATTTCTTGTATCTATATGCCTATTTCTTTAGTGGGAAGGGAGTAGGCAAAAGAAAAATTAAAACCCAAACATGTAAAGCGTGCGCGTTGCGGGAGCTTTACATGTTTGGGTTTTAATTTTTTGTTACGCTGAGGTACGTATTCATAATGTGACCAAACAGAAACAACTCTAATCGTTTTAGTTTGCTCATTAACTGAATAGACGCAACGGTGCTTGATATTAATACGGCTGGAAAGATATCCCTTTAGATTACCTGAGAGTTTTTCATAGAGAGGCTCGTATGGATTCTGCTTAATGATTTCTAGCAATGATTTAAGGTTGCTTTCATGATTGGCAACTTTTAGTTTTTTGGCATCCTTAACAACACTTCGACTAAACTCAATCTTCCAGTCCATTCAAGGCTCTCAGAAATTTATCCTCAAAAACCCAATCATCTGTTCGTTCGGCTTCTCTAATTGATTTTACTAAATTGGGGATAGATTGCAGATAAAGAGTTTCTTGGATGCCTTCCAGATCAGCTTTAGATAACTGTACCACTTTTTGATCGTTGATTGTTAAAGCGATCGCCTCAAATCTCAATCACAAAGCGATCGCTTCTAACATAACCATCAACATCAAAACAGCGATAACACCCTAATCTCAATCAAATATAGATAGATCTTTATTTAATCTGCTATTTACTAGTTGTTTGCAGTTGCGATATGCAAAGTATTATCCACTCGTTACATTATTTAGTAGTAGAAAAGCATCGAACTATTTCGATTGCGACGCGGTAAGGTTGGTTACTACCTAGTCAATTTGCGTGACAAGAAATATCACTGCTGTGGCTCTAACTGGCAAGACGTTCAAGAGAATTTACTAAATCTTGGTATTGGTAAACGCGAGGTAAAAAGATAACCTATGGCACTTCCAAAAAAGAAAGGGCATTAAGTTTGTTCTTGAGAATGAGATCTTGCCTTCATTGACAAATGCTAAGATAGGATGCATCATTACAATGCTTCTTTACTCACGAGGCTTCTTTACTTACGTGGCTTTCGGTTGCTTTTTAGGGTTGGACTACCAAAATATAAATCAAGCTTAATCCAAAGTTAAATCATGGATGCAAACTGAAAAGTATGATGATTTTCAGTGTGAGAAAAAGGCATCATGTTTTATTTTCAAAAGTTTTCGGTTCAACCATTTTTAGTTGCTTCAGTTCTGTTATTACCATTCGCCGCTGGAACCGCCAGTGCAAATGAAGTAATATCGATTTCAACCTCTCAAAATAGCGCGAAGGTACATAACACTTTACAAAAAATCGAGAAGGATACTCTAACTGAGTCTTCTATTCAAGAGCCAGAAAAAGCCTCCCAAAATGTTACTTCAGTATCGCAGCTCTCTGATATAAAACCAACAGACTGGGCATTTACATCATTGCAGTCCCTAGTGGAAAGATATGGATGTATTGCTGGATTTCCTGATCGTACTTACCGAGGAAAGCAAGCCTTATCGCGTTATGAATTTGCGGCTGGTTTAAATGCTTGTTTGGATAAGATCAACGAAATTATTTCTGCTGGTTTAGCAGATAAAGTCAGCAAGGAAGACCTTGCCACGCTAAAGAAACTTCAAGAAGAGTTTGCCGCAGAACTTGCAACACTAAGAGGTCGAGTTGACGCGCTTGATGCCAAAGTCACTAAGCTAGAAGCCCAACAGTTTTCCACCACTACTAAACTAAGTGGCACATTGATTTTTGCTCTTGCCGATACCTTTGGCGGCGTAGGAACAGGAACAGCGATTCAAAACCCTCAAAAAACCACCGATTCTACGAATCTGAACTTTTCATATCGCACAAGAATTAACTTTGATACGAGCTTTACTGGCAAAGATTTTCTTCGTATTCGTTTGCAAGCAGGCAATACGCCCAATATTGGGAGTGCTACAGGCACTAATATGGCTCGTTTGGCTTTTACTCAAGACACAGCAAACACTTTTGAGATGGAGAAGCTATTTTACAGGTTCCCAATTGGGAGTAATTTCTCCGCCTATGTAGCAGCCAACAATCTTGATCCAGATGATGTCGCTGACACTTTAAATCCATATTTTGACAGTAGTGATAGAGGTGCGCTATCAAGATTTGGGCGTTACGATCCGCTAACATTCCGTGGGCCATCAGGTATTGGCATTGGGTTTAATTACAAAATCGATCCACAATTTTCTATAGCTGCTAGTTACTTTGGTAAGTCTGCTAGTAGTGCAGGTGGCGCTAATGTCCCGACAGGACAGAATGGTTTATTCAACGGTGCATACATCGCAAACTTGCAGTTTGTTTTTGCTCCTGCGAAAAACTTTAAAATCGGAGCGATGTATGCTCGTAGCTTTGAGCCAGCTAAAGATGTCAACCTATCTTCAAGCACGGGTAGTAACTTCGGAAATCAACCGTTTGGAGCCTCTGATACCTCAGCCGATCGCTATGGTGCTCAGTTTGAATGGTTGGTTACAAAAGGATTCAACTTTGGTGGTTGGGTTGGTTTTGCCAATGCCCGACAAGAGTCAGGAACAAATGTTGGCAGAACTGCTAACTTGTTTAACTGGAGCGTTAACCTAGCATTCCCCGATCTCTTTGCTGAAGGCAATAGAGGTGGAATCATTTTTGGAATGCCCCCAAAAGTCACTTCAAATAGTGACCCCACAAGAGTTGATCCAGACACTGCATATCTTCTTGAACTCCAATATTCTTTTCGCGTCAGCAAGAATATATCAGTTACTCCTGGTGTAATTGCTATCTTCAATCCCAACCACAATGCATTGAACCCTACAACTTGGGTGGCAACGATTAGAACACTATTCACTTTCTAGAAGGTAGTCCTAAATAGGTAAGGATGGTCGGCGCTTCGCGCCGACCATCCTTACCTAACTTCTAAAATTGATTGGGAGATTTTGAAGTGAATATTTTTACTGTTTTATAAGGAGTAATTAATTATGTTTATCAATAAAAAGTGGCTTCGCTTTTCCTTAAGTCTACTGTCAGCTTTTCTTCTAACCGTATTTGTAACAGCCTGCGTCCAGACACAGACTCCCGAAAACAAAGCTCAAACAAATACTAGCGCTAACACAGCTAAGTCAACCGAAGCGGCTAAACCTACTACTGGCGGTATTACGATTTATACTGCTCTCGAAGACGATCAATTATCAGAATATTTGCCTTTATTCCAGAAGCAATATCCTGACATCAAGGTTAACAAGGTTCGCGACTCTACTGGCGTAGTTACTGCCAAACTTCTTGCTGAGAAAGACAACCCTAATGCCGATGTAGTTTGGGGGCTTGCTGCCTCAAGTTTACTTGTTGCCGATAAGCAAGGGATGTTAGAACCTTATGCACCAAAAGGACTCGATGCAGTTCAGCCTCAATTTAGAGATAGTCAAAACCCACCCCATTGGGTTGGAATTGATGCATGGGAATCGGCTTTTTGTGTTAATACCGTAGAAGCTGGCAAAAAGAACTTGCCAATTCCTCAATCTTGGGCTGATCTAATTAAACCTGAGTACAAAGGTCAGATTGTAATGTCCAATCCTGCATCTTCGGGAACTGGTTTTCTCTCTGTATCCGCTATCTTGCAAATGATGGGAGATGCTGAGGGTTGGAAGTACTTAGATGCCCTACATGAGAACATCGCTCAATATGTCCATTCTGGTTCTAAACCTTGCAAACTTGCTGGCTCTGGAGAATATGCGATCGGTATTTCCTTTGGATATCGTGCTGTAAAGCAAAAAAATGCTGGTGAACCGATCCAGCCAGTTTTCCCTAAGGAAGGGTCTGGCTGGGATGTTGAGGCTAATGCGTTGGTTAAGAAAGCTAATATTAATCCTGCCGCTAAGACTTTCTTGGATTGGGCAATTTCTCCAGAAATTTCCAAAAAGTATGCCAAGAACTTCCCCTTAACTGCCGTTAAGACCGATGTTCCAATTCCTGCTGGCTTCCCTGAAGACCCTGTTAAGCAGCTATTTCCTAAGAATGATTTGAAATGGGCAGCTGCTAATCGCGACACTATTTTAGCGGAATGGACTAAGCGTTACGATTCCAAGTCTGAAGCTAAGAAGAAGTAAATAAAATTTCGAGAAAGATTGTAAAGCAATCTTTCTCGAAAACAATCATTTAAAAACTGCTAAAGCACCCGAAAATCATGACAAATCCTCCAGATGGGACAGACGAGATCGCAAATCCAGCTAGCTCACAGGTTGAATTTGTTGACGTTCAGCAAAACCAAGAGCAAAATGCTTCTTTTGCTTCCTCAATGCATCAAATAGATCTAGGGCAGCCATATCTCCAAATTGAGAAAATCCATAAGTCATTTGGACAATTTATTGCTCTTAATGATATTAATCTCAATGTTTATGCTGGAGAATTTGTCTGTTTATTGGGTCCTAGTGGTTGCGGAAAAACAACATTATTAAGAATCATCGCTGGTTTAGAACAGCAAACCACTGGACGTGTAATTCAGGGAGGTAAGGATGTTTCTCATTTACCACCTGCAAAACGAGACTTTGGAATAGTCTTTCAATCATATGCATTATTTCCTAATCTTACGGCTTCGCAAAATATCGCCTATGGATTGCAGAATACACCTATGCCTAAGGGGCAGATCGAGCAACGTGTAAAGGAATTACTTGAGACAGTTGGCTTAGAAGGTTTTGGGAAGAAATATCCCGCGCAAATGTCTGGAGGACAGCAACAGAGGATTGCCCTAGCGAGAGCTTTAGCACTATCTCCGAGCTTGTTACTTTTAGACGAACCATTATCAGCATTGGATGCAAAAGTCAGAGGTCGTCTGCGTGTTGAAATCACTCAATTGCAAAAGCGTTTGGGTGTAACGACTGTTATGGTAACTCACGATCAAGAGGAAGCCTTGACGATGGCAGATCGCGTTGTGGTTATGGATAAAGGTGTAATCGCTCAAGTTGGAACGCCTCGTGTAGTTTACCAAAATCCCAAGACTCCTTTTGTCGCAAACTTCATTGGTTCCACAAACCTTTTGACTGGCGAAGTTATTTCTTCTACTCAGGTTCGATGTGGCAATATTTTGCTGGATGCAAATATTGGAGAATTAGAAGTAAATAGCCAGATTGAGATTGCAATTCGTCCTGAATCAATTCAGTTATTAGATAGTGGCAATCAAAATGAGGATTTAGTTAACGTGGTAACTGCTGATATCGAAGGTATAGAATTTCTTGGCTCTGTGTACCACATTACATTGCGTCCAGATGGTAATTCTAAAGCAGCTATAACGATTGAGGTGTCGATTCATCAGGCAAGACAGATCGATTTAAGTTTAGGAACAACATTAAAAATCCAAATCCCTACCGAGCATTTGCAAATTTTCCCTAAATAATCAATGGGTTAGGATATGTGGCTCAAAGCGCCGCCTATCCTAACTGTAAAGTTTACCTGCCATCATTAGCACTTTCTCATTTTTAAGTAAGCCGTCCTATGACATTAGCACCAGCAAAAAAACGCATCTTTCCATTTCAGCCTCAAGCCCAAGTTCAGCAAACCCTTACTAAAGAAGATTGGATCTTGAGGGGTTTGATCATTTTAAGTACATTATGGCTGTTGGTTGGAGTTTTACTTCCGCTATATCCAATGTTAATCCGCAGCTTTCAGGATACGGATGGACAATGGATCGGGCTAGATAATTACATTCGCTATTTTCAAACTCCAGCGCTTTCGGTTTCGATATTTAACACCTTTTATATCGCGATCGCTAGTGCAACGATCTCAGTCGTTTTAGGTTTTATATATGCCTATGCTCTAACTCGAACTGCGATGTTTGGCAAGCCTTTCTTTCGCATTGTTGGTCTACTACCTTTGTTTATCCCACCTCTTGCTCATAGCATTGGATTAGTTTATCTGTTTGGGAATAAGGGCTTAATAACTACTGGCTTTTTTTCGCTAATTGCAGGATTTGATATTAACCTCTATGGTTCTAATGGCATCATTATTGGTGAGGTGCTGTATTGTTTTCCACAAGCTGTGATTTTGCTAATGACAGCTTTAAATATTACTGATGCCAGACTTTATGAAGCAGCATCAGCTCTGCGTACTCCCGCTCATCGAGTATTTTTTACGGTGACTTTACCGAGCGTGAAGTATGGATTAATGAGTGCAATTTTTGTTTGTTTTACGCTAGCTTTTACTGACTTTGGTGTACCTAAAGTAGTTGGCGGTGGATTTAACGTTCTTGCGACTGATATTTATAAGCAGGTAATTGGTCAGCAGAACTTCTCGATGGGTGCAACAATTGGCGTATTTTTACTGCTTCCAACTGCGATCGCTTATATTCTTGATCGCATTTTCCAAAGTCGCCAAACCGCTTTAGTAAGCAGTCGATCTGTTCCTTTTCAACCCAGCCCTAATCGAAAATTAGACTGGCTAATGTTTGCTTTTTGTAGCTTTATTGTTAGTTTTATTCTGTTAGTATTTGGCACAATTATTCTTGCCTCTCTGGTTAAAGTATGGCCCTATAATTTCACTCTCACCACTAAGCATTACGACTTTAATACAGTTGGTGGCGGCGGACTAGATGCCTATTGGAATAGTATTCAGGTTTCTCTTTATACTGCTTTTTTTGGAACGATCGCGGTATTTTTGGGAGCGTACCTAGTCGAGAAAGGTAAAGGATTTAAACTGATGAGATCGTTTAACTATTTCTTATCGACAATTCCCCTAGCCTTACCTGGTCTAGTACTAGGACTATCGTATGTCTTTTTCTTTAACAAGCCATTATGGAATATTCCATATACAAATCTGGCGTTAGTAAATCCTTTTAACGGACTTTATGGAACGATCGCTCTGTTAGTCATCTGTAATATCATCCACTTTTATACTGTTGGCTTCTTAACAGCAAGCACGGCACTCAAGCAAATCGATCCAGAATTTGAGTCAGTCTCTGCTTCTATGGGCGTGCCATTTTACAAAACTTTTTGGCAGGTGACGATTCCTTTAACTATTCCTGCAATCTTAGAATTAGGCAGTTACTTTTTTGTCAATTCGATGGTGACTATTTCCGCAATTATCTTCTTATATCCCCCAAATGCACCTCTAGCTGCCGTGGCGATCGTCAATATGGATGACGCGGGTGATGTTGCTCCCGCAGCGGCGATGTCTACGGCTCTAGTTTTGACAAGTATTGCGGTGAGGATTCTCTATTGGTTGTTAACAAAAGGTTTATCAAAAAGCACACAGACTTGGCTAAAACGATAAAAGAGTTTCGCGTAAAGCGCAAAACCATATCTTTCAATATCGCAAATAATAGAAATTAAGAAAAGTTGAAAATCATGACTGCAATAAAATTAGTCGTTTTTGATATGGCTGGTACGACCGTCAAAGACGATCGCGAAGTTGAAGAATGTTTCATGCAAGCAGCCGCAAAGACTGGGCTAGAAGCTCAGCCCGACAGAGTGATTGCGATGATGGGGATTTCTAAAAAGCTGGTTTTTCAAACTCTCTGGGCGGAACAGATAGACAAAGATGATCCCAGCTATACGTCAAAAGTAGAAGCTTCCTTTGTCGAGTTTAAACAAATTTTAGAAGCCCACTATCGTACTCAACCAGTTGAGCCGACTGAGGGATGTTTAGAGTTGTTTGGCTGGCTGCGATCGCATCAAATTAAAGTTGCCTTGACCACTGGCTTTTATCGCGAAGTAACAAATATTATTCTCAGTCGCCTCGGTTGGGATCAAGGACTGAATGCTAATTATGTCGGCTCTGATGACTCGTTGATTCAAGCCTCGATCACTCCATCTGAGATCTATAACCAAGAAGGTCGTCCAGCCCCATATATGATTCAAAAGGCAATGTATCATTTGGGAATCACCAGCCCGCAACAAGTGATTTGTATTGGCGATACTCCTTCCGATCTTTTGGCTGGCTGCAATGCAAATTGTCTTTATACTTTTGGAGTCACCAATGGGACTCATACTCATGAGCAATTAGCCATTTATCCCAACGATGGCTTAGTTGTATCCTTGACAGAATTCCAAAATAAATTATCCAGTTTATAAACAAAAATGAGTCAGATAAATCATACAGAAGTTGCGATCGTAGGTGCAGGCATTGTTGGACTTGCCCATGCTCTGGCTGCTGTCAAACGCGGTTACAAAGTAACAGTTTTTGAACGAAATCTTGCGGCTGTTGGGGCTTCTATCCGTAATTTTGGGATGGTTTGGCCAATAGGTCAACCAACTGGAAAATTACGCGATCGCGCAATCAGGTCTAGGGAGATCTGGATTGAAATCGCTGAGAAAGCAGAACTATATCACGATCCCAGTGGTTCATTATTACTTGCCTATCGCCAAGACGAACTTGACGTTCTTGAAGAATTTATGGCTTTTAATAAAAACAATAGTGAGATCGCCTTGTTGAATGCAGACGAAGTCGCAAAAAAAAGCAATGCTGCGGTGACGGAAAGTTTGCTAGGTGCGCTCTGGAGTAGAACAGAAATGACTGTAGACCCCAGAGAAGCAATTCAGAAACTACCAACTTTTTTGGCAAATAACTATCCGATTAAATTTCAATTTGGAAAGACAGTAAACGCGATTTCGTATCCAAATCTACAGGTAGGCAATGAATCTTGGACTGCCGATCGCATTTTTGTTTGTAGTGGTGCTGATATAGAGACGCTCTATCCTGATGTTTATGCAGAAAGCAACATAACTAAGGTCAAATTACAAATGATGAGAACTAAACCTCAGCCAGAAAAATGGCGGTTAGGTCCTTCTCTCTGTGCGGGGCTGACCTTAACTCACTATGGCTCCTTTAATAACTGTCAATCTCTTGATGCCTTGAAGCGAAGAGTCGAAATAGAAACTCCGCATTTCCTTGAGTGGGGAATACATGTTATGGCTTCTCAAAATGGCTTGGGAGAATTGATCCTCGGTGATTCCCACGAATATGGATTAAATCCTGAACCCTTTGATCGCGCAGAAATCAACGACTACGTTCTCGATTACTTACAAAAATTTGCTAAGTTTCCGTCGATAGCGATCGCGGAAACATGGCATGGAGTTTATGCAAAGCTCCCAGGCAAGACTGAGTTTATCGCAGAGCCAGAACCTAACGTCATCTTGGTTAACGCCCTCAGTGGTGCTGGTATGACCCTCTCTTTTGGCTTAGCTGAAGAGAATATATCAGCTTTTATATAAGAAGTGATGATGCGCTTAGCGGAGCATAGCGCATCATCACTTCTTTATGACTACCCAAGAGTTTAGTCCCCTATTTCGCAGTTTATAGCGATCGTCATGACCATAGATTATCTCAACCCTAATATTCCTTCGGGACTTAAGCGTGTTGTGATGCCCATTATCGAGGCATCAGATTTTGCTTTAAAAGGATATGGGTATTTGGTGAACGATCCTATTAAAGTTCAGATTGAAATTGTGCGTTGGCAATCTCAAGGCTGGAGATCTGTTGATCTTGATAGTGGAGATCAAGCTGGAACTACAGAAGGTGTATTTTTAAGTGAATGGAAAGGCGAAATCCTGTTTGGACATAATGAAGCCGTTGATGGTCATTATATTTTGGCTTATGCGGTTGAGCCATGTTTTGCGAATCGCGATCGCAATCACACACCACAAAGAATGTTCCTGTGGCACGCCAACTATCATCCTGATGGCGGTCAACTATTCTTTCCCTTAGAAAACAAGCCATTCTTCATTCCTTTAGCATTGCCTGGAGATGATGTTAAACCTGAAGATTTTATTTGCTTTCGGTTTGATGGAAATTGTGGAATTTATATTCACCCTAATGTATGGCACGAAGGCGTGTTTCCGATCGCTGGCAAACAACGTTTTTTTGACAAGCAAGGAGCAGTTCATGCTCGCGTTTCCGTCGATTTTGTACGGGAATTTGGTTGTTTGCTTGAGGCTCAATTTAATTTGGAGAAATAGAATGAAAGTAAGTCTTTCCGAGATCCTAGATATATTAGCAACTCGCGGACATGCACAATATGGCGGTGAGCCAATCAGTCAGTTGGAGCACAGTCTGCAATGCGCTACTCTTGCCCAAAAGCATTCCGCTAATGCGGAACTTATTACTGCTTGTTTGCTCCATGATTTAGGTCATTTAATTCATGAATTTGGCGAAGATCCTACGGAACAAGCGATCGACGATCGCCACGAGCATGAAGGGGCAAAACTGCTGCAAATGTTGTTTTCTGAGGCTGTCACCCAGCCGATCTCATTACATGTAGAGGCAAAGCAATACCTTTGTGTTGTAGATCCTGCCTATTACGAGAATTTATCTGCCAATTCTAAAAGCAGTTTGCTTTTGCAAGGAGGAGCTTACTCTAAGGAGGACGCCTCGATTTTTATAGCAAAACCTTACGCAAAAGATGCTGTAAAACTAAGAATCTGGGATGATCTCGCAAAGGTGGAAAGATTGAGAACTCCAGATTTAAATAGTTTTAGAACTATTGTTGAAAGCTGTCTTTTGGATATAGGATAGGCAAAGCAAAAATCTGACTACGTGGCTCGGCATGATGCAACAGACAAGATTGAGAGTAACGGTCAATGGATTTTTTGTGGATTCAGATGAAGTTTTATTAATCCACCAAATGACATTGCCAGAGATAGACTGTTGGGATTTACCTGGAGGTGGACTTGAACCATCTGAACCTATTCTAGAGGGGCTACGGCGAGAAATCCAAGAAGAGACAGGAATAATTAACTTTGAGATCGATCAATTATTAGCGGCAACGGATAGTTTTTTCCCTGATCCAATTATGGAAGATCGATTACTCCACAATGTTAATATTATTTATCAATGCTCTGTCAATAGAGCTTCTTGCGTTTTGAGTAGCTCCGATCCAGAAATAGGGGCAAAGGGCATCCAATGGATACCAATCAATACAATCACTCCTGAAATTTGTTCGGTACGCTGTTGGCAAGCTCTCAAAGTGTTTATTACTAAAACTAAATGATGTTAGGTGGAACGTATAGCTATAGCCACTTATGTTAGAACAATAACAAACCCCATTTATAGAGTTGCGGCGCGAAGCGCAGCAACTCTATAAATGGGGTTTATGTCTTAACTCACTTGGCTATATCAAGCAAACGGTAATCCGCGAAACCTTTGAAATTCTGGGGGCATTTTCAGGCAAGATATTAAATTGCTGTAGTTGCCAAGCAAATATCTAAAAGCTTAAGGTTTGTCAAGTAATAAGATGAGTACCCATCCCTCTTCAGAAATTTATGATGCGATCGTGGTTGGTTCTGGAGCCAATGGCGGCGTTGCGGCCAAAGAATTGAGCGAACGTGGGCTCAAAGTCCTTGTCTTAGAAGCAGGTCGCACTCCCGATGCCAAGGCAGATCTAGGGCATCAAGTCAGGGATATGGCAAAGCGCTTTTACAATCTTGCTATTTCTAAACGGCAATCATACCAATCAATGCACCCTGGGTACTGGAAAGCCAACCCAGACTTGTTTATTGATGAAAAAGATAATCCCTACACCACACCACCAGATCAACCCTTTTTCTGGATTCGCGGTCGTCAGGTGGGAGGCAAAAGCTTAACGTGGGGCGGAATCACACTGCGGCTATCGGATTATGAATTTAAAGCGGCAAGTCGTGATGGGCATGAACAAGACTGGCCGATCGCACATGCCGATCTCGCGCCTTACTACGGTAAATTGGAAAGATTTTTTCAGGTGCATGGCAGTCAAGAAGGTTTAGCCCAACTTCCCGACGGTGAATATCAAGCGACACTGCCCCTTACTCCTGCTGAAATGCATTTAAAGCAAGTTGTAGAAGCAAATTGGTCAGACCGTTGCCTAATCCCTTCACGGGGTTTCGGTCTGCACCGTCCCACTCCAGAGCAGCCATGGCCCTTGTATTCCAGCCTCGGATCGTCGCTCAAAGCCGCGATCGCAACTGGCAATGTCACTTTGCGATCGGATGCTGTGGTCAGTCATGTCATATTTGATCCAGATACGCGCAAAGCTCGTGGTGTGGCATATCGCGATCGCAATAGTAAAACCACCCATGAAGTTTTCGGTCGAACAGTTGTTCTCTGTGCTTCCACGATTGAGTCAGTGAGGATTCTCTTACATTCCACTGAGCAATACCAACCTGCTGGATTGACCAATCCATCAGGAATGCTCGGTCACTATTTGATGGATCATGTATCCACCTCAACCTTCTTTTTCTTACCCAATATTAAACAACCAAAAACTTTTGATCTTTCGGGATGTGATAGCTTTTTTATTCCTTGTTTTTGCAACTTAGCATCACAGCAAGAGAAGTTTTTGCGTGGTTATGGAATCTGGGGTGGAGTACAACGTTTTGATTTACCAAGTATTGTCCGCAAAGTGGGATCGGGTTCTATTGGTTTTCTAATTGCCCATGGCGAAGTTTTACCTCGCTATAGTAATCAAATTCAATTAAGCAATGAAGTAGTTGATGCATGGGGAATTCCTGTTCCACATATAGAATGTGCATGGTCAGAGAACGAGCATCTGATGCTAGATCATATGCACAGACAAATTGATGAAATCATCAAACTTGCAGGCGGCAAGAATATGAATTTAACCGATATGTTCCATGTGCCTATATTCTCGGAATTCGTCAGTCGGATGGAGGAAACAATGGCATTTTCTTCTCCCCCAGGCTATTATATCCATGAAGTTGGCGGCGCAAGAATGGGAACCTCGCCCACAAATTCAGTGGTGAATGCTCATAATCAGTTATGGGAAGCTCCTAATCTCTTTGTCACCGATGGAGCTTGTTGGGCTTCTTCTGGTTGGCAAAGTCCCACTTTGACGGAGATGGCGATCACTGCTCGGGCAAGTGAATTTATTGCCGAAGGAATATGTAAAGGTATTTTTTAAAAAGCGCGAGTCAGTGCAAAGTGCCGACTCACGCTTTTTGGATTTATTATCGAGCCTGCGAAAATATTCGATATTTTCTGGTGTCAAAAGTAGAAATGCGTGAATCTGATTGAACGTCATTTTCCTGTGGATTTGACAACTCATATGAATCATATGGATTCATTCTCACAATGTTGTAGCGAGTTTCGCCAGCATAAATGGCAAGGGCGATATTAAGCATATCGATAAACGCAATTACCGATTTACACTTGGATTCACTATATTGACTGTAGTACTTAATTATGGAAGCTACACTTAGTTCTAGATACGGGCGAATAGATTCATTAAGTAATAAAATCTTTAGAAGCAATACGACTAAATTAATCGGGTTTGTATGATGCAGTAAAATATTAAATAACTCTGTTGTTTGCCCGCGATCGCTGATCGTAATTTCGCCAATTAAATACTTAGTGGTTTTTAAAATCAGGGATATATTAACAGGAGAATCATCATGGTTTGATTTAAATTCCAATAAGCCATCTTGTAGTTTAGTTTGTACTGTTTCAGATATTTCGGCATCAGTAACTGAGAAATCAAGATATTTAAGCAAACTAACTTTGAATTCTTGATAAGATAAGTCCTTAACATTCTCAAGAAAATTAACAGCTAACTTTTGACAGTTCAGCACACTCTTTTTCGTGAGCATAAGTGTAACAAGGTTAATTACGTTATTGCTTAAGCTCGTAGGGTTTTTTTGATAATTTTGCAGAGCCGATTGTGTGCCAACACGCGCAGTATACATTGCCAGATCAAACTTAAACTTATCCTTCATCTTTTGAGCTAATAAATTCGCAGCTTGTCTTTGTTCTAGAGGACTTGTAGGATTAGTATACTGATAAGCTAACAAGTAAGAGGCAAAGCGATCTCCCCATTTTTGATCGTTGTTGCTATGACCTTCCAGATGCAGCGTAAATAGTTGTAAGGATTGAAAATCTTCACTCTGGATAAACGTCTGCAACCAAATTCTAATCGTTCTTAATTTAATAGATTTCGGTTTTTTGTGAATTGAAGGATGATTAAAAATATCAATCAATGATTGAATACTTACTCGATTATTACTAACCGTCCAATTGTTGATGAGAATATAACAGCAACGTCTTAGCGTATAAAAAAACTCTTTTTCATTATATGCAGTCAAGATTTGATCAAGCGCTTGAGTGATTTCGGGATTATGACTCTCGCTAAAATTTATGAATAAATTCTTAAAATCAGCTAATACTTCCTCTGGGGATTTACGGCGCACAATTTCTAAAAAGAATTCATAAATTCTTTGTTGCGCTTGTTCGATTCCTTGAGAGTAAATACGATCTGCTGTCCAGAACATAATAATTTCATTCTTTAAAGTATTAACTAAACAATACCTAAAGCTTATAAGTAACTCGGCATAATTAAAAACCCAGAGTCAGAATCTTTCCCGACTGCTGTGCGGGCGGCAACGATTCTGGGGTTTTATATTTAATTGTGCCTAGCTACTTAATTTCTTGCTGACAAAGCTTAGGAAAGTATTTGTTATAGATATTATTCACTTTTTTAATTATTTAAAAGCGATTCTTAGTATAGTTTTGTTATCAAAAAGATATATGGAAGTTATGTAAATGTTATATGCAACATTTGCTTAAGCTCAAGAGCCATAATGCTGTACCCAAAAAGAGAAAAGGCGGCGCTTCGCGCCACCTTTTCTCTTTTTGATGTTGTCATATAAATTTCGTTGTCTCACCGCACAAACATTTGTGCAATGATAAAAGTACACAGAAAAAAGCCCACTGTTTCCAGTGGGACTAGCATTTTTGTGTTGAGTGCGGATATCTTAAATCATTTTGTGGTCAAAGATATTAAGTTTTTTGCCTGCTTAAGTGATTTTTTTGCGATCGCAAGTCGCAATATACATTAAGGAGAGGTAACGGCAATTATTGCCGTTACCTCTCCTCATCTAGTTACAAAATCTAGTTACAAATTTGCAAACCAGATATGACTGAAGAAGCCCCATCTAAATCTGTACAAGAAACTGCTCCCTCTCCTTTTAAGAATCTTACAGGAGTAGCCATTTCCGCGACTCTCGCCACTGGACTTTACTCATTTACCAATATGATGGCGCACAAGCTAGCTTTAGCACCTTTACAGACGACAAATACTCTTGCTAATCGGCTTGCCACGCTAGTTCGTACGTTATTGTTAGCGATTGGTACTGGCGCAACTATGATTTTTGCCGTGATTGCTATTGGTTTGGTATTGCTAACGGTTAAGCAAGTGTTTACGACTATTTCCAGCAAATCGCAAACATAAGTAGCTACGCAAAATTAAATATAAAAACCAAAAATCTGTACCGTCCGCTTCGCGGACGGTACAGATTTTTGGTTTTTTTAGCAGTTTTCAAATGAGTAAGATACAAATAGCTTTTAATTAAAGCGCAAAGCGCTATAGTTATGCTAATTTACCCATTCCACTAACATGCCTTGCGCTTTCAGAAGCGCTTGAAGATCACCAATCCTACCGCGATCAAGAATTGCCTGCGGAGTTAGAGATGGATCGTCTTGTAAGACAATCCAAGCAGCGGCAGCTCCTGCAGCAGCTCCTGCCGACCATTCTCCCACATGAATGCGAGTTGCCCCATTGACAATGTGACTAACTGCGATCGCCTTACCTCCCATCAGCAAATTATCAATGCGCTGAGGAATTAAACTCTCAAATGGCAGAATAATTGGGCGGACTTTATCTTCATTGGCAGGAGCAGAGCTTGGCGCTTTCGATGGTTCCCAATTGCGATAGCGACAACCATGCATATCGATCGCATAGTGAGTCAACCCAATCGAAGTAGCATTAAAGCTGCGTCCACCTTCCATATCATTACGAATATCTTGCTCGCGCATGAGAAATTCCGATTGACCATAAGCCGATCTCCCCAAAATGCGCCGACCTTCACGAATATATGGATACATACTTAACCCAGACTCGGTGGGCATCGGGCTATCAGATCCTGACATTAGCCGTAAGGGAAACTCTGTGGATACGTACTTTTCCATTATCCATTCGGCAAATAACAATGCGTGATTTTCCCCATCCTTAAGAGCGGTGGTATTCAACCCCCCTAGCCAGTTTTGTTGCTGTCCAGAATCTCGAATTTGTTTATCAGTCAAGATTAAAGGTGGATTCATCAGCCCCCAATCATTACCTCGATTCCAGTTAATGACGGTCATATCGCCTTTAGCAGGAATTGCCTTAAATGGGTCATCACGCTTCATGCTGACAATACGGCGATAGTTGAATACGCTGTTGCCTTCAAACATGGGGAATCTACCCAAGTCATAATCTTTACGATGCTCTTCGCGGGAATATCCTGGCTGCACTTTACGAAGTTCTTTAAGCGATCGCCCTTCATCATCGGCAATTTTCAGAACAAAGGGAAACGTGAATGCTTGCGTGCATTCTGGATTGTCTGCCACAGCATGAACTTCACCTGTTGTGGCAAAACCTTCAGCACCTAAACGGTGGGGAAGATTTGCCCAAGCGATCAGTTCGGCAGTATCAGTGGAGTCAATCACGATCATTTGCTTACCTGCGGGAGCTTGTAAACGAATAGGCTTCTTGTTAAAAGTTTCGTCAGAGTTCCAATTAAACCAGCTTTTGATTTCGCGAGATAGGCGACCTTGCGGTAAATAATTGGGATCGCGAGGTATACGATTTACGGCATGAATGGCGGTAATGCGATCGCCTTTTTCATTAAAACTCGCTCCCTTAAAAGCAATCTGTGTGCCCCATCGACTTTTCGGCGCTGAGCGCTGGGACTCACGCAAAAACTCTTCAGCCGCGAGTTCTCCCGAATAGGGCGTAAAGCAAAGATTGCCCACCCAGCAACTATTGGTATCCGCAACCACGGCTCCTGGCTTTAAGTAAGAGTATTTATCTGGTAAGGCTGGCTGGCTGGCAATAATATTTTTAAAATGCGTCCAACTGAGGGGAAATTGTTGACGATAGCGCATCAATAATGATTCGTCGATCGCACTAACGCCCTGTGAACTCACCTGTCCACCGAGCATCGGCGTAAGCTCGATTAAGCAAGTTGTTGCCCCAGTTTTCATCGAGTGATACGCTGCGGCTACTCCTCCCAATGAACCACCAACAACGGTCACATCACATTCCCACACTTCGGAATCCGCAGGTGGCTGCGGATTCAAGATCGGATACCCATTATTATCAAATAGTTTGATTGGCGAGTTGGGATCTTGGGCGATCGGCTCGATTGATTTTGGTTTACTACTAATTTGCCAAGTTCTTGCGGCTGCACCACTAACTACGATACCTAAGAACAGCATCACTAAGATATGCCGCAATTTAGGGCGAAAAGATGGCTTTTGTTTTAGATTTTCAGTCTCTTCAACGCGATCGTTAAAATCTTTTGGCTTTTTTTCTTGCTTGCTCATGACTCACTGACACTAATAAAAATTTGCTTGTCGTAAAACAAGCAGCTACTCTCACATCACACAGTCTTAAGATTAGCTTAAAGAGTTAATAATTTGTCATACTTTAGTGTAAGTAAATTTGCTGATCAAGATAGTTCGCGCTTTACAGAGCTTTCATCAATTTTCCTCTAGAGAAACCATAGTATTAAGTCGCGATCGCGAATCGGTTCTTTCTCAATTGGGGACAAATCAAATCCACCTATATCTGCAAAGCGCTGATGGATAGAATATCCAAGATTTTTTGGAGCATCTTCTTGGGCAAGAACATTTTTGAGAATCACCTGCACTTCTTCTTCCATGGAACGCCCTAACCGCGCCGCCCTAATCCGCAGTTTTGCCTTGAGCGCATCATCTAAATTCTGAATCGTAATGCTAGCCATCTTTGCAATCAATTAATGATGTCAATGATAACATTTCGCGATCGCTCTAAAAATATGTCATGAGGGCGATTCGCTTTAACTATGACTGCAAAATTTTTCGCAAGCTGTCAGCGATCGCCTAAACATTTGAGTGCTAAATAGGTAAGAATGGGCGGCGCTTCGCGCCGCCCATTCTTACCTATTTAAATCCTTACCTTTTTAGCACTACCGCCTAACCAATGTATTGATCAAAGAGAGGCACAGAATGTGGCAATGAGTTAAAGTAGAGCCTTGATCGCCTAAAGATATTAGCCCCCAGCCCGTATGAGTTCAGCCAGTTTTCAGTCACTATCAAACTTTATCTGGTCTGTTGCTGACCTGTTGCGAGGTCCTTATCGTCCACCACAATATGAGCGGGTGATGTTGCCGATGACGGTGTTGCGGCGCTTTGATTCGGTGCTGGAGGCGAGTAAACCCCAAGTGCTGAAGAAATATGCTCAACTTCAGGCTAGTGGCAAAATTACCAATGTGGACTCAACCCTGAACTTTATTGCTAAGGATAAAAATGGCGAATCCTTGGGTTTTCATAACCATAGTCCCCTTGATTTCCAGATTTTGAAAGGAGATCCTGATAATGTGGGGCGGCATTTGCAGGATTACATTAATGGCTTTTCGGAGAATATTCGCAAGATATTCGATCGCTTTGAGTTTGACAAAGAGATCGAGAAAATGGAGGAGTCAAATCGGCTCTATTTAGTGGTGGCTAAGTTTGCGGAGATGGATTTGCATCCCGATCGCGTGGACAATATCACGATGGGGCTGGTGTTTGAGGATTTGATTCGGCGGTTTAATGAGGCGGCAAATGAGACGGCGGGGGATCACTTTACGCCCCGTGAGGTGATTCAGCTTATGGTGAATCTGTTGATGGAGCCTGATGGCGATATTTTGACGGGTGGTAGCCCGATTGTGACGGTGTGCGATCCTGCCTGTGGCACGGGTGGGATGTTGGCGGAGGCGCAAAATTGGATCTTGGCGCATAACCAAAAGGCGATCTTGAAGGTGTTCGGGCAGGATTACAATCCGCGATCGTTTGCGGTGGCGGCTTCGGATTTGTTGATTAAGGGGCATAAGGATAGTCGAATTGAGTTTGGTAATACGCTGACTGCGCCGCCGTTTGCGGAAATTGAGGGTTTCGATTATTTGTTGGCTAATCCGCCGTTTGGGGTGGACTGGAAAGCGGAACAGAAGGAGATTAGTCGTTGGAAGGATTTCAATGGTTACGGTGGGAAGTTACCACGGGTAAATGATGGGGCGTTGTTGTTTTTGATTTATATGCTGTCGAAGCGGCAGGAGTATTTGCCCTCGGAGGATCTGCAACAAAATAAGCGGGGTTCGCGAATTGCGATCGTGTTTAATGGTTCGCCGTTGTTTACGGGTGGTGCGGGTTCGGGAGAGAGTGATATTCGCCGTTGGATTATCGAAAATGATTGGCTTGAGGCGATCGTGGCTTTGCCTGAGCAGATGTTTTATAACACTGGTATCGGTACGTTCATTTGGGTGGTGACGAACCGCAAGACTGAACAACGCCAAGGCAAAATCCAATTGATCGATAGTCGGGACAGATGGCAACCGATGAAGCGCAGTTTGGGGGATAAGCGCCGTTATTTGGATAGTGCGACTATTGAGACGCTAACCCGCGAGCATGGGGAGTTTGGGGAGAGCGAGACTTCTAAGATTTTCGATAATGCGGATTTTGGCTATCGCAGGATTACGGTGGAGCGTCCGTTGCGGTTGCGTTTTCAAATTACGGATGAGGCGAAGGAGGTTTTCTTGAATGCTTTTCCTGAGCTTTACGATCCGATTATTGAGATGGAACAGGAATTGGGAGATGAGCTTTATTTGGATTGGAATGAGGTTTGGATAAAGGTGCAGCGTGTTTTTAAGGATTGTGAGGTGGGTTGGACTGCTGGGGCTAAGGGTGCTAAGCAAAAGCAGTTTTTCCGTAGTTGTTTTACGGTTGTCGATCCTGATGCTGCGCCAGTGATTGCGACGACGGGCGCGAAGGGGCTTGTCACTGTGGCGGATTTCCCTAATTATGCTCAGTCAGAGTTAGATCACGTGTTTGGTGTGTTTGCAAATCCAACAGAAAAGAAAGCTAAGCCTGTCACTTATGAACCCAATCCGAGTTTGCGGGATAATGAGAATGTGCCATTAAAGGAAGATATTGTGCCGTTCTTTTTGCGAGAGGTGCGCCCCTATGTGAGTGATGCTTGGCTTAATACTGATCGCAAGTTGTGGGATGAGCTTGACGGTGCGATCGGGAAGGTTGGCTATGAGATTAATTTTAATCGAGAGTTTTTTAAGTATCAGGCTCCAAGGGATTTGAAGGTTATTGATGCTGAGTTGGCAGAAGTTGAAAACCGAATTATGCAGATGCTAAAAGAGGTGACAGAATGAGTTTCTCTCTTAAAACAAGACAGTTGAGATATCTTGGATGGACAAGTGATATTCCACAGCATTGGAATTTACTGAAACTAAAATTTATTTCTTCTTTGAATATGGGGCAATCTGCTGATTCCTCTGATTATAACTACACTGGTATAGGAATACCTTTCCTGCAAGGGAAAGCAGAATTTGGGGCTAGTCATCCCCAACCATGTTTATATTCTGAGAGTGCAAAGAAGTTTGCATTGAAAGATGATATTCTTCTTTCGGTTAGAGCGCCTGTTGGAGAGTTAAACTTTGCTGATCAAAAATATGGTATTGGTCGCGGTCTTTGCTCAATTACTCCAATAGAAGAAAAATGTAATAAAGATTTCATTCGGTACTTTTTAGAATTAGCTAAAATCGAGCTGCTTTCGGTTTCAACTGGGAGTACATATGATGCTGTAACTATTTCTCAGGTCGCAAATGTATTGTGTATTGTGCCGCCAATTCATGAACAGATAATAATTGCAGACTTTTTAGATCGCGAAACCATACAAATAGACAACCTCATCGCCGCCAAAGAGCAAATGCTCACCCTGCTAGAAGAAAAACGCGAAGCCCTAATTAGCCACGCCGTTACTCGCGGACTTGATCCTAATGTTGCTTTTAAGCGATCGGGACTAGACTGGCTAGGAGATATTCCACAACATTGGAATATTGAAAGAGCAAAAAACCTATTTTCAGTTCGAGATGAAAGATCGGACAGTGGTGATGAAGAATTACTTTCTGTTTCTCATATCACGGGTGTTACATCCCGTGCCGATAAACAAGTGAATATGTTCAAAGCTGAAGACATGACAGGCTATAAACGCTGTACAAAAGGAGATTTTGTTACAAATACGCTATGGGGATGGATGGGTGCAATGGGAGTAAGCCCCCTTGATGGTATCGTCAGTCCTGATTATCATGTTTACATTTTTAAAGGCGATCTGTTACCTGAATTTATGGAGTTACTTTGTCGCTCTAAACCTTTCATTGCTGAAGTTGTACGCTGGTCTAAAGGCGTTTGGTCGTCACGTTTACGCATCTACCCAGAGAATTTCTTTGAAATCCGATTTCCAGTCCCGCCCAAGTCAGAACAGCTAGAGCTTATTGATAAAGTTGCTAAAGAAGACGAGAAGAACAAAGAGTTAAAAAATGCTCTTACTGATTCGATCGCTCTTCTCAAAGAACGCCGCTCAGCCTTAATCACCGCCGCCGTCACAGGACAAATCAACATACAAGAAATGAGCAAACACTCACAAAACGAGGTATCTCAATGAAAATTAATCGGATAGAGATCAAAAACTTCAAAAAATTTGCCGACTATGCCCTTGATTTGCACCCACAATTTACCCTGCTAGTGGGTGATAACGGTACAGGCAAAACCTCAATTCTCGATGCCTTAGCGATCGCCGCAGGAGTTTGGCTCGTAAGATCCCCCGATACTACCCTCAACAATAGCCGCCGTAACATCCTGCGCTCAGAAATCCGCCTAGAAGCGATCGTCACCGATACAATCACCCAATTTGTAGAACGCAGACCAACACAAATTAATACGATCGGCACAATTAATAATCAGCCTGTCCAATGGCTCAGACAAATTAAACCTAACGGCTCCCGCACATCCAACTTTGAAGCTGAAAAAGCTCTAAAAATTATTTCCACCTTATTTCAACAGGTTGAAGCAGGAGAGAAAATCTGGTTGCCGATTATCGCCTACTACGGCGCAGGTCGAGTTTGGATAGCCTCCAACCAACGTGATCCAAAAGCTACAACTGTCAGTAGTCCCACCCGTCGTTGGGATGCCTTCTATGGCTGTTTTGAAGAACGCATCAGAATCGCTGATCTACATACTTGGTTTCAAAAAGAAGCGATCGCCTCTGTCAAGCGACAGGGAAAAATGCGATCGGGATACAAGGTCGTAAAGTTCGCGATCTTGCGCTGTATTCCTAATGCTAATGATCTTTGGTTTGATAGCGATCGCGGTGAAATTGTGATCGCTATCGATGGTCAGCCCCAACCCTTTAGCAACCTTAGTGCTGGACAAAAAATGATGGTGGGTCTAATTGCTGACATTGCCATCAAAATCGTTACTCAAAATGCTGCTTTCCTAACTGAAGAAATAGATACAGACAATCAAGCATTACCGCAACTCTTGCAGCAAACATCTGGGCTAGTCTTGATTGATGAAATTGATGTGCATCTACATCCCAAATGGCAACGTCAAGTCGTCAATGATCTCAAAACCACTTTTCCCGCGATCCAGTTTGTTTGCTCTACCCATTCACCATTTATTATCCAATCAATCGAGCAAGGTGAGCTAAGAATTCTCGATCTTGGACTTGAGGACACTCGTTTTTTGGAATATGCCAATCAATCTATTGAGGACATTGCCGAAGATATTCAATCAGTCGAAGTACCTCAACAAAGCTTAAAAGCCCATGAACTTGCCAAAGCCACAGAAGAATATATTGATCTGCTTCAAAACCCAGAAACTGTAGAATCTGAGGAACTTTTAGAAGCAGAAATAGATTACCGCCTTGCCGCTGCACCTTTTTCCAACAATCCTGGGTTAAGCGCTTTTCTCAAACTAGAAGCAATGGCAAAGAAACAGGAGAGGCGCAACCATGAGACCCGTTGAACGTGGCACAGCACCTCGAACTTACTCTGAATATAAGTATGCTATTGGAGATCTAGAGGAAAGATTAGGAACCTATTGCAGCTACTGTGAACGCAGACTACCTGCAAGCCTAGCAGTTGAGCATGTCGTACCGAAAGATTTGCACCCAGAGTTAAAAACAGAATGGACTAATTTTTTATTGGGTTGCGCTAACTGCAATTCTGTCAAAGGAGACCAATCCGTAGAAGTCGATAACTTTCTCTGGAGCGATCGCGATAATACTTTTCTGGCTTTTGCTTATTCCAAAGGTGGATTTGTTCAATTAGCAGACAATCTGAATGAAGTACAGAAAAATAAAGCACAAGCATTATTAGATTTAGTTGGATTGCAACGTCATAAAGCATCAGGCGGGAATAGACCAGCACCAAGGGATAAGCGTTGGCAAGATCGTGAATTGGCATGGGCTTCAGCAGAGAGTTGTAGAAATAATTTTGAAATCTTAGAGCAAACAAATGAAGTTAGAGAACTTGTCTTAGAAGTTGCCAAATACTGTGGATTTTTTTCGGTATGGATGAATGTATTCAAAGATTACCCAGATGTAAAAAGAGAATTAATCAAAATATTTACAGGTACTGCAACATCATGTTTTGACGCAGATGGAAAACCGATAAACCGTCCAAATTCAATCATTTAAAAAAATATTCTAAAAATATTCTTATGGCAACTAAATCTACATCTGAACAAGCCTTTGAAAATGCGATCGCCGATATTTTATTAGCATCTGGATATCAGCGTCACCAATCAAAAAACTAAAATACCAATGGTGCTTATTTTAGTTTTTAGCGAAAAACTAAAATAAGGTCTTTCCTTATTCTAGATTTTGCTAAATTTTGACATCATCACCCTTGTAATCAGCTTCGCAATTTGCTAAGATTTCATATATGCACATCATCACGCGATCGCGCCTTATTGAATTTTGGGAAAAGCATCCAGACTCAAAAACGAGTTTACTCCTTTGGCATAAAATCGCTATTAATGCCAAATGGCAAAACTTTATCGAAGTGCGTGAAGTTTTTGCCTCAGCCGATCAAGTAAAAAATCTGACAGTCTTTAATATCGGAGGCAATAAATACCGTTTAATCGCATTCATCGCATTCATTGATTATAAGTACCAAAAGATTTTTATTCGTAATATTCTCACCCATGCCGAATACGATAGAAACGATTGGAAAAAAGATGACTGGTACGAATGAAACAATTAGCTATCAACAAAAACCTAAAAATCATGATTACAGCCGAACCTAATAATTACATCCAACTCTTACAAAGATTTCCACCACGACCAATCAAATCAGAAAAAGACTTACTTGCAGTCCAAGAGATGATCGATCGCATAGTCGATGCTGACGAAATAACACTAGAACAACAAGACTACATAAATATTCTGGGAATGCTGATTTATGAATATGAAGAAAAGTATGTATCTATCCCCGATTTAAGCGGTGTTGACTTACTCAAGGCACTAATCCATGAGTTTGACCTTCAACAAAAAGACCTAGTTCCTATTTTCAAAACAGAATCCATTGTGTCAGCAATTCTCAATAAAAAGCGTAAGTTCACAGTAGAACACATCGAAAAACTAGCTAACTTTTTTCACCTCTCCCCTTCAGTATTTTTCAAGGGATAATCATAGATTGCCATGAATAGAACATCTGAACAAGACTTTGAAAATGCGATCGCCGATGTTTTATTAGCATCTGGATATCAGCGTCATCAATCAAAAGAATTCGATCGTGAAAATGCGATTTTTCGAGATGTTGCGCTCAAATTTATCCAAACAACGCAAACAAAAGAATGGGATAAATTAGCCGCCTTGCATGGTGACAAAACAGGCGATCGCGTTATCACCGCCCTTTGTAAATGGATGGATACCAACGGCTCACTCAGTACCCTAAGACATGGCTTCAAATGTTATGGCAAAACTCTCCGAATCGCCTTTTTCAAACCAGCACACGGACTCAACCCAGAACTAGAAGCCCGTTACGCCGCCAACATTTTAGGATTCACCCGACAACTTTACTTCAGTCCCAAAAATCAACAATCTCTCGATGTTACTCTCAGTATTAACGGCGTACCATTAATCACCGTAGAACTCAAAAATCCTCTCAGTAATCAAACCGTAGCCGATGCGATCGCTCAATATCGTAGCGATCGCGATCCACGCGAAAAAATATTTGATTTCAAAAAGCGCACCTTAGTTCATTTTGCTGTCGATACCGAAGAAGTCCACATGACTACTCGACTAGCAGGAACTTCTAGCTATTTTTTGCCATTTAACCAAGGCAGAGACGGCGGCACAGGCAACCCAGCCGATCCACAAGGTCGCAACTACCGCACCGCCTACCTGTGGGAAGAAGTCCTCCAACCCGATAGCTTGCTAGATCTGCTCTCCCGTTTTCTCCACCTCCAAGAAGAAGAAAAACTCACCGATGAAGGCAAAAAGGTCAAAAAAGAAACCATGATCTTTCCCCGCTATCATCAACTAAAAGCCGTGCGCGATCTCGTTAACGCCGCCGCTACCGAAGGCACAGGACACAACTATCTCATCGAACATTCCGCAGGTAGTGGTAAAAGTAACACCATTGGTTGGTTAGCCCATCGCCTCTCATCGCTCCATGATGCCCACGATAAGCGCGTCTTCGATAGCGTCATTGTCGTCACTGATAGATTAGTTCTCGATCAACAATTACAAAACACAATCTATCAATTCGATCACCGCCAAGGTGTAGTCCAGAAAATCGAAGAAGATTCGCGCCAACTAGCTGAGGCACTAGAAAATGCCGTTCCCATTATCATCACCACTCTTCAGAAATTCCCATTTGTCGCACAACAACTAGCCAAACTATCTGAAGCGCGAGGTGAATCAACTAAAAGCCGATTACCAACGCGCAAATGTGCCGTCATTATTGATGAAGCGCACAGTTCCCAATCTGGTGAAACCGCGACCAAACTGAAAGAGGTACTCGGCGGTGAAGAGCTGCACCAGAAAGCCCAAGAACTTGCCGCAGAAGAAGGAGAATCAAACTTAGAAGCCTTGTATCGCAGCATGGTCAAGCGCGGCAATCAGCCCAATATTAGCTTTTTTGCCTTCACCGCCACTCCCAAACATAAAACCATGAAAATCTTTGGGCGTGATGGCGAACCCTTTAGTAAATACTCCATGCGTCAGGCGATCGAAGAGGGCTTTATTCTTGATGTCCTCCAGAACTACATCACCTACAAGACCTACTATCGACTACTAAAAGCCTGTGAAGATGACCCAAATGTTGAGAGCAAAAAAGCCGCCAAAGCCCTAAGTCGTTACATGCGTCTTCATCCCCATAATATTTCTCAAAAAACGGAAATTATGGTGGAGCATTTTCAAAATTACAGCCGCCATAAAATTGGTGGTCGGGCTAAAGCTATGGTAGTTACAGGCTCACGTTTAGAAGCAGTTCGCTATAAACAAGCCTTCGATAAATTAATCAAAGAAAAAGGCTATAACATCAAAAGCTTAGTTGCCTTTTCTGGAACCGTAGTTGATGACAAAATCCCTGAAAAGACCTATACCGAGCCAGAAATGAATGGCGGTATTCGAGAGAAAGATTTACCCGAAGAATTTGCCACTAGAGACTATCAAGTGTTGCTGGTTGCTGATAAATATCAAACTGGCTTCGATCAACCTTTGCTACACACAATGTATGTGGATAAGAAACTTGGAGGCATACAGGCAGTCCAAACCCTATCTAGACTCAATCGTACCCATCCTCTCAAAAAAGAAACTTTTATTCTCGATTTTGTCAACGATCCTGAAGAAATTCAAAAAGCCTTCAAAGTTTATTTTGACGGGGCAACTATGGGCGAAGAAGTCGATCCCGATCGCTTATATCAAATTCAAAATGAGCTAAATGAGGCGGCAATTTATTTAGACCCAGAGGTTGACCAGTTTTGTGAAATATTTTTTGCTCCCAAACAACGTCAAAGCCAAGCCGATCACAAAATCATGAATGCCTCGATCGACAAAGCTGTTAGTCGGTTTCAGGATTGGCTCAAAAATCAAGAGGACGAAGCTGAATTGTGGCGCGGTAAAGTACAGGCTTTCTGCAACCTTTACGCATTCCTGAGTCAAGTAATTCCCTATCAAGACAGTGACTTAGAAAAGCTATACACCTATCTCAAGCATTTAGCCCTAAAACTACCAAAAAGAACATCAAGTTCAGGCTATCAGTTTGACGATGAAGTTCAACTCGCCTACTATCGCCTCCAAAAGATTAGCGAAGGCTCCATCAGCCTCCATGAAGGCTATGCATCAAAACTTGATGGGCCAAAAGAAGTTGGCAGTGGCAAGGTTAGAGAAAGTGATGTTCCTCTCTCCCGTCTTATCGATCTAATTAATGAAAGATTTGGAGAAGATCTAAATGAAGCCGATCAGTTATTTTTTGACCAGATTACTGAAGTTGCCGCCCAAGTCGAGGCGATCGCCCAAGCCGCCCAAGCTAATCCCATCGATAAATTTCAACTTGTTTTTAGCCAAGTACTAGAGTCACTCTTTATCGAGCGTATGGAATTAAATGAAGATCTTTTTGCTCGTTACATGAATGACCCTGAGTTTAAAGAATTAGTATCTCAATGGTTAGGACAACAAGTTTATTCGCGAATCCCTAAAACTATGTCTTATCGACCACAGACAAAATCAAAGAGCAAGGGCAATTCATAAATTGCCCTTGCTCTTTAATTTAAGCCAATCGTTTTAACAAAAAACTAACTTCTCAATGTTGCTTGAAACTTCTCTTCGAGTAAATCGCGGACTTTCTGATGAACGGGATTAATTTCAGCATCAGTTAAGGTGCGATCGCTAGCTCGATAAATTAGTCTAAATGCTAGACTGCGAAAACCTTCAGGAACGCCTTTACCGATGTATTGATCGAAGAGAGTTACAGAATCTAGCAACTCGCCGCCCACATGGGTAATCGATCGCTGAATATCGGCAACCGTGAACCTCAATGGTGCAAAGAAGGCAATATCGCGATCGCTGCTGGGATAAGTGGAGAAAGGATGGAAAGTAGGAATTGACTTTTGCATCATGGCATCAAGCAATGTGTAGAAATCTAGCTCGAAGGCATAAATTTCATCGTGCAGTTCTTTTTCAGCGCGTAGCTGAGGATGTAACTGACCGAATGTGCCGAGGCGTTCACCTGAAATCCATAGCGATGCAGTGCGCCCAGGGTGCAATCTTGTATCCTTTTGATCGGGTTGATACTCGACCGTGACGCAAAGATTATGGAAGACAGAATCTAGCAAGCCTTTGGCTTCATAGAAGTTCATGGGCTTGGACTCATGTTGCCAAGTGCCAACGGTCAGGTCGCCACCGAAAACACCTGCAATGCGATCGGTTTCATCACTGCCAGCTTCATCGAGCCAGAACACGCGACCGATTTCAAATCCATTGAGGATTCCATTACCTTGGTTGATATTAAAAGCACATGACTCAATCAAATTAGTGAGTAAATCACCACGCAAAGCTCCATATTCGATCGCTACAGGATTATTGATTTTCACCTGATGTGATTCAGCAGGGCTGCATAGGGACATATGCATTACTTCATTCAAGCCCACAGCACGGAATGCTGCCCGAATCATCCGCCCTCCTTCTTGATCGGCGGAAAGGAAACCAAACTCAGTTCGTGCAGGTAATGTTTCCACAAATTTATCGTAGCCATAGATCCGCGCAATTTCTTCCACTAAGTCGATTTCGCGCTCAATGTCGGCATAACGATAGGGAGGCACGGTCACTTTCCATGTGGCATAGCTACCCTCTTCGATCGGTTGCTTTACTAGCTCAAAGGACAGCACTTTGAGAGTTTGTTCGACTTCAGCTTCAGAGAGTAAAGCTAATGTGTCATCATCTTCGCGATCGACTTCTCCAAGGACTTGCCACACCTTAGTCAAGCGCAAATCAATCACACGAACTTCCTTGGAACGAGCATCGACGATGCTCTGCTCAACGACTTCACCCCCAGCCATCTCCATAATCATCTGCACCGCTTTTGCCGAGGCAGATTCGATCGCAGCTTGATTAACTCCTCGTTCATAGCGAGCCGATGCCTCGGTGCGTAGTCCTTGAGCGCGAGCCGATCGCCTTGTGGTGACTTGCGTGAATAGAGCTGCTTCTAAAACAATATTTATAGTTTTTTCAGAAACTTCAGTTTCTGCACCACCCATCACGCCTGCGATCGCGATCAGTTTGTCACCTGATGTAATCAACAAATTTTGACTAGTAAGACTGCGATCGGCATAGTCAAGAGTTTTGATCTTTTCACCAGACTTTGCAAAGCGCACACCAATCTTGATACCGTCAGCCAAAGTATCCGCATCAAAGGCATGGAGAGGCTGTCCCCATTCCAGCAAAATGTAGTTGGTAATATCGACGATATTGTTAATAGAGCGCATTCCCGCCGCTTCAACGCGGCGTTTTAACCATTCGGGCGAAGGTGCAACTTTTACGCCTTTAATCAATGTCCCAATGTAGGCAGGGCAAGATTTAGAATCTTCTACCGTTACCCAATTTGCGGCTTTTGGCTGAAAATCTGTAGTTGCTATGGGTAATCGCACTTCTTTGCCAAGTAGCGCTGCTACTTCACGGGCGATCCCCACCATACTCAGGGCATCGGCACGGTTAGCTGTTGAAGTCACATCAAGGATCGCGTCATCAAGTCCGAGCAATGGACGCACATCTGACCCAACGGTCACGCCTTCAGGAAATTCATGGATGCCACTTGATTCTTTAGCTAGCCCAATTTCTGCAAGTGAACAAATCATCCCCTCAGATCGCTCGCCACGCAACTTAGTCGGGCGCAATTTCAGATCAACTGTTGGCAAATAAGTGCCAATCGTAGCTACTGGTACAAACAAACCCTGTCTAGCATTCGCCGCGCCACAGACGATTTGTAAAGGCTCAGGTGCACCTATGTCTACTTTACATACCTGCAATTTATCGGCATTAGGGTGACGCTCAGCCGTAAGGATATGTCCAACCACAACTCCCTCAGCCCATGTCCTGCGATCCTCTATTGACTCGACTTCAAAGCCTGCCATAGTCAGTTTTTCATCTAGCTCTTGCGGCGAGAGATCGCAGTCTACAAGTTCACGGAGCCAATTCAGAGAGATACGCATTGGGAAATTCTGGAGAAAAGAGTATTAAGAAATATTCAGGCTATAGTAGTTTAGCAAAATCCGCACTCCAAACTTGACAACTGCATTTCATGTCTGAAGTCAATCCTGATTCGCTAAGTCAAATAATCTCCGATCGCCTAAATCAAATTCGCGCCAAAATTCCGCCGCAGGTAAAACTCGTTGCTGTCAGCAAATATACGACTACTGAGGCGATACGTGCTGCCTATGCCGCAGATGTGCGCGACTTTGCGGAATCGCGGGTACAGGATGCAAAAATTAAGCAAGAAGAATTAGCGGATTTAACCGATATCACTTGGCACATGATTGGTTCTTTGCAAAGTAATAAGGCTAGAGCCGCGATCGCCCAATTTGACTGGATACATTCTATTGATCGTTTTAGTCTCGCGGAGCAATGCGATCGCCTAATCATCGAACTTGGTAAATCGCCTAAGCTTTTATTACAGGTTAAGCTTGCCGAAGACCCTCACAAATCGGGTTGGTCAGAATCAGAACTCTTAGCTGATTTACCAAGGCTAGAAAAATTACAAAATCTCAATATCGTGGGACTAATGACAATCTTGCCACTTGGCTTAGACGAGTCTCAAGCCTATGAAGTATTTCATCGAGCGGCAAACTTAGCCGAGAAGCTGCGATCGCTCGGTTGGAATAATATTCAGGAGCTATCAATGGGGATGTCGGCGGACTATGCGATCGCGGTCAAAGCAGGTGCTTCGATCATTCGTGTTGGCAGCCAGATTTTTGCACCAAATAATCGGTGAGACTTGCTGTGCCAGTCTCACCGATTATTTGTTTTTTATTGCTTGCCAGATATGCACAAACCTGCTATAAGTTTAGCGTTCTAAGCCAAACAGTTTTTCCTCATTTACGTTGAGGGTTTTACCAATCCTGACAATGAACATTTGAGTTTTCTGATGGCTGAACAATAAATCGCCGCAGTTTTTGTATCCTAGAATACTTTAATTGCAGGTAAAAATAATGGTATTCCAAAGTCAGAAATCATCCAAGAGATTGCCAATCATTTTGATGTTATGGCTCTTAATCTTTTGCGATGACTAATACAAAAAGTTTTAGGAATGACTATATCTAACTAAGTTTTTATAGTGATATCACATTGTCCAATTATCATCATTTAGACTCACATAGACGCTCTTAGCAAGAACAAATTGATTTTGCTAAGTCCTTACTAGAATGCAAGTTTATCTGATTATTAAGAACATGTTAAATATCAATAAAGACTTCTTCACAGATAACTAGTTTGCTTAAGTGGTTAAGTCCTAAGTGCTACTGGACTTTATAAACTAAAAGTCGTATTTAGTCATATTAAAAAAACTTAACAGGCATATCTAGCTTTTTTTCCTGTTATCGGTTACAGTCTGCGGATAAACATATTGTCAATACTGTTTTAGACAGTTGTGATAATTCTATCAGTCTAGACAAAGTATTTTTTTCTTGATGAGATTGCATACCTCATCCTGTCTAGAAATACATGTTTCGGTTTCCAAGCCAAAACTGAGGAGCAAACACTAGGAGTTAATTACGATGGGAATTTTTACTAAGCTCAAGGATTTTGTTGGTCTGTCTGAAGCTCAAGAGTACGAATATGAGTACGATGAAGCTTCTGGGCGTGAATACCAAGACATTTATCAAGAAGACAATGGCGCGATCGCACCAGAACCTGAAGAGCCTCAAGCTCGCCGCACCCGTGAACGTCCCACCGCTTTAAGAGCAACTTCTGAAAACATGAGCAATGTAATTGGTATGCCTGGCGCTGCAAATGGCTTGTCCCAAGTAATGGTGATGGAGCCTCGTAGCTTTGAAGAAATGCCTCAAGCAATCCAAGCATTGCGCGAACGCAAATCGGTTGTACTGAACTTGACAATGATGGACCCCGATCAAGCTCAACGTGCAGTTGACTTTGTTGCTGGTGGTACTTACGCCCTTGATGGTCATCAAGAACGCATTGGCGACAGCATCTTCCTGTTTGCACCTTCCTGTGTTCAAGTTTCATCACAATCTTCAGTATTGAACGAAGCGCCAATGACTCAGCCTCGCGTAGTACGTCCTACCGCAGCACCTGCTCCAGCATGGGCATCTGAAGCTCCCGTTAGCCGTTTCGCTCAATAATATCTAGGTTATTGGTGAATCATTGAAAGCTCAACTCAGTATTATCGGTGGCGGTGTAATGGGTGAGGCAATTTTGTCTCGCCTTGTCGCTAGTAATATTTACCTGCCATCCGATGTCTGCGTCAGTGACCCGATGCCAGAGCGTCGTGCGCTCTTAGAAAAAAAGTATGGCGTGCAAGTTACGCCAAATAATTTAGTGGCTGCCGATGCAGAGATTATGCTGCTAGCGGTTAAGCCGCAATCGCTAAATGCGGCGGCAATAGGACTCGCAAATGCTCCTGCACCTTGTATTGTGTCAATTTTAGCTGGTGTAACTTTGGCTCAGTTAGAGGGAATGTTTCCTTCTAAGTCAATTATCCGAGCCATGCCAAATACACCAGCGCAGGTAGGTGCGGGGGTAACCGCGATCTCAGCTAATGCATTAGTAACTACAGCGCAGCTAGATGCTGTGCGAAAAATTTTTGGAGCGGTCGGTACGGTTGTTGAAGTTGCCGAGTCGCTAATGAATGCCGTGACAGGTTTGTCTGGTTCTGGTCCCGCTTACGTTGCGCTCATGATCGAATCAATGGCAGATGGTGGTGTGGCGGCGGGATTGCCGAGGGCGATCGCGATGCAGCTTGCCACCCAAACAGTTTTAGGGACAGCACAATTATTAAGTGAAACTAAGCTACATCCTGCTCAGCTAAAGGATCAAGTCACTAGTCCCGCAGGTACAACCATTGCTGCGATCGCTCAGTTAGAAAAAGCAGGCTTGCGTTCCGCTATGATAGAAGCCGTGCTTGCTGCAACCCGTCGCGCTGAGGAATTGGGCAAGCAATAAGTTTTTTTAGCTTTGGGCTTTGCCCGAAGCTAAACTTGTAATTGAGCAGATTGGGAGTTAGAGGTTTTGGATTATCGTCAAGCGGGTGTAGACATCGAAGCAGGTCGTACCTTCGTTGAAAAAATTCGCGATTCTGTGGCAAGAACCCATCGTCTAGGCGTACTAGGCGATCTTGGTGGTTTTGGGGGCTGTTTTGAATTGCCCACAGGTTATCGGCAACCCGTTCTCGTCTCAGGTACAGACGGTGTTGGCACAAAGCTAAAAATTGCTCAGGCAGCCAATAAACACGACACGATCGGCATCGATCTCGTGGCGATGTGCGTGAATGATGTGCTGACCTCTGGCGCAGAGCCTTTATTTTTCTTAGATTATTTAGCCACTGGCAAACTCGAACCCGATCAACTCGCTGAAGTGGTTAAGGGCATTGCTGATGGTTGTCAGATGGCAGGTTGTGCTTTGCTCGGTGGCGAAACGGCGGAGATGCCAGGTTTCTATGGTGTGGGCGAGTATGACGCGGCGGGCTTTTGTGTGGCGATCGCAGAAAAGTCGGAAATGCTTAATGGCACTCAGGTAAATATTGGCGATGCGGTAATTGGTTTAGCAAGTTCGGGTGTGCATAGCAATGGCTACAGTCTTGTCCGTAAGATTATCGAAAGCAAAGGCTATAGCTGGAGCGATAAGTTAGAAATTTCAATTGATACGCAGGATTTAACTTTAGCTGAAATATTTCTCACGCCTACTCAGATTTATGTGAAGCCAGTTTTGGCGGCGCTCAAAGCCAATTTCGGTATTCACGGACTTGCACATATTACAGGCGGCGGTTTACCCGAAAACTTGCCGCGTTGTCTCGGTGAAGGTCAAGCAGTACAAATTGTCCGCAATAGTTGGCAAATTCCTGCTCTGTTTCAGTGGCTCCAGTCTGAGGGTGAAGTTCCCGAACTAGATATGTTTAATACTTTTAATATGGGTATTGGCATGGCGGTAGTCGTTGATCCTGTTAAAGCAGATGATGCGATCGCCTATTTTCAATCTCAAGGTTTTGTAACGAATCGCATCGGTGAAGTCATTGCAGCAGAGCGATCGCTGATTTTTGCTTAGTAGTAGCTTTGACACATTTGACATAGTTTGATCTGACTGAAAGGCGATCTCTTCGCTAACTTACACCGTACTTAATCTAGTGATCTATAATGCTGTCAAAACCTCTCTCAGTCTAACCTCAATGCATCAGGATTTGGCAGTATAATTCATGATACTTTCGGTCAAAGTCAACAAGAGTAACTGACATGAATAACGATGCGGAAATGGATGAAGTTAGAAATCAAATTAAAAATTGCGAATCAGTATATCAGGAGGGATATCTTGAGCCATCAGAATGGCAAAAAAATTTGAGAGATATTATTGAAGGATTTGGTCAATCTAGGTCAAACAAAAAAGTGCAAATTTCAGAAATGTTAAGTTGTATCCTTAAAGACATCAACGATAGAAGAGATTCTAACTCCAAGATTGTTGGCAAGGTAAATTTAATTGTGCAAGAAAATGGTGATGGTGTGATTCTTGCCCAAGCCTTTATAGACAACAAAGCTATTGAGGCTGTGAGAGAAATCAAAGTTAGTCTTAAAGAATATCCAAATTTAGCAACTGAGTTTCCTATTCTCTTTCTTTTGCATCTACATAAGCATACGCTTCCTTGGGAAATGATTACCAAACCCGAAGAACGAGGATTCTATTCACGATTTGCTACAGATATATCTCAACTTACTATCTCTAAATTAGTTAATTTTTCTCCTGATGACCCAGATGGTGTAATTGTTTGGGGAGATGGTAGAGATTCACTAAAAAGAGTTAACCTTTCTCCAGAACACGAAGTACCGTATATACAAATTTAATCTGAATCTACAATGACTACTTCACAGACAAATATCTTAGAAAATGCAAAAAATGGACAACCTGATGCAATCGCTGCTTTATTAAATCGTAATCTTAAACCCAAAGGCATTACGGCAAAGGCTTCGGTGAAGAACAACTGTTTCTGGATTATGTTAGAAGCAGCAAAGATTCCACCGCAAAAACAACTGGTTGAATTTGTCCGTCAAGCCTTTACTAAGCTGGAGGTACATACTTATACGACTGTCAAAATTTACGGTAAATGCGTAAATGAAGAGATCCCAGATTGGCATGAGGATCTCGCAATTGTGCCAAAGGTATCTTTAAGCCCTGAGATCTTGGCAAAACAAGGTGATGTGAAAGCGATCACTATGTTGATCAAGCAATGGCTTGATCAACATAGTGATATTGCAGTTAAGGTGAGTAAAAAAGATGATTGTTTACTGATTATGCTTGCATCGGTAGAAGTCCCAGATCAGCAGCAAATATCTACAAAAATTCAAACGGAATTACAGAACCTTCAGGTTGAGTCTGTAACAAAATTAAAAATTTATGGTAAACAAATTGGACAAGAATTTCCTGATTGGCATTTAGAGATAGATGTTTTACCAAGTATAACGGTGCTAAAAAGTACAGTAATAGAAAGTATAGTGAAGCCTGTTTTTATTCCACAATCTTCAAAATTAGAGGGAGCTATATGGTGTAATCGCGTTTATGAGGTGTTGAATGAGATTGGATATCAACATCTTTATCATCGCGCTAAGTCGGAAGATGACAATAATATCCACGAGATTGTGAAGTCTTATATAGATAATTTAGAAGCGGATCTAGAGCTAGATCTGAATCAAATTATCAGGGAAGTAACTGACTTAAATATAAAATTTAATATTCAAATGGATTTAAAAAGAATCCAAACATTTGTATCTGATCTAGTTACATCTGATTTTAGTGCTGTAAGATTAGCAATTCGAGATCTTAATAGGGTTAGTAATCAGGTTTTATCATATGATCTTCCTGAAGATATTGATCAAGTAGTCACTTTCTTTAAAGAATTTTCCAGAGGTGTGTCTGATGTGCTTAATTCAGAAGCGAAGAACAAATCGGCACAAGGAGCCGCTACTGGAGCGGTCATAGGTTCTTTCTTTGGACCAGTAGTCGGTACTTTCATTGGTGCTGCTATTGGTGGATGGATTGGAGGAGAAATGGAGTCAGAAGATATTCAAAATATTCTGAAAAAATATGATCAATCTAGAAATAAATTGCTTATAGAGTGGGACTTGTTCTTACAAAGAGTTTACAAGAGGTTAAAAGACCTTATTACCAACTTAGTTCAACTTGAACTATTAACCTATCAGTCTATAGAACAATCGAATAATCTGTTGCATGAAGCAAATGATTATTCAGATAATGTAGACACTTTAGAGAAAGCAATCAACTTATATAATCAAGCTATTGAGCTTAATCCATCTCTATTGCCAGCCTTGTTTTGGAGAGGTAGTGTTCTAGATGACTTAGGTAGATACGACGAAGCTATAGGTTCTTACGATACAGCATTGGAAGTTGAGCCTGAAAATGCTCAAGTATGGTACTTTCGAGGCATTGCACTATATAATTCAAGCAAAGTTGAAGAAGCAATGTCTTCCTATGATAAGGCATTACAGATTAATCCTAATTACCATAAGGTGTGGTATTGCCGAGGGAATATATTAGATAGCCTAGAGAAATACGAAGAAGCTATTTTATGTTATGACAAAGCTCTAACTATCGAACCTAATGATTCAGAATCATGGCGTAGTAGAGGTAATTCCTTATTAAATTTAGAGATGTATGAAGAAGCGATTAATTCTTACACTCAAGCAGTGAAGCATAATTCTGAACTATATCAAGTTTGGTTTTCTCAAGGCTTGATTCTAGATGATTTAGAGCGATATGAAGAAGCGCTTATATCTTTCGATAGAGCTTTGCAAATTCATCCTGACTACCACGAAGCCTTTTGCAATCAAGGAAACACGCTAATTAGCTTAGAAAGATATGAAGAGTCAATTCTATCTTTTGATAGGGCATTGGAACTCAATTCTAACAATGCTGATATTTGGTTCAATAGAGGCTTTTCACTACATAGTTTAGGAAGATATGAAGAATCAATCTTATCTTATAATAAGGCATTAGAAATCGCTCCTAACTACCATCTAACTTGGTATAACAAAGCCTGTATTTATTCTCTTCAAGACCAGATCGAACTTGCCTTAGAGAATCTCCAAAAAGCAATTCAACTCGATCCTGAAAAGTGTTGCGAAATGTCAAAGACCGACTCAGATTTTGACAACATTCGCCACGATCCACGCTTTCAAGCCTTGATACAATAGGAGAAAACACCATGATTACAACTACAGAAATCCTCCAAACCATTCCCAAACTCTCTCAAGAAGACTGCTTCCAAATAGCAGAAATACTTTTACAAAGACTACTAACTCAAACAAAACCCACCCGCACCCAAATCAACCAACAGCTAAAAATCGCCGCCTTACTTGCTGTTGACGACTACACCAACGATCCAGAGCTTACAGCCCTAACTGTCCTTGATGGCAAAGACTTTTACTAAATTGTTGTTTTAGATATTTTCCCATAGGAGATAAACCCATGAGCATAGTTTTAGAACGCGAAGCACCACCCTTTCAAGAAGATGCAACAGGAGCAATCCGCATCGGCAAAACTAGAGTACTTCTAGAACTAGTAATCAGAGCATTTCTAGACGGAGCATCACCCGAAACCATCGTGCAGCAATACTCCACCTTATCCTTATCCGACACTTACAGCGCGATCGCCTACTACCTGCGCCATCAACAAGATATAGAAACCTATCTCCAGCAAAGAGAACAAATAGCCGCAAAAGTTCAGCAACGTTTCCAAGAACTGCAACCTGATATGAGCCTAATGCGATCGCGCCTATTAGCTAGACGCAATAACCAAGAGACTTAATTGTAATGCGGTTATTAAGTGACGAAAACTTTAACGGAAATATTGTGCGTGGATTATTTTTGCGCCAACCAAGCCTAGACTTGCTAAGAGTTCAAGATGTCAATTTACTGCACGTTGATGACCCAGAAATCCTAGAATGGGCAGCAAATAACAATAGGATTCTCCTAACCCATGATCGCGCCACAATGCCAGACTTTGCCTATGAGAGACTTTTCAAAAATCAAGAAATGGCTGGGATGTTTGTAGTCAGCGATCGAATGTCAATTAGACAAGCAATTGATGAATTATTGTTAATCATTGAAGTTACCGAACAATCAGAGTGGGATACGAAAGTGCTGTATTTGCCATTGGATTAGGATAGCTAAGATTTTGACAACATTCACCGCGATCCACGCTTTCAAGACTTGATACAATAAGATCAGTAAACTCCATTCATTTAACTCCGTGAGAACCAATGGAAACCTACAAGACCTACATCACCATAGAAAATCCAGAGCGAGTTGCAATTAGCCAAAAGCTCAAAGCCTTATTTAAAAAGACTCAAGCCCTACCCGAAATCAGCACAATTACAGACGCAGATATCGAAGCAGAAGTTAGTACCTATCGACAAGGACATTAAAGTTATGGTTCAACTTCTCCGAATTTCTGAAGAAACAAGCCTTGAAAAACTAGAACAAGACTTTCTTTTACAACGTAACGACGATCGCAACTTCTTTTTAGAATGGCAACAGGATCTACCAAATCTGACCGAAAGCGATCGCGAAAACTTGCAACGGATCACAGAACTTTATGAACGCATTAGTCGGCGGTCGGTGGTTTCAGAAAACATCATCAAAATGGCGATATTGTCTCCATTGCTGGATCTCGCGGGCTTTTATAGCTCCCAATTTGCGATCGCTGACGAAGAATCCATCGAAATAACCACCAATGACGGTGAAACCATCTATCGAGGACGTATTGATATTCTCGTAATTCAACAAAGTTTGTGGGTACTAGTCATTGAGTCCAAAAGTAGCAGCTTCTCCTTACACAAAGCATTACCCCAAGCCCTTGCCTATATGCTGGCTAGCCCCAACTCAACCAAAACCACCTTTGGTTTAATCACTAATGGCGGTGAATATCGCTTTTTGAAACTAAATCATCCTAATTTACCTACAGAATCACCACAATACTCCCCATCTTCTCTGTTTTCGATTTCACCCCCAGACAATCATCTTCCCACTGTATTACAAATTTTGCGTCGCATTGCCCAAATAATTGCTCCTTAAATTAGAATATTTCCATGATTGAGATTGCTGTGTTTGTTTTTCTGGGATGGATATTGTCATTGTGTTTGCATGAGTTTGGACATGCGATCGCAGCCTATTATGGGGGAGATACTTCGGTAAAAGCAAAAGGATATTTGACACTCAATCCACTCAAATATGTCGATCCTGTGGTGACATTGATTATGCCCATGATTTTTCTGTTGATGGGAGGGATTGGACTACCAGGAGCGGCGGTATACATTAATTCTAGTCAGATTCGTAACCGCATGTGGTTGAGCCTGACTTCGATCGCGGGGCCATTTGCCAGCTTGGTATCGGCGCTAATTCTAGTTGTCATCTATAAATTTAGTATTAGTCAACTATCTCAAGACAGCCTTGCAGAGCTTACTGAACTGAAATATACATCTCAGTTGTCTACTGACTTGCTTTTCAATTTATCCATGCCAGAAATCTCAAAATACTGGTTCATCTTTGGCTTGTCAATACTTATTTATTTGGAAGTATTTTCGGTAATTCTTAATCTTCTACCCATTCCTTCTCTAGATGGGTATGGCGCGATCGAGCCTTGGTTGCCGCTGTCTTGGCGGGCAAAACTAGAGCCTGTAAAAAAATATGGATTTGCGATTTTTCTGGCTTTATTTTGGTTTTTGCCCACATTTAGTAGGCAGTTCTCTCGATCGATTATGCAGCTTACGGGATGGTTCGACATTGATGCAAGCTATATCAGAACAGGGTTTACATTATTCCAACAAGCATCTACGCCTATGGCTGTAGCGATATTAGTCATATTTATCGTCATTCGTAAGCTCACGATTAAAAAACATGAAGCGCTATATGAAAGCGCTTTAGCTCATCAACGTTCGAGAAAATTAGATGCAGCTTTGAAAGATGTAGAAAAAGCGATCGCAATTCAGCCTGATTTCTCAAAAGCATTGCTGTTAAAAGCCGACATTCTTTATGAACGCCAAGATTATGTAGCAGCAGGGAGTATTTGGGAAGCTTACCTCTCTGCCCATCCTCACGATTTGGATGTGCAGCAAAACTCTATCCGCGTCTTGGGCAAGCTTGGTCGAAATGAAGAAGCCTTAGATTTATGCGATCGCCTTTTATTTGACAATCCTCATAATTCTTATATTTGGCAACTGAAAGTATGGATATTACATAATTTGCAAGATGACGAGAGAGTATTGGAGGCTTGCGATCGCGGTATCGAGATCAAGCCAGATGCGGTCTATTTTTGGACTGTAAAAGCCGAGATCTTCACAAGCAGAGAATCTTGGCAAGACGCTTTACATGCCTATCAAAAAGTCACAGAAATAGATAGAAGAAATATCTCTGCTTGGGTATCTCAATCCAAGATTTTAATAAAATTAAATCGATTAGAGAATGCTCTTGTCTGTAGCGATCGCGCTCTACAAATTGATCCGCGCGAATTAGATACACTTCACTACCACAGTTATATTCTTTGCTTACTCAATCGACTCGATGAAGCAATTGATTTTCTGGATCGTATCCTCAGAATCGATCCTAAGCGTTCAGTAGCTTTTTACAATAAAGCTTGCTGCCATGCCGAGCGCAACCAGTTAGATCTAGCGATCGCCAATCTCAAATCAGCGATTCTTTACGACAGTAGCTTGGAACTAAAGGAACAAGCTAAAACCGATGAAAGTTTTGCCAAAATTCGAGACACTTCAGAATTTCAACAATTACTGGCATGAAAGTAGCCTTGCACTCAAGTGCAGTCTAAAAGCTCAACCCCGTTGAAACGGGTTGCATAAAATTAGCAAGGTGGGCAATGCCCATCTTGCTAATTACATAGCATATTCTTTAGTCCACTTCAGTGGACTTGAGCTTTTAGCCAAGAACTTGAGTTCTTGGCTTAGCTTGTGATCGCAATAGTTTAAAATGCAGTCATTCTTAAAATTTTCTAATAGTTTTGTTTCGCATGATCGATTCGCCCCAGCCAATAGTTGAACGACCCTTTCATAAGTTTCGTAAGGCGATCGCCAATAAGGAATTTCTAATTACGGCTGAGGTATCGCCACCCAAGGGCAGCGACCCCACCCATATGCTCGCACAAACGCGATCGCTCAAAGGGCGAGTTCATGCTGTAAATATTACTGATTCTAGTCGAGCGGTGATGAGCATGAGTCCCGTCGCTGCATCAGTCTTGATCCAGCAGCAGATCGGGCTCGAAACTGTTTGTCAACTTGCCTGTCGCGATCGCAATCGGATTGCATTGCAAGGGGATTTATTTGGGGCTGCGGCGTTAGGAATTACCAATATTCTTGCGCTCACGGGCGATCCCGTAAAAGCTGGAGATTCACCCGATGCGCGATCGGTGTTTGATTACGAATCGGTGCGGTTATTACAGTTAATTCAAAAGCTTAATCAAGGATTGGATGCGAACGGCAAAGCATTGCCAAATCAAGGTACGGACTTTTTAGCAGGAGCTGCCGTCGATCCGCAGTCTCCCAGTTGGTCGGGTTTACAAAAGAGGTTTGAGCGCAAGGTTAATGCGGGGGCGCAATTTTTTCAAAGCCAATTAATTACCGATTTTGAGCGCCTCAATAAATTTATGGATCAAATTGCCAATCAATCCGATAAGCCAATTCTGGCGGGAATATTTTTAATTAAATCTGCTAAAAATGCTGTATTTCTAAATAAGTTTGTACCAGGGGTGCAGATCCCTGACCATATCATTGAGAGACTAGCCAAGGCAAAATCACCTTTACAGGAAGGTATGGCGATCGCTGCCGAACAAATCCAAACGGCGCGGCAAATCTGCCAAGGCGTACATATCATGGCAATCAAAGCTGAACACTTGATTCCAGAGATTCTAGACCTTGCAGGCGTGGCAATTATCTAACCTTAGGGAGGTTTACTTCATAAAACTTCCTAAATCTCAACACATTCGGTTAATCTAAGGAATCACCCTACCTAACATCTATGGCAAGACGTAGATATTCTTCAACCCTGAATACACCTCCCACTGAACCAAGATCTAACGGGACAACGACCAAACTGGCGATCGCAGGCGCAATTTTTGCGGTCGGTATTGGTGTTGGTATTGCCCTGTCTACGCTCAACCCTACGCCGCGTACTGTTGATGCGATTCGTTTAGACAACCTTGCCCCTAGTCGCGATTTTTGCAATAACTATGGCGCATCGGCAATGGTGATGAGTAGCCGTGTCTATGTCACACTCAACCCTTTTAACGTGTTCATCAGTCAAGCCGAACCCGTTCCAGGTTGTGTAGTTTTGCCGAATAACTGGAATGTGCTTTTACAAAAAAATGTGATTAAAGAATCAGATATTCGGCAATGTAAAGACAGGATGAATACCTTTGGCTTTACTGGTGATCTCGACAAGGCTCCCACTGTTGATTGTATTTACGAAAGTAAAAATGCTTCTGAAAAGTTTACTAACGGGCTACCAGCCTCGCCTAGTCCTAGTCCCCAACCATAAAAAAAGTGCGCTAGGCGCACTTTTTTATTCTCAATAGATCTGTAGGGTTCGTTAGCCATAGCGTAACGCACTCTCTGTCTTTGACAGTGCGTTACCAGCAATGCTCATTATGAAACCGATTTTTATAATGAGCATTGCTGGTGCGTTACTGGAAGACACCCAAAAAATAATGACGACGCTTCGCGTCGTCATTATTTTTTGGGCTGAGAGTGAAAAAAGCAAAATAAAAGGCGATGCTTTAGCATCGCCTTTTATTTTGCTTTTTTATGGATTTAGCATTCATCAAATGATTCGACATCTAATAAATGGCGGTATGGCTCGGCTAGCTCTGAGCCTTTAAAAGCTAGTGCTCGCAAAATATGCCAATCACTTAAGCTCTCAAAAGCATTGGCATAGTCATCACGTTCTAAACGATCAGCGATCGCAGCAACATCTGACGCACTAAATTTACTAGGATCGACTTCTGGAGCTTCGCCTACTACATCCTTTGAAGGGTTGTTAACCATATCGCTCTGTGACAGTCCTGTGAACGGAGAGAGAGGGATTTGAACCCTCGGTACGGAGTTACCTGCCGTACAACAGATTAGCAATCTGCCGCTTTCGTCCACTCAGCCATCTCTCCAAATTTATTAGGAATTATATCTTATCAGATACCGTGCATAATGCAACCTAATTGTTAAATTTAATGAATTTCACTTTGGGTTGCTTGCTCTGAGCGAACTTCGCCGCCTTAGCCTCGATTTCTTGCAACTGTCCCAAAGCCAATCCACAGGGAAATCCATATTTGGCTTTGACACGATCGCTAGCAATATTTAGAGCAGTCCGCGATCGCTCAACAAAATCCACGAGGTCATACTCGGTATCTGCTGCGAAATATTCTTTGACGATCAAAGATGGCGAGTAGCAAGAATCTTGAGATTCGTCTGGCCAAACGATTTGAAAACGGACTTCAGGCATAAAAGCTCCATTAGAATTAGGTTAGGCGGCGCGAAGCGCCGCCTAACCTAATTTTTGCATTTTTTTGTAATGTGCTGTGTGCATCTGAGCTGAATTTTCCCATGTATATTTTGGCAAAATGGACTGGCTAGCTTGCACTAAAGCCTGACTAACATCAGATTGCCGAATTAAGCGCATTGCCTGAGCGATCGCGTCCACATCGTCTGGATTAATCAACAAAGCTTGCTGATTAGATAAAAATTCTGTAAAGGGTGGACAGTTAGAAGTAATGACGGGGAGCCCCGATGCGATCGCCTCCATGATTACCAAACCCCAACCCTCTTTGGCGGATGGGAAGACAAAAGCATCAGCACAACGATAAAGTGCGGGTAATTCAGCATCAGTGAGAACACCTGTAATGATTAGGGATTTAGCAATATCTAGTTCCTGTGCGATCACTAGAAATTGATCGCGATAGGCTTGATAGTCAAATAATGTTGCCCCTCCTGCAATCACTAACTGAGCCTTGGGAAAGTCCACAAGAACCTGAGCAAAAGCTTGAATCAGCTTAATTGAGTTTTTGCGTGGTTCAATCCCGCCCACAGTCAGATAAATCGGTTCACCTGTCAAACCAAATTTTTGTTTGGTTTGTGATTCTGTCCCATTGCGATCGCCAGAAAATCTTTGCAGATTTACACCGTTAATCACTCTCGGCGCATGGATTTGATAATGTTCATGAATTTGCGCTTGCCAGCCTGCACTTACGCATAGACATAGCTCAGCCTCACGAATTGAGCGATTTTGACAAGCCTGTAAATAAGGGCTATTGTAATCTTCGATATGGTGAATGGTACGGATAAAGTGGGGAATGCGCCCTTGCGATCGCAAAATCGCTAAAGCATTGGCACTGATGCAGTCCTGAGCGTGATAGATACCATAATCTAGTGACGAGTTCTGCAAATAATCCACAAATTCCTGAATGCGTTGCTGAATTAGTTGATCGATTTCCTGTGGTGCAGATTGGGCGAGAATCGGCTGGAACTTACAGGATAAATGGCGCTCAAATCCCGAACCATCTTTATCTAATGCATAGATACATACTTGATGTCCTAAAGCTTGCAGTGCTTCAGCAAGTTCTAGGGTATGGATCACGCTCCCTCTAGGTTTTGTTGAGTAAGTTAGTAAAGCTATGCGTAATTTAGAAAGCTGCTGCATGGGTTATATTTTATGGGCAACATGAAAAGCCGAAATGAAAGAGAGGTTCAGGCGATCGCCATGATTTTTATGGAGGACTTCTCTCAATTTTGCAAATAGATTATTTCTATTCTCCGCAGCTAGGGCTATATAGGGTGAAAGTGTACTCAAAAGTAGCAGATAGTCATCAAGGCTATAGTTGACTTGATGAATCGCAGATTCATAGTTGACATTTTTAAAATATCCTGACTCACTGATCATCTCACTGAACTTCATAAAATCTGCTTGATGATTGGCTCTGCCCTCATGTCTGGCATATAGGGGAATAGAAGGTGCTAAGACCTCATAAATCTCATCAACCAATTGATAAGTTTCTTGATCTAATTGTGGTGGAGTATTCCATAACAAAATGAGCGATCCTTTTGCTTTCAATGCTGCTGCCGATTTGACATAGGCGATCGCAGGATCAATCCAATGCCAGGATGTTGCGGCTAGAACTGCATCAAAGCGATCGCGTTTTAATTCCCATTCTTCAAAGGCAAGATTTTGAATTTCGACATTAGGATATTCTGCACAATTGAGTTTAGCTAAGTCTGAAGCTTCTCGATTTGGCTCCAGACTCAATAGCGAAAAGCCAAGCTGAGCAAGTGGCACTGTTGCGATCCCGGGACCACAACCTAATTCTAAAATTTTGGCTTTTGGGGACAACTGAGCAAGCTGTATTGCTCGTTCAATCACAGCTTGCGGATATCGGGGTCTGACACGATTATAAGCATCAACGACTGAGCTATACCAATTCTTTCTTTCGTCTAAGTCTTTGCCAGCGTAGTCTTTTACTACTTCTGTCCAAGTTTTGTTGCTGATGTTACCTCGTTTTTCTTTACCCATTATTTTTGCCTCTACAGCAGTTTGCACATTGCTTAACTTTATAGCGATCGCCAGCTTTCAAAATATTTCGCGTAACATCAATATATAGAGAAACTCCGTCAAGGCAAAACATGAATTACGATGCGATCGCGATCGGGGCAGGGCTATCGGGCTGTAGCGCTGCCATTCAATTAGCAAAGCTGGGCTATCGCGTCCTTTTGCTAGAGCAAAGTCATTACCCGATGCACAAACTCTGTGGCGAGTTTCTATCCGTTGAGGTAACTGAGTCATTTGAGCATCTAGGAATCATGGAACAGGTTCGCAAAGTTGGCGCACAGCCGATTCATCGGGCTTACTTAACGACCTCTGGCGGTGCATCATTTCGGAGTAAGCTCCCTAGCACCGCATTAGGACTAAGCCGCTATCAACTAGACTTGATGCTATTTCAACGATCGCAAGCGGTGAATGTAACTTGTATCGATAACACCAAGGTTACGGGCGTTACAGGCAATCTCTCAGAAGGATTTACGGTGCATACGACTAAAGGAGAATTCTCTGGAAGGATCGTATTGGGGGCATTTGGTAAACGCTCATCGCTCGATCGCCATCTTAATCGGTCATTTGTGCAAAAGCGATCGCCTTGGATTGCTTACAAAGGACATTTCACAGGTGTAGATATTGCTGATGTGATCGAGCTGCATAGCTTCCCCCATGGCTATTGTGGACTATCACAGATCGAAACAGGAGAAATTAATGTTTGTTGGATTGCCCATGAACGGGTGATGAAGGAGCCAATGCATCCAGAGTTAGATATTCCTGAATCCCTAGCCAAAAATCCTGTATTAGCCGATCGCTTTCGCCATATGCAAAGAGTTTCAACTTCATTGCAAGGATTAAGCCAGATTAGCTTTGAGCTGAAAGAGAACTTTCATAATGATATTTGCATGATTGGCGATACGGCAGGGATGATTACGCCGCTTTGTGGCGACGGTATGGCGATGGCATTGCGGTCAGCGGAAATCGCTGTTCCTTTGGTCAGTCAATTTCTGGAGCACCAAATCACGGCTGTCACCTTTAAAAAACAATATGCGATCGCATGGCGTAAGGAATTTCAAACGCGTTTGCAACTGGGCAGAATCATGCATAATTGCTTTGTCCAGCCCCCCCTTGCAAATATGGGCGTGAGCCTTTGTCAAATAGTTCCTGCTTTAGGGAATTGGATTATCGGTGCAACCCGTGGTAAGCCACAGCAGTTAATCAGCAACGAGCTTACCAGTAATGCGCTCTCCTAAGGCTATGCCCACGCCTGCGGCAAGAAAAGCGATCGCTGTTAACAAAATCACGTTTGGCGTTGAGAGCATCTCCGCAGGTTTCGGAACGAGATAACCAAAAACTGCGATCGCACCCGATAGTCCTCCAAAGAACATCCCCACCGTCAATCCACTTAGGGATTTATGAACCATTGTCAGCGCAAAGGCAATCATGCCATTGTTGACCGCACTGAGACATGTGAGCATAAATAAAATGATGATAATCGTAGCGATCGCACCGTAGCCAGCCGATAACAAGCCCAAACCTGCAGCAATACAGCCCAAACTAATAATCATTAAGCGTTTGTTATCTATTAACTTCGAGACTCTACCTGTAAGTAGAGCTAACAAGCCTTGGGCAATCAGTGCTGCTCCCATTAATAGCTCAAAAGACAAACCAGTAAATCCTGTAATATCCGCTTTGATCGCCCGTGGCAACACATCCCCCATTAGCAAGCGCAGCCCTAAGCCGATCGCCGCACCAACAAACAGGACAATCGCTAAGTTGCTCCAACAAGCTCTGATTGGTAAGGGTTCATTTTTTTCTAATTTTTCTAATTCTGGATTGAGATTTTTAGGAATGTAGATCATCGCACTCCGCAATCCTGCCACACTTGCCAGCAGGACAATCGAGGCGATCGTAAAAGTCGCAGGTGCGCCCAGACTCAAAATAAATTTCGTCGCCAAAGGTCTGATCGACCCAACAAAGCCACCAACTAGCGTTAAAACACTGCCTGCCTGCGGTAATTTCGTTGCCCCTGCAAAGATACCAAGCAAGCACATGACTGGACTCCGAAAAGATGCCATGACGATCGCCCAGAGTATCGCTAGGCTGAGTAACAGTATGCGCGTAATTTCGTTGGCTCCACCAAAGATGGCAACACAGGGTAATCCAATAAATAAAGCCGTTGAGGCAATCACAGCGGCAACAATGAAGGGCATTCGTGTGCTATAACAACGCTGCCAGCGATCGGACAGACCACCAAATAATGGCTCGACGATAACCGCGATCACGTTTTCGATTACCAGTATTAGCGCTGCAAATTCTTTTGCTTGACTAGTTGGATAGCCAAAAACCTGTTCGATAAACTGCGGTAAATAGATCGCATAAGCGATCCAAGTCAAAGTCATTGCACCCTGAACTGATGCTAAGCCCCATACTTGGAGCCAACGCACTTGATCAGGCACTTGATTTGATGGTGATGCGATCGTCATTAAAAAACTCTCTAAGAAGTACTTTCTACGTCAAAAGCTCCAATAGATCCCCCTCAATCCCCCTTAAAAAGGGGGGCTGGGGGGGATCTAGCGCAATTCTTAAAACTGCATACAGCCTTGCATAGAAACTTTGCCGTCGGGCATAGTTGCACGGCAAAGATTAGCTTGACTTAGATCGACATTGGTTACATTGGCATTGGTAAGGTCAGCACGATACAAATCAGCACCCTTGAGATTTGCGCCAGTCAAATCTGCACCATATAAGCTTGCGTTTCGCAAAGAGGCATTAGCTAGATTAGCGCCGTTGAGCTTGGCATAAACCAACTCGATATCAATCAAGTTAGAGTTTTGCAAATTCGCTTCGGTTAAATCAGCATATTTCCAGCGACTATTACGAGCATTTGCGCCAGACAAATTTGCTTTAATCAAATCGCTATTAATCAAGAAAGTATTTCGCAGATCGGAGTTGCTGAGATCTGCGCCACGAAAATCAGCATAATACATGGTGCTAAAAGCCAAAGTTGCCCCAGAGAGAGAACTTTTGCGCAGATCAGCAACATCAAGAAACGATTCACGTAAATTGACCCCATTGGCAGCAATGCCACTTAGCTCGCATCGCTGACAAGTACGATGAGCCAAAAGTTCTTGGAGATGTCCAGCATTTTGCGCTTGGACGCTTGAGGCTATGCCCATTGTCATAAAGCTAGCCACAAAGGCGATAGCGATCGCAGTCACGGAGTGAGTAAAGGCTGTTGACTTCATAAAAAAGCACCTAAATTTGGCAATCCCTCTTTAATAATTATCATACGCGCCCTCTATGCAACACCGCAAAATGTAACAAAAAACTAAAAGTAATGAAGGCGCAAAGCGTCTGCATTACTTTTAGTTACTGTCGCCAGTCATGTTAGGAAATAAAACCTAAAAGAGTGTTGCGGCGCTTCGCGCCGCAACACTCTTTTAGGTTTTATGTGACAACAGTTATAGTTGATGGTCTGATGATTTTGTATACTTGTAGTATTTGTTAATGTTTTGTTATGGATAGTATTGAATGTTCGAGCAGTTTCTAGAGACAAATGGTTTGTCATTTCGCCCCGAAGTTATTCCAATTTTGGGAGTACTAATTCTGCTAGAGGCAATTCTGTCTGCGGATAATGCGATCGCCCTTGCTGCGATCGTGCGTAGTCTACCAGACCCTAAGCAAGAAGAATGGGCGCTACGTTACGGCTTAATTGGGGCATTTGTATTGCGGGTGGTATTGATCTTTACAGCAACATGGGTAATTAAATATTGGCAATTTGAACTAGCTGGCTCGGTATATCTGCTGTGGCTATCAGGAAAATTTTTCTTAGAAAAGTCCCAAGCAGGTCATGATGCACAGCATCCAGTGCGGATGGCAGATAAATTATGGCAAGTTGTCGCTCTGGTCTCATTAACGGACTTGGCTTTTTCACTTGATAGTGTGACCGCAGCAGTTGCCGTCGCTCAAGAGACTTGGCTAGTGCTGATTGGTGGTGTCGCGGGAATTATCACATTACGCTTTCTAGCAGGACTATTTATCAAGTGGTTAGCAGAATTTACACACCTTGAATCGGCAGGCTATCTGATCGTGTTACTTGTAGGTTTACGTCTATTTATCAAGGTATTTTCTGATAGCTTAGTTCCTCCCGAATGGTTGATGCTGACTTGCATCGGACTAGTTTTTATATGGGGATTTTCTAAACGTGAGCCAGTCGATGAAATTGAGGCGATCGCAGAGCAACCCAAATAATTTATAGAGAGGAGCGCTTTGCACTCCTCTCTTTTGTCTACAATAATCAAGATAGAAAAAGGGAAAATAGCCAGATGTTTGAATATCCTGATGACTTGAAATACACTAACTCCCACGAGTATATTCGGCTGGAAGATGACACCGCCACAGTGGGAATTACGGCTTTTGCGATCGATCAACTCGGTGATATTGTGTTTCTCGATCTTCCTGAAGTGGGGACAAGGGTAGAAAAAGGTCAAACCTTCGGCACAATTGAGTCGGTTAAGGCTGTAGAAGATATCTATTCCCCCGTAACTGGTACGGTGATGGAATCTAATACGGCTCTAGTCGATGAGCCTGAAATCATTGGTAATGATCCTTACGGTGCATCATGGTTGCTCAAAGTAAATATCGAAGATGCAGGCGAACTAGATGAGACTATGTCTGCTAGTGAATATCGCAGTAAGGTCGAAGGAAGCTAGAAAAAAATCGGCACTGAGTGCCGATTTTTTTTAAGCTTGAAAATAAGCAGTTACCCCAAAAACCAAAAAGAGAACGCCGCCAATTCCTGTAATTACCCGCTCAGAGATCCGCCCCGCTACTAAACGACCGCCAATCACTGCAATCACAGTGCAGATTCCATGTCCCAAAATTGCCCCAAGGGTCACAAAAATCGGATCATTTGCCGCCGCTAACGCGATCGTGCTAATTTGCGTGCGATCGCCCCATTCTGCCAAGAAAGTCATCACAAAAGCCTGTGCCCAAACTCCGATTTGTGGATAACGCGCTAAAATCTTGCCAAAAATAGGAATTGAAGTTTGTGGATTTTTCCCTGCAACGGTTTCCTCGGCTTCCTTTACGACTTCCTCGGTTGAAGTAGGCGACATTCGTACTGCATCGACAATTAGCTTTACACCGAAAATTAAAAATAAGGCGATCGCGCCATAGTGAGTGTAAGCCTTTGGTAATAGCGAGACAGCTTGTCCCAGCAGAACCGATAATACTGTCATCAATGCTAATGCTGCTAACACTGACGAAAACACGATGCGATGGTTGTAGCGCATCGACAAAATCACAGCGATAAAAAAAGTTTTATCCCCTAATTCCGAAATAGTAATTAGCAATAAACTGGCTGTAAAAGCTTGCAGCAATCTCTTAGTTCTCTACTATGATTAGATTCTATTGTAAATCATTTTGAGAGGATTGCAATGTATTTGAGAGCAAATAAAAAGGCGTGAAAACCTTGCTGGAGCTATATCACAGATAATGAGTGAACTATGAACTGATAATGAGCGAACTATGAACTGTTTATGAATCAATAATGAATCGCCTTGTTTTTTACTATGTAACTGATGTTACGTAGAACAAAGATCGTCATAATGTTTCCATGTCATCTTAAGAGAGGATTTGGAGACCAAATCCCTACATATTTGTAAAGGTAGGGGCTTGGTCTCCAAGCCCCAATCTCAGCGTTCCACGTAACATCAGTATGTAATTTCTATGTCCTTTAATCGTGGAGGTAATTCGACTGTAAATGTTGAACCTTGATTAACTACACTTTCCACAGAAATTGTGCCGCCCATCAACAAAACAAGCTGCTCGGTAATCGCTAAACCTAGCCCAGTCCCACCATGTTTACGTGTGGAAGATTGATCGACTTGACGGAATTGTTCAAAAATTGTGCGCTGGAACTCAGGCTCAATACCAATACCTGTATCTCGAACCGAGATGAGAATATTTGATGTCGCGAAAGGAGAAATCTGCACTTCTCCGTTAGATGGATTATTGGCATCTGTAATTATTTCAGGCACAGCAGGCATTTCTATGCCTGTATTTGGCATTTTCGCATAGGTTAGCTCCACACAGACTTCGCCACTATCCGTGAATTTAATCGCATTAGAAACTAAGTTGGTAATCACCTGCTTAATCCGAATCGAGTCATGATAAATCGCACAAGTACCTATATGATTTTCAAATATAAAATTGAGAGATTTGATATTAGCTAATGGTTGTAAGCTTTCGCAGGTATGGTGAATTAATTCGTCAAGATTAAAGATTTCTGGATGAGCTTCCATCTTACCTGCTTCAATTTTCGACAAGTCGAGAATATCGTTAATCAAATCCAGCAGGTTTTTGCCATTGCGAAGGATGCGCTCCACCATATCAACTTGGCTTGGTGAGAGCGCATCACGGCGTTGGCGTAATAGCACTTGAGAAAAACCAATAATCGCATTCATCGGTGTGCGTAGTTCATGACTCATATTTGCCAAGAACTGACTCTTAAGTTGAGTTGCTTCCAATAATTGAGCGTTTTGAGCTTCAATTTGATTGATTAGCTGAGCATTGCCGATCGCGATCGCAGCTTGCACACCAAAAGAAGCCAATAGATTCAAATCCTCGCGAGAACTAGCTTTCTCCAGCTGGACATGCCCGATCGCCAATACCCCCAAGCGTCCAGAACGACTAGACTCAATCGGCACACACAAAGCACTTTTAACAGGTAGATTCTCAATGAGATGTGATTCGCCTGCCTTAATCTCGACAGGAATTCCTTCTTTAAATACCTGTGCAATCAGATTTTGAGCATCTAAATCAAAGGATTCTTGCAGTGGGAAATCCTCTGGCAAGCCTTTTGCCGCTGATAACGTTAGTCGATTCTCTTTAGGGTTGTAGAGAGCAATCACACATATCTCGGCCCACATGATCGCGTCACGAGTCGCCTCTACCACTGATTCCAAAAGGACATCAAGATCTTGCAACTGCTGGTTAATCAAGTTGGTGAGACGTTGCAAAATGCTCATTCGCTTTTGCTGCTCGATCATGATTTTATTTGTCTCTTGCAGCACCTTATCGCGATAACGTTGCTCCGTAACATCGCGCAAAATCATCACACTACCAATCAGTTCTGATTCAGTGCCAACCAGCGGTGCAGCCTTAGTACTGAGGATAATTTCATTACCTTCAGGCGGACGTAAAACCACTTGATCTTCTACGACTTCTCCTGTGGACATGGCGCGGAAAACCACCAAATTCGCTAAGTCTACAGGTTCGCCATCCTGATGTCTGATGTCAAATTGTTTGACAATCTCTTCCATGGATTTCGCAATTACAGGTGATGCGGCGACACCTGCATTTAGAGCATTAAAGCTGAGAATTTTGCGCCCTGCGGAGTTGATTTTAAGAATCCGTCCCGCAGGATCGCTGAGTAATACGCCATCGGCAAGCTGCTCGAATACTGTAGTCAATTCTTCGCGCTGACGGGCGATCGTCTCAATACTCTGGGCATTACTAATTGCTGTGGCAAGACGACGACCAATCGATTGGAGAATATTCCGTCCGCGATCTGAAAGCGGTGTGAGACTAGCCAAAAATAGCACGCCCACAAGACTGCTTCTAAGCATCAGAGGATATGCCGAAAGACTCTGAGGCAATAAATCACCCACGGGAGTCCGATAAACCAGAGTCTGCCCTTTGAGGCGATCGCCTTCCCAAATAATCGCTTCTTGTAGTTGTCCTGCTTGACCAACAATCCCTTCGCCAAGGGTGATTTCCGTCAATGCTTGACTAGTTTTATAGCCCCATTCGGCAGTTAATATTAGACATCCGTCAGGACGTGAGGTCGGAATTTCCCAAAGATAAATGCTACCGAGTTGTGCGCCTGTAAGTTTACAAATTTCTTCTAAACTTGCCTTGATTAATTTGTATTGATCGGTGGTGTTGACTAAAACGCGATCGAGGGATTGCAGCGCAAACTGAATATCACGGGCTTCTAAGGTGGCGGTTTTGCTTTCGAGATGCGCTGCCATGCGATTAAATACCTTGGCAAATTCCCCAATTTCATCAGCTCGGTTTAATTGCGATCGCGCTGACAAATTACCCGTAGTTATTTCTTCCGCAGTTTCAGCTAGCTCTGTTAGTGGCGGCTGAATGCTCCGCACAATCGAGAGAGCTACAAATAACCCAGAACCTAATCCCGATGATAAAATCACGATCGCTAGCCATGTCGTAAAGGATTCTAATTCGGGCGTGCCTTGTTGGATATGCAGCAACAAGATCAATGTTGCTGTGGCTAGTAGTGAGGTACTGGTGGTCAGCCCAAAAATCAAGCGATTGACTAAACTTTCACGGCGGGGCAGGTTGGCATTGGTCATGAGGCTTTAGTTTAGTTTGGCGATCTAGTTTGATTTTAGTACTTTTAGTCAAGTTGCTTGAAGGCGATCGCCCAAGAATATAGCTCAATCCAGTTCTGATGAAGGCAATCGCCGACGTACCGAAGCGATCGCCTCTTGTAATTTTGCTTGAAGCAATTCTTTGGGTGGTAGCACGGTGAGATATTCGGCGACATGGATACCGCTTTTGTCTAGTTCTAGCAACTCAATTTGTTCTTGTTTTTTACCTGCACATAAAATGATTCCCAATGGCGGATTTTCATCACTCTCTTGATCATATTTGGCTAGCCAGCGCAGATAAAGTTCCATTTGGCTTTTGTATTCGTGGCGAAAGTTGCCGAGTTTGAGGTCGATCGCAACAAGGCGTTTGAGTTTGCGGTTATAGAACAGCAGGTCAATATAAAAGTCGTCGTTATCGATTTGGATACGTTTTTGCCTTGCAATAAATGTAAATCCTGCACCAAGTTCTAGTAAAAATTTCTCGATATCGCGCAGGATGGCATCTTCGAGGTCTTTTTCGAGGTAGCGATCGCTTATATCTAAGAAGTCTAGGATGTAGGGATCTTTTAGCAGTAAATCGGGTGATATTTTCTTGTTTTCACGTAATTGTTCTAAATCATGGCGAATGGTTTCTTCGGGTTTGCGAGAGATGGCGGTGCGCTCGAATAGCATGGAGTTAATGCGTTCTTGTAGTTGGCGAGATGACCAGCCCTCTAAGCAGCAAATTTCGATGTAGAAGTTGCGTTTTAGCGGATCATCGAAGTACATTAGGGTCTTGATGTGTGTCCAGCTTAATTGTCTCCGCAGTGCAGAGACAATTTGTTGATCAGGGAAAGTCTCTGCAAAATGAAGGCAATGTCTAAGTTGTTTTTCGCTCCAGCCTTTGCCGTAGGTTTGTGTAAGTTTCTGAGATAGGGTTGCGATGATTTGTTTGCCATATTCGGCTCGTTGACCTTGTAGTATTTCGGTTTGGATGCGATCGCCGACTTGCCAATAGAGAAGAGTGATTTCAGAATTGATGGCAACAGCAGCGCGTTGTTTGGCGGCATCAATAAGCTGACGAATTTCGCTAAATAGTGTTTGCGCTGTTTCTTGGATATTGGGAGTCATCTTGATACTTCCGCTAGAGTTGAAGTAACAACTTATCGTATTCTGCATGGGAACCTATCCAAAACCAAATAATTGTATCTTTATCCAATTGTCCAACAGCCCTATAGTTTTTACTAATCCGCACTGAATAGATTGGTAGTTCTGAATGTATTTTTTTAAATCGTAAGCTGGGATGACTTGGATCTTCTTTAAACTGAAGATACGCTTCGTAGGCTCGTTCTCTTATTTGGATGGGTAACTGAGCATAGGTTTTACGAAATGCTGTGGTGGTAATTGATTTCACAGGGTTTCTAAATCCAATTCTTGAGTTTTACCTGCATGATATTCAGACATTGCTTCTTTAGCTAGTTTTGCGAGTAGGTCTTGGGAACGTTCAAATGAATTATTCCATTGAATTTCATCTTCGAGTTCTTCTAAAATTATCATGGCGATCGCATCTTGTTGCTCGACGGATAATGTTTTTAGTTTGGTAATTGTGCGATCTAGTAACTCTGTCATGGTTTCTACGTTCCTTAGTTATTGCTGTATTTTAACTTTTATCGCTAAGCCTCGATACAATACTTCTGGTATTTGCAAAACGACTGTTTCAGCCATATTTTTAATTTTTACCGATCGCTAAGGTAGATGTGCTACTTTTGCGTGCCAATCCCATCGCAGAGATGTCTGTCGCTTTCGCTGATATTAATGTTGTAGGTTAAATAAGCGCGGACTCTATCGCAACTGCGCCCCATCAAAGCATCTAAATCCCAGCCTGTGTTACGACTCCAGAGTTTGATAATGCTGTCATCACTACCAGAAGCCAAAGTCCTGCCATCGGGGCTAAAACTCACGC
>NZ_BBJB01000074.1 GCF_016584665.1 Pseudanabaena sp. lw0831
TTTCAAAGTCCCCCAGAATTGGGGGATTTAGGGGGCTTAGATACATTGAAACGAAGACAGAGAGACTTGTGTATACACGGTAGCCCAATTCTGGGGGGCTAGGGGGGCGAAAATTACAATTCTTAAATGGTTTCTAAAAATCGAAATAAAGTTGCAGCGCTTTGCGCTGCAACTTTATTTCGATTTGGCATCACTTCGTGCTGCTCTATCTATTTTTATAGGAAATCTATTTTCAATAATGAAACATCATCATCAAACTTGGCAGTTGGTGTTTCGGTACGGATCTTTTGAAGAACTAAACTAGCGTTGACTTCTTCATCTACGGCAAATTTCTCTTTCAAGAGATCGAAAAATTTTGCTGCGCCCCAAATTCTGCCATTTTCTTGACTGACCTCAAAAATGCCATCGCTAAAAATATAGAGCCTGCTGTTTAGAGGAACTGAAATCTCCGAACTAGTGTATTCAATATCTGGGAAAAATCCCACAGGCATATCTAAACTCGGCAGTTCTTGTATTTGAGGATTTTCAGGATCTCTAGTAATTAATAGCCCTTGCGGATGTCCAGCATTAGCATAGAGGAGCTTACGTTGCGATCGCTTGAATACTCCGTACCACATCGTAAAGTAACGACCATTATGCTGACTCATCTGAAAAGCATGATTTAGTTCAGTCATAATTTTACTTGGCTCATAAAACTTCTCTTTACCGAAAGACTGCGATCGCAAGAGATTTAAAATCGAGATAGACAGTAATGCCGAACCCACCCCATGTCCTGAAGTATCGATCAGATAAATAGCAAGATGATCATCGTCTAGCCAATAAAAATCATAACAATCTCCACCTAATTGGCTAGAAGGAATAAACTCGGCTAGGATGTTAACCTCACCTTTTAAAGTCGCTGGCAACAGAGATTGAATATATTCACTTGCCTCTGCAAGCTCTGCTTCTAGTAATTGCTTTTGTACTTGTAAGTCTTGGTTAAGCTGATAAATTCGTAGACCAGCTCTTACACTAGCGATTAATTCAGTTTTGTCGATCGGCTTAGATAAGAAATCATCAGCTCCATTATCTAAAGCCTGAACCTTGTCTTCTACAGCTCCTTTAGAGGTTAGCAAAATAAAAATTGTTGACGATAAATTCTGATCTAGCTTGAGTTGGCGGCAGACTTCTAGCCCATCTACATCTGGCATCATCCAATCACAGATAACTAGGGCAGGGAGATGTTTTTTGGCTAAAGATATTCCCTCATTTCCATTTTTAGCTACAATCACCTTATAGCCTTGACCTTGCAGAGTGTTTTTTAAGATCATCTGCATGACAAGATCGTCATCAATTACTAGAATTTGTAACATTCTGTTTGCCTGAAGCACTATATTTAGATAGAGTTGTATAGGTCAATTTAATTGAAAAAATCATTCAAACTGAAAATACAGTGCTTTGCGCTCAAACCCGAACCAATAAATTTTTTGAAAGTGTTGCGAAGCAACACTTTCAAAAAATTTATTGTGGTTCGTTTGATCGGAAATTGCTGTAAGTTCCTTGAAGAACCATATCTCAGTTACCAACAAATTTACAATCAGATTTATATCTTATCTCAAAACTTATCTTGGTAGAACTGCGGTGTCTCAAACAATTTTTTTGCAAGTAACTACTAGTCTTAGCGATCTCGTTCCTGTTTTGAATTGGTTTGAGCAACTTCCACATACATCTGTACCAAATGCTGATTGGTTACGGTGTAAAACAGCTCTAGCTGAAGTATTTACTAATTCTGTGCGTCATGCCCATAGAGACATGCCATCGGAAACACCCATTAGTTTAGAAGCAAATCTTACGGATAGTTCCATTGAGATCAAAGTGTTTGATTTTGGGGCAGGTTTCGATCTTTCAGAAAAACTATCAAAACTAGATGAAGTGGACGTTATGGCTCTAGGTGGCCGTGGGCTGGACTTGATCAGTCAAATGGTGGATGTCTTTACTTACGATAAAACCTCAGATGGGCGAAACTGTATGAAAATAGTCAGGTACTATGTCCCAATCTCCTGAGCTAGATTGTTTATCTGTTCAATATCTTTAGCAATTTTCTCAAGCAAGATCGTGGTATTTTCTAGCAGTTTTTTGTTTTTGCCACTTTCTTCTAATATGCTCGCTAGTCTGGCAACTCCAGTAATTCCGATCGCAGAACTTGAGCCTTTAATAAAATGTGCTTCATGCTCAATATCTACATATTCTTTTGTAGATATTGAGATTTTCAAAGCTTCTAGATGTTCAGGCATCGATATTGAGTAAGCTTGCAATAGCTCTTGCTTAAATTCATTATTGCCGCTACACATTTCGTCAAGATATTGCCAATCAATTTCTACTACAAAATCACTTAGGATGTCATCAACTTCAGACGCATCACTACTTGGTAATAAGATCTCAATGTTAGGAACAGGATTTACATCATCTTTCTCGGCAAGAATCTGGTTCCAGTAATCTAATTTCTTAGCCAAATCTTCTCTCCGCACAGGTTTACTCAAAAAATCATCCATGCCCGAATCTAGACAGCGATCTCGATCTTCTTGCAGCGCATTAGCAGTCATCGCGATAATAATTACTTTGGGAAACTTGTAATTTGGGGCTGCTTCGCGATCGCGAATTTGCCGACTAGCATTGTAGCCATCAAGGATTGGCATTTGACAATCCATCAAAATAATATCGTAAGGAACTGTTGCAAGTAGATCCAGAGCTTCTTGACCGTTAGCAACAACATCTACCTTAAAGCCCAAATTGTGCAATTGATTGACGGCAACTTTTTGATTGATCGGACTATCTTCAGCTAATAATATTCGGAGTTTTGATGCGGTGCGAATTTCTGTGGATTTAAGATTCTTTCTGGATATTTTTTGTCCTTCTGGTGTCCCTGCGATCATATCAACTAGACTATTTAATAAACGCGCTTTGCGGACTGGTTTGCAGAGATAGTCAGCAAAGCCAATCTCCAACATACGTCTCGCTGCACCACTTTGATCTAAAGAAGTAAGCATAGTTAAATGCATATTCTTCAGGATTTTGGAGCTTTTAATTTGAATCCCCAACTGCTCACCATCTAATTCAGGCATTTGCATATCCAGCAAAGCAACTTGATATGGCTGCCCCATCTCTATGGCTCGAAGTAGACAAGGAATAACATCAGTAGATTGGATAAGTACATCGACTTCCATCCCCCAAGATTTCAGCTGATGGTAAAGGATATTACAGTTCGTGATGCTGTCATCTACAACTAAAATTTTCAGCCCTTGGAGAATTTCAACACCGTGGTTATGAAAATGTTTATTGGGTTTGTTGGGTTGCTTTTGGAAAGGAACTGTAAACCAGAAGGTCGAGCCTTTCTTCGCTTCGCTTTCTAAATATATACTGCCTCCCATAAGTTCCACCAATTGTTTGCAAATAACTAACCCTAAACCCGTACCACCATATTGTCGAGTCGTCGAGGCATCAACTTGAGTGAAAGGCTGAAACAGCTTTGCTTGAGAAGCAAGAGGGATTCCAATTCCTGTGTCAATAACTTCAAAACGTAAGACGGTAGACACATCATTTTCGGACTCTAGCCCTACCTCAATTGTGACTTCACCTTGAGGTGTGAATTTAATTGCATTGTTGGTCAAATTTAATAAAATCTGACGCAATCGACTAATATCTCCTTGCAGGTATTTTGGAACGTCAGGATGGATAAATGTTGCTAGTTCTAATCCCTTGCTTTGAGCAGGGTTAGCTAAAATATCCGCAATTTCTTCAATGCTCGACTCTATATCAAAGTCTAGAATCTCCAATTGCATCTCTCTCGCTTCCAATTTAGAGAAGTCGAGGATTTCATTAATCAGATTTAGTAAGTGCTCACCACTATTATGAATAGTGTTAGCAAAATCCTGTTGTTGAGCATCTAGATTTGTATCAAGTAATAAACCAGTCATCCCAATCACAGCATTCATCGGCGTGCGTATTTCATGACTCATTGTTGCTAAGAAAGAGCTTTTTGCCAAATTGGAAGACTCTGCGGATTGCTTGGCTAACTGAAGTTCTTGATTCTGTTGGTTTAAAAGCTGGTTTAATTCTCTTAATTCTTGCGTTCTGAGATGAATTCTCTTCTCCAAGTCTGCTTTAGATTGCTGTAGTAATAATTGGGTGCGCTGGTATTCGGTAACATCATTAATTGTGGCAACTATGCTAATCTCTTTAGAATCACCATTACCAGTTTCTATATAAGTCGCTGTAACTTCGAGAATATAGCCTTGCGTACCTTGATAAAACTCGTAACTATCACGTACTTTACCTTTTTGTGCAATTGCTAATGTTATGGGATACTTTTCATGGGAAAGAGGCTCACCATCATAATGTAGAGGCAAAAGCGCAGACATTTTTTGGGCAATTACCATAATATGCGATCGATCAACTAGGCGATCAAAAGATTGGTTACACCATTGAATATGTCCTTGTGTATTAGTGTAAACAATTGCACTATCTATCGCACCCAAAGCGATTTTCATTCTTTCTAGGTTCGCCATGACCGATTTGTACGTCGATGGCAATTCATTAGGTTGAGAAGTGTTAGCATTCATGGATGAAATCTTGGAGTTGTTGAATAGAAACAAAGATTCTAGCGAAAATAATTCCTTGAGAGTAAGCAATTGCAGCAAGTAGATCGCCTCATTCTCAATTATTACACTTTTCTGTATGGGTAGATATAGATAATTTAGCCACAATTTATTTTTGAATCTGATGTTACTTAGAGCAAAATCTGTCCTCTTTCTTCATCTCCTGATCTATTAATAGCAAAGGAGAAGCTACACTTGATTCTCAATTTGTTTGATTCCCAACATCATCCTTTCAAATAGTAATGTTGCATTGTCTGAAAGTTTTCCTTGTTTGCTGCTCTCTTCGAGTACAGATGCTAGTTTCGCGATGCCATTAATACCGATCGCAGCGCTCGATCCTTTGACAAAATGAGCTTCTCGTTCAATCTCAGTATATTGATTTTTAGCGATCGCAATTTGGAGGGCTGCCATATGTTCTGGAAGTGAGCTTAAATATGCTTGCAAAAGCTGTTGCTTAAACTCGACATCACCGTTAGACATTTCTTCTAGATATGCCCAATCAACTTCTAATTCATCTTCGCTAGTGGTTGGCTCAACTTCGTGATGATATGGGGGGGCGATCGCTTTGAAATTATTCTCAACGATTTTGGTTGTTTCTAGATCATTCCTTTGAGATATGATCTTGTTCCATCTAGCGATGATATCGGCAAGATTCTCTTTGCGAACAGGCTTGCTAAGGTAGTCGTCCATCCCTGCTGCTAAGCAGCGATCGCGATCCTCCTGCAATGCATTAGCGGTAAGGGCAATGATAATTATTTTATTAGAATCTTGACAATCATTTGCTGTTTCTAAGGCTCGAATTTGACGACTAGTACTATAACCATCCAAAATTGGCATTTGACAGTCCATCAAAATAATATCGTAATGAATTTGAGAGCACAGATCTAATGCTTCCTGTCCATTTGACGCGACATCGGCTTGATATCCTAAACTTTGGAGTTGATTGATCGCAACTTTCTGATTAACTAAACTATCTTCTGCAAGCAAGATTTTAAGGCTGGAAGGCTGAGTGGGAGGTAGTATGCATATAGGATAAATCGGTGATTCAATAGCTAATTTTTGGGAGATTCCAGAGATGGTCTCAATTAGACAATTCAAGAGGCGCATCTTGCGGACTGGTTTGCGAAGATACTCAGTAAAGCCAATCTCAATCATGCGCGTAGCATCCCCACCTTGATCGAGAGATGTCAGCATAACCAAGTGGATATCCTTCAGCTTTGCAGAGCTTTTAATCTGCATCCCCAACTGCTCGCCATCCAATTCAGGCATTTGCATATCAAGGATCGCGATCTGATATGGATCGTTTTCAGCGATCGCCCTCTCTAAATAAGATAAAGTCAAACTAGACTGCTGGATCGTATCAACACGCATTCCAAAACTACAAAGTTGATGGTAAAGAATATTGCAGTTAGTAATACTGTCATCAACTACCAGTGTTCTTACATTTTCTAGGACTTCAGCACCTGTATTATTACGGAAACAATTAAGCTGTTTTTGTAAGGGAGTTGTGAACCAAAATGTCGAACCTTTATTCTCCTCACTTTCTAAATGAATTGTACCACCCATCAGTTCTACAATTTGTTTGCAAATCGCCAGACCTAAGCCTGTTCCCCCATATTGACGAGTTGTAGAAGCATCAACTTGAGTAAAAGGCTGGAACAGTTTCGCTTGTGCTGCTAGGGGAATGCCGATACCAGTATCAATGATCGCAAATTTCAAAACTACATCACTTTCAGTTTCAGAATAAATCGTAACTTCAATTATGACTTCTCCTTTAGATGTAAACTTGATGGAGTTGTTAGTCAAATTCAGTAAGACTTGACGTAACCGACTAACATCACCACGCAAACATTTTGGCACGTCAGGGTGAATAAATGATGCTAAATCTATGCCTTTGAAATGCGCCGATGGAGCAAGTATTTCCGTAATTTCTTCAATACTAATATCTAAATCAAAGTCAAGATTCTCTAATTGCATTTCACCTGCTTCTAATTTAGAGAAATCAAGAATTTCATTAATAAGGTTTAATAAGTGATCTCCACTAGTGCGGATGGTGTCGGCAAAGTCTCTCTGCCGAGCGTCAAGGTTAGTATCTAGTAGTAGTCCTGTCATACCGATGACAGCATTCATAGGAGTACGAATCTCATGACTCATCGTGGCTAAGAAAGAACTTTTGGCTACAGTTGCTTGTTCAGCTTCCTTACGAGCAACTTCTAACTCAACATTTTGTTGTTGTAAAAGTTTGAGTTGTTCTTTCTCTTGGGCAAGCAATCGTGATTGGGCGATCGCAATCCCAATTTGATCGGCAAGCTGGCTCAGAAGACCGATCTCAAACGTTTCCCAATGTCTTGGAGCAGAGCATTGATGGGCGATTAGTAATCCCCACAAATGAGCATTTTCCATAATGGGGACAACTAGATTTGCTTGCACTTGAAAACTGACCAAAAGTTCTTTGTGACATTCACTGAGATTAGATTCTGCAACATTGTCGATTGCTAACTTTCGTCCTTCTTGATAGACTTTCCAATATCCCGATTGAAAGCAAGTATCGTGAATATTAGTATTTAGAGAAGATCGCCATTTAGGATTGATCGATTCTACTTCTACTGTCCCTGTCCAATTATCATGAAATCGATAAATGAGAACTCGATCAGCTCTAATGAATTTGCGAATTTCGCTTACAGAAGTATTCAGGATCTCCTGAAGATTTAGGGACTGACGAATACGTAGAGCAATGTCGGAAAGCAACAGCGATCGCCAATTCTGTTTGCGCAAATCTCTTTCGATTTTGCGCTTTTCCATAAATTGACCGATCTGTCTGCTGATCGCTGTCACCACGTTGAGTAGTTCTAGATTAGAATCCTGATATTCGCGACTAAACATCGTAATTACAGCTAAAACCGTCTCATTCTCTCCACATACAGGAAAACTTAACGCATAGTTTATACCTATTCTTTTTACAACTTCTGATTTGTAAAAATTAGGATATTGGTCAATCTCCACACACTTAGCCTTTCCTTCCGCCCAAACCGAGCCAATCAAACCAGAGCCGTATTCAACTGACATCAGTTGATGGGTCTGAATTAGCTCTGTTGATTCAATTTCTGGTTTGGAATAACTGGTCATCAGGCTTAAAGCACGAGGATAGTTACTGGTAAGCCATAGTTCAGCAATATCCCAAGACAGCAGTTCGCATAGCGTCCGTAAAATTCGCATTGCCGCACTACTAAAGTTAGATGACTCTGCAAGGACTCCAGCGATTTGATTTTGGGCAGACACCAATTTTTCGGTCTGCTGGCGACGAACAAGCACTGACATAAGCAGCTTTGATGCTTCGTTGTTACGCCGTAACTCTAACTGGCTAATAACCAGACGACCAAGGGCTTCGAGTTGTTGAATCTGTTGAGGTGTCAAGTCTCGTGGCTGGCGATCTATGACACATAAAGTTCCTAAATTAAAATTATCCGAAGTCTTTAAAGGTACGCCAGCATAAAAGCGGATATTTGGCTCATTAACCACCAATGGATTGTCAGCAAAGCGAGGATCTTGAATTGCATCTGGAACATTTAAGAGTGCATCATTGGCAACCGCATGACCACAGAAGGAAATATCTCGCGGGGTCTCTGATGCGTCAATGCCAACACGCGACTTAAACCACTGCCGATCGCGATCAATTAAAGATATCAAAGCGATTGGTGTGCCGCAGATACTTGCCGCTAGTTGGGTCAGGTCATCATATTCCTGCTCTGGTAATGTATCAAGAACGTTGTAGCGCTCAAGAGCAGCTTGGCGATCGCTCTCGTTCAGTGGCATTTGGGGTTTCTGCATGAAATTAAACCGAATAGATCAAGTGAATAAAACGCCAGATGCATTACGACGAGATCTTAAGTTTAGCAGAAAAAAAGAAGTAAGCCTCAGTAGTCATGAGAATATAGCCATTCTCATGATGGAACTAATTTTGGGTTTTCAGTACCTACGGCTCTAAAAAACCCAAAAATTGATTTTGATAAAAGTCAGCCAACGGCTACTTTTATCAAAGTAAAATCTCTCCTATAACCACACACATACACCCGAAGGGTGTATGTGTGTGGTTATAGGAATGGCTATAATGCAGTCAGTAATAATCTGGATAAATACTAAAATGGGTAAAAACAAGGAAAAATCAGGTGATAAAGAGCTATCTAGCTCGATTAATATTGGTATTTCTGAAGAGGATCGGATTGCGATCGCTGACGGATTATCACGCTTACTTGCCGACACCTATACTCTCTACCTCAAGACCCATAACTTCCATTGGAATGTAACGGGACCAATGTTCAATACATTGCATCTCATGTTTGAAGCCCAATATACAGAGCTTGCTCTAGCCGTTGATCTTGTTGCAGAACGCATTCGCTCCCTCGGTATTCCTGCCCCTGGTACATATTCTGCCTATGCGCAGCTCACTTCGATCCCCGAAACTGAAGGAGTGCCCAAAGCAACAGAAATGATTAAGTTGCTCGTCGAAGGACAGGAAGCTGTCACGAGAACGGCCCGTTCTATTTTTCCGATCGCGGAAAAAGCAAGTGATGAACCCACGGCAGATCTATTGACACAACGGATGCAAGTTCACGAAAAAACCGCATGGATGCTTAGAAGCCTGCTCGAAGAATAATCGTAAAATCAAGCCGCGCATTGCGCGGCTTGATTTTACGATAGGATTAAGTTTCAAGAATGTAAGCATCTCCAATCGAAGTTGAATAATCCGCTTTTTTTAATAGGTTTCCCGATCTTTTTTTTGCTGTTACAAGTCCCCGCCACACTTGTGCTGCTCAAACGTCTTAGCACGGCCCGCGATCGCACAGCCCCGCTAATCCCTCTAGAACCATCCGCAGAAGCCTTAGCTAAGCAATCTCCCCAAGTTTCGATTGTTATTCCTACACTCAACGAAATTGAACGCTTACCGACTTGTTTAGAGGGTTTACGCGATCAAGCAGCCAAAGAAATTATTGTGGTGGATAGCCGATCGCAGGATGGCACGCCCCAATATGTGCAGAAGCTGCAAAAGGATTTCCCGATTCCCTTAAGGCTAATAACCGATGATCCTTTACCTGATGGTTGGGTGGGTCGCCCTTGGGCTTTGCATACAGGATTTTTAAATAGTGACCCGACTAGCGAATGGGTACTTGGAATTGATGCCGATACATTACCGCAAAAGGGACTAGTCGCCAGTTTTGTAGATAAAGCAACAGTCGATAATTTTGATATTGTGTCACTGTCACCGAAATTTATTCTCAAAACCGCAGGTGAGCAATGGCTTCAACCCGCGCTATTAATTACGCTCATTTTTCGTTTTGGAGCAACAGGCGATCGCACCCAATTTACGGAAGATCGAGTAATGGCAAATGGTCAATGTTTCCTATCGAAACGCGCCAAACTGGTCGAGTTAAATGGCTATGAACTAGCCAAATCATCATTTTGCGATGATGTCACCCTCGCTAGAGCCGCCGCTCAACGTGGTTCAAAGGTGGGCTTTCTCGACGGTGCAGCATTGATGCAGGTGCGGATGTATACCTCGATGGCGGAAACATGGCGCGAATGGGGGAGATCGCTTGATCTTAAGGATGCCTCTACCCCAAATCAAACCTTTGCTGATTGTCTATTCCTCACAGCACTTCAGGGGTTGCCGATACCGATGCTAATTGCACTATCAATTTGGCAACCAGCATCATCGATATTGATGAATATTCTGTTTTGGCTCAATGCCTTTCTGGTGTTTATCCGATGCTTACTTGTGTTTGGCATTCGTACTAGCTATACCGAGGTTGGCTTTTGGTTTTGGCTATCCCCCCTCGCCGATCCTATCGCAGTAATACGTATCTGGATCTCGGCACTTACAAAACCTAAAAGTTGGCGCGGTCGGACTTACTCATAAGACAAGGGGGCTTAAGCCCCTTGTCTTGTAATTAGAAAAATACAACACGACTATCAAACCCTTGACGACGAATAGTTTGGCTCAAAGTCTCCGCACTACCACGGTCAGGATAGCCTTGCACTTCGATATAAGTGCCACGGTAAGAAGATCTGAGTTGAGCATTGGGTGCGATCGCTTGCACTCGTTGCAACTCAGATACTAAGCCTGTAGGAATAATCACGAAATAGCGTAGCTGTGTGCTTGCAGGTACGCTTTGAGATGGGATCGCGGGAATGCCCTGAGCTTGAACCGACTGATTTTGTGGGGGAAGTGGCTGAGGCGATCGCACAATTTCGATCGCATTACTATTAGGAAACTCTGAACCAGGCACATTCGGTAATGGCTCATTTGTCCGCGATGTCTGAATTGGAATTGATTCCACAGGAATCGGCGCAGATGAGGATGGTAGATTATTGTTTGGGATTGGAGGAATAGAACTTAAAGGTGCAGAGGGCAAAGTGGAAAATTTACTCTGTACAGTTTTGATCTGTGGATTTAGCCCTGCTTGACTAAACTGAGCGGCGCGACGTTGAGCGAGATTTAAGTTATTGAAGCGACCTAACTGGACAACCTGTTCGCCTGTATCTAATCGGCTAGCAAATGCATCTGGAGCTAGTACCTTGGCTTGTTTGATATTTGCCACATTAGGCAAATATACGAGGTACTGTGTACTACTGGCATTGGTGGGAACTGCTGGAAGGGAGTCATTCGGAAAAGACTGGGCGTTAGCGGGGCAACTAAAGTTGACAATGGTGCTAATACCCAAAAGAGATACTAGCCCAAGCGCCGCGTTGCGAAGAGTGTTTTGTGTGAGGAGTCTCATATGCTTGAGCCGAAGTGTGGCAAAAAATGAAATTGGGCGAGATTGTACCATACTCTACAAGACTCACATAAGCTCTTTTAGTTGCAAGTTGGCTATAGATATGAGAGGCGACGCTTTGCGTCGCCTCTCATATCTATAGCCATGTAAGTTTTGCTTAGGACATAAAACCCAAAAGATGAGTGGCGGCGCGAAGCGCCGCCACTCATCTTTTGGGTTTTGATTTGTCCTAGCTATCCCTTGCGTTGTTATATAAAAAAAGGTGGTGCAAAGCACCGCCTTTTTTATGGTTATAAGTCACGATGGGTAAACGCTTTAGCATTTGTCCCTGCGTAATTAGCCACAATGTGACCATTGCCCACAAGTCGATATTTATAAGTAACGAGTCCCTCCAAACCAACGGGACCACGAGGTGGCATCTTGTTGGTGCTGATGCCCACTTCTGCCCCAAAGCCGTAGCGGAAACCATCAGCAAATCTGGTGGAACAATTGTGATATACACCTGCCGCATCGATATCACTCGTAAATATATTGGCGATCGCTTGATCTTCAGTGACGATCGCTTCAGTATGTTTAGAGCCGTAGGTAGTGATATGGGTCATTGCTTCTTCTAACGAATCAACAATTTTGATGGACAAGATCAAATCACAATATTCCATTGACCAGTCTGATTCAGTGGCGGGATTGATTGCAATAATTTTTCGAGTATGATCGCAGCCTCTGAGTTCTACACCCCGCTCTTGCAAGGCAGCTAAAGCTAAAGGCAAGAATTTTGGGGCGATCGCATTATGCACCAACATTGTTTCGATCGCATTACAAGCCGCAGGATATTGGGTTTTGCTATCAACTGCGATCGCCACTGCTTTATCTAAATCCGCCGACTCATCTACATACAAATGGCAGACTCCATCGGCATGTCCGAGAACAGGAATATGGGTATTGTTTTGGATATAGCGGACAAACTGATTGGAACCTCTAGGAATAATCAGATCGATGAGTTTATCCATCTTTAAGATTGCCAAGGTTTCGGCGCGGGTGGTCAATAGCTGCACTACATGGGGCGATACACCGCCATGTTTTGTAAATAGCTCTTCTAAAGCTTTGTACATGACAAAAGCGATCGCTTCACAGGAATGTACAGCTTCACTCCCACCCTTGAGAATTACGCCATTTCCTGACTTAATACCTAATGCAGCAATTTGGGTAACAGCATCAGGACGCGCTTCAAAAATCACACCAATTACGCCCAAAGGACAAGACAAACGCTCTAATACTAAACCTGCGTCTAGTTCACGGTGAATTTGACGATCGCCGATCGGATCATCAAGGCGGATTACATCGCGAACACCTGCGACCATGCTTTTCAGTTTATTTGCATCCAACTTGAGACGGGCAATCAAGGCGCTGGGCAATTTGCTCGCATTAGCAGCAGCGACATCCTTTTGATTGGTTACCAAAATCATTTCAGATTGTTGTTCCAAGGCGACTGCGATCGCTTCTAATGCATTATTCTTTGCATCACTAGGCAATTTCGCCAAGGCGATCGCAGCGGTGCGAGTACGTTGGATCGACTCTAACAAATCTTGTGGCAAATCTATAGATACATTCCCAGACACGTTAATCTCTATTACTTTTCATAGATTGAAATTTTAGAGTAGAGATTTAGTTAACCAAAACTAGCAAATCTCTACTATTCTTCTATCTTAATACGAAAAGATCAAAGGTAGAGTGGGCAACGCCCACCCTACGATATTCTTAACAACTCATTTACTGTATTCACTAATTCCTCTGGGTGGAAAGGTTTGCCAATGTAAGCATTTGCCCCTTGTCGATATCCCCAATGGCGATCAGCCTTGGTGGATTTAGTCGAACACATAATGATATTGATATTCCATGTTTCAGGATTGTCCCTCAGTTTGCGACAAAGCTCATAGCCATTCATCTCAGGCATCACAATATCTAAAATTGCGAGATCAGGATGTAGCACCTCAGCTTGGGCGATCGCTTCCACCCCATTTTTAGCAGTCACAACTTCAAATTGATTGCTTTGGAGTAAATGAGCTATCATTTCCCTTTGAGTCTTACTATCTTCAACAACAAGAATTTTGGACATGGCAGGAATTCTCTAAGTTCTACATTTCCATCCTAGATCTGAGGCAGAAATTACACATGAAGACTAAGTCCCGAATCTACTAGTACTTTAGTCCCATACTAAATTGGGACTATCGCTACTTGCTCGTTACTATATAAACAGCTAATCTGAATTCACACCAATTCTCGAAAGTGTGACTGTTGAGAATTAGTCTGAGGCGATCGCATAAAGCGTAGGTAACTTCCATGAAAATTCGCATTTTACTTGTTGACGATCATTCCTTTATTCGTCGCGCCCTGAAGATTTCTCTTGGCGATGAATCTGCTTTGGAAATTGTTGGAGAGGCAGAAAATGGACAATTCGCGATCGCGCAAGTAGAAAGCCTTCAGCCAGATGTTGTTCTCATGGATATCCAAATGCCACTTATGGATGGAGTGGAAGCCACCAAACAAATTTGCGATCGCTTTCCAGAAACGAAAGTCCTAATTCTCACCGTCGATGATACGGAAGAATATGTTTCACAGGCTCTGAAATATGGAGCCTCAGGATACATCTTAAAAAATACATCTCCCGAAGAATTATCATTTGCAATTCAAGCTGTCTATCGGGGTTATATGCACTTGGACTTAAACTTAGGCAGAAAGGTGATTGCGCGAATTCCAGAGATTTCTGAAGTATCTACAACTGATTGGGACAAACTCACTCCTAGAGAGCAGCAAATAGTAAAATTAATTGCAACAGGCGCAAATAATGAGGAAATTGCCAATCAGCTTTATATTTCCACAAGAACTGTTAAAAACCACATTACCAATATTTTGAGCCAGCTAAATTTACGAAACAGAACTCAGATTGCGATCTTAGTTACTTCGATTCTTAACTATTCGTAAGTACCTTGACCTGATTGACTGACCTTACTTTTCACGGCATCTCTGAAACGTTCTGTGTACAGGGGTTTCAGAAACAAACACATTTGCAATAAGTTTTACTTAATGACAATGTGCAACGGTAGAATAAGGCTTGTGGCGATAGGAATATTGACGGTTACGCTGGAATAAAAAGATGCCGTGAAAAGTAAGATTGACTGACAGATCTCTGTAGGAGCAGGTTTAGTAGATCCGTGATTGTCTTACAGCAAAGCTTTTAGCAAAACCTGCCCCTACGGCAAAATGCGGATTCCAACAGTTTTGTCAGTTAATCAGGTACTTTGGCATAATTGAAAGTTGCGATCGCAACTTTCAATTACTTTATTCCAGATCGCAAAATGGAGTTCTTTATTTCGCTTGCGATCGCTTCTAATTTCTAAAACCTGAGTTCCCGCAGCACTCAGAGAACTCATCACGCGATCACGAAAATCTTGCCAATCTTGAATGAGAAAATGTTCGCAATCATAGGCGGAGATAATTGGCGCAAAGTCTAGACCATGCGCTGTGCCAAAGAATTCTTCAAAGGTGTTTTCATATTTGGAAATTGGTAATAAATCAAAAATACCGCCACCATCGTTATTTAAAAGAATCACCGTGAGGGAAATATTATATTTTTTTGCCGCTAACAATCCATTTAGATCGTGATAAAACGCTAGGTCTCCACAGATGAGAATCATGGGGCGATCACATCCCCATGCAGCACCCAGCGCACTAGACAAAGTTCCATCGATACCATTAGTACCACGATTTGCTAAAACTGTGATTGGGCGATCGCTATGAAAGAATGTATCCAAATCACGGATGGGCGTACTGCTTGCCACATAAATATAAGTATCCGCAGGAAGAATTTCCGCGAGTTCTGCATAAACTTTACCATCGAATAATTCATCGATTGTGCTGAGAGATTCTGCGATCGCATGTTCAGCGATACTTTCTGCTAGTTCAAAATCTAAGCGCCATTGTTTATCTTGCCAAATCGGTTGAGCATAGTTCTCTAAATAATTGGCTAACTGTAAGCAAAAGCTTGCAGGATGGACATTTAAGGCTTGGGTAATCCCATGAGTAGGATCGCTATTGGTGCTACCAACCACGATTTGCTGACAGCTAATATTTTTCTGTAACCAGAGTAGATAACTTTTGGAGGTAGGCATGGCTCCAAAACGGATCACAATTTCTGGAGCATGGGCTTTACAGAAGTTTGGCGATCGCAAAAAACTATCATAATGACCAATTTCGTTTCCACGATGTGCTCCTGTGGCTTCAATCAGTAATGGATAGCCTGTTGCCCTTGCCAAGCAGCGTACAGCATCTAAAAACTCTGGTGGAGAGTCATATACTCCTACAACTAGCACACCTTTAGGATGACTAATAATTTGGTTAGCAATAGCAGCGATCGCATCCGTATCCAGCGATCGCATTCCTGAAATTACTTGGCTATAAGCATCACCTGAAGGATTACCAAACAATGCTTCTGGACTACTGAGAGCTAAGTCTTCTGGTACATCATTAGCAACAGGGACAGGTGGCATCGGATCAGCGAAGGGGAAGTTGAGATGGACAGCACCTGCGGGTGTGTCACCTTTCCCAGTAGCCATGCTGACAGAACGACCAATTAGCGATCGCAAATAGCGCAATCGAAAACCGAGAATCTCTGGTGTTCCCACTTCAAAAAAGTAGCGAACATGTTTTCCATAAATATTAATCTGATCAATAGTTTGCCCAGAACCACAATCGCGCATTTCTGGGGGGCGATCGGCGGTCAAGACTACAAGTGGAATTTGACTGTAATAGGCTTCAATAATTGCAGGATAGTAATTGGCAGCGGCAGTTCCTGATGTACAGAGCAGGGCAACGGGAGCTTTTTGGATTTTCGCTAAACCGAGTGCAAAAAAGCTACTTGAGCGTTCATCAATATGTACCAAAATCTGAAAATCAGGGCTGCGATCGCGCAATTCAGCAAATGCAATCACTAGTGGCGTAGACCGAGAGCCAGGGGAAACGCAAACTGTCCACACACCCGATCGATAAAGCTCTTCAGCAACAATGCTTGCCCAAAGTGTATTTCGATTGGCGATATTCATCTGATTGCAGTTCCATTAGCACTAAAGTGGAGTCTGTAGCCAAGCTCGGTTAGCATTTGGCGCAGGATCGGCAAGCTTAATCCCAAAACATTGGTATGACAGCCTTCGATTCTTTCAATTAATAATCCGCCCAGCTTCTCCATCGTAAAACATCCTGCACAGCATAAAGGCTCACCCGATTCTACATAGCTAGCAACTTCCGCATCAGTTGCATCAGAAAAATAGACCTTAGTTACACCATGGCGCATTATAGAGCGTTGACTCTTCGCATCAATCAAATAATGTCCCGTATAGAGTTCGCAATAATTACCACGCATCTTTTGCCATGTCGCGATCGCAATTTCTTTGGATTCAGGTTTACCGTATATCATGCCATTGAGATACATGATCGAGTCACAGCCCATAATTAAAGCATTTTGCCCTGTAAATTCTGTTGCGATCGCTTTGGCTTTGCATTGTGCCAAGGTCAGCACCAAGGTCGTAGGATCGCTAACCTGAATCGCGTTTTCATCAAAATAACTAACTTTGACAATTGGTTTAATTCCAGCATTTTCTAAAATGCTCTTGCGGGTGGGAGATGCGGAAGCAAGGACAAAAATGGGATTAGACATAGGACTTAACAAAATAAATAAGAGAGAAGCTCGGCATCTAGACCAACGTTCCTCTTATTTACCCTACCGTATTTTCAACTTTAGAGCATGTTGGATGTCTACCTACGGTTGCTATCCGATTTTCTGAATTGATACTAAAATATACTTAGATTAAAGTTTCTTAATATTTGGGCAATCGTATAGTGCTAATCCAATCAGACTGGCTCAAAAGACTACGAGGGCGCTCGTTTGACCTAGAGTTGGGGGCGATCGCAGTTATTTATTTTGTGCAAGGTGCAATGGCAATTTCGCAACTTGCCGTAAGTTTCTTCCTTAAGGATGACTTAGGACTAAGCCCTGCGGAAGTCGCCTCAATGGTTGGTATTACGATGTTGCCTTGGACAGTTAAACCTTTATATGGTTTGATTTCTGACGGATTCCCAGTGTTTGGCTATCGTCGCCGCCCTTACCTATTGCTTTCAAGCATTTTAGGAATTTTTGCATGGACAAGCATGAGTTTATGGGTCACGACTCCTTTTTGGGCGATCGCGATGATTGCGACTGGCTCTTTATCCCTAGCCTTTTCTGATGCGATTACCGATGCACTGATTGTCCAACGCGCTAGACTGGAGCCAGAAGGCGATGCAGGTTCATTGCAGTCATTTAGTTGGATTGCTTCATCAATTGGCGCGATTATCTCCGCTTATTTGAGTGGTTACTTATTAGAACATTACGGCGCAAAATTCGTTTTTGAAATTACCGCACTTTTGCCGCTTTTGGTGGGTATTTCGGCGTTTGCGATCGCCGATCCACCTATGTCCACAATTTTTATTGTTGTTCCTGATCCCGCCAATAATTCGGCTGATGGTTCACCTTCTTTAAAGCCAGAAGCTTTATCGAGAAATTCACAAATTTGGATGTCGCTGAAGTTTAACTTTACTCAACTGCGTCAAGCCTTTACGAATAAGGCAATTTGGTTACCTGCGGCGTTCTTATTCTGTTGGCAAGCATCGCCAAGTGCTGATACTGCTTTTTTCTATTTCACGACCAATGAACTGAAGTTTAATCCTGAATTCCTTGGTACAGTTCGATTTTTTGCGAGTTGGGCGGGATTACTTGGAGTGTGGCTATTTCAGCGTTTTTTTAGAGCTGTGCCGACTCGCAAAATTTTCTTTTGGACAACAATTATTTCAACTGTGTTAGGACTTACAAGTTTATTGCTAGTTACCCACGCCAACCGATCGCTAGGCATTGACGATCGCTGGTTTAGTCTTGGTGACAGTTTGATTTTGACTGTTGCGGGAAGGATTGCCTTTATGCCCGTTTTGGTATTGGCCGCAAGACTATGTCCTGAGGGAATTGAAGCAACATTGTTTGCACTGTTGATGTCAGTTTTGAATATTTCAGCGCTATGTTCTTTTCAGTTAGGAGCAGGTTTGACCTATCTTCTAGGCGTTACCGAATCCAATTTTGATAATCTCTGGTTATTGGTTTTAATTGCAAATCTAACCAGTCTTTTGCCACTTCCACTTTTAAAGTGGTTGCCTGATGAGAAAAATGGCAAGCAAGAAGAAGTTTCTCCCCAAGTTCCCATCCTTACAGAAGAAGCACTCAACTTATAAAAAATAATGGAGGCGCGAAGTGCCTCAATTATTTTTGCGCTATAAATATTTCTTGCTCAATGGTCTTACAACAATCCTCGACGGTTGCTCCATTGAGCATTTTTTCTGCAAGCGCAATTAGCACCGAACGCCGATCGCTTAATAAATTACGGGCATTTAGTAACGCCCAACGCTCTTGGGTCATCGGATTTGGTAAATGAGAAATTGCTTCTCGTAGGCGTTGCATATCATCGATACCGCCTTCAGTTGCGCCCTCGCACATCAGTTGTTCGGCTGCGATACCTGCCATAGAGACAGTGCTATAGCGATCAAGTAAATTCGCTGATAAATTTGCAGAATTAGCCCCATCAGCGATCTCTATTTCCACGCCTCCTTCGATGCCAGTAAAAGTCTGCTCAGCTAATATTTCACCTAGCGATCGCCCAACAATGCCTGCGATCGCGTAGTTCACAACTTTAAACCCCAACATATGAGCCGCGAGAAAATGTCCAGCTTCGTGATAGGAAACTCGTTCGCGATACTTTGGCGATCGCGCCCTAAGCCATGCTTGAGTATACGCCCCAAATTTTCCTTGCCAAAAGCCAATATCAATTCCCCAGAGGCTAAGTAAAGTAATCGCGATCGCGGCAGGGACGACTGGTGACAAACCTGCCATTGTGCCCACCAAAGACATCATCGTAATTGTAAATATAGCGATCGCTAGTAAATCAGTGGCAGTTACATTCATGGCAAGGCTCAAAAATCGAAATAACTTAAGACAGACAAGGGGCTTAAGTCCCCTGTCTGTCTTAAGTTATGGTTTTTTAATAAAGGAAGTACTAGGGTTTGATTTCTTGTAAAAAGTTGCGAGACTATCGTCATCACCGACAAAACGCCAATGCCAAGGCTCATACATTACGCCCTGAGGGTTATTGGGCGGGAAAGACATTTCAAATCCGTACTTGGCAGCATTACTTTGCAACCACTGAAAGGCAGAAGTTTTCTCGAAACTAGTCGATAGATTTGCACTTGGCACTGCGCCATCACCAATGTCTAGAGCATAGCCCGTGTGATGTTCGCTATGCCCTGGAGGAGCGCTAACTTTGGCTCTTTGGGCTGGGGTTTGGTTGCGTTGCTTGCTGATCTCAAAGAAAAGCTCTTGTTGCTCAGAGATCGTCCGAAAGCCTGAAATTACAACAAAATCGACACCATCAGCCTTTGCATCAGCTTCCATTCGGAGAAAACTCTTTGCTGCCGCCTCATGCAGCTTAATTTCATAGCCATCCCCTGCTCTGCCTATGGTGCGTAATTTATTCGCAGGAGCTTCGCTAAATGCATGATGTCCAAATAAATCTGGTGGACTATTAGATTCTTTAGCGATGACCTCTGGATTTGCCTTAGTGTCATCGCCTTTAGTCGGAGGAGTTGCACTTATAAATGGGGCAGTAGGAATAGCCGATGGTTGCACTGGCTGAGATGAAACTGGTTGTGAACTTTGATCAGGTGAAGCCATTTCTTTCGGTTGATTCGCGGCATTGGCATTTAGGGCAAACCAGATGCGCGTGCTAACAATCGGGGATAAAAAAGCTAGTACTGCTAAACCATATGCCCACCAAGGAACTGACTGTAGCGATCGCGAGATTGAATTAACTCTTTCTGGTTGCTTTTGGGGCGATCGCTTAGGATCGCTGACCCTTTGAGCAACAGGGATATCGTTTTGGGTAGGCATAGGTATACAAACGTTTGAAGTTTTAACCAAGGTTAAATATACACAATAAATAGCTTGGCGCAATTAAAATCCAGATTAAAAGCCTGTGTCGCCAGCACAGCAAGAAGCACAGGCTGAATAATTAGTGGTGAACGGCTTCGCCGTTCACCACTAATTATTCACTGGGAAGAGAGTACTTAACTATAGGCAAATTTAGGTAAAAATCTTGCACTAAATTAATGTAATCCTGCGTATAGATATGTTTGCCCTCTTCTACTACCAATATAGTTTCTTGAGTTTTCCCTTGAATTGAACTTAATTCTAACAAGATGCGTTTAATGTCAGTTTTAGGGGTTGGTTTGACATAGGTTTTGCGATCGCCGAATAAGTGAAAATCCTTGGCTTTATTTAGGAAATTATCAGCTAAATCTGTCGGATAAATAACGGCTAAATGACCATGCGGCTTCAGTAACTGCAAAGCGATTTGGAGAATATCGGTTTGGGAAAGGCTGTCACTATGTCGTGCCAAGTTTCTTGACTTTTGCGATGATTTACTTGCCTTCTCAAAAAAAGGAGGGTTAGAAATAATTAAGTCATATTGCTTAGAGCAACTATTGGCAAAGTTTTGAATAGGGGCATGAAAAATATTTATGCGATCGCCCCAAGGAGACTTCTCGATATTCTCTTTTGCCTGTCCATAAGCATTATCATCAATTTCCACTGCGTCAATATTTGACAATGGCGATCGCTGTGCCATCATTAGCGCTAGTAGCCCTGTCCCAGTTCCGATATCAAGAATCTGAGAGTTGTCAGATATATTTGCCCAAGCTCCTAACAAAATGCCATCTGTCCCAACTTTCATCGCACATTTGTCTTGAAAGATTGCAAATTGTTTAAAGCAAAAAGAGGAGTTTCGCATTTTCTTATTAGCGATCGCATTGTTTACAATGTCTGTTAGTGTTGGGCTTTATTCTTCAACACAATCTACGCGATCGGCGATCGCACTATTCGATGTGACAGGTCAGTAGATAGAATTAAAAAATTATGTTGCAATTATAAAAAATTTATATAATACTAAGCAATTAAGTTTATGTCTTGGCGTTTCTTAATTTTGATGGTTTTCGCATTGACAGTATCTATTGGGAGAGAAGCCTATCTAGTCTCAATAAGGCTGTACCTAGCCTGAGTAGGAAATATCAAGCAGATGCTTTTCTGCTCCTTCTCCTAAAACCCATCGAATAGTCGTGAAGAATTTTGACCATTTTTCTTTGTCGTTACTGAGTCTTTCCGATGCAATTTGTTTTTCCAGTAATACCTGATTATCAATCTCACCTTGACGCTCATAAATTTCTTGGTTGATTTCATCAATTACTGTTTTTCTATGGCGTTTCAAGCGATCGACATTCAGATTAAGAATGTCAATGGTGAATTGAACAGATGCAACAGCAATCCCAGCTTGTTCACAAGCATTTTCATCGGGCATAATTTCACCGTCTCTGCTTCTAAAACGAAATAATCTGGATGTTGGCAGTTCAAGAGGATTTAACAACTGACCATCAGGAACAAATTTATCCTTGGCTTTGCCACAGCAAGGGAATTTATGCGGTATTTCTAACTTCTGTAGATCTTCTTTGAGCAATCCGCCAGGTGGAGAACAGTTCCCCAACATATTTTGCCAATCTAAGTCATAATTTTTTTGTTGAGTTGATAGATGGCAAGGAATAAAGTGTTCAACAGAGAAAAAGTTTTCATGAATAGTCATTTCACAATAAGCGCAAATTCCCTTTTGATCGGCAATTAAAGTACTTGGAATTACATCTTTAATTTCTACTTTTTTTGCTTTTTTCCCGCTTCCAATTTTAACTCGTGCTTTTCTAGCTTGTTCCCATTTTCTAAATTGAGTAATATAGTTGTCTTTATATATTTTAAGCTCCTCTGGCTCTGGAGACTTAAGCACTTTTTTCATGCAGATAGTTTCCTCTTTAGTCGCTGAATTTGCATATCTGCTTTAGTAATTTCTGCATCAAACATTTCCCATTCTTGAAGTTCTTCTCGTAGTCTTTTTGCTTCTTCTAAATTATCATTGTCAAGCGCATCAAAAAGAGCCTCTAATGTTTTTGATTCTTTGGTATCTGGGCGTAAGTTATTTAGTCCTAAAACATCACGAACTATGTCTGAACTTGTTCTACCTCTAGTTGGTGTAGGACATTCTTTGATTTGATAGTTTTCTAAGATTTTGACCTGATGACGTTCTACAGTGGTGACTATTTCGGGGCTGTGGGTGGTAGCAATGATTTGAGTATTGGGAAATACTTTGCGAAGGTCGGGGATAATTTTTTGTTGCCAAGTTGGATGTAGGTGTAAATCTAGCTCATCAATCATTAATACTGCTTCGGCTTCAAGTGGATTTTCCATCTGTGGGTTTGCTTGTGCTAAGCGTCTTGCAAAGTCCATCACAAGGGCTAACATATTGCGATAGCCTGAGCTTAGTTGATTAAGCGATAATTCAATTTTTTCACCTGTTTCTGTTTCCCATTCAACCATTAACTTAGCTGAATCATTCTGTGAAAAATATACGCGAACGTTGGGGGCGATAATAGTAGAAATTGCTTTTCGTATCTGTTGTAAATCAGTAAATTCAAAGTTAATGTCTTTCCTCTTTTTTCCTTCTTTTAATTCTTGAATCTCTCTCGAAAAAAACCAGTTAGCTAAGTCTGCGAAATTTGCAATTGCATCAAAAGCATGATTCAAAGATTCAAATCTATCAAAAGAGTAAGTTAGAAATTTTTTAAGATTAGCAATATCTGTTAAAAGACGATTGACCCTGTAGTAAGCTATCACAAAAAGTTGAGATTGCAAGTCATTGTTCAGTTTTTTTAAAGATAAATTTATATTATCAAGAAATTGGTAGTCGAATATTCTTCCAGAGTCTTTGTTATAAATAATTTTTAATTTTTCGTTTTCATCATCAATCAAACCCTTGCTATATAAAACTTTCCATTCCAGTGAATCTGTGGTTAAAGTTTGTAGCTCTACCACATTATTAGAGTTGTTAGTATTACTTTTTACAGATAAATCTCTTTGAAAAACAGAGGCTTTAAGTTTATCTGTATATTCATCATTTACACTACACTGCAATTCTTGAATATAAGGATATATGGCGGCAGCGATCGCATCTAATACAGCACTTTTACCAGATCCATTATTGCCAACGAATATATTTACATCTGGATTTAAGTTAACTGTTAGATCTTCAAAACATCGAAAATTTTTAATCTTAACTTGTTGAATATGCATTTTGATTATTTTCTATTATGCGGAAGTTTGTAATGATTGATAGGGCTGGATCAAGATCTCAGCGGGGATTCCTAGCTCTCGGTTTAACTTTCTAATCATTTCTAGAGTTAGACAAAACTTACGAGATAATACATCAGCCGATCTAGCTCGACCACCAAGACAAGCATCCAAATCATGTTGTGACCAGCCGCGAGTATCCATATAGTATTGAATTGCCTCAATCGGATCAGGAATTTCTATAGGAAAATGCAATCTTTCGTAGGCTTCAGCTAAGGTGCTGAGAATATCTAAGCGATCGCATTCAGCAGTATCAGGAGCAGCATCAAATAAAGATTCAATCTCTTGTAAAACTTGTTGATAGTCTGCTTCAGTCCTAATAGGACGTAATTGCATACATTTACCTCTATGAGAATACTAATTAAATTGTTGCCGCATCTACTTTGTCATATTCGGCGTGAGTGCCAATAAATTTGATAAACACGATGCCAATATCATAACGAATTGCTACTATTAATCGATAGTTGTTGCCTTTGATGTTAAAAACTACACGATTGTTAGCAATAATACTGACGTTGCGATGCTCGGCTTTTATATCGGCTGGACTTTGCCAATTAGCATGGGATGCTTCGTAATACCAAGTTTTTAAAGCTTCTTCAACATCTCGATGGGATTCCCAAAAATCTCGTAAAGTGCTGCGGGATATAATACGCATTAAATTTGTGTTTAGTTCAGTGTTTTACCTGTTGACGCACCTGAGTTCCTTCTCTAAAATACTATCTTAATTTTCTAGATTTACGCTTTACCGATTAACCGATCGCGCAGCAACTTAATTTTGTCGCGAAAGGCAGCAGCTTGCTCAAACTCTTGTTTTTTGGCAGCATCTTTCATCTGCGATTCCAGTTCTCCTATTAAAGAGGGAATATCATCAAGGGGAATCTCTTTGGCATTGTTGACGACATATTCAAGCTGGCGTTCATTGAGGCGGCGCGATACCGAGAGAAAGTCTAAGATCGAGTTGCCTTCAATGGATTTGACAATTGAGGTTGGGGTAATCTGATTATCTTGGTTATACTTGGTTTGAATACGGCGGCGGCGCTCAGTTTCGGAAATGGCTTTTTCCATGCTGTTCGTCATGCGATCGGCATACATAATTACCTGTCCTGCAATATTTCGTGCTGCTCTACCAATGGTTTGAATCAGCGATCGCTCTGCTCTTAAGAAGCCCTCTTTGTCCGCGTCCAAAATTGCTACTAGCGAAACTTCTGGTAAATCTAAACCTTCACGCAATAGATTCACTCCAATCAATACGTCAAATGTCCCTCTGCGTAGATCTTGCAGAATCTCAATCCGTTCAATCGATTTAATGTCTGAATGTAGATAGCGGACTAAAAGATTTCGCTCTTGAAAATATGTAGTCAAATCCTCAGCCATCTTCTTTGTCAGAGTTGTGATTAGGACTCGTTCCTTACGCTTAATCCGTTCTTGAATCTCATGATAGAGGTCGTCCACTTGCCCCTCGGTCGGACGCACAAATATTTCGGGATCGATAACGCCAGTTGGTCTAATAATTTGTTCGACAACTTGTTCTGAAACTTCCATTTCCCAATCCCCTGGAGTCGCAGAAACAAAAATGCATTGCTTGACCATCCCCCAAAACTCATCAGCTTTGAGTGGTCGGTTGTCCGCAGCGCTAGGCAAGCGAAAGCCATGATCGATTAAGGTCATCTTTCTGGCGCGATCGCCATTATACATTCCGCGAATTTGAGGAATAGAGACATGAGACTCATCCACAATTAGCAACCAATCATCTTTGGGAAAGTAATCTACTAAACACGCTGGCGATTCACCAGCTTGACGACCTGCTAAATGGCGCGAATAGTTTTCGACTCCATTACAAAAGCCAACTTCCTGCAATAGTTCCAAATCATATTTTGTACGTTGTTCTAACCGTTGAGCTTCGAGTAATTTCCCTGCATTAGTCAGTTCTTCAAGTCTTGCTTCCATCTCTTCTTTGATTTCCGCACAGGCTATCTCTAAGCGATCGGCTGGGGTGACAAAGTGACGCGCAGGATAAATATTCAAAGCTTCTAAACTTTGCAAAATCTCGCCAGTAACTGGATCAACATAACGAATTGCTTCGATCTGATCACCAAAAAACTCGATCCGAATTGTGCGATCTTCGTAGGCTGGCCCAATTTCTAAAATGTCACCCTTGACGCGAAATTTACCGCGTCCCATTTCGATATCATTGCGCTCGTACTGCACATTGGTTAGCGATCGCAATAATTCTCGCTGGTCATATTCCACACCTACACCCAAGGGTATTGAAGCTTTGAGATATTCTTCAGGAATACCCAAACCATAGATACAGCTTACCGAGGCAACCACAATTACGTCCTTGCGCTCAAAGAGCGATCGCGTGGCTGAATGTCGCAGCATATCGATCTCATCGTTAATCGAAGCGGTTTTCTCGATGTAGGTATCCGTTACTGGGATATAGGCTTCAGGTTGGTAGTAATCGTAATAACTGATGAAGTATTCGACAGCATTATTAGGAAAGAATTCGCGCAATTCGTTACAAAGCTGCGCCGCTAAGGTTTTGTTATGGGCAAGTACCAAAGTTGGCTTTTGATATTGGGCGATCGCATTGGCTACGGTCATGGTTTTGCCTGTCCCCGTCGCACCCAAAAGTGTCTGATACCGCAATCCTTTTTGTAATCCGTCAAATAATTGGGCGATCGCTTTGGGTTGATCGGCGGTGGGCGGCCAAGGGGTACGAATGTCAAACAATGCCATGAGCTTAGAAGATATTGCGAAAGGGATCAAAATTAGCGATCTCTATCATATCAAACCCAAATTCAGGAGGTCTAAACCAAAAATCGTAAAGCGCCGCTTCACGATTTTTGGTTTTAATTAGTAAGGTGGGAATTGCCCACCCTACTTTATGATTTTTTGGCTTTAAGAAAAGCTATATAATTTAAGTCACAGCGCAAAGCGCTGTAGTTCACATTCTTGCTAAGGAGTTGTATATGCTAGACAAGCGCGACTATACCCTAATCATCGATAAAAGTGGAAGCATGTCAAACACTGACAGAGGCACTAACAAAAGTCGGTGGGAAATTGTCAAGGAATCGACGCTTGCCCTTGCTCGTAAATGCGATCAGTTAGATCCAGACGGGATTACAGTATATTTATTTTCAGGAAAGTTTAAGCGATTTGACAATGTTTCAGCCGCCAAGGTTGAGCAAATCTTTCAAGAAAATGATCCGATGGGTGGCACTAATCTAACCGCAGTTTTGCAAGATGCAATTAATCAGTTTTTTCAGCGTAAAAAGGCTGGTCAAGCGAAGGGCGGCGAAACAATTTTAGTGATTACCGATGGAGAACCTGATGATCGCCGTTCTGTGTTTGAAGTCATTATCGAGGCTACGCGCCGTATGAATTCTGATGAAGAACTAGCAATCTCCTTTATTCAGGTTGGTTCCGACGCTAGTGCAACTGATTTTCTCAAAGCGCTAGATGACAAGTTGCAGAGCATCGGAGCGAATTTTGACATTGTGGATACGATTACACTTAGTGATATGGAAGATATGACACTTGCGGAAGTGTTACTGAGCGCGATTAGTGATTAGGCTATTAGCTATTAGCTATTGGTTTCTCACAAATGATTAATACAAACAAATTTATAGATATAAACAAACCAAATGGAATCTCTTGAGTCCATTCTTTCGGATCTTCAGGGCAAATACAAAGATCCAGAAATTAGTAAGCAGGGTAAAGATGACAAGACAACTGCTGAGCTAACCAGTCAAGGCAATAGCTTGCCGATCGCATTAGCACCTAATTCATTGGATAGTTTGTTAAATGATTTGCGAAGTAATTCATCAAGTAATTTGCAAAGTAATTCACAAAACTATGTGCCTGATTACCGATCTCCACAGGTAACGCCCGAAGTTACCCCTAATCAGACTTCACCTGTCATCGATCGCGCGATCGATCGCGATATGCAGCAGATTGCTAATCAGCAAAAAGCCAAAGATCATGAGGCGATCGCAAAAACTGCATCTGAATGGTTGAAAAAGCTCGATCCGCTTGGTGGTGAAGGTTTATGGTTTGAGGAGTTTGCCAAAAACTATCCTTCTCGGTTAGAAGCAGCGATCGCTTTACTCCAATCCAAATAATTATAAAAAAACAGTTTTATATGGCGCGGCGAAGCCGCGCCATATAAAACTAAATCGAAAGAACCATTGCTATGTTGCACGACTAAGCCGTGCAACATACAGCTAAATCGCAGGAACCTAATTTATGAACATTTATCGTCTAGCCGTTTTAAGTGACAACTACGTTTTTGTCTTGCATGATCCTGCTAGTAATACTGCCGCAGTGGTTGATCCTGCTGTACCTGAACCTGTTCTTGCCAAATTAGAAGAAGTAGGCGCAAATTTAGTTGCCATTTTTAATACCCATCATCACAGCGATCATGTGGGTGGTAATAATGCTCTCATTAAAAAATTCCCTGATGCAATCGTTTATGGTGGTGAAAAAGACCGCGATCGCATTCCCCATCAGCAAGTTTTCTTAAAAGGTGGCGATCGCGTTACTTTTGGCGATCGAGAAGCTCAGGTGTTTTTTGTCCCTGGTCATACATATGCTCACATTGCCTATTACTTCGCGCCTGTGAGCGACCAAGGTGGTGAATTATTCTGTGGAGACACTTTGTTTGCAGGGGGTTGTGGCAGGCTGTTTGAAGGGACTCCTGCGGAAATGCTTACCTCACTGAATCAATTGCGTCAACTGCCCGACGATACTCGCGTCTGGTGCGCTCATGAGTATACGCTTGGCAATCTCAAGTTTGCTCTGACTGTAGATAGTGATAATCATGATTTACAAGAGCGGATGACTACCGCAACCGCAATGCGACAAAGAGGCGAAGCAACTGTGCCAACTACGATTGGACTAGAAAAGCGGACTAATCCATTTATGCGCTGGGATTTTCCTGCAATTCAGCGATCGGCTGGTATTGAGATTCCCGATCGCGTATTTGCCAGAATTCGCGGTAAAAAAGATAATTTTTAGAAAATATCAAATTCTGAATCGCGGATTTTACGGATTAAAGGATTTCACTGATTTGTGAATCCAAACAAAAAGGAGTGCAACGCACTCCTTTTTGTTTGTGGATATTGAAATCTGTGAAATCCAATAATCCTTTTAATCTGTGATTGGGACTGGGGTGCAAGGATTCGAACCTCGGAATGTCTGGACCAAAACCAGATGCCTTACCACTTGGCGACACCCCAACAATGGCTTGATACTTATTGTGATGCGTTTTACAAATTTCTTTGTTTGCGCGGTATTTACTATACCAAAGTCTCCTAGGGTTTTGTCAACCCATTTGCCAAAAAATCTTTTTGACAATCAAAACCCTAATTATCTAAAACTACAGAATCTTTGGATAGAGCAACTTGGATCTTGCAAAAACCCTCAATATGACTGCAAAAATCCTCAATGTGACGCTCAGCCCATGCTTGCCCACTACTCAATGGCGTATCAAACCCATTCGCAAAAACATGCACAAGTGGATCGCCTGCGTCGGGCAATACTAAAACCCAATCGCGATCGCTATAAAGAACCTTCACTCCATCGATCAGCTCTATTTTTTCGCGCCCGTAGGATTCGACTAAATGACGCATGAGTGTACCTTTGATGCTCCAAGGGCAACGCACGATCTGTTTGCGAAAATGGCAACGGGGCAAATGTAACCGCACTTGTGAGAGCGATCGCTTTTGTAGCGTGATCCATTCCATAATCTTGGCAATACTAAACATCGCATCAAAACCAGGGTGAAGTTGCGGAAAAATAAATCCCATTTCTGCTGAACCACCTAGCACTACATCCTCATGACTATGGCAAGTCGCCATCAAAGCAGTTGGATTAGCACGAGTGCGAATTACTCTACCACCATGCTTTTCAGCAATCAGTTCCACCATGCCCGAAGCCGAAACTGGAACGACTATCGTACCGCCACCTTGCGACTTCAGTACCATTTCCACCATTAATCCAGTTAACACTTCATCGCGAATAGATTTACCTAACTCATCAATCAAGATGAACTTTTCACCATTTGCATAGACCTGTACGCCAAAATTTGCTCGCACTGCCTTGACCACATCGGTTAGTTGAGTCAACATTTTTTCGCGATCGGCAGGTGTAGGAGCAATTTCATTGAGGCTTGCATTGAGAACTACGACATCAGTACTAAATTTGCCTAATATTCTCGGTAAAACTGCACCTGACACTGCATACACATAGTCAATAACGATTTTTTTGCAGTCACTAAACCTGATTGCCTCAACATCAATATTTTTGGCAAAGCCGCTATTGTAATAATCTAAAACGCGAGTGGGATAACTAATTTCACCAATTTCTTCAATTCTTGCCCTGCGAAAATCTTCTTTAAAAAATGTACCTTCAATCTTTTTCTCTGCGGATTTGTTTATATTGATCCCATCAGCATCAAGGAACTCAATCATCACGCAATCATTGCGATCGGGATGCACGCGAACATGGATACCACCGACAACGCCTAGACTGGGGGCAATAAATCGCACGATTGGGATCGCTGTATCCTCAAGGTTTTCTACGTTAATTCCCACAGACATTAATCCAGAAATCAGCGATCGCGTTAGCATTCGACAAATTGTGCGTTGATCTCGCGAAACCATCACATGGGAATTGGGGCGTAGAGTTGCCCCATAGGCTGCACCAAGCTTCACAGCAAATTCGGGAGTTATATCGACATTGGCTAAGCCAGACACGCTATATTGCCCAAACAAATTGCGTGATGCCATTGCCCCCCAAATCAAGTTTGTGGTTAGAGTTGCGCCTGCCTCCACATGTTTGCTTGGCCAAATTCGCACATTCGGGAAAACTCTTGCCTCTTCCCCGATGACTGAGTTGGAGCCAACCACAGCGCCCTCCATCACATGAGCGCGGCGACTAATGCGAGCATTGCGGGAAATCGTGCAGGCCCAAAGGTGACATTCTTCGCTAATCATGGCGCTATTGCCAATAATCGGACGCTGGAGATCGCAATCTGTGCCAATCGTGACGCGATCGCCGATGATCGTACCTGCGGAAATTTTGGTGCGATCGCCGATCGAGCAATTACTCCCAATCAGCACAGGTGGCTCAATCTGAACGGTGGGCGAAATAACTGTATGTTTGCCAATCCACAAGCCTGTACGTAACTGCACGTAGTCCAGATCTAAGTGAACTCGCCCTCTGATTGCATCATACTGAGCTTGCCGATAAGCATCTAAGGAGCCAATATCGCACCAGTAACCACTGGCGATATAGCCATACATCGGCACATTTTTAGACAGCAAAAGCGGAAACAGATCTGTAGAAAAGTCGCTTGGTTCGTTAGTTGGCAAAAAATCTAAAACTTCAGGCTCAAAAATGTAAATCCCTGTATTGACCGTATCGGAAAAAACTTCGCTCGTTGATGGTTTTTCCAAAAATCTTTGAATGCGATCCTGCTCATCTGTAATTACTACCCCAAAAGCCATAGGATCGCTCACTCGGCGCAAAATCAAGGTAGCCTGTGATTTTTTGGCTCGATGAAATTTGATCGCGGCGGTGAGATCAAAGTCAGTAATACTATCGCCACTAATGACTATGAAAGTACTATCTAAAAGACTTTCGACATTTTTGACGCAGCCTGCGGTTCCTAGTGGTTGATCTTCTTCAACCACGTACATCATATTGACGCCAAAATCCGAGCCATCGCCAAAATGTTCGCGAATTACATCGGGTAAGTAATGCAAGGTGGCAATTACTTCTCTAATGCCGTGACGCTTAAGTAAATTAAGAATATGTTCGGTAATGGGACGATTTAGCACCGATACCATCGGTTTTGGCATATCACAAGTAAGTGGGCGTAATCTCGTTCCTGAACCGCCTGCCATCAATACCGCTCGCATAGATCCTCGCAAACGTCAACACGTAATAGGATTAAGCTCTAGTATCGTTCAAATTTGCGATAAAGTAATGAAAATAAACCTTAATCCTGAAGCAGATCCCCAAACAAAAATTATTGTGGCGTTGGATGTCCCATCTGCTAACGAAGCCCTAAATTTATGCGATCGCTTGCCCCAAGTAAGTTTCTGGAAAGTTGGACTAGAGCTATTTATCGCCGATGGGAGTACAATTTTGCGCGAACTGAAGGCAAGGAATAAAAAGATATTTCTAGATTTAAAGCTCCATGACATTCCCAATACAGTTGCTTCAGCTTGTCGAGTTGCTACAAAATATGGTGCGGATTTCCTAACAATTCACGCTTCGGGTGGTAAAGCCATGATGCAAGCTGCTCAAGCTGAAGTCCAAGACTCATCAACGCAACTTTTAGCGGTCTCGTTGTTAACCAGCATTTCTAGCGTCGAATTACAGTCTGATTTACTAGTACCACTAGAAATTCCCGAATATGTCGCTAAATTGGTGCTTTTAGCCAAAGAGAGTGGACTCAAGGGTGCGGTCTGTTCGCCGCATGAGGTGGCTAAGTTGAGATCGCTACTTGGCAATGATTTTTGCTTTGTTACTCCTGGGGTTCGTCCCGCAGGAGCCGCAGTTGGCGATCAAACACGAGTGATGACTCCCAAAGATGCGATCGCCGCAGGTGCTAATTATTTAGTAATTGGTAGACCAATTACGGCTGCACCTGATCCTGTGGCTGCTTGGGATCAAATTTGCAAAGATTTTTTGTAGTCACCAATGCTGTACCCACAAGTGCTACATCAATGTATTGGGGCTTATATCTAAACCTTGTCACTATGAGTTAGTATCCAACAGCTAAGCGAACTTACTTAAGATTGCGATCGCAAATTCATTGAATTTCAACCAAATAAATCATGAAAAAACTAAGCTCTATTATCCTTGCCGCCTCTGTCCTATTTGGTTCAGGTTTAGTTTGGAAGACTATGCCAGCTTTTAGTGCTCCAAGTGCAGATGTCCACATCAAGGGTGCTGTTAAGGCTGAAGCAGAAATTTCACCAGAGACATTGGTTCAAAAGTTGAATTTGACTGCCGACCAAAAACAAAAGGCTTTCAAGATCTTTACTGAAAGCAACAAAAAAATTGCTCTATACCTCACTCCTGAACAGCGCAAAAAACTAGAAGCTGGATTAAAGGCAAAGCAAGGATTTGGAGCTACTCTCCAAAGTTTAAATTTGAGTGCCGATCAAAAGAAAAAGATTGGGGCTGTGATATTGGAGCGTCGCAATCAGTTTGTAGGTATTCTGACTGCTGAACAGAAGAAGAAATTTGAAGCATTAGCTCCTATCAAGAAGTAATACTAATTCTCGATCAAACGCGAACCAATAAACCCCTCAAAAATGTTGCTAAGCAACATTTTTGAGGGGTTTATTGGTTCGCGTTTTGGATTTTCAAAATGGCGTTACCATTTTGAAAATCGGTATAAATTGCATCGCACAAAAGACTCTCTTTGCGAGTCTTTTACATTTCTAAATTGAGTGTTGTTGTAATTGCTCAAGAGACACAATTTTTAAAGCTGCTTCATGAGTGGCGGCAAGATCTACAGGCGGGGCAACACCTGCTTCTAGTGCTTCTTTCCATCGCGAAGCACACAAACACCAGCGATCGCCTGTCTTTAGCCCTGCAAAACTAAACATCGGCGCAGGTGTGCCCAAATCGTTACCTTGAGATTTGGTATAGGCAAGAAACTCATCAGTGACTTCGGCGCAAATAACATGTACGCCCAAATCGCGATCGCCTGTTTGGCAAAATCCGTCGCGATAAAATCCTGTTACTGGTGATGAGCAACATAGCTCTAGATTTTCGCCCAAAACATTTTTGATTATTGCCATAATTTTTGATATTCCGCTTCCGTAGCAAGATCGAGAGTGTTTTCGACGCGATCTAAAAAGACTTTTCCTTCGAGATGATCGTATTCATGTTGAAAGATTCTTGCTACAAAATCAGTTAGTTTGGTGACTTTGCGATCGCCTTGCCGATCTGTATATTCAACTTCGATTTCGAGATCGCGTGGGACGAGCCCCCGAATCATTGGCACTGAGAGGCAACCTTCCCAGTCTTTTTCAGTTTGTCCTGAATACGCAATAATTTGGGGATTAATCATTGCCATTGGTTCCATTTGTGGCGCATGAGGATAGCGCTGATTGGGGTGTGAGGCAACGATGACTAATTGGAGCGATCGCCCAATTTGCGGAGCGGCTAGACCTACGCCCTTGCTTTCTTTGAGAGTAACCAGCATTTCGTCAATCAGATTCTGAATTTCGCGATCGCGTACATCTGCAATCGGTTGGGCAATCTCCCTCAAAGCTGGATTGCCAAGCTGATAAACAGTAAGTTTTTGAGATTTTTGATTAAATATTTTATTTAGCGATCGGGCAAACATGAGGTTAGTTACCAGTGGCAGTTATCACATACGAATAATTTTTATAAAACTTGCGAAGCAAGTTTTATAAAAATTATTCGGGTTTTAATGGATTTGCTTCGTATGCAAGAATATCGATCAAAGCATCAGCTTCGGCAACCGATAGACGTGCTTTTTGGTACTCATCTTCAAACTTAGCATTGGCTGTTGTGTATCCCTGCATGATCATAATCGCAAAATATTCACGTTTAGTCATTCCTTCAATAAGGCTATCTGTATCTCGGTTATAACCAATCGGAAATGCGCTATCACTGCGTCTGGTTGCCATATATTGTTTTCCTAACAAAATATCAAGGCATATTTTAGCATCAACAATGTGAACCGTAAGGGCAATTCATGAATTGCCCTTACGGTTCATTGCATTACCTTACCAAGACACGAGTTCAGGAAATTTACGGGCTAGCTCAGTAATTGCAGGACAAATTGGGGCATTTTCAGTGCGATTTTCTAAGGTGTTCCAACTGAATGGCGCTGACTGAGCAGCCGATAGCCACAAAAGTCTTTTGGCGCGGGTCATGCCGACATAGAGCAGACGAAACTCCTCGGCTTGTTTGAGGTAATTGCATTGCTTCCATGCTTCTTCAGCATTGGGAAGGCGATCGCTATGGACGATCGCTCTAATCTGCGCCCGCGTTACTTCAGGCAAGCCAAAATCGCCTAAGAACTTTACAGACTCAGGAATATAAGCTTCCCCTGGGCAAATACGTTTATGCAGAAAAGGCATGAATACCACATCCCAATCTAGCCCTTTAGATTTATGCAAACTGATCAGCGTTACTTGTCCACCAGTCATATATCGCCCTTCCAGATTTTCATCTTCGACCGCTTCAAAGTTTTCCGATTCGACAATTTCTCGTAGCGATTCGATCACAGTTTGCATCGAATAACTGCCCACAAGTTGCTGATTGAGGCGATCGCCTAATTTGTCCGCCGTTGCTAATAGCCCTGCCTCTTCGTCATAGAGGGTAAACGCAACAAAGGGAATCAGGTTATATAGCGGAAGTTCGATTTTAGCGCGAAGTAAGCCGATACATTTTGCTTGAGATTCCTGAGCGAGTTGCGATATTGCAGGATCTAACAAGGTTGGATAGAGAAACTTTTCGGGATTACTGGCGAGGGCATTGAGATCCTGTTGCGATGAAATTTTTTGGCGATCCTTGAGAACTTCTAGCGCTGCTTTGAGATTGTCAGGCGAATGGGGACGCTCCATAAATTGCAAAATCGCCAACATATCCATTGGGACTCGCGATCGCCGATCGCTTTGTTCGACATCATAGATTTTAATTTCATGCTCTTTTGTTAACCATGCCAAAGACTCGGCAACAAAGCGTCCTTGATTATGCTGACGCACTAAAATCGCCATACTTAATTTGGGATCTTGATCGTGCAATTGTTTAATGCGATCGCCGATCATCGTAATCTCATGCTCGATATCATCGACAGTATTTGGCATATAGATTTCTACACCCTTGCCAATTGGTTCAGGATTCGCATTTTTTTGCGGATCATCCTCATCGACAGGACGAATTCTTTGCATACGAAAAGGATTCTCAATCTTGGCATATTCCGAATGATTGACCCAATGCAACATATAGTTAGCGGCACGCATCACGTTTCTGGTGCTGCGTCCTGCTTGATCGAGAGTCGAGAGTTGAGAATTGATATTACAGCGATCGCAAAATTCATTAAAAAAGCGCGGATCGGCAGGCGTAAATGTGGAGTTAATCGCTTGGTTAGGATCGCCAACGCGCATCAGGTTTTTGCCCTCTCCCCCAGCCCCTCTCCCTCTAGGAGAGGAGAGCAAGAAATCTTGCTCCCCCTCTCCCTTGGGGAGAGGGGGCTGGGGGGTGAGGGAATTCTGAGCCAGAATCTCTAACAGCTCTGTTTGCAATGGTGAAGAATCCTGTGCTTCATCTTCAAATACGGCAAAAATCCGTTCTTGCCAATATTTGCGGACACCTTCATTTTTTAATACTCGCAACGCTCCCAAAATCATATCGTCATAGTCGATCGCACCTTCCTGTCGCAACAGTCGCTCATAGGTTTCATAGAGTCCCGCCGCGATCGCTAAAATATCGCCGCCATCGGGTGCTTCGGCTTCCCGTAACTGCGTTGCGCTTAATCCTGAACTTTTAGCCGTTGCGATCGCTTCTCTGGCTAAGCTTGGTAATACATCGGTTCGCAATACTGTCTGTCGCCGCAAGCGTTCCGTATCTTCGCCATCAAAGTTTTTGCCTTCTAGCAATAGGTCATACAATTTGGGATTCTCTTTTACCCAAATATTTGTGGCATTGCGAATTAATTTCTGCTTGAGGGATTCGGAAATAATCTTGGTTTCGCCTAAGCCAAATCCCGACAGCTCGCGATGGGTACTGGCGATGTTGTAAGCCAGGCTATGCAATGTGCTAACTGTGAAGGAACTTTGCGGTAGTCGTAGATTTTTGAGATGCTCGGATACTTTTTTGCGAATGTTGCTTACTGCCGATCGCGTAAACGTGACGATGACTAGTTGCTTTTGGCGATGCAGATTAAAATTTGCGATCGCGATCGCGGCGGCTACTGCCATGCCTGTTGATTTGCCTGCCCCTGGGACTGCGGACACTGCTAGTTCGCCACCTTGCCAATCCGCCATTGTTTGCTGTCCTTTGCGGAGGGTTTTGCGTAATTCATGGAGAGCGTCAGGGGCGACCATAGCAACTTTGGCTGATGTACATCAAGCATTTTATAGCAAGCTGGGAAAGGCTAAGTAGTTAAGCAAAATTAATTACATATTTTGAACCAAACTCTCGAAGAACTTTTTCAACATATGAGACTAAACTTTCCCAAGATTCATATGCATTTAGTTCAATCCACTCATATTTCATAAACCGCCATAAAATTTCAATCAAGTTTAACTGGGGACTATAAGGAGGCAACAGAAAAATCTCGACTTGCTGACTTTTCCACTCCTCCAGTTTTTCATTAATCATTTGACTGGTGTGAATAGAGGCTTTATCCATAACAATCACAGTAGGCTTGGTAGATTGGCGAGCAAAGTCATCAATACAAGCGAGAATGACTGCACTGGTGATACTACGTTCAAAAACATAAGCAGATAAGTCATTGTTTCGATTCATCAACCCCACGACATTTAACCGCTTACTACGTTGACTGGGTAGGCTTAAACCCAGTCCTTTCTCTTGCCAAGCATAGGGAATCGGTGGAGTCAAAGAAAAGCCACTTTCATCAAGATATCGCAAATCGATTTTGCCCTGCATTTCCTGTTCAAGCAATTCGGTGAGTTGTTGCTGTTTCTCTCTAT
>NZ_BBJB01000075.1 GCF_016584665.1 Pseudanabaena sp. lw0831
TACAGATTTTGGGGTTTTATATTTAATTGTGCCTAGCTACTTATTAGTTTTATAAAACACAAAATTTTTTGTACTTTATGGAACTTGTTAGCCCCAATTCTCGACCTTAAATCTATAGAAAATTTAGGCTTTGGTAAAGTGATGTTGTGCTGAAGCTAATAACAAAAAACTATGAACAACTGGGATGATTACAACCATGACTTCAACTAAGAATCAAATTAAAATCAGCATCAAAAAGGCGATCGCCCTCTGCACAATCTGTGTGGTCACGGTTGCTACTCCGAATATCTTTGTACCTTCTGCTTCTGCCCAATATGGCTTAGGTCTACCGAAATCAGCAGGTTCGGGGGGCGCAACTAGAAGCGTCGATTCTTTACCTCAGGTTACAATTCTTGTGCCTGGTGATGGGGCAAGAACCTTGGCATCTCGTCCGACATTTTATTGGTACATTGCTCCTCAAGATATTGCCGCAACTACCTCAAATCCGCCAACAACAGTTCCTCAAGTTGATGACGGTAAAGGCTCATTTAAAGTGACTTTCTTTTTGCGTGATGGCAATGAACGAGCTTCAAAATCTATCTTTAAGGCTGAAGGCAAAGCCCAAGGTGCAGGACTGTATAAATTTACTTTGCCCGAAAATGCTCCTGAGCTAAAAAAAGGAAAAGTTCAGCGTTGGCAAATTCGTTGGGAAGGTACTAGTGGTTCAGTGCAAGTTGATGTTAACGCTCTCATCCGTCGCGATGATGATCCTTTGGTCGCCAAAGCGATCGCCTCCGCCAAAAGCGATTTAGAAAAAGCTAGAATCTATGCGAAAAGTACCTATTGGTATGATGCGATCGATGCTTACACTAGTTGGATATCCAAAAATCCTAAGGACAATGAAGCTAGTGCTGAGCGCAGTAATTTATTAAAAGTAGGGTTGCCAAATAACCTAGCTTTTATAAATGTAAAGAAAGATGAGAAGGGGATCGAAACTGAAGAATTTGTTCCAGCTCGGTTTACTAACTTTCTGACCACATTAGATAAAAGCAAGCGTGCCCTATCTATATCATTAGAGTCTAAAAAAAATTAACAAGGTCAGAGCCTTTCAATTTTTTTACTTTTTTTCACAACCCAAAAAAATGAAAAGTGTTGCAAAGCAACACTTTTCATTTTTTTGGGTTCGGGTTTGAGCGCAAAGCGCTGTATGAAACTGATTTTGGTATTTTCAGCGCCTGCGGCGCTAAAAATACCAAAATCAGTTTTGTTGTCATTTTAGGATTGCTATACCAACAAAGTAAATCAAAATGATATGATGTGCCAAAATTCTAACTGTTTAAGTTAAGTAACGCTTAAGCAATATTCAATGTTGTTGAGATCGTTAGGGCAAATCTATGGCAGATAATTCAAGTAATTTTTGGGGAGGTTTTCTCTTCGGGGCTGCTGTGGGCGGCGTAGTTGGTGCATTGGTGGCGATTAAGCTCAGTGAGCCAGAGTCCGATTTGATGGATCAGCCATCTGATCGAGATCGCCTGATTGATAAACCTCCAACCTCTAATGAATTTGCTCGTCGTAATCTCGAAAAGAAAATCGCCCAACTTAACGCTGCGATCGATTCAGTTAGTCAAGAATTGGCTACGGCTGAAGGGAAAAATGGTAGCAAGCAAATATCAGTTGAATCATTACAAGATATGACTGTTGATGATAAGTGATGATAAAATCCTGATTTCTGCTGTATTCAGTAGAATAGTGGCATCTATAATTATTCAAATTGTCCTATAACCTCACAACCTAACTATGGCAGTCATTCTTGGTACAGTCAGCTCGTTTATCACGATCTATTTGGGTTTGCTATTTATTCGGGTCTTACTGACTTGGTTCCCAAACATTGATTGGTACAACCAACCATTTGCTGCCCTTGCTCAGATTACCGATCCTTATCTCAATATATTTCGTTCGATCATCCCACCTCTAGGAGGCATGGATATATCTCCAATGCTTGCCTTCCTTGCGCTTAGTTTTTTACAACGTGCTCTTGCTCCATTGGCTGCAAGCGCGAGTATGGGCTTTTAAGGTAAGCTTATTTCTAATTACAAATTACGAATTACGCTGCGTTCACGTTAGGAAATATACATGACGGGTTTGTTAGATTTGAGCGGGAAAACTGCTCTTGTGACTGGGATTGCCAACAATCGTTCGATCGCTTGGGGTATTGCCCAAAAGTTACATCAGGCTGGAGCTAAGCTTGGTATTACTTATTTGCCAGACGATCGCGATCGTAACAAAGGTAAAGTTGCTGAGTTGACCGATTCCTTGACACCGAGCTTTTTGTTGCCTTGCAATGTTCAGGATGACGCACAAGTAGATTCACTGTTTGCCTCAATAGCTGAGCAGTGGGAAAAAATTGATATTTTGGTGCATTGTCTAGCATTTGCCAATAAGGAAGATTTATCTGGCAACTTTACGGATATTTCTCGCTCAGGCTTTCAACTTGCCCTTGATGTGAGTGCTTACTCTCTGATCCATTTATGTCGTGCCGCAAGACCTCTGTTAAAAGATGGTGGTAGCGTGATTACTCTCACCTATATCGGTGGTGCAAAAGTTGTCCCTAACTATAATGTGATGGGGATCGCTAAGGCAGCATTAGAAATGAATGTGCGTTACCTCGCTTCAGATATGGGACCCGATAATATTCGGATCAATGCCATTTCTGCGGGACCAATTCGTACCCTTGCGTCGGCTGCGATCGGTGACTTCCACAAAATGTTGCACCATTATGAAGAAACAGCGCCTTTACGTCGCTTAGTTACCCCTGATGATGTAGGTAATGTGGCAACTTTCTTAGGCAGCGATCTTTCAAGCGCCGTAACTGGGCAAATTATCTATGTAGATGCTGGTTACGAAGTAATGGGTGCTTAATACACTCCTTTAGCTTTTGCGATCGCCAAAATTCTTGCTCACCAGATCAGTTTTTTTTAAATTCCCATGCAAACGGATATCTTCAAAGAGCTATTTCCACTATTCGATGCTGCTAGCGTCGAAACTTTGGAATGGCTCCTCGCTGAAGCAGTAGAACGTGACTATCCTCCTGGGCGAGCCGTGCTAATGGAGGATGCTTGGGGCAATGCTGTATATTTCATTCTTTCTGGCTGGCTAAAAGTTAGGTTTTTGAGAAGTCAGGATGCAACAACCCTAGCCATACTTGGTAATGGTGACTTTTTTGGAGAAATGGCGATTCTGGACGAATCACCAAGATCTACGGATGTTGTTGCTTTTACCCCAGTGCGTGTTCTGAGTGTTCCTGCACAAAAATTTATCCAGTTTTTATTTAAAGATCCGCAATTGCATCACCGTATGTTGCAATTGATGGTGCGACGGTTACGCAAAACCAATCAGCGCATTCAGTTACGCCAACAAGTGCCTGCGGTGCGGATTGCCACTATTCTTACTAGTTTGGCACAGACCTATGGCAGCAAGACTGATGCGGGGATTGATATTTTTAATATTCCTGTGCAGGATATTTCTGATCTTTCAGAGGTAAGCCCTGAGGACACTACCAAGGTGTTAGAAAAACTTAAAGAAAAGGGTTGGATTGTAATCGATCCTAAACGTCAGGTAATGAGTATTGCCAACGAAAAACAAATGTTGCAGTTAGCAACATTTCGCTAAAAACCAAAAGACGAGTGGCGGCGCTATGCGCCGCCACTCGTCTTTTGGTTTTAGATGGCGATCGCAATTTTTCCTGTCATTGATCCAGTTTCTAGTAATTGATGGGCTTTAGCAGTATCTGCAAGCTGGAATACCTCACTAACATGAACTTTTAGCTTGCCTGAGTCAAATAAATCTGCACATTCACTAAGAATTAGAGCTTGTTGAATTTGCAGCTCAGCCTGCCCAATTAACATCGGCGTGAGCATTAGTTCAAAGCTAAATCTCAGGTTACGGGTACGGGCGACTTTCCAGCTTATATCGGCAGGTGGTTCAAGAATAGTGAAAATATCACCATAGATTTTGACGGCAGGAAAAGTCTGCTCGATCAGTTTGCCACCAACTGTATCAAAGGCGAGATCTACACCTTCTCCATTTGTCCATGCGATCGCTGCATCCACAAAATCGGTCTGTTTATAGGCGATCGCTAAATCTGCACCCAAATCCCGAACAAATCGTCCTTTAGCTTCCGAGCCAACGGTCGTGCAGACCCTTGCGTTCCTGAGTTTTGCTAACTGAATCGCAACATGACCAACACCTCCTGCTCCTGCATGAATTAAGACATTGCGACTGGTTGGTGCAGATTGTAAATTGCCTCGATCGTATAGGGCTTCCCATGCAGTAATCAACACAAGGGGAGCGGCGGCGGCTTCTTCAAAACTAAGGGATTTTGGTTTATGAGCAGCGAATTTTTCGTCTATCGTGGTTAGCTCGGCATAGTTGCCTTGATGCAAACCCAGCCCACCGTTACAAAAATAAACCTGATCGCCTACTTTAAACTTAGTGACCTTTGCGCCGATCGCTTCTACAATTCCTGCACCATCACAACCGAGAATTGATGGTAAGCGATCGGGCTGAAATGTGCCACGGCTCCGCAGTTTTATATCAATGGGATTGATCCCGGCCGCTTTGAGTCGCACCAAAATCTCAGTCGGAGCTTGAATAGTTGGGTCTGGGATATCGGCAAGTTGCAGCACATTGGGATCGCCTGCTGCGGTCATCAAAATGGCTTTCATGGATTCTCCTTATGATTATCAATTTACAGCGCTTTGCGCTCAAACCCGAAGCAATAAATATTTTAAAAGTGTTGTGAAACAACACTTTTAAAATATTTACTGTGGTTATTTTGATCGAAAATTGCTGTAAAAGATGAGAGATGGCGCGAAGTGCCACCTCTCATCTTTGATGATTTTATTGTGGCGGCACAGTTGGTTGTGGGGGCGTAGTTGGTTTAGCGATCGGACTAGGTGGCTGACGAATGGTGTTACTGTCGCCAGAACGGGGAGCGTTCTGTACAGAGTGGGTTTGCCAATCGCCAAAAAATCGATTCAATGCTGTAAAACCTAAGGCTGCTGCACCGCTCATGATCGCTAATAACACAATGATTGTCGTCCAAGTCTCTACACTCTCAGCAATGCCATAACGAGTGCGATAGGGATCGATTTTGCACTGATTATCGCGATCGCGAGCAGTAATGGGGCGGCGGAACCGTAATCGATGATCGTCCAGCTTTTCTAATAAAATCCAGCCTGCTTGTGACTCTTCAGCACAGACTTTGTTCAAGATCTTGCGCCCGCGAAAACCACCGCTACTAGTACGCAAGATTTTAAATTCCCAGCCCTTAGGCTGATCGCTAGATGTGTTGGACTCGTAGCGAGTAAGGTTTTCTTCTTCCACTTCTTCCCGCCGCCTATTACCTTGTTTTGCTCGAAATATTCTGTCGATAATCACGGACTGAATCCCAACATCGAGAATGATAGTACTGATGATGATTGCATTGACGGTCAGCATATTTGCGTGACTAATCCTAATAGCAGCATAAGTAGCTAGGCATAATTAAATATAAAACCCCAAAATCTGTACCGCCCGCGCAGCGGGCGGTACAGATTTTGGTTCTATTTTTTAATTATGCCGAGGTACTTAGCTGCTTGATAATCAGCAAAAGTATACATGCTGATGTAGACTATTGCACTCAAGATTTTGCCTGAAATAACACCCAAAAACCAAAACTATTGTGGCAGGCTTTGCACTCCACAATAGTTTTGGTTTTTATTTAATTTGCGATCCTTAGCGATCGCGATATTATGATGATTAATAAAAATAAGCCGTAAGCTTTTGATACAACCCTATGAACTCTATTGTCCTAATGGCAGAAGTGCTAACCGATCCAGAACTACGCCGCACTCCTGATAATCAAAGCTCGATCGCTTCATTTCTTGTCCAGTTTGCAGGTGGACGTGCCGAAGATGCACCTTATCGGATCAAGGTCGTAGGCTGGAATAGTCTGGCGGATGAGATGGTTGAGAAATATCATAAAGGCGATCAAGTTGTCGTTGAAGGTCGGTTGCGTCTCGATACAGTTGATCGCGGTACTTACAAAGAAAAGCGTACAGAACTGATTGCCCAGCGTGTTCACAGTTTTGGAGTGAGCGGTAGTACTGCGAACAATGCTTCTGCGCCACCTGCACGCACAGAAAGAATCGCCAATACTTCTGCCCCTGCTCCTAACGTTGTTCCAATGTCAACATATGTGCCTGTAGCAGCACCCGCAGCCGATGCGCCTGATTATGACGATATTCCATTTTAAAAAAACAAGAGAGAACGCAAAGCGCTCTCTCTTGTTTTAATATTAAGCCGATGATGAGATTTGAACTCACGGCCTGCTGATTACGAATCAGCTGCACTACCCCTGTGCTACATCGGCATGTTAGTCGAGCTAGTTAAACACGAATTTTTTTGCGACTGCTATTATAGCATCATCGCACACCTTTCATAATCTACAAAAATCGATATTCAAGGGGTTTGTTATGGGGAGTTTAAGACTAAAGTTGCCCGATCGCAAAACTTTGATCGCATCCCTAGGATTTGGAATAGCGATCGCAATAAGCAATATTTTTGCTAATCCAACACCAGCCTATAGCGCTGAACAAATTCGCTTTTGGTATGCCCCTTTTGGTGAATTTACAATCTATGTTAGTGATTTAGAAAAATTTGCGAAAGAAGACAAACTAACCAAGCGCTTAGAGTTCTATCTAGAAAGATTATCGCCTCAACAACAAACTCAACTTCGCGAAGCATTAACTACCCGCTACAACCTCAGTCATATCACAGCATCTCAGTTTTCCTATTCCCCAATAGGTGAGATTTTGGTGCGGCGATTAGGCAGGATTTTGCAAATGACTCCAGAGCTAAATGGGTTTTCAGCATTGCGGGCATCGTTGATTCTCTCAGCTCAAAGTAAAGACGGGCTTAGCATTCTTAATCTATTACAGCGGTATCCAGTTCCCATTATTTATTTAGACTTGCCTCGCGGACTTCAGGCTTATGCAGAAGTCTCGCAATTGCTCTACAAAAAGGAACAAGCGATCGCCGCAATCGAAAAGCAAGCGATCGCTGAATCTCAGAATAGTCAGAATGAGAATAAAGCTCTAGTAAATCCTCAAAAAGATCTACGAGTTGCTGGAGAAGTGAAATGGACTAAAGAGCAATTTACTTATTTGCAACGCGATCGCAATGTCAAAATATCGGCGGATATATATATACCCCAAGGATTAACATCTCCAGCACCGCTAATTGTGATTTCCCATGGACTAGCTTCTAATCCCGACACTTTGCAATATCTATCACAGCACCTCGCTTCTCATGGATTTGCTGTGGCTACATTAGAGCATCCCAAAACTGGCAGCCGTGACTTTGCCGCGTTTCTGTCTGGATTGAGTAAAGCGCCACAAACAGAAGAAGCATTGCAACGCCCCTATGATGTGAAGTATTTACTAGATGCATTGGAGCAAAAGGTTAAAACCGATCCCCAATGGCGCGATCGCATCAATACAGAACAAGTGGGGTTGATTGGTCATTCATTAGGTGGCTATACAGTTTTTACCTTGGCAGGCGCTCAACTTAACTTCAATCAAATCAATAAAGAATGCAGCATTCCTGAGCCTAATGTCTCTTCTTTTAATATTTCTAAGATTTTGCAATGTCGATTTAGCTCTTTGGATGCTAATAACATCAATCTCAGCGATCGCCGAGTCAAGGCTGTACTAGCCCTAAACCCTCTTGGCGGTAGTGCATTGTTAGGTAAAGAAGGCATCCAAACCATCAAGATTCCCATTGCCATCTTTTCCAGTGGCGATGATTTATTTACGCCTGCGGTTCCTGAACAGTTTTTTCCATTTGTTTGGTTAACGAGTGCAAACAAATATTTAGTAACTTTCCCAAAGGGAACGCATTTCTCTTTCTTAGAAAGAAGCGATCGCGGTGTATTGGTTGTTCCAGAAACAATATTAGGCGAAAAGCCTGAATTTACACATCCCTACACAAAGGCGTTAAGCCTTGCATTTTTTCAAACTCATCTTAATAAGCGTCCTGAATTTGGGGCTTATCTCACTAATGCTTATGTGCAATCAATCGCATCTCCTCGATTCCCAGCCTTATTGACTACTAATTTCTCAGAGGCTCAACTGCTGCAATCACTAGGAGATTTTCCATAAGAAGTAGCGCTTTGCAGCGCTACTTCTTTTCTTATTTCTGTAGTCGTTTAAGTTCATCTTGTAAAGCTTGAACTTTGCTTTTGAGAGAATCCACATCGCTTACAGTTTGATTAGAATCGCCATCTTCCTCATCATCGATCGAGATCGTGCGTGGAGCATCTTTGCCGCTAGGATTTGGGGAGCTTTCACCGATTGGCTTTTGAGAGTTACGCACTAGGTCATCAACAAATTTTCTTGCTTCATCAGTTGTCATTTCGCCGCGTTCGACTAGGTCGTCAGCTAGTTTACTAGCCTGTGTACGAAGTTCGCCAAGGGTCTCGCCTGCTTTTTCACCTGCGACAGTCGCCAAGCCCAGACCTAGATAAAATGCTTTTTGGACGATGCCACCAAATGGATTCATTGTCATTACTCCATAAAATTTTATGATAGTCATTGTGGATAAGTAGCTAAGCACAATTAAATATAAAATCCCAAAATCTGTGCCGCCCGCTGCGCGGGTGGTACAGATTTTGGCTCTGGTTTTTAATTATGTTTAGCTACTTATTGCAAAGCAATATCCACAATGACTATCATATCTCGATATTATGAAATTTCCCAACTGGCTATCACAACAAGCTATTCAGAAAAAAGATGCGATCGCGCTTATCTTTAGATCTCCTTTTTATCCAGAAGTAGAACGCTGGACATATGCGGAGTTGGAAACCGAAGTTAATCATTGGGTAGAACGTTTACAAGCATTGGGAATAAAATCTGGAGATCGTATTGGCTTATTACTTACAAACCATCCCAGATATATAATTCTTGTTCATGCATTAGTGAAGTGTAAAGCGATCGCAGTTTTTCTAAATATTCGCCTCACTGCTGAAGAATTGCGTTGGCAGATAGAAGATAGTCAAGCTAAATATTTGCTTTGTGATGAGCTTACTAAATCAACTGTAAACAATCTGGATAAACAAATCGATCGTTTAATCATTTCTGAAATATCTAGTTTTCCTCTGCTAAATTTTCAATTAAATAGCTGTAAACCTAGCAGCGAAAGTATAGATTTGGAAAGTATACAGGGGATTTTCTATACGTCTGGAACAACTGGTAAGCCCAAGGCAGTTCCATTAAGCTTTAGCAATCATTTTTATAGCGCGATCGCATCAGCTTTAAATTTAGGTATAGAGCCAAACGATAACTGGCTGCTCTGTATGCCATTGTTTCATGTAGGAGGATTGGCGATCGCATGGCGCAGTGTGATTAATGGAACTATGATTACGCTTTTACCAAAATTTGATGAGCAGGAAGTTTTAGATGCGATCGCCATTGAGAAAGTGACAATTATTTCGCTTGTGCCAACAATGCTGAACCGTTTATTGCAACATCCTCAATGGCAAAACCTTCAGAAATTACGTGCAATTTTATTAGGCGGTGCACCCGCGAGTCTAGAACTAATTGAACGCTGTCTGCGATTAAATTTACCGATAAGCCCTACCTATGGCATGACTGAAACGGCTTCGCAAATAACCACACTTTCACCCTGCGAAGCAGTTAATAAGAGAGATTCCTCAGGGTTACCACTTTTTGGGAATCAACTGCGGATTGTCGATGATAATCAGCAAGATCTTGATGTTGGTGCGATCGGGCAAATTCTCGTTCAAGGTGCAAGTGTGATGAATGGTTATCTCAATCAACCTGAAAATAATACTATTCAAGATGGTTGGTTGCATACAGGTGATGTAGGCTATCTCGATCGCGAAGGCTATCTCTATGTCATCAGTCGTCGTTCTGATTTGATTATTAGTGGTGGTGAAAATATTTATCCGACGGAAATTGAGACGATTTTACTAGAACATCCTGCGATCGCAGAGGCTTGCGTTGTAGGCATAAGCGATCGCGAATGGGGCGAAATAGTTACTGCCGTAATCGTGACTGATATTCAATTGTCGCTGGAAGAAATCAGAAATTTTTGCGAGCAGAAATCCTTGGCGCGATACAAATTACCCAAGTCTGTCTATATTTGGGAATCTCTCCCCAAAACGGCTTCTGGCAAATTATTGCGTCAAGAAATGCGCGATCGCATACATCGCTTTGTACTTCAGTAAAATCCGATCTGTTTTTGAGTGTGCTGCCATGTAATATTCCGTAAATCGTCACAATCCAAATGATTTACGGAAGTTATTTAAGCTTGCAATAAGGGATTGGCAGTCCAATAAAGAACTCTAACTATATAATTAGGTAAAAACTCTATTCATTCGGAATAAAAAGCAACGTGACAAATTTAAAATAATGATATTCCAAGAAATTCCTGATACACCGATTCAAACCTCCTTTTTAGCCTTACCACCATCAACATCGATTAAGAAAGCGATCGGAATGATGGCAGAAGTTCGCGCAAGTTGTGCCATCATCATTGAAAATCAAAAACTGTTAGGAATTTTCACTGAACGCGATGTTGTCAGAATCACGACAAACTCATCCCTTATTGAAACTCTGACTTTAGCTGAGTTAATGACGAAAGAAGTCATTACACTGAAACTTTCTGACACCAAAGATATCTTTACGCTATCACGACTCTTTAGCAGAAATCGAATTCGCCACCTTCCTGTTTTAGACGAGCAGAATCAGGTTGTGGGAGTTGTTACTCCGCACAGTATCCGCAACCTCTTAAAACCAGAATATTTGCTGCGTTATGTCCGCGTAATGGAAGTAATGAGTCAACAGGTAATATATGGATTGCCCTCTGACTCAATCCTTGTTGTCGCTCAACAAATGGCGATCCATCGGGTTAGTTGTATTGTTATTGTCGATCCGCAAACCTTATTTCCCATTGGCATTCTCACTGAGCGAGATGTTGTAAAGTTTCATCACCTAAATTTAGATTTTACGCAAGTTCCCGCTCAAGACGTGATGAGTACACCACTCTCGACAATGTGTCCGCATGACTCGCTTTGGAGCGTTCATCAACGAATGCAAGATTTAAATGTTCGCCGATTAGTCATTAAGCAACCAACGGGTGAATTGGCTGGGATTGTAACTCAAACGCAAATGCTAAAAATGCTCGATCCGACCGAAATGTATCACGTTATGGCGCAAATGCAGGAGATCATCGATCGACAGACGAACGAATTACAGCAACTCAATCAGAGATTACAACTTGCAAATGGAGAACTTGAGAAGTTGTCAACGATGGATGAACTCACGCAAATTGAGAACCGTCGCCGATTTAATGAATTTCTTGCCCATGAATGGAAACGCCTAGAATATCTTGGTAAACCTTTATCTCTAATCATGTGCGATATCGATCACTTCAAATCCTATAACGATACATATGGTCATTTGGCGGGCGATGAATGTTTAGTCAAAATTGCTAAATCTCTTAGAGAAGCAACAAGACAAACTTCGGATTTAGTAGCCCGTTATGGTGGTGAAGAGTTTGTTGTGGTTCTATCAAATACCAATAGTGATGGAGCTGAGCGCGTTGCCCAAAATATTCTTACGCAAATTCAAACGCTGCAAATTCCCCATGCTTCTTCTGAAATCATGGGCTTCGTCACTATTAGTTTAGGGGTCGCTACGGTAATTCCCAAGCAAAGTAGTTCACCAGCTATGTTATTACAGGTTGCAGACGAACTCCTCTATCAATCTAAGCGACAAGGGCGAAACACTTACAACTGCAAACTTATCGCAACGAATTCATCTATATAACAGTTTGCGATCTAAAGGACCACAATATTTTTGTTCAAAGTGCTGCAAAGCAGCACTTTGAACAAAAATATTGTGATTCTAGTTTCAGGGCAAATCACTGTGAGACTAGTAACAAAGATAAAATAGCAAAAGCCATTTAATCTCATTTAATCTCTATCATTATGAATCAAGATTCTGAAACCTTCAATTCTCAATCGATGAATCTCCCCCCTGGGCAGTTGGGATTACCAATCCTTGGGCAAACCTTACAGTTTCTCTTCGATCGCAAATTTGCGGAGAAACAATATGCCAAGTACGGCGCGATCTCTAAAACTAGCTTGCTTGGTAGACCCACAGTATTGATGATTGGCTCTGAGGCTGCGGAATTTGTGCTGTCTAGTCATATGGAATGCTTCTCGTGGAAAGAGGGGTGGCCAGATAATTTCAAGATGCTGCTAGGAGAATCGCTATTCTTGCAAGACGGTGAAGAACATCGCCGCAATCGCCGACTGATGATGCCCGCCTTTCATGGACAAGCTTTAACTGGCTATTTCTCAACGATGGAAGAAATCACACAGCGATATTTGGCTAAATGGACAAAAAAGGGAGAATTTAATTGGTTTGATGAATTCAAAAAACTGACCTTTGAGATTGCTAGTCAACTTTTGATTGGGGCGAATGCAGGTGATGATGTGGAGAGATTAAGTAAATTATTTGCGACTTTAACGAATGACTTATTTGCGATCGCGCCTTTAGATCTACCATTTACCACCTTGGGCAAAGCGCTGAAAGCACGCGATCGCCTATTGCAACACCTCACTCAAGTTGTACGGGAACGCCAGCAAAATCCCACTAATGACGTGCTGAGTATGTTGGTACAGGCGCAAGATGAAGATGGAGGGCGCTTTAGTCTGGAAGAATTGAAAGCACAAGCGATGCTGATGTTGTTTGCAGGACATGAAACCACAACTTCGATGTTAACTTGGTTTTGTTTAGAATTAGGTCGTCATCCTCAAGTTTTAGAACGCGCTCGACAAGAGCAAAGGTTACTAACGCAAACAGGTAAGTTAAATCTAGAACAAATCGGACAAATGCCTTATCTCGATCAAATTTTTCAAGAGATTGAGCGCTTACGTCCGCCTGTTGGTGGTGGATTTCGGGGTGTGGTCAAGCCATTTGATTTTAATGGCTATCATGTTCCTAAAGGCTGGCTAGTTCTCTATTCGATTATGATTACCCATAAGCAAAAAGATATTTACCCCAATCCTGACAAGTTTGATCCCGATCGCTTTAGTAGCGATCGCCAAGAACACAAACAGAAACCCTTTAGCCTGATTGGGTTTGGCGGTGGTGCAAGGATTTGTATTGGGATTGCATTTGCCAAACTAGAAATGAAAATTATTGCTGCTCATCTATTACGCAATTATCAATGGGAAATTTTGCCTTCCCAAAATCTAGAACCATTTCCAATCCCAACTCTTCGACCTAAAGATGGACTCAAAGTAAAGTTTCAGCCATTAACATAATTAAAAGAAAATGTGGCGCAAAGCACCACATTTTCTTTTTACAGCACAAAGAAACTTAGAAAACCGCTATAATTCAAGGCGATCGCTAGAGTTACTTAAGCATAAATAATCTAGGTATTGGTAACATGACAAAGGTAAATAGCGCCGAACAATTGCTAGAACATTACAGACAAGGAGAGCGGAACTTTGAAGGCTCCAACTTAGATGGTGCTAACTTAAGTGCATTGGACTTAAAAGAAATTAACTTGAGTAGATCTAGCCTGAGAAAAGCCGACCTTACAAGCACAGATTTAAGTAAGGCAATTTTATTTCAAGCAGACCTATCAACAGCAATATTGAATCGAGTCGAACTCAGTCAAGCAAATTTAACAGGTGCAAATCTTAGTCGTTCCTTAATTACTGGGGGAATTCTCAAAAAGACTATTTTATTAAAAGCATCTTTAAATGGAGCGATTCTAATCGGGGCAAATTTGACACAGGCAAGACTTCGGCAAGCAGACTTAAGCGATGCAAATCTAAGTAGTGCAAACTTATCGGAAGCAGTAATCACAGAAGCCAAATTTACACAAGCAAAATATAGCGTAAGCACAAATTTTCCCGTTGGTTTCGACCCCATTATTGCGGATATGCGAATTCAGGAAAGTGATTAAAAAAAACAGGTTTGATAAGCAAAGCTCATCAAACCTGTTTTTGATCTAGAGAATTTTTCTATTCTTCAGTTTCTGGCTCTATAGCTTCAGCAACTGCTTCAGCAACTGCTTCAGCAATAACTTCAACAGCAGCGATCTCTACATCACCATTTTGGATTTCCACTTCTTCGATTTCCTCTTCCAACGCAGGAGGAACTAGAGTTGCACCAACGATCGCATCGGATGCATCCAATCTTTGTAGACGCACACCTCTTGCAGTACGAGACTGACAAGCGATCGCATCGGTAGATTGCCGCATGACGATACCGCGACTGGTGACAATCATCAGTTCATTCTGTTCATCGACTAAACAGAGTGAAGCCAGTTGATCTTGTCCAGACTTGAATTTGGTGACACGCAAACCTTTGCCAGCTCGTTTTTGAATGCGGAATTGGTTGACAGGAACTCGCTTACCATAGCCGCCTCTAGTCACGACTAGTACCCAAGGCCCTTGGGCTTTTTCGGTTCCTACTTCAGCTTCAACTTCTAGACTCTCGTCTTCACTCAAAGTTTCAGTAGCAGTTAGAGTCAAATCAATTTCTTCCTCAGACTCTTCAGCCTCGATTTCTGCAAGCCCCGCAGGAATAATGTCCATACTCACGATCAAGTCATCTCCAGTCAGACGCATAGATCGCACGCCGCGAGTATCACGCCCCATTGGGCGCAATTGCTCATGATCTGTACGGAAGCGGATCGACATGCCTTGGCGCGAACCGACGATAATTGTGTTGTCGGCTTTGGCTCGTCTGACCCAGCGCAGTAAATCACCTTCTTCGAGAGCGATCGCAATTAGACCATTGGAACGAATATTCGCGAAGGCAGGAAGCTTGGTTTTTTTGATATATCCGCCAGCCGTAAGCATTACCAGATATTCATCTTCACTAAACTCGCTGATCGGTAAAACCGTAGTGATTTTTTCGTCAGCAGCGATCGGTAATAGCTGCACGACGGCTGTACCACGAGCAGCGCGACCAGATTCAGGAACCTCGTAAGCCTTGACTCCATAGACTTTACCGCGATCGGTAAAGAAGAGAACTTTATCATGACTACGACAGGCGAAGAAATGCGCGATCGCATCATCATCCTTGACGTTGGCGCTAGCTTTGCCGCGTGTGGCACGATGCTGAGCCGTGAAAGTGTCAACAGGCATCCGTTTTACATAGCCTTGCTCCGTCACCATCACGATTGTTTCGCGATTGGCTATCAAGTCGGCAGTATCGATATCGCCTTCATTGGGTAGGATGCGAGAGCGGCGGGGTGTTGTAAATTCGAGTTTGATTGCTTCCAATTCTTCACGGGTAATCGTGAGAATGCGATCGCGATTGGCGAGGATGTGTTGCAGATCGGCAATTTTAGCGACTAATTGATCGTGCTCGTCATGAATCTTATCCGCATCTTGAGCTGTCAAGCGGCGCAACTGCATCGCCAGAATTGCGTCAGCTTGAGCTTCTGAAAGTCCATAGCTTTCAATCAATCCCAACTTCGCAGAACTGCTATCATCCGCCGCTCGAATCAGGGCAATTACTGCATCCAAATGATTCAGAGCAATTAATAGACCTTGCAGTAGATGATCGCGTTCTTCAGCTTTACGCAGTTCGTACTGAGTACGGCGCGTAATTACTTCATAACGGAAATCTAGGAATACTTGCAAGGCATGACGTAGCGTCAGGGTGATGGGTTCTCCATCTACCAGCGCCAACATGTTGCAACTGAAGTTCGATTGCAGAGGTGTGGATTTGTAGAGATTATTTAACACCACTTTAGGATAGGCATCGCGCTTCAGTTCGATCACTAAACGCATACCATCGCGATCGCTTTCGTCACGAATATCAGAAATGCCATCAATTTTCTTCTCATTGACCATTTCCGCGATGCGTTCGATCAGCGCCGCCTTATTGGTTTGGTAAGGCATTTCCGTGATGATAATTGCCTCACGATCTTGTCGTCCAGAAGCAGAAATAGTCTCAAAGCTAGCCACTGCTCGCATGGTCACGGAGCCGCGCCCAGTCGTATAGGTTTCGCGAGCGCCATCGGTTCCTAAAATCAAAGCGCCAGTTGGGAAGTCGGGACCTGGAATATATTGCATCAATTCCAAATCCGTCAGCATGGGATCAGCAATCAGCGCCACTAATCCATCTACCAACTCGCCCAAATTGTGCGGCGGAATATTTGTCGCCATCCCCACGGCAATCCCTGAGGAGCCATTCAGCAATAACTGGGGAATTCTGGCAGGCAATACTAGAGGCTCTTGTTGTGAGCCGTCATAGTTGTCACCAAAGTTAACCGTATCACGCTCGATATCCTGAATCAGCCCAAACTGTGAGATGCGGGTCAGCCGACATTCGGTATATCGCATCGCGGCGGCGGGGTCATTATCGACGGAGCCAAAGTTACCGTGACCATCGACCATGCGATCGCGCATCGAAAAGTCCTGCGCCATCCGCACCAGTGCTTCATACACGGCGGTATCACCGTGGGGGTGATATTTACCAATTACGTCACCGACCACACGGGCACATTTCCGAAACGGGCGATCGGCGGTCATGCCCAACTCGTGCATTGCGAAGAGAATGCGGCGATGTACAGGCTTGAGTCCATCACGGGCATCGGGCAGGGCGCGACCGACGATCACGCTCATGGCATATTCCAGATACGATCGCGACATTTCGCCACGCAGATCTGTTGGAATAATCCGATCTTCTAAGATATCAGTCATACGGCTACTCAAATTCTCCTTGCATTGCTTGGCAGTGCTTGCCCCGTGTGATATAGGCAATTCTTACTAAGTGTCTCTACTATTATAAGGCTTTGCGGGTTTACAAGGAGATTTCGTAAGCAGTACTAAGCCAATAAATCGATTAATTGCTCTTTTGTGAGATCGGCATCGCGCAAGATTTTGAGGAGTAAGCCTTTACCGATAGTTTTGCCTGAATGGACGGGAATTGTTACAACTCTCCCATCTTCATGTTTCATCCGAACATGACTACCTTTTTGCCTCACGTTTTCAAAGCCTATTTTTGTCAAAGCTGCAATCAGTTCTTTGCTGGTGAGATCTGGTAATTTTGCCATTTAGACCACCAGTTTCTGAACGCCAATAAATTCAGTGAAAGTTTCTTCGGCAAGTTCTTCAAGACATATTTCAATGACTTCTCGCATATTTAGCATTAGTTCGTCAATGGTATCTCCTTGGCTATAACAAGCGCGAAGTTGCGGAACTTCACCAATGTATACACCATCTTCATCTCTTTCGATGACTACATAAAACTCTTTACCTTTCATCATTTCATTCCTCTATTTTGTGCGTCAGTCATTACAACTCTAATCAAATCTTTGTTTAGCTATTTGGGTCTTTTGAGTTCATGGGGATAAGCGCAGCTAATAGTAGCCAGAAGCTTAACCGAGCAAAAGTTATAGCCTTATCATGTCGCGAATAATTGTATCAATAATCCACCATTTACCCCTTAAACCCAGAAGACCCAGCTATTTTTTGTTTGATTATTGGTTTCGATTAGTTTCAATTATTTTTGAAGTGCGTCAGTGATCGCTTTAATCATTCTTTTTAAAGTAATTCGTCTACCCGTTCAGAGAGATCGGAGATTCCACTTTTGCCCATACCAACGCATTTAGGCAATGTCTTTTTCTTATTCACAACATAAAGTTGGATTGCTTCTTGAATAATTTCCGAAGGTGTTTTTCCTCCTTGTACTGATAGTTGCTCAAGGATTTGTTCGGTTTCTTGGGGAAGATATATAACGGTGGGTTTCATAAAATAAGGAGAGGGTATTGCCAAGGTATTATTTTTTATCTCAAGCCGTTGAATTTATGCAATTCCAAGCTAATTATGCATAAATTTTTTTAATGCGGCAGAATTTTCTATTTGAGTGCGAAATATTTCAAGCATTGTTATAACTTCTTCATGTAGCTCTATATATGCTTCCCTATCAGGCATCTCACTATAATCGTTTCCATGTGCGATTTCATTCCTTGATTTTAATAACTTGACATCAATCAATACGATTTTAGTAGAATATGGTAAAAAGTCTAGACCAAGAATCTCAGTTATTTCTTTTAAGATTTCAGAAGATAGATTTGATGCAGTTGATATTGCATCTTTAGGTTCAGGCAAGGAACATCTTTGATCTAATTGCGAAAGAAAAAAATTACAAACAGGGATGAATGATGACGGTTTATTTGTCTCTTTTGCTTCTCTAAGTTGTGATTTCATAGCTAAAGCCAAAAAATTCTTAGAAAGCTGATTATATTTTAGTTTTCTTGCTATAACGTACTCTAAATAAGAGATTGCCGCTAGTTTTACAAACCCTTCCCAATGAGAATAAAGAATACATACCCCACTCCTAAGCAACGCATTATGTCTTTGATTTGAGAGACTTTTCTGTTCTATCAAAGATTTGATTTCGGAAAGCTCTCTCTTTCGCCAAACAAGATCTTTAGCGAGTTTATCACTTAATTCTTCAAGAGTTCGGATCTTCATAAAGGAGAAAACTTGCGTCTGCCAAGGGGGATGAGAAAGGGTAATCGTCTAGACGCATTTACACCTGCTCCTGACCACTGTTGATAAATCGGATCTGACCAGATGCTTTTTATGTGATCAGAAACTTGATTAGTAGGAAGTGGATTTTGGTAGTTATATCCAATTCCTAAAGCGATTACCTCATATGCAGACAATATGAAGCCTCCAAGGAACCTATCGCTATCAGTTTTATAACGCTTAAAACTGTTATCTTTCGTGGTTTGATCAAGAATATTGAATGTCCAATTAAATGCTTCCTTTATACGCTCAATATTTAAATCTTCTTTGAGAGCCATTTCACGCATTCTATCAGTTAAAAAGACGCTAACGTCTCCACCTAACTTCTGAAGGCTTTCATCATCTTTATCAAATAGCAGAATAAAGCGTAACACCAATTCCATATCATACTGTTCTTCATAAAGTCTATCACTTAGAGCAATACAGCTTTTGAACGATTCACTATCTGCAAGTTGTCTAACCAAATCAAATAAATCCTTATTCAACATCAAAAGAATACAATTCCTCACCTCTTGTGGTGTCGCAATAGAGCCTCCAGTATTCAATCTCTGAAATAGCTCGTATTTGATCATTTCATCGCTTTCTTTTTGAATAATATGTACTGCAATTTTTGACCGTTTAATGATTAACCTCTGTGCTTGAGTTAGGGAGTTATCTGCATCTTCTGGATCATCCCATTTTTTCCCTTTTAAAGAAGGTAAATACGTTGTTTCTTGTAATGCTACTAATGAGCTATTCTCAGTTTGATTATGAGATCTAAAGATACCAATAAATTCATATATTGTTGATAATCTTTGTAGACCATCAATAACATCCCAAATACCATCATCTCTTTGACTAACAAAAATAGGTGGGATTGGTATACCTAAAAGAATTGATTCAATAAAAGTCGATTTCTGATGCTCTGACCAGCGAAAAAATCTTTGAAAATCGGGATGAATATCAATTTCGTTTTTCTCGTAAAGGCTTATCCACTCACCAATAGACATTGAGTAGCCATCTGTCCGAATTTCCTGTCTTGTTTTATCAATTTCTTCTTGGAGAGACATTTTTAGTAGACCTTAAATAATCATGCATCTTAGATATTCTAATGATAACTGTATAACTATGCTTAAGTGATAGCAATACCTAGACATTAACAATGGTAAGACTGCTAAATAACTATACTTATTCAGGCATCATTTCAAAAGTTTTTTATAAAATGAGATATTTATAGCCAATCTCATAATTAGGTAACACTAATGAGTATCACAATTACAGCCTAAAAGTTGTGAGATTACTGACACCTGTTCAGGAGATCGCTGATAATTTACTTCTATAGTTATAAACTATGAAACAACTCAAACAACTAACCTGTATCATCGAACGTGAAGGCGACGGCTATGTATCCCTTTGCCCACAGATAGATATTGCCAGTCAAGGCGACTCCGTAGAAGAAGCCAGAAAAAACCTGATTGAAGCGATCGAATTATTTTTTGAAATTGCAAGTCCCCAAGAAATTCTAAAATTTATTTGAATAGTGGCAAGTAAGCGATCGCCCAATCCCATCATCACTAGTACCATCACACCCCAAGACTACATCAGGCGATCGTAAACCGCATCAAAAGTTACAAGCTTGATTTAACCAAACCGTTTCCTCATCTGTGAGTAAAGGAGATAATTTCTGCACCACAGATGCATAGTAGCTTTCCAACCATGAGATTTGTTGAGGATTTAGCTTGCTGCGATCGATCAGTTTCCTGTCAAAGGGAATGTAAGTCAAGGATTCAAACTCGTACCAAGGGGTTTTATTGGGATTTGGCTCCTGAGAACTGTCTAATTCTTGCTCCACTTCTTTCACAAAATATAGGTTTTCCAAGCGAATACCGCCCCATTTCGGTTGATAGTAGCCTGGTTCGATGCTGTTGATTGTACCCAGATCGAGAGATTGATTAACGCGCTTACTGATACCATTTGGTCCCTCATGGACATTGAGGAATACGCCTACGCCGTGACCAGTGCCATGTCCAAAATCAAGTCCACTTTGCCACATTGAAGAACGGGCAATACCATCGATTTGGCTACCAGTTGTGCCTTTAGGGAATTTTTGCATCGCGCAATTGATATGGGACTTGAGAACTTCCGTATAGAGATCGCATTGTTCGGTAGTCGGCTTGCTGATGCTAATGGCACGAGTATCATCGGTAGTCCCGCCGTAAAATTGTGAGCCAGAATCCAATAGCAGCAATTCGCCATGGAGAAGCTTGCAAGCGGGATTAGGATTGCTGTAATGGACGATGGAGCCATTCGCACCAGTACCTGCGATCGTTGGGAAGCTGAGATCGTAGAAACCTTCTTGCTGCTTATATAAGCCTTCAATTTTATCGGCAACATCACGTTCACTGATGGTGTTGCCAGCATCGATTTGTTCTTCTATCCATTTGAGAGTAAGAGTTTTAGCAAAGCTAGCCTTGAGGTTAGCTTGTTGCATTTGGGCGATTTCTACAGCATTCTTATGCGCTTTGAAAGTCTCGATTGGATGTTCAGCAGCAACTATTTTCGCTTTGACATCCTTAAGTTGCAGATATGTGCCATAGGTGGTTTGGGCGATCGCAACCAGTACATTCTGCTGTTCAGCAACTAGCGATCGCAGGGTGGGAATGTATTGCTCGTAATCTAGAATTTGCACCTGCCCAGCCAGAGACTGACGCACTAGCTCATCAATGCGCGATGAATTTGTAAAGAGATATGCATCAGTTGTAGTGACGATCGCATAGCTAATAAATACAGGATTGCATTCGACATCACGACCGCGCAAATTGTAAAGCCATGCAATCTGATCTAGCTTAGTCACAGGTAAAACTGATGTTTTCTTCTTGCCCATGACTTCGCGGACGCGCTCTAATTTTTTGGCTAAACTCTCACCAGTAACTGATTCAGGAAGAGTAATTACGGGTTGATCGCCAAAGGTTGGAACTGGTTCACTTTCTATCCAAGGACTTTGCGATCGCACTGCATCTACTAAGTTTTCGATAATTGGAACTATCTCTACTCCACTGTTGTTCAAACGTTCTGAGAAGTGGCGATATTGAGCGACAGTAATTGTAAAGGGATCAATACCTAATCGCAAGGTTTGCAATTGTTTTGCAGCAGTTTGACCAAGTTCTTCAAGCACTTCTTCTACGGTTTGATGCTCTTCTAGACCAACTTTGCAAACCTTTTGGAGATTCGCATCTACTTGCATATCCGCTTGCTCGTAATAACGCGAATCCACAAATACCCAAGCCCGATCAGTACCAATTAAAAAATCACCTGCGGAGCCAGTAAAGCCACTAATCCATTGACGACGTTGTTTGGCTTCGGGTAGATATTCATTGAGATGCTCATCGGCTGAAGGGACAAAATAAGCATCTAACTTATGTTTGGCGAGTTGCGATCGCAGAGCGGCAAATTTCTGAGCAGTTCCTTTTGATTCAATAGATGGGGATTCTGCGGGCAAAGTCTGCAATAAAACCATGAAGTTTTGGAGAATATAATTTGGTCTATGAAAATTCTAACCTAAGTACCTTGGCTTAAAACCCAAAAAGGCAAAGCGCCCGCTATGCGGGCGCTTTGCCTTTTTGGGTTTTAGTTTTTATAAAGGTGGCGCAATGGGCCGCTTTTATTTTTAATCTACATAAGATCCACGATATTTGATCCGCTCTTTCGGTTTGGCAGACTTTTGGGAGTCTTTTGTAGAATTTAGTAAGTCTTGAGAAGTCTCATCTGAAATATTCGCAACATTTGCTCCGCGATATTTGATGACAGGCTGAGACTCACCAACATTTTTTTGATCGCTTTTAATCGCTAAGTCTTCTGGTTTGTATCGATTTCCTCGATACTGCATGACTTCAATTTCTTCTTCAACAATCCCATTAAATTCATCTTGATCGGGGGTCGAAGTACCTGACCTAGAAAATTTATCAAAATTTCTAGCTTTAGGTGGAGTATAGAGCTTACCCAAAACGGTATAACAAAAATAGGGTAGCCCTACAGCAATCACCAGAATGACTAACAGCGAATCTATCTGCGTCAGAAAATTAGAGATAAAGTCTATATGGTTTGAGGAAGCCCACATCGAGATCATAGAGAAAACTGTGACTGCCGAGGCAACTTGTAAACTGCGATAAATAAAAGACTTTTTCATGGGCTATTAGCTACAATTACCTTATGTGAAATTTATGTAATTGCACCGTAATAATTTGCGCTTTAGAGATACGCTTACAAATACAATTAGCGACGTATTCTACTAACATAACCTTTATTGACGATCTAAATCGCTACATTCGCTACGATTTTTGGTAGGGTTTAAAAGGATGTTTGGCAAATAAGCAACTTTATAACTGGGCGAATACAATGCAGGAATGGATTACTAATACCATGAACTCCCTAGGCTATCTAGGGATTGGGTTACTGATGTTTTTAGAAAATCTGTTCCCACCAATTCCTTCAGAGTTGATTATGCCTTTGGCGGGATATACCGCAACTTTTCCCAATACACAAATTCAGGTTGTTCCTGCGATCGCCGCAGGAGTAATTGGTACGATCTTGGGCGCGATCCCTTGGTACTATGCGGGGCTATTGCTCGGACAACAGCGATTACAATTGTTAGCAAGTCGCTATGGTAAATGGATTGGCATTTCTGGCGAAGACATTGAGAAATCGACGAATTGGTTTCAAAAGCATGGCTCAAAGGCAGTTTTATTCGGTCGGCTGGTTCCTGGCATTCGCACTTTGATTTCCATTCCCGCAGGTATTAGCAAAATGCCTATAGTCCCATTCTTTATCTATTCCACGATTGGGACGATTGGCTGGGTAACTTTATTAACCTATGCGGGTTACTTCTTGGGTAAAAACTACAAGTTAGTCGAAGACTATATTGATGTGATTACCAAGGTCGTAGTTTTTGGTGTTTTGCTAGCGATCGCCTCATTTATTGGCTATCGCCTATGGAAGCGATCGCGCAAATAAAACCCAAAACTTTTTGGGCAGGCGAAGCCCACCCAAACAATTTACAATCCAACGAACCAAAAACCCGTTAAAAGTGTTGCAAAGCAGCACTTTTAACGGGTTTTTGGATTTGGGTTTGACCGCAAACCGCTGTTAAGAAACTAAAATCACCTATATAATCAGAATAGCTAGATTCAGTCAGGGCAAGCGCCAAACTCGCCAAATATAAGCCCCATGCGTTACTCACATTCGGAATCAAATACATTGAGCCGCCGCTACGAATTGCCGACCTGTCTCCTAGAGGTCTGGACAGAGCGATCGCCTCTATCGGATTGGCAATCACAAATTGTTGCTCAAAATTTGAGCTTTCGTCTGCAATTAGCTCACGGCAAAAAAATTATTAAAGGCAATCAGCAGCAAATTGTCAATTTAATCGAAGTCGTTACCGCCTATTGCGATCGCTGGTTGATACAAGATGACTTTGAAACTCTCGATCATGCGATCGCCGTTCCCCAATTACCGAAGTTGCAACTCTCGACTTTACAATTATTTGACCTGTACGAAAGTCTAGAACTCTGTACCAATGAGTTTGTGATTTTGCCAAACTTAGTACTGGAAGTGCGCCGCCTCAATCCAAACTGGCTCAAAATTGTTGCAGGAGCGATCGCGATCGTCGGTGTCAGTATTGGCACAATCCGTCTGATTTCGCCACCATTTGGTGAGCAACCCAGCTATCAAATTGCTTCTACGCCTGCTGCTAACGATCCTGAGAAAGCATCAATACCTCCCGTTAGTTTAGACAACAAAGTAGAAAATCGTGCAAAAGTGGATGCCTCTCCCAAATCTACTAATCCGATTACTCTTGGATCTAAACCTTCTCTTTCTGAAGAAAAAAGCAATGTAGCAAAGGCTCCTGCTGCTGCTAGCCGCTCTCAATCTCCACAAAATATAAATCGCGACCGCAAGGATCTAGAGCAATCCAGTAAAGTCGAGATCGTGCCAGAATCTGGTGTTGCTGATTCTATTAATTCCCAACGTGCGACGGATAATCTTCCATCTATTACGGGGGCGATAAAACCATCAAGTCCAACGACAAGACCAAGGCAATTAGAGGCTCCAAAAATTGATAATTCTTCTCAACCAACAACAATAGCAGGTGAATCTGCTCCATCATCTACAGCCCCATTTGCACCGTTATCTATTCCCTCGACAGAGTCTCGTGTGACTAGTAACAATGCCATAACTAATATCAAAGTTAATATCAAAGTTTTACAGATTCAATCAGAACTTCCAAGTGATATAACCTCAGCTTTAGTTCGTTACATCCAAACTCAGCAAATCACTACATCCACAAGAGGTACGATCACCTTCGAGTTAGAGATTTCAGGCGATCGCATTAGTAATATATCTACTGATAATCAAGGTTCGATATTGAAAGATGCCAATACGATCTCCGAAGTAGAAAAGCTCATTTTAAACTGGCGATCGCCTAATCCTACCAATGGCAAAATCCGTCTAGTGCTGCAATTATCCCCATAAAAAAGGGCGCAAAGCGAAAGCACTCTATTGCGTTATGGGGTCAGTTGAAATACAAAGCTAACTTTGTCACCTTTACCGAGAGAAATGCGATCGCCTGCCCTGAGCTTATGACGATTGCCCACAGGTAAGGGCAAATTATTGACATAAGTACCATTGGAGCTACCTGTATCCTCAAGGTAAAAAGAGCCAGCCTCAGCACGGATATCCGCATGGATACGCGAAACAATATCTGAATCTGGGAAACCCGACACATCAATATCGGGAGGAATTACCGTATTTGATTTACCAATATGCACTACTGGTAAATGCGCAGGAATTTCGATATTTAGATTAGTCTGCACATGTAGCAAAGACGCAGCGAATTGCTGTAACTGTGTCTTGATACTCATCGGCGCACTAATTGGCTCATTCACAGGTGTAGTTATAGGTGTGGTTACAGATGGATTTTGCTCCTCTGCTGCGAGCAAGTTTTCGATATCGGTAAACTTGGGAACAGTTGGTCCCTCGGCGAAAGAATTAGCGACTAAATTTGCGGCAGAATCATCTTCAGTCATTGCATCAGGAAAAGAATTTGACATATCGCTGGAAATAGATGGTAAAGGGAAAATTTCAGTTGATGGATCGATTGATGGCGCGATCGCACTTTTAGCTTTTATTTCAGCATTAACATCTGGGAGTGGATTGGTTGACGTTGCTGCACTCAGATTAAACCCACAATGTCCGCAAAACTTAGCATCTGATAACACAGTTGCACCACAACTAGGACATTGAATATTTTTGACAATTGGTAACGGCGTAAAACAGGCTTCGCAGTTTACGGCTCCGTCAGGGTTGGCATGGGTGCAACTAGGACAAATAATCATAAGGGCAACTTAAGATGGATAGTTTTATACATTCGCGATGAACATTGCGATGATCAGCGTCTAGAGACACTTACTTAATCTAAAATTTAAGGACTTGGTGGCGATTGCAGTACAGTTTTGGACGCGATACGTGTTTTTTTGCGATCAGCTTCGCTTAGAGTCGTGCCTTCTTGGAGACGGGTTGCATTGTTTTGCAAGATCGTTGAGGCATTGTGATCGCCCATTTGCAAAGCTGTTTTAGCAGCAGATTGTAACATTGTCGCCGCCCCAGTGCGATCGCCCTGTTGTAGCTTTTGTTCTGCAAGTTGGGTTTGGCGATATTTGGCTAAAGCTAATAAATAATTCTGCACCTGCGGATCGACATTTGGCGTAAAGTCTTGAACTAACTCTGCCGTGATTGCTACTAATGATGACAATGAATTAGTTTTTGCTAGGGCAGGGATGTCAAAACGGGCTTGGGCCGTCAAAATCGGAATTTCCAAATTATCAGGATATTCGGCAATGTAACTAGCAGGGCTGATATAAAGATTAAATAGCACCACCCTTTCTACATCCGTCATCAGATCGCCAAGTCTAACAATAATCGCATTCCCCTCGGTTTGGTAGGGCAGCTCGATTGTGTCAGGAGCAACTTGGGCGATCGGCTTTAATTCCGCTAGCCTGACATGGGGTGCAAGCTGCAAAATTAAATGAGCATTGGTCAGTCTGATCGCTTGGACACGTTTTAATAATTTCTGAAATTCTTCTCCTGCTACCTCAGGTGTAGGGATATACGCCATCGCACCACCGCCAGCGTCAGCAATGCGTTCCAGTACATCCTGATTCCAGCTATCACCAAAACCAAGGCTATGCAAGGTCATGTTGTATTCAGTGGCTAAGCGCGAAAACTGGAAACAACGTTCATTATCGCCATGCTCATTTTCGCCATCAGTCAGCACAAAAATCTGGCTTACTGTGCCATCTTTGCCCTTGCTGCTTTCCTGTAAGCCCAACTTGATACCATCATCGATACAAGTGCCACCCGAAGCTTTAAGTGATTGAATCTTGGCTTTGATTGATTCAATCCGATCAACGGGTTGATTTTCGACTACCACATGAGCCTTGTGATCAAACCCAATTACACTAATTCGATCTTGCGGATACATGCAATCAACTAGATCTTGAGCAGCGCGTTTGACCGTGTCAAGGGGCTGCCCTCCCATGGAGCCACTGTGATCTAAAACAAGGCACAAGTTAAGCGGCGCATTATTACCATCAAAAGCAGCGTTCGCTGAAACAGCGATCGCCAACTGGCGTTGACTACTGGCTTGGCTGCTATCGAGAGTGCGATCGCTTAACTTACAGGTCAAATTTACGCTCATTTTAAGTCTCTATTCCGAGGATTTCACAGGATTTTTCTAGGATTTCATCAGGGTCAAAAGGCTTAGTCATGTATATGTCCGCCCCAACATCTTTGCCTCGACTGCGATCGAATTCTTGCCCCTTAGCTGTCAGCATGATGATATATACATCATTTAATTCAGGATCAGCTTTGACTTTTTGACATACATCATAACCATTCATCTTTGGCATCATTACGTCTAAGAATACTAAATTTGGCTTTTCACGCTGAATCGCCTCCAGTGCTTCCAAACCATTAGTTGCTGTCAATAGCTCTACGTCATGATCTTCCAGCTCTTCTAAGGTTTGCTCCAAAAGCAAACGGATATGCGGCTCATCGTCAACAATTAGTAATTTTTTGCTCATCTTTCAAGCCTGCGATGTATCTCAAAACTAATGTATCACTTACAGCGCTAAGCGCTTAAAAATAATCCAGAAAAGTGGCACTTCGCAGTACTTCTGCTAATCTTCATAGATTACCTCAAAAACTTCGACTAGCTTCTTTTTTCCCTTGACAGGTAGAGTTCCAAACTCCCTAAACTCAAAAGCAGACTGTGTTGCTTCGTAGACACTGCGCGTCACCAAAATCTGACCACCCTTTGCTAATCCCTGCAACCGAGAAGCAATGTTCATCTCATCACCGATCGCAGTGTAGTCCATATGCTGAGGTGAGCCAATATTACCGACAATCACATCCCCAGAACTAATGCCAATCCCTGTAATGAAGTTCTCACGAATCCAGTCAATCGGTAAATTTTTGATGCGCTTTTGCATATTGATTGCCGCCGCGATCGCCCAATACTCACGATCTGCGATCGCCGATGGAGCGCCAAACATCGCCACAATCATATCGCCCACAAACTTATTCACCGTTCCCTGATGATTGAAAATTACATCCACCATCTGCGTAAAATATTCATTGAGATAAGTCACAAGTTGCTCTGGCTCTAATTCTTCACACTTAGTCGTGAAATTACGAATATCAGAAAACAACATGGCAATTCTCCGCCTACTGGTAGTTAGTGATACTTCCTCTTTCTCATTAATTACCGCCTCAGCCACCTGTGGCGAGAGATAGCGCTCTAAATTATTTTTGATTCTCTGTTCTCGCAATTTACTCTCGTGAAGAATCGCATTCTCGATTGCTCCAGAAGCCTGGGTAACAATTGCTGAAAAAAGTTTAAGGTCTTGAGATGTATAGCTAACAGGCTCAGAATTACTAATGTTAACTACACCAATAGTTCGATCTTTGGTCAGAATTGGTGCACAAATGATCGCATAGCAGTCATTTTCATTGATGACATAGCGAGGATCTTGTGTCGCATCATTGACTAGCTCAGGTCTACCTGTGGTAAATACATAACCAGCAATTCCCACATTAGCAGGAACCTGTAAGCTATTTACATTCTCGGCAGTGCCTTTAGCAGATACAATTTCCAGACAATTAGTTTGATGATTATGTAGCATCACTGATGCGCTAGTAGATGAAATTAACCGACTAGCTTCTTCAAGTACCAGAGCACCGATTTCTTTCACATCTAGACAGTTCGACATTTTGCTAGCGATCGTATAGAGGAGGTTAATCTCTCGATATTTATCTAAAGCATCAGCCGCCAGAGTTTTCTGCTCAAATTCACGGTTGGCTAAATAGCTCAAAAAATCAGCAACTTGCTCAACTTGTTCGTCACCTATTACCCATCCTAATATCTCATCGCCGAGTACCACAGGGATTTTATTTAAACCCTCATTGACGGTCAGATTGTTAATGCTTTCTGGACTGTTTTCGCTAAGAGTAGTTGCTGTATCCATTCCCAAATCTGCAACCAAAACCACCCCTTCTTGATCTTGAATTACAATCGGAGAAATGAGTTGCGTAACTAATCCTCTCAACAAGGATAATATCTCTCTTTTGAGCAGTATCTTTTTGAGACTAATAGATTGCATAAGTTAAGAATTGTATTAACGATATTTAGAATACTTAGAACCGCCCATTCTAAATATGATAACGACTAATAGAGTAGAAACAAACGCCATAATGCTTAGGAAGAACCCCAAAGAGTAGATGGCGGCGCGAAGCGCCGCCATCTACTCTTTGGGGTTTGATTTAATAATTGCGATCGCTTAAGTGAAATAGCTGAATTTCGATCAGGAAGTTTTTTATTGAGCTTACCTTTGCTAGACTGAACTTAATTCTTGAGACACAACTTAAAATAAGGAATCGGGTAAGTTTAATATGCCTTACTCAGCAGAAATCAGTCGCCGTCAACCTAGTTGTTTCCTATTCCTCATCGATCAATCTGGTTCGATGGCGGATGCATTTTCTAACGATAGTGCTAGCAAAGGGACAGCAAAAGGAGCAAATGAAAGCTTACATAAGACTAGTGAACCGATCCAGAAAGCGCAAGCAGTTGCTGATGCGGTAAATCGCTTGCTGGACTCACTTGGACAACGCTGCGTCAAGGGTAATGAAATTTATGATTACTTTGATGTTGGCGTAATTGGTTACAACAGTGAAGTTGCATCAGCTCTGAACGGGCTTGCTGGTGAGAACGCGATCGCCCCAATTGGCAAAATTTATGAAAATCCGTCTGAACTAGAAAAACGCGCTCAAAAACTACCTGATGGTATGGGCGGTTTAGTTGAAGTCTACAATGACTTTCCCATTTGGTTTAAGCCGATCGCTAGTGGTGGAACGGCTATGTGCAGTGTATTTGCACTGGCGCGAATTTTGCTAGAGGACTGGATTGAGAAGCACCCTAATAGCTATCCACCGACGATTATCAACATTACCGATGGCGAATCTACCGATGGAGACCCCACGGAAGAAGCGATTAATCTCAAAAAATTGAGTACTTCTGACGGTTCAGTTCTGCTCTATAACATCCATCTCTCCGCAGAATTTACACAGCCTGTGTCTTTTCCCAATACGGCAGAAGTGTTGAGTGATCCCTATGCTCGTTTAATGTTCGATCTATCCAGCCCTCTGCCCTATGCTGCCCAAAAAGCCGCTGAGAAAGAAGGCTATAAGATCACACCTGATGCTAGAGCCTTTATGTTTAATGCCGATCCTGTAAAACTAATTCAGTTTCTTGATATTGGTACACGTACCGAAAACTTGCGATAAATAAATTGCGGCGCGATGCGCCGTTTTTTATTTAATTGTTTAGGACTAGTACTGTTGCGGTGATTGGGACAACGCCAACTTCATCGCTATTGAGGGCGATCGCAGCGGCATGGGACAAATCAAGATTGCGATCGCCTACATAGGGACCGCGATCGTTGATTCTTACCACCACTGACTTCCCATTTTGCTGATTGGTAACTTTTAGATACGTGTCAAATGGCAAACTAGGATGAGCCGCCGTGAAATCTTGCTGTTCAAATTGCTCACCTGAGGCTGTCTGTCTACCTTGAAAATAGGGGCCATACCAAGAAGCAACACCATCAATCTGTTCATCAGTCGAAGCTAATCGATACATTTGTTTTTGGGCTTCTACTAAAGTTAGCGGCTTAGCTCCTGCACTAACCCGCAAGTTATTAATCCATTGCGTCAGTTTTAGCGAAGGGTTAACAGCCTCTGATTTGGGGATTTTAAATAAGATCGCATTTTTATACTTACCAATATATTCACCATTTATTGTCACTGGCTCTAGACGATTGGAATCAAAGTCTGTGGCATTCATCGTAATGGCAAGTTGAGCCGATGCGATCAGGGCATTAGCCAAATCTTTAACCAAAAATGCTGGTTGATTATTCACCATGATCATCCATTCATTTACAGACTTTGACCAAAATTTGATCGTATATTTGGGTTTATTAGATGCTAATAAATAATCACTTTCAAAAAATTTATCTTGATGTGCTAGAGGGGCGCTATAACTAATTGGTTGATTAAATGTATCAGTTAAAATTGTGGGTGAAGACGCACCAGAGATAAGCGAAACCAAAGGAATCGCCCAAAGAGCAGATGAGGTAGACATAGTTTTAGAGGTTAAGCAACAGAGATGTTTTTTAAGCAATCGTTGAAAATGAGCATTGTAAAATTTGCTTACTTAGTAGAGATCAAAAAACAGGTTAATAATTAACATGGATAAAGTTTAAATTCAAGAAGATTAAATATATGAGGTTTAAAATCAATTTAAAAGTAGAGGCAGCTTTAAAACTACGATATTAGCGGGGATCATAAATCATCCTTGAGAAAGAGATAGAACTATTAGTATCTAATTTGACATAAAAATTCATTTAAAACTTTGATCGCTATCGGTATAAGTAGGAAAGTTGCTCGATTATTGATAAGATTTGCGATCGCAAATTTAAATATATATAGCAATGTAAGTTTTGCTTAGGACATAAAACCCAAAAGATGAGTGGCGG
>NZ_BBJB01000076.1:0-35000 GCF_016584665.1 Pseudanabaena sp. lw0831
GCGCCGCCACTCATCTTTTGGGTTTTGATTTGTCCTAGCTATCTCTTGCTTTGCTATACACATTAATTTAGTGAGCCATATATACCTTTTTACCTGAGTGTATGTGAATAATTTTAAGGAAATAGGCTCTTTTTTCGACCAGCTCTAGCAACGGCTCCAAGTCAAGCAATTTTGCTGATGTTTGCTCAATTTTTTATCGCTAGTGTATTGAAATGTCTCGGATAATTCCTCTATAGCGTGGATTGCTAACTAAAACTTGGCGATACCCGCTATTTTTATTTTTTACGCAATAATACAAATTTAAAGCCCAAAAGAGAGTTGCGGCGCAGAACGCCGCAACTCTCTTTTTTGAAAAGCCTCGCTTTGCGAGGCTTTTCTTATGAGTGAACTGAGCCATTAGGCATCGTTGCCCCTTTGAAATTGACATTGGTGAGCTTGACCATAACCTTTTCGCCAAACCCAACTTTTGCGCCGCTTAAATCTGCACCGCTCAAGTCCGCACCACTTAAATCTGCACCAATTAAATTAGCACCGCGTAAATCTGCATTTTGCAAATTAGCTTGAAATAGATTTGCCCGAAACAAATTTGCACCTTGTAGATTTGCGCCTTGAAAATTGACGCGATGCAAGAAAGCATCAGTCAAGTCAGCATTACTGAGATTGGCATAACTAAGATTACGCCCCTCTAAATACTTTTCGCGCAGATTTGCCCCCCTAAAATCGGCTCCAGTTAGATCGGGCTTTTGGGGCTTTTGTGAAGCTTGAGTAGATTCATACGTTTTACTATGCGGCTCTGGCTGGGGATTGGCTTGCTTGCTTGTTTGCTGACGGGACTGTGCAGATTGGTAAGACTGATAGGGTTGGTACGTCTGAGACTGGTATTGCGATTGATGAGGACGATAGCTTTCTGAAGATCGTTCTGAAGTTTGTTGTTGAGATTGGTATGTGCTTTGTGCACTCTGGTACTTACTTTGATATCTAGTTTGGTGTTGGTGATATTGCCGATTACTTTGGTTTGTCGTTTGATGGGAAGCGTGATGAGTATGTTTAGCTTGTGAATTGGATACTTTCTGTTCAGCCAACCTACGTAAACTATCCCTTGCGTGGTTAATCTCTTTAAGTTTTTCTTGAGCTTGGAGTTGCTGCTGCACATTCTCTCTCGGAATGCGATCAGGATGCCACTGCAAAGCCAGCACTTTATAAGCTTTATTGACATCTTCTAAGGTTGCGCTAGATGTCAAACCTAGAAGTTTGTAGCATTGATCGATTTCCATATTTGTCGATTCCTCAGCACCAGAGAGTTTTAGTTTACGCTGACAACCGCTCCCAAGTGTATCAAAAGATCCAAGTTAAAATTCATCTAAGCTTGCAAATGCTGATTGATTCTAATGAGAAGATTTAACCGTCAATCAATCGCACATGTCAAACCGTTTTGCAAAATTTTAGAAGCCGTAGCCAGATCGCATGGTCTAGAGAAAAGATAGCCTTGACCAAAATTACAACCGATCGCAATTAATTTGTCTAGTTGCGATCGCGTTTCCACTCCCTCGGCGACAGTATGCATATTTAAGCTTTGTGCTAAGGAGATAATCGTTTCGATTATGACGGCACTATCAGATTCTGAACCGATACGTTTAACAAAAGATTGATCGATTTTGAGGGTGTCGATGGGTAAATCATGCAAGCGACTTAGGGAAGAGTAACCAGTTCCAAAATCATCGATACATAATCGAATGCCCAAGTCTTTGAGATCCTGTAGAAGATTGGTATCGGAGTCGATATTTTCTAGTAAACAACTTTCAGTAATTTCCAACTTGAGACAATGATTTGGTAAACCAGTTTCTATCAATATTTGCTTGAGAGTTTTGATAAAATCTAATTGACGCAGTTGGATCGGTGATACATTTACATTGATCGATAAATTCATATTATTTGAATTATTTAATTGCTGATTCCATAGTTGTGTCTGCTGACAAACCTCTTGCATAATCCACCAACCTAGAGAATTAATTAAGCCAGTTTCTTCTGTGATGGGAATAAATTCACTGGGAGAGATTTGCTGACCTGCACTATTTTTCCAGCGTACAAGAGCTTCATATCCGCAGATTTGCTGCGTTTGCAGAGATACAATCGGTTGATACATTAAATAGAATTCATTTTTGTCTAAGGCTCGGCGGAGATCGCTTTCTAGGTTTAGTCTGGTCATAGCAGCAATGCGATCGCTTTGAGTAAATAGCTCATAGCGCCTTCTCCCCTTATGCTTTGCTTGGTACATGGCAAGATCGGCATCTCGGATAATTTCTTCAGGCTGCTTGTACTCTTCCGTTGATAGGTTTATGCCAATACTGGCGCTAATGAACAGTTCGTAATTATTAAGATAGAAAGGTAGTTGTAATTGCATTTGCAGCAAATCGGCTAGTTTGGTAATACTTTCGAGATCGGTTAATTCTTCTAATAGGATTACAAATTCATCACCGCCAAATCTGGTTAATGTACCAAAATTAGGCAAAATTGACTGCATACGAATCGTGGCGTACTTGAGTAATTCGTCCCCAACTAAATGCCCTAAGCTATCATTAATCACTTTAAAGCGATCAAGATCGATAAAGAGAATCGCAAATTTTTGTTGTTGTTGTTGCAGCAAGTCTTGCAACCGCTGAGTTAGCCAAGTGCGGTTTGCTAGACCTGTAAGGGCATCATGAAGAACATCATATTCTAGTTGTTTTTCTCTTTCTAATAATTGCTCTTGCGATCGCTTTAAGTCTTCATTCAATATATCTTTTTCTGCGAGAGCATGTTTTTGCGCCCGTAGTTTTTCAGCTTTCAGTAGGTTGATGCGATCGGCTAGGGCAAGCGATAAAAATACCACAGAAGCCACAATACCAACACGATAAATATCTCTAATCCATTCAAATGCAGGGATAACATTTAATTGCGATAATTGATGCGCTATAACCCCCAAGGGAAAGAAAGAAAATGAAAGTAGATAATAGCGAGCAGGTGAATAACCACGTTTAACGGCAAAAATTCCCATCATTATGGCTAAACTACAGGTAATCAAAATACCTACAGTATTAGCTACAGATACAAATTGAAAAGGTAAAATAAATATAGATAGAAATATCACCGTTAATAAAATTTGCTGGGATCTTAATATACGATGACATTGAGGCATGAAGCTTTTAGTCTCCAAAAACAAACAAATCCATTGAATGAGACACAATGATGTTGGAAAAGCCAAAATGGCAATAGCATGTTTATTCCACCAAACTGCACTTTGCCAAACATATTGAATTCCGAATCCATCATAAGCAAAGAGAATTAATCCAGCTCCAGTTGCGAATATTATGTAATATAAATAGACGGGATCTTGAAGAGCTGTAAATAGAAAAAAGTTATAAAGAATTGCAAATATTAGAGAGCCATAAATTAGACCGATCCAAATATTCTGATTGCCTCTATATTGCCAAAATCCAATTAAATTCCTTAAGTTAGCCTGAATTATTAATGGAGTGGTCGTTTGTAATTGGATATAAATGTTTTGACTGGTTTTGGCGGAAATCGGAATAGAGAATGCTGGCAAGCGATCGCTGATATCTCTCGCAGAAAAGGGATACAGCAATCCACTTTTTTTGCTAATCCACCCCCCTATTTGCTGCGGACTAGGAAGATATAGTTCGATCCGATCTATTTGTGGATACTCAAAACTGAGAACCCATTCCGCATCTAGTTCGCTAGAATTGTATAATTGCAAACGCGCCCAAAATATCGATGTACTATAACCAAAACTCGGCGGATCGCGATCGCTCTGTTTAAATTGCTTGCTAAATTCAGCACTACTAATTTGCTCTATGGTGAGATTGCTATCTTTATCTTCAAAAAATTCTAAATACTTGCTCAGGCTATAAAATGCTTGGCGATCGTTGAGGCTAACGACTGCTGATGTATCTGATAATTCTCGGGCAAATAATTCATGGGAAGATTTAACAGGAACTAACGGAAAAATCAAACTAATAAATACACTGATAAATATGAATATGGAAATAAGTATTGAGGCAACGCCAACTCTACTAGAATCGACATTGCCTATACTGGTTATCAAACTTTTTAACCAATGCGATCGCTTCATATTCTAAATCATCTTAAAAAAGTGTATTTTCAAGTAATGTCACCTGTATTTTAACAAAATATATATAGAAATTCCGCTAATACAGCCTATAAATCATATCGATTTGGATAGGAATGAATAAGTACCTTTTGAGTTTATGGCGATTCTACTAATTCAAATAATCCAAAATTGACTGATTGATCGCAGCTTCTCCATACATGTCTAATTGCCCAGCCTCTGCTAAATCTGGAGGTTGAAACGGTGCTGTAAGAAATGACCAGTTGCCCTCATAAAATTCTTGAGGTGAAATAATTAGATGATCGGAATAGTTTTTGACACCAGCAATGAGAGTTTCTGCTTCTAAGAAACCTTCACGGGTTAAACATACAACTGGAACTCCAGCTCGTAGCGCTTCCGCTAATGTGCCATACCCTGGTTTCGTGACAAGCCGATCGCATACCACCATCAAATCCACAGGGCGCAGCCGATCGATATTGCCTTTAGTGAGATTTGGAAGATCGGGCGCTCCGCGATCGAAGGTAATAAATTGCCAATCGGGAAAGTTTGCCAAATTTTGATAGGGAATTGATTGCAAGCTGAGTCCACCAAAAGTCAGCATAGCCGTGGGGCGATCGCGATCTAAATTAAACTTTTCGCGGATATATTCGGCGGTATATTTTGGCTTTCCGCCTGTTAGCCCAACATCTTGAATATTTGGGAATGAATGCATTGGTTCCGCAAATGGCAAACGGAACAGGCGATCGCAATGGCTATAGGTTTCTGATAAGCGATCGGCTAACTCCATATACTTACCGCCCCAATCGCGATAAATAAAATCCCAGCCAAAATTTCCTGCCATCCAACAAGTGATTTTGGCAGCTTTAGCAATCTCTACAACCATTGGCGGAATATCACCGAAGATCAAGTCAACTTGATTTTCCTGTAAAAACTTGACTTCAGCCTCGATTAAATCTGCTTGCTGTTCGCGAATCTGTTGCCATGCGTCAAAAGTTGCCTCGCGATCGACTTGTAAGCTATCAAGCTGAATTACGCCCACATCAAACACACGCGGATGATAAACAAAGTCTCCTTCGATATATTCTTCCAATAACCAACGCGGAGCCGTCGTCGCAATAATTAATTTAATATCAGGCGATCGCTTTTGGAGTTCGGCAAGGACAGCCGCAGTGCGCGTGGCATGACCAAAACCGTGATTGGTAATTGCAGTATATAAAGTGGGCATAGAGCTTTTTCTCATTTTTCAATCGCGCCGCGATTCATTGACAGGCTTCTGTAAAACTGGCATCACTGAACTAACTACAACTTGCTCAGTTGCAGACAAAATATTAGTTCCAGAAATATCTCCAGTTTCTTCATCATTACCATCTTGTCCTGACCCGCGCATACTGACAAGATAAATGCTACTTAACGTCAAAATTACCCCAATCCATTGCACCAGAGTCAAGTGTTCACCCAAAAAAAGGCTACTAAACATAAGTGCAAATACTGGTGTCGAGAAGGTCAAGGCGCTCAAGGTGGTCAAACTTCCCGACGAAGCAAAAAAGAAGAACAATCCATAGGCGATCGCACTGCCCATAATCGCCATATATGCCATCCCTAGCCAACCCCAAGCGCTCAAGTCTTGCCATTGATTTTGTTCAATTTGAGTGGATAGAAATAATAATGGTAATCCGCCAATAATCATATGCCAACCCGTTGCCATGACTGGATCGGCGTGGCGCACAACAGGACGGATCAAAATCGTCCCGATCGCCATTGATAACGATGCACCGAGCATAAACCACTCACCGAGAGTAAACACTCCTGCTTCTAAAACTGTCGCCAAATCCCCTGCTAGCAAAGCTGTCATCAATTCTGATGGCAACCCAATTAGCCCAATTCCGACTATGCCCACAAATAACCCAAGCGTTGCGCCAATCCCAATTCTCTCTTTGTATAAAACCGCAGCCATCACAGCCACGGCGAGGGGTTGAGAATCGATCAGTAATGAGCCAAGCCCCGCATTAGTCCGCACTAAACCCTGTGCCAAAAAGCCCTGAAACATCGTGCCATCAACTAATGCAAACAAACTAATCCATAACCAAGCGTGCCAACCCTTAGGCTGCTGTCTACCAAAATAAGCTGCACCTAAAACCAGCAATATTCCTGCCGGAATCAATCGCACTGCCGCCATGAACATCGGGCTAGTTTGAGGCAATAATGCTTTCATCACTACCATCGCTGTACCCCAAAGGAAAAATGGCGCAATTATTAAGGGGGACTGACGAGTTAGTCCAGATGTACTGGTTGGTGTTGATGTCTGCATATTGTAGGAGTTGGATAGGAATTGCAAATTTTGCTTGCGAACATGCTTATAGCTGTCGCGCTTTTTGGGTTTTGATAAGAAGTATTAACAATATTATCTCGATCAAAAACCAGAATTTTGAATCATAGCCAACAAAGCGCGTAAGAATCCATCAAAAGGAATGCATCGCGCTCTTTTTGATGGTCAAGCTGGTGGGGCATGTTCTCAAAATTCAGGGATTTATCAGGAAAACTTGAACTTTTGTGAAGTGCTTGCCCTGTATGCGTTACACTAATTTGATTTGAAGACAAAGCCCTGAAAGTATTTCAGGGAGAGCGTTTCAGCGATCAAACAAAGAATTGTGGCAATAAGTATTTAAAAAAAACTGCTCAAATCCATACAAATTAATCGTTGTGTATATACACAAGTGGCAAGTTGCTATTAGAATGATCAAACAGAAGTCATAGTCAGTGCGGCTTCCACAAAAAGCGATCGCACAAATATTTCTTTGACATTAAACTCATACTCACAAATCATCTATATATAAGGGGAAACCTATGAACAAAGGTGAACTAGTTGATGCTATTGCTAAAAAAGCTGCCGAAAAGGGCTTGTCAGTCAATAAAAAGACTGCCGACGAAGTTCTTTCTGCAACGCTTGAAGTAATCATCGATACTGTAGCTGGCGGAGACAAAGTAACTTTGGTTGGATTTGGCTCCTTTGAAGCTCGCGATCGCAAAGCCCGCGAAGGTCGCAACCCTAAGACTGGCGAAAAGATGGAAATTCCTGCTACTAAGGTTCCTGCCTTCTCTGCTGGTAAGTCCTTCAAAGAACAAGTCAGTCCTCCTTCTGACTAATTCTTGAAAAAAAGAGGAAGCGCTTTAGCGCTTCCTCTTTTTTTATTGACAAGCTTACAAATACACTCAAGACTAGATAAAAGTCACGAGCTTGCGAGAATCATGACTAATCTACTGTCCAATCGTTATCAAGTTCTGCGAGTGCTTGGCTCAGGTGGATTCGGTCAAACTTTTTTGGCGGAAGATACACAGATGCCATCGCGACGGATTTGTGTGATCAAGCAACTTAAGGCGATCGCAGATAATCCTGATGTTTATAAAATTGTGCGCGATCGCTTTCAACGGGAGGCGGCGACGCTGGAGGCCTTGGGCAAAGATAACGGACTTGTGCCAGAGCTTTATGCATCATTTTGCGAAGATAACGAGTTTTATCTTGTTCAAGAATGGATTGATGGCAAAGATCTGAGCGATATTGTTCATTCTGAAGGATGCTTGACAGAAGCTAAGGTTAAAAAAATCTTACTGGATCTATTGCCGACATTGGGTTATATCCATGAAAAAGGGATTATTCATCGTGATATTAAGCCCGAAAATATTATTTTGCGGAATCGCGATCGCCAACCTGTATTGATCGATTTTGGGGCAGTCAAGGCAACATTGGCAACGGCGATGACGGCTCAAGGAGATGTGACTTGCTCGGTGGTAATAGGTACTCCCACATTTATGCCCTCGGAACAGGCGATCGGGCGGGTGGGATTTGCTAGTGATTTATATAGTTTAGGCTTAACGGCGATTTTTTTGTTAACGGGAAAATTAAGTTCTGAATTAGATACCGATCCTCAAACTGGGGAATTATCATGGCAGCGCTATGCAGATAATTTTAGCCCTGCATTTGTAGGATTTTTAGACAAAGCGATTAGGTTAAATTTTCGCGATCGCTATGCCACAGCTAACGAGATGCTGGCGGCTTTGCGATCGCTTTTTGACGATTCAACCACGATTATTACGATGCCTCAGCAAAATTCATCAAGTGAAAGTACTGAAGGTAATGCGATCGCCTTGGAATCAACGGAAGGACAAGTAGCGATCGATTCGCAGTTTTATATCCCATCGGGTTATGAACCTCGGTGTTATGAAGAAATCAAGAAAGCAGGATCGCTATTGCGGATTAAGTCGCCACATCGCATGGGCAAGTCTTCGTTAATGGCGCGAATTATCAATCATGCTGAAGTTCTGGGCTATCGCACGGCGGTTTTAAATCTGGAGCAAACCAATCAGAAAATCTTCGTCGATCCCGAAAAATTTATGCAGTGGTTTTGCGCTTCTGTCGGCAAGTCTTTGGGCGTGCGGGTTAAGACTGATGAATATTGGGATGATATTTTTGGCGCAAATGATAACTGTACAGACTATTTCGAGAAATATTTATTAGAGGGTAACGAACAACCGCTAGCGATCGCGATTGATAACTTCGATCGCGTGTTTAGCTATCCCGAAATCGAGACAGATTTTTGTGGCTTGTTGCGCGGCTGGTATGAGCGATCGCGTAGTCATCCTCTATGGGGTAAGCTGCGCCTGATTATCGTACATTCTCAAGAACCTTACGCCCAAAGAGACATTAATCAATCACCTTTTAATGTCGGGTTTCCTGTGGAACTGAGCGAATTTACAACGGAGCAAGTGCGGGAACTCGTTAAGCGGCACAAGCTAATTTGGACAGACGAGGAGCTTCAACAATTTATGGAATTGATTGGCGGACATCCTTATTTAGTGAGATCGGCGCTCTATCGGATTGCTTCGCAAGATATTACTCTGGAAGATTTTTTGCGGACTGCTCCTACTGAGGCAGGAATTTATAGCAGTTATTTAATGGGACATCTCAAAACTCTGGAGGACTATCCCGAACTGGGTGAGGCGATGCAAAAGGTGGTCGCGGCAGATGCGCCAGTGCGTTTGCGATCTGAAATCAGTTTTAAGCTCGATAGCCAAGGATTAGTATCGCGGATTGATAATAATGTCACGCCGCGCTGTTTGCTGTATAAGTTGTATTTTCGCGATCGCTTAGGAGGTAGTTAGATGACTAATAATTTTAGCTATCAAGTTGGCGGTAGTTTACCGATTGACAATACTGCTTATGTGGAGCGCCAAGCCGATCGCGAATTATGCGATCGCTTGAAAGCTGGTGAATATTGCTTTGTGTTTAACTCGCGACAGATGGGCAAGTCGAGTTTGCGGGTACGCACGATACAAAAGTTGCAAGAGGAGGGTTTTGCATGCGCGGTGATCGATCCGCAGACGAGGGGGACAACCTTGCGCGAGGATCAATGGTATGCGGGGACAATCAAACGCTTGATTGGAGATTTGCATTTAGAAACTGCGATCGACTTTCCGAAATGGTGGAAGGAACTTGATGCTCAATCAATTTCAGTAGTGGAACGTTTTGACTATTTTATTGAGCAAACCTTACTGCCGAATATTCCGCAAAAGATCGCGATTTTTATTGAAGAAGTTGATAACCTGCTCAGTCTCAAATTTGATACAGATGGATTTTTTATTTTGATTCGCTCGTTGTATGAGCGTCGTGCAGAGAAGCCAGAGTATAAGCGCTTGACCTTTACTTTTTTGGGAGTTGCCACGCCTGCGGATTTGATCCGTGGTAAGGGAAGTTCGGCATTTAATATTGGTCATGCGGTGGAGATGAGTGGGTTTACGCTGCAAGAGGCGGAACCTTTGGCGCGAGGTTTAGCAGATCGGGTTAGCGATCCAGTGGCGGTTTTGGCAGCAATTTTGGATTGGACGGGTGGGCAACCTTTTCTGACGCAAAAACTTTTGACGTTAATCGCGGCGGCGGATGATTTGGGGAGATCGCCTGATCAGCTTGTAAGTGCGATCGCAACTGAGAAGGTGATTGAGAATTGGGAAGCTCAGGATATTCCCGCGCATTTGAAGACATTACGCGATCGCATTTTGCAGAGTGATGAGAGGGGACGGGGGCGATTATTGGGTTTGTATCAGCAGGTTTTGGATGGTGATGGTATTGCTGCGGATGAGAGTTATGACCAGATGCAGTTGCGGTTAACTGGGTTGGTGGTGAAGCGAGACGGGCGGTTGATTGTTTACAATCGGATTTATGGGGCGGTGTTTAATCAAGCATGGGTAAGTCGTGCGTTGGGGGATATGCGTCCAACTTTTTATGGCTCGGCTTTTCAGGCTTGGCAGGAGAGCGATGAGCAGAAGGAGTCGTTTTTGTTGCGGGGTCAGGCGTTGGTGGATGCGGAGGCTTGGGCTAAGGGGAAAAGATTGAGTGATGAGGATGAGCATTTTTTGCGCGATAGTCGGGAGGTGGAGAAACAAGAAAGCTATCTCAAGCTAGAGGCGGAACAACAGGCGCGGGAGGTTGCAGAACAGGAACGGTTAATTGCGGTTAGGCAACAGAAAATAGCTGAGGAGGAGGCAAGGATTTTAGGTGATGCTAAACAAAAGGCAGATCGCAGAGTGAAGGTTGGTTCTGCGATTTTGGGGATAACGTTGTTATTGGCAACGGGTGCGGGTTTATGGGCGGCGCGATCGGTTAATGAGTCTAACCAAAGGATTGCTAAAACGGAACAGGACGCAAAGGGGGTAATAGACAAGGCAAAAAATATTGAAGATAATGCCTATCAGGTACAGAAGAAAGCGGCGATCGATAAAAAGAAATCTGAAGATAGTGCCAAAACTGCGTTAGAGAAGAAACAGGAGGCTGATCGAAAGGTTGAGGAGGCAAAGGAAAATTTAGCGAGTGCAGAGAAAAAGCTAGAAACTGTTGATCGCGAATCGAAGGAACAATTAGATAAAGCGAGTCAAGAGGTTCAGGAAGCTAAAATAAGAGTGTCTCAAGCATTACAAGAACAGCAAAAAGCTCAGAAAGATGTAGAAGAACAAATAAGCAAATCGCAAAAAATCCAGTCAGAGATAGCAAAGAAGGCAACCGAATTCTCAAAGTTGAGTGTTGAATTTGAACAGGTGCAAAATCAAGTGAGATTGGCTCAGCAAGCAATTATTGAAAATGTTGGTGATGCTCCAGCTAGAATTGAGCGCCAAACAGGACAAAGACCTGCGATCGTTTATATTAGCTTCATCACTTCTGAAAGTAATAGCAAGGCGAATGACACTCTTGGGATTTTAATCATCACAGCCAAAGGTCAAGTATCAAATCAAATACTTATAAAAAAGTCGGAATTTGACAATCTAATTGCTGATTTTCGTAATGGTATTCAAGATAAAGGCAGCGAAGACTATTTAGAGTCAGCCAAAAAGTTATATGAAATTTTGATAAAGCCTATAGATTCAGAATTGCAAAAACAGAAAATCAATAATCTTGTTTTCATTACTGACAATCCTTATTTAAGAGCCACACCTTTGGCAGCACTATATGATGGCAAACAATTTTTAATTGAGAAATACAGTATTGGGGTGATGCCTGGTTTAAATTTAACTGACACTCGTTACACAAATATCAGGAATTCAAATGTATTAGCAATGGGATTATCAAAAGCTAAATTTGGTTTCCCTAAACTCCCTGGTGTAGAAAAAGAACTAACTGACATTAAATCTTTTTGGAAAGGTGGATTTGAAGTTTTCTTGAATGAAGATTTTACATTAGAAAATTTTAGATCTCAGAGTCAGAAGAAATTTTTTCAAATTATCCATATATCGTCAACTGGTCAAATTCTCGCAAGTAAAGGAGCTTATTTCTCGATGTGGGATATACATATAAGCCAAGACAAATTTGATCTTTTAGAGCTAGAAAAGTCTTCAATAGAATTGCTTGTATTAAGCATCCCTCAAACTGGTCTTGGGAATAGAGATACAAGTGGAGTTGAAACTAAGTTTGGTCTTGCGGGTCAAGCTATTAAATCTGGTATTAAATCAGTTTTAGCGAGCTTATTTAATGTGGACGATCTAGGAACAGCGACACTAATGACTGAGTTCTATAAATATTTAAAAACTGCACCAACAAAATCTGAAGCACTCCGTCAAGCACAAATTTCTATGCTAAGAAACACTTTAAAAGTGAAAGAAAATATTTTTGAAATTGACGAACGACTCCCTACTCCAGCTAATTTTTCACATCCATATTATTGGTCAGGTTTTACAATTATCGGCAATCCTTGGTAAAAATTCTGCCTATTAATCCTTGGCTGCAATAAACTCAACGACTATCTCTCCACCAACCCCAACGCCACAGACAGCGACAGACAAATGTGTGGTATTGAGCCAAGGAAAAAGGGGAAAATTCGGATTAAACTAGACAACAACAGGGACAATCAAAACCTTTTCATTATGGAGGTCTGCAAGATGCTCGATACACCAACCCAATATATGCACATCCAACTTCAAGGCAACGTACCCATCATTGCAGGTACAACCATGAAAGTCGTCGAGCTAGTCACATCGCACATCACCTATGGCTGGAGTCCCGAAGAACTGCATTTTCAATATCCCCATATCGCCCTCAGCAAGATCTATTCCGCCCTCGCCTACTACTGGGATCACAAACAAGAAATTGATACCGATATCCAGCGCCGACTAGACTATGCCGAACAAATGCGCCTAAACGCTCCCATCTCACCATTGCAAGCCAAACTTCAAGCAAGACCCCATTAAGATATGGCGATCGCACTCTACATGGACGAAAACGTGCCGCGCCAAATTTTACTTGGATTGCGTCTGAGAGGAGTAGATGTACTTTCCGTTCAAGAAGATCAGCGATCGGGCGATCCAGATCCGATAGTTTTAGCGAGAGCCAACGAATTAAAGAGAGTCTTATTCACCAGAGACGATGATTTTTTAGCGATCGCCAATCAACTACTGCAAGACGAGACTAACTTTATTGGCATCATTTACGCAGCACAACAAATTGCGAGTATAGGAGTTTGTGTAAGGGATTTAGAACTAATTGCCAAAGCAAGCGATTTGGAAGACTTTGCTAATCATATTCAGTATCTACCGCTATAGCCTACAGGAAATAAACCATGAGTAGATTAACCCTTCGATTACTAGATACATTACACCAACAATTAAGCCACTTAGCCAAGAGAGAAGGAGTCTCTCTCAATCAATACATTGTCTACGCTCTAACCCGAAAATCTTCCACAGCTTACACTGTTCAACCAATTCCCCAACAAGAAGTTAAACAACAACAGTCAGACTTCACCAACCTTTTGCAAAAGCTAGGAAAAGCACCCTCCACCGAAATAGCCTTGCGCGATCGCGAAATCATTCAACCAGAAAAGGAGCTAACGCCTGAAATCATTGCTCAGTTTCAGCAATGCCTCGCTACATCATAATAGTATCCCCATATCTACATTGCTATACTATTTCGTCAGCGGAACTTCTTTAAAAAAGCAACTTCTCTCGCCAGTGTGACAAGCAATATCGCCAACCTGCTCGATTTTGACCAAAATCACATCGCGATCGCAATCATAGTAGAGCTTTTTGAGCTTTTGAATATGCCCCGAAGTTGCGCCCTTATGCCATAGCTCTTGACGCGATCGGCTCCAATAATGGACTTCACCAGTAGCGATCGTTAATTCCAAAGCATGACGATTCATCCATGCCATCATCAAAATTGTGCCATCTTGGTGATCTTGCGCGATCGCAGGAATTAATCCTCGCTCATCATATTTGAGATTCTCAATCCAATTGTCAGACATTTTTTTAGGTAGAGATAAATTAAATAAAATCGACTTCTGAAAGTTTAGCTGTCAACGATTATGTTACAGCGCTTTGCGCTGTAACAAGGAAAAAATTGATGCTCTATGAGCATCAATTTTGCTCTATGAGCATCAATTGAAACGCGGTGTACTTGCCTCCCAATCCTTCAACAATCGTGCGGGTATTTACAATCAACATACCTGCATAGGTTTCAGCCTCACTACCTTTTGCTCCCAAACCATCTGCGTATAGTTCGCGTTCTGAGACTTTGACATTAGCTTCCTTCGCAACTGTCGTAATCAATTTAGGATTGATTGATACTTCCGCAAAAATGGTGGGAACTTTGCTGGTTTTAATTACCTCAACGAGTTCCTTAACTCTCGTTGGTGTTGGCTGCTCATCAGTACTAATTCCATTCAAAGCACCTTCAACAGGAATGCCATAGGCTTGGGCATAATAGCCAAGCGCATCATGAGTTGTGACCAACTTGCGCGAACTTTCAGGAATTGTGGCGATTTGCACTTTGATCCAAATATCAATTTGTTCGAGTTCGCTGACAATTTTGGCAGTGTTTTTAGCATAGGTTTCCACTTGATCTGGGCGCAGCAAACTCAAGCTTTTACTAATTGATTGAGTGATTTTGATGCCATTCTGAGCATTGTTCCAGACATGGGGATCGGCTTCTTTTGCAGCTTTTTTGTCAGACCTTTCGGCTTTATCATGAGCATGGTCATGGGCTTCTTCAGACATCAAGGGACTCGGCACGGCAACTTCATTAACTGCTATTTTGGGTGCTGTATTAGAACTAGCTTGAATTAATTTGATCAGACTTGGCTCAAAATCATAACCACCATAGAGAACTAACTTAGCGGAGTCGATCGCTTTACGATCGTCGGGCTTAGGTTGATAAAGATGAGGATCAGTCCCAGCTTCAATCAAACATTTCAGGTCAATCGTATCGCCTGCAATTTGCTTAGCCAAAGCACATGCGACTGAGTTTGTTGCCACAACTAGAGGCAAGCTTTCAGTTTTTGCGGGAGTTGCGGCTGCGGTAGTCGTATTAGTTACGGTTGGTGTAGTCACAGTACAAGCAGTGATGCTGCTAGCGATCGCGATTACAGCCGCCGCCGTATAAATTTTAAATCCCTTGAACGAAAATCTCTTGGAGCCTACTTTTGAGGATATTTTTGCAGATGTATTTAAGCGCATCTTTTTGTTTTGCTGTAAATAATGATAATCATTATCATAATCCATTTAGGCAAAAATATAGCTATAGCAAATCAAATCAACCCATTCATAGAGTTGCGGCGCTTCGCGCCGCAACTCTATGAATGGGTTTTATAAACCATTGCCGATCGCAAAGAATGCTGACCAGAAGTAGGGATGATTAAAGTCTTTGGATTTGATTAAGGCAATTTGCGATCGTCTTAATGACTCAGAAATCGCCACATTCTCTTTTTGCAGTTCTCCATAAAAAGCCATCATGAGTGAACCTGTACCTGCGTCATTAACTGACCAAAGCGAGGCGATCGCATTTTTTGCCCCTGCTTTCTGGACTTGATAGCCAAAGCCTAATATTTCCACCCCATCACCGAGTTTACCTGTCCCTGTCTGACAGGCACTTAACACTATTAGATCTATATTCGGAATTTGCCAGTCGGTGATTTCATTGAGGCGGATTTTGTCGCCATTGCCAAAAATGATAAAGGAGTTATCAGGAACACCAGTGTTAAATTCCGCATGGGTGGCAAGATGGAGAATATTATATTTTTTGAATTTGGCTTCGATCGCTTGACGGCTGAAGTTATTCTCTGTCAGGGTGACTGAATTTTGAAAGGAGTTGGCGATCGCTTGAACTTCTTTAAGAGTAGCTGGCAATCCAATTTGCCCAAATTTTTTCTCTCCAGCTTTGCCTCCAAATGCTCCTGCGAGGATGCGGGGTTGAGATTTTGGCTTGGCTGAGAAGTCAGTGAGCGTATAAGCAATTAGATTACTGACGCGATATTTTTCTACTAGCCACTGTTTGCCATCATAGAGAGCCGCTAGTGGAACATAGCGTAATATTCCATCTGGAGCATAGAGAATTGTATCGACTTTGGTAGCAACGAGTTCAGATTCAATCGGTTTAATCAGGACATCATAGAGAGCCTTAGAAGCATCTTTGACATCTTCGGAGCCAGCATCAAGCAGTCCCGATCTATATTCAAGAATCAAGGATTTGAGTTTCTCTTTGGAGATTTTGACAGTACGTCTGATCGGGATAGTATTGGGGGAGAAAAAAATTAGTTCTAGTTGATCGCCTAAAATCAAGGGGTAAAGCAGTACTGTTCCCTGTGGGATTTGTTGGAGATAATCAGGAACTTTGTTGATTTCTGATTTGGGAAGTTGTTGGATCTGGTTAACAAGTTGACGATTAAGTTCTGCGCCTTTCTCTAAGCTAACCGCAAATAGCTGAGATCTAATCGCGCTCTCTGGCTCTAAAATCCTCACGCCCTGTGCCGATCTATCACTACCTTTAATATTTTTGAGATAGTCTTCCAGTTCTTGGACTTTGAGCAGATCAAGAATCTGTAAAGCTTCCATGATTCGACCTTGGTTTAGAAGCAACGTAGCAAGGGTTTTATATCGGCTAGAGACGGTTTCCAAATAGGATCTTTGCTCTTCTTTGTCTAGTTTGCGGATATCTTTACGAATGGATTCATACACATTGATCGATTCTTTGTAATAAAGAATTGCGAGTTCAGGTTGACTGAGATTAGCAAAAGCAAAACCTAGATTATTAAGAGATATTCCTTCAGCATTACGATCCTTGATTTCCCTTGCGATCGCTAATAATTGCAGGTATGAATCAATCGCTTTGTCATATTTTCCGAGATGATAATAAGCGACACCTATATTTCCCAAAGACTGCCCCTTGCCACGACGATCTTTGATTTCTTGTGAGATCGCTAAATATTGCAAACTATAGTCAATTGATTTTTCATATTTGCCCAGAGAGTTATAAGTAGCGCTCAGATTTCCCAAGGCAAGTCCCTCATCATCACGATCTTTGATTTCCCTTGCGATCGCTAAAAATTGCAGATGGTGCTCAATCGCTTTGTCATACTTACCGATGAAATCATAAGCGTTTCCCAGATTGCCTAGCGCCTTTCCCTCACCCTGTCGATCCTTGATTTCCCTCGCGATCGCTAAACTTTGGAGATAGTACTCAATCGCTTTGTCATATTTACCGAGGGACTTATAAGTGACACCCAAATTTCCCAGAGCCGCTCCCTCACCTAGTCGATCTTTGAGATCCCTCGCGATCACCAAAAATTGCTGATGGTACTCAATCGCTTGGAAATATCTGCCTAGAGCTTGGTAAGCAATACCCAGATTGCCGAGGGACTGTCCCTCACTCAGACGATCTTTGATTTCCTTTGCGATCTCTAATCTTTGCATCTGGTGCTCAATCGATTGGTCGTATTTGCCAAGAGCATAATAAACGAGTCCCAAATTTCCTAGAGACTTTCCCTCACTGAGGCGATCTTTGAATTCCCTTGCGATCGCTAATAATTGCTGATGGTATTCAATCGCTTGGTCATATTTGCCGAGAGAGTAATAGGCGAGTCCCAGATTTCCCAGATCCTGCCCCTCGCTCAATCGATCTTTAATTTCTCGATTAATGGTCAAAGATTGCAGATGGTAATCAATCGCTTGGTCATATTTGCCAAGAGCTAAATAAACAACTCCTATATTTCCCAGCGCTTTTCCCTCTGCCAATCGATCTTTAATTTCCCTCGCGATCGTTAAGCTTTGCTGATAGTAGTCAATTGCTGTGTCATATTTACCAAGCGCATAGTGAGCAACTCCCAGATTTAAATACGACTTCGATTCTCCACCTAAGTTTCGAGAAGCTTTGAAAGCTTCTAAAGCTCTTTGGCAACTCTGTAAAGCCTGTTGATTTTTGCTCGTTTTTAAGTCATTTCGGCAAGCTTCCAAAAGTCGATCTGCTTCTGCTTTGAGATCTTTCGTTGTTTGTGCTTGAGCAATTACAAAGGGCAGATCTGGTAACATCACCATCCCACAAAGCCCAGTTACCACCACAAACATCAGCGTATAGAAACGAGAAATCATGACATCGTCCTCAACTATGTACTTCTTGTTCCAATCCTCAAAAGACAACGTCATTTTGAGGATTTTAAACCCTTAACTCAGTAAGAGCAATCAACACCAGTGCAAAGTCTTGTAAACCAATTTTTCGCAATTACTCTCAGGGCAAAGTCATGACCTAATGTGCCACCCGTAACTGCATAGCGCAAAGCAAATTCTAGACTGGGGTTGTATTGATCTCTCACAATTGGACGCAATTGCTTTAAATCAAAGACAGGGATTTTAAAATCGTTAGGAAGCTCCTTCGCCTCCCATAATTCCTTGAGGGCAGTCCATCGGTGATGTCCAGAATCCAGCATCATTTTAGTAGGATCTTTGCGATCGCAAATCATCAGGCTCACAAGGGGAATTCCCCTCCATCCATTTGTCAAGATGCTGGATTTATATGTGCTTACTAAATCTGGGCTATCTGCACCACCCTTGCCATATTGACTAAATGCATTAAAAAAAACCTCAGGTGCAAACCAATATGAAGCAGCCAACATCTTTTTAACTGTTATAACAGCATGTAATTTCTGCTCTTCTGAGAACTTATTCTCATGTTCATCTCGAAAATATTCCCATTGAAAATCAACCCAATCCGCTGTTTTTAAGTCTGATAGTCCACCATCAAAATCAAAAGCTTCAATTTGTGGGGCTTGTCTAGTCGCAATAGCCTCAGTCTTAGAAACTACTTCAATATTGGCAACAGCTTGTTTTTGCTTTGAGGTTGATGATTGTTTCTTGCTTTGCCATTCAATGAAAGCCCGATCTGCTAAAACTGCGTTAACCCGTTCAATGCTATATAGTCTAATCGGAGCCGCACTTTTGCTTTTGGGATTGCTCTGAGTCATATCGCATTCACCCAAAAACTTTTTGATCGACGGGTCAGTAAAACCATGCAACTCTTTGAGTTCTTTAGAAGATATATATTCCGTCTCTGTAATTGCAATAGCCACTTGATCAGCCTCTCCTTATCGTTATTTTCTCTACAGCAACAAGTGCTGAAACAAAAAAAATTATTTTATCCCTTTTGCAAGCAAAAGAACGTAGCTCGTGAGACTTACAGCAATTTTCGAGCAAACGAACCACAATAAACTTTTTGAAAGTGTCGCTTTGCAACACTTTCAAAAAGTTTATTGGTTTGGGTTTAAGCGCAAAGCGCTGTAACAGCAATTCTCATTATGAAACCAATTTGAGGGGGAGAGCCTGCGGCTCTCCCCCTCAAATTGGTTTTGATGAAATTACGTCGTCGGCGTAATTTCATCAAAACCAATTTTTATTATGCTATTATTAAAAACATAAGGGATCGTAAGGGTTTCGACGTGTTAGTAGAAGCTATCCTTTGATGCAGGTCGAGAGCGAATTATCTCTCGTAAATCAATGATTCAAACAAGTACATGCGAACAACATTGTATCTTTCTCTCGTAAAGCCGCTCCTGTAGCTGCCTAAGAACCTTTTCGGTTTCGAGGTGTGATGTATGACTCCGTTAAATATGTCACTCCAACCCCCAACGGATGCTGCTTATAACTTTCTCTGGTAGGTTATTTGCTCAAGACTTTATCAGTGCATCTTTGGCTACTAGAGATAATTAGTAATTCCCTCCGTGAGGATCAAATCGGATAAACCTGTGAATGACTGGGAGGTTAGGCGCTAGTGCGGACGGCAGTTCGACTCTGCCCGATTCCATTAACCTAATAAAAAAGGCACTTGCTTAGCAAGTGCCTTTTTTATTTCATCGCTATAACCGTAATGCATAGTGATTGAAATCTTGATCCTTGATATAACCAAGCGATTCATACAGAGCTTGAGCTGCAACATTAGAGATTTGTGTTGCTAAAACAAGTCGGACTGCTCAGCCGCATTCATCAGTAATTTGGCAATTCCCTGCTTTCGGTAGAGTGCGTCTACAAATAAATCATTCAAAATCCAGACTCGCTTCATCGACACAGAGGAAAAGCTAGGATAAAGTTGGGTAAATCCAACCACGCGATCGCAGTCACGAGCTATAAGAACAGTTGAATCTTGATTTTGAAACCTTTCCTGAAGAAACTTTGTAGCAGCGTCGAGATCTGAAGACTGATTGTAAAAAACACGATATTGGTCAAACAGTCTAGAAACTTCGTCAAGATCCTCAAGACTAGCCAAAGTAACCTGCATCTATATCTCCTCGAAACTTACAACAGCCTATATTTATAGCAAACTGCTATGAAATACTGAGGAACAACCAAAAAGTGCGTAAACAAATATTCACAAATCCTCAATATCTAAAGCAGATAATTCTCCTATCTTGCTTGCCTGCGCTTGTCGGTATGTGGTTTGTGCAGATGATTCCGACATGGGAAATAGTCCAGCCGATCGCTATATTGATATTTTTTATCCTGACGATAGTTTTTGCATTCAGGTGGCGATCGCAGACTGCACCTAGCCAGAGAATCAAGCTATTTCGCCCATTTATCTTTTTCCCATTTTTAGCAATTTTCGCAATTTCCGTTTTAGTTTCACCACTACTGTACTTTCTCTTAACATTTAGAATTTTTGATTACGTCTACGTTGCTACATACCAATTTCAAGGGCTACCCACGACTCTATATATTTATGAAACTTCCTGTTTCCCTGATACTCGTGGTTCCTGTAGAGTTTATGACAACGACATCAAGATTAGGGTTGGGATTTTGCCAATCATGACAAATCTTATATCTTCTCCTTGCTTATTTAATAAACCTTATCTTCAAGGCGATATTGCAACTTTTACAATTGAGAAAAGCCGTGACAAATGCAAGGTTGCTGTCTCTATAGACATGAGACATGGCAAAGTAGTAAAGGTAGCTGATAAGTGATGAGGTGATCTTAATGCTGAAATCAGACTTTAAGCAAAATTTGCAAGGCGATCGCCATAATAATCAGGCTAGTAATCAAGTTAGTCCCGCAGCTAATCAATACGAGCAAGATTTTTATGCTTGGACGCAGGAACAGTCTGAGTTATTACGTTTGGGGGAATGGCAGATGTTAGATATTGAAAATTTGGTAGAGGAGATTTCATCCTTGGGCAAGCAGCAAAAGCAGGAACTACGCAATCGATTAGGGATTTTAATTGGACATTTGTTGAAATGGCAATTTCAGCCTGAGTTGCGTGGCAAAAGCTGGAGAGCGACTATTCGCGAGCAAAGGGACGAAATTTTGGATGTTTTACAAGAAAATCCCAGCTTAAAGCCTTATCTTAATGAAGCTGTTCAAAAGGGCTTTCGACAGGGGATTAATTTGGTTTTGCGAGAAACGCCCCTAGATATTGATGATCTGCCTCCAGAATGCCCCTACACGATCGCCCAAATTCTCGATCTACAATTTCCGTTTGAGTAGAGCATTGCGATCTCTATATAGCAAGCATCAGAAAAAGATTTTGATTTTACCATCTAACTTCTTGACGTTTATAGGAACTTTGCGTCAAACTGTCTATTAATTAAACAGCTAGAATCAGTATGGAAACTCTGGAATTCATTATCTACCCAGATGGACGAGTCGAAGAGCGTGTCACAGGCATTATCGGTTCTAGTTGTGCTGAAGTAACCGCCGCGATCGAAGCAAAGCTCGGCATAGTCGCTCATCGAGAGTTAACTTCTGAAAATTTTGCTCAACAGCAGGTAACATCTCAGTCGGCTACGCAACTCGATCGCGTGTCAGACACAGAAGCTTCTGACTTTAGCCAATGGTAGTTAAAAAAGATAAAATCACCAGTTTCCGCAGATATATAAGATAAAAAAGTTATAGTTTTCGCCCATTAGCCATTTAGATCGAAGTCAGGATAAACCCTATGTCACATTTTAGCCAAGTAAAAACCCAAATCCGCAGTCTAGAACCTTTGCAAAAAGCCCTAACCGATCTTGGAGTCAACTGGAAATCTGGCACTACGCCCATGCGTGGACACGAAGGCTCGACCACATCTGCTGAAGTGGTAATTGAGCAAGACAATGGTTATGATGTCGGGTTTCAGTGGAATGGCGCTGAATATGCCCTAGTTGCGGACATGCAATTTTGGCAACAGCCTTGGACAGTAGAGAGTTTCTTGAGAAAAGTCACTCAAGGCTATGCGATAGCCACCGTCATGGGTGAATCTAGCGAGCAAGGATTTGCTCTATCTGAAAAGCAAGTACGTGAAGATGGCTCAGTACGCCTAGTTTTACAGCGCTGGAATGGATAATTTGTCGATACATACTGCGATAACCACTAGTTCAGAGTCAGAGATGAGCGATCGCTCAGGCTTTGAACCTGAACTTGGTGGAGAATTGCGACAAAACGCTGTGTTTGTTGACGAAACAGTATGTATTGGTTGTGGTCACTGTGCTCATACGGCAAGCAGTACTTTTTTTTTAGAAGAAGATTATGGACGCGCTAGAGTAATCGCCCAAGACGGGGATGAAGAGGATCTAGTGCAAGAGGCGATCGATACCTGTCCAGTAGACTGTATCGCTTGGGTCAATTACAACGACCTGAACAAACTCGAAGAAGCTCGAAAGCATCAAATTATTCAAAATTTAGGAATTATTGGCGATGGTTCAGCCCTGAGGCGTGCCATCAATTCATAAAAAAGAAGGGGTGCTAAGCACCCCTTCTTTTTTTATTTAGTAACGACGACCGCCGCCGCCACCGCCGCCAGACGGACGACCACCGCCGCCCTTAAAGCCGCCACGGCCACCACCAAAGGAGTCAGAGCTTTCGCGAGGCTTAGCCTTATTGACTTTGAGGGCACGACCCATCCATTCGGCTTCGTCTAATGCTTCAATCGCAGCATCTTCTTCTTTTTCATCAGTCATTTCAACGAAAGCGAAACCGCGTGGACGACCCGACTCGCGATCAATCGGTAGATGAACGCGGGTGATTTTGCCGTATTCTGCAAATACGGATTTCAAATCATCTTCTGTAACCTCATAAGAGAGATTACCAACATAAATAGACATAATACTTGCTTCAACAATCAGATATGTGTAGAGATAGAGATTTCGGAAAGAAGCCTGTCACGATGAAACAGAAGACGACTGTCAATACTGAAAACAAACATGCGATCTAGAAATACTCATCCGCACATATTCTAGCGTAGTCATCTTAAATTAGTTACTTAATCTTGAAAATATTTACGCAATCTCACGGCAAAAGAGAAGAAGTGAGAAGTAACACCTATATTTTTTGATTTTTAGGTTGTTCAGAATACCAATCCAACAATATTTTTGCTTACTTTTTTTACATAAAAACGTAATGAGTGATACCGTTTTACCTGAATTTCAAGAATCACATTCAAATCCGAAATGCGATCGCTTTTACGAAAGCATCATTATCACCTTCACCTCATAAAAATGTGAGTGTGGGGCTTAGCCCCACACTCACATTTTTATGATTTTCACTAAGTACATTGGCATAATTAAAGAACAAGTAGAAAGGTGTTTAGCATCACATATTTTGATTTTATAGAGATATCTAAAACAGAAAAAGGGGCGCAAAGCGCCCCTTTTTCTGTTTTAGATAAATATCTACTTATTAGCTGTCACTCTTACTGATTGAGCGATCGCGTTAACATTTGAAGAACCTGACAAAAATTTATCTAATGATTTCGCGATCAAAGTGTCAATCGCATAGTTGCCCCCACCATAAACTGCGAAAAAGGCAAAAGACACTGCATAAATTGAGGATAACTCAATGGATGGGATCGAGAAACCACCAATCAAGATGTGGTGATAGTTAGCTACAAGCATAGTTGTAAATAAACCTAAAGCCGCTGGTCTAGTTAAAAACCCAAGAATTAGCAAAGGCGCGGCAACCACTTCAGTAATTGCTGCGCAGTAGGCAAAGAAAATCGGAAAAGGTAACCCGATCGCCTCGACATAGGCTTCAGCAAATCCAGAAATATCCGCAAGTTTATCGAAACCGTTATGAATAATCATCGTCCCAAGGACAACCCTAAGCAGAAGAAGAGAGGCTTGAGTTAACGAGACTGGGGCAGAGTCTGAACCGAGAATTAGGCGAACGATTGAAGCGGCGATGCGAGTTGTATTGTTCATTTCAGCGCATTAGGTAATAGTTTAGTTAATAAAACTTAAAAGATTGCAATAATTCATAACTTATATACATTAATCTTAACATAAGTTTTTATAATGCCACTCATCCAATAATTAAAAAAGTATTGAGGCTTATGGGTCTTGCCATTCTTTGGGTTAGATGACGCGCTAAAAGCTTTGTCAAACATTTGACTTTTTGGTTGTGCTACGATCGCAAACTAAGCAATCTTTATATATTGCCTAAAATATAAAATCCCAGAAGTTGGGCTGCCCGCCGTGCGGGCAGCCCAACTTCTGGGTCTGTGTTACTTACAACATTAAAATTCTAAGAAATTCTTAACTATTAGAGCGAAGTCTATGTCTGCCTTGCCTGCAATTGCCGTTCTTGCGATTCTGATTTTAGTTCACGAACTCGGTCACTTCATGGCTGCTCGCGTACAGGGCATTCATGTCAATCGATTTTCGATTGGGTTTGGTCCCGTGTTATGGAAATATCAAGGCAAACAAACAGAATATGCACTCCGAGCAATTCCCCTTGGCGGCTATGTTGGCTTTCCTGATGATGATGAAGAGAGCAACATTCCTAATGACGACCCCAATTTGATGAAAAATCGTCCGATCATGGATCGAGCGATCGTAATCAGCGCAGGAGTAATTGCCAATTTTGTCTTTGCTTACTTAGTTTTATTAGTAATGACATTGAGTGTTGGCATCGGCACAGTCGATCAACCAGGGGTAAGAATCACAAAAATTCTTGAGCCAAATGCACCCGCAGCGGTTTCAGGTCTGCAAGCTGGCGATATCGTCCTATCAGCAAATGGGACAAACTTTGACACTAACCTCACGACGCTCGATCGCTTTCAAACTTTGATTTCTAAAAATGCCAATCAAAACGTTGATTTGCAAGTAATGCGCGATGGCAAATTGTTACAAGTGCCAATCTTGCCCGATGGCGAATCAGGCAAAGGTCGAATCGGCGTAAGACTAGACTTCACTGGAAAGCCTCACCGTCGAGCTGTGAAAAACCTTGCCGAAGCTTTTGACAATGCTACCCAGAGTTTTGAGCGTTTAGTAGTGATGACTGTCCAAGGGCTGAAACAACTGGCTACCAATTTTAAGAATACGGCTTCTCAACTATCTGGCCCCGTAGCGATCGTGGCGATGGGTTCTGAGTTAGTTAAGTCTGATGCCGCAGCATTATTTGATTTCACAGCAATTATTAGTATTAACCTCGCAATTATCAATATTTTGCCCTTACCTGCTCTGGATGGTGGTCAATTAGTATTTTTGGCGATCGAGGCTTTACGCGGTGGTAAGCCATTGCCTGAAGAATTACAAAATAATGTCATGCAAGGCGGCTTAGTAATTCTCCTCGGTTTAGGCGTAGTGATGATTTTCAAAGACTCATTTAACTTGCTTCAACAAAGCGGATTAAGTCCTTTATAAAAACCCAGAAAATAAAGGCGGCGCTTTGCGCCGCCTTTATTTTCTGGGTTGATGATTGCAACGTAGGTATAAACACAAAGTTTTTTGTCAACTTCAAGCATAATAGATAAAGAAATAATAAGTTTTTCGATCAACTCGATACATCACCCATGTCTCTCCCTATCCGCAATGTCGCCATCATCGCCCACGTCGATCACGGCAAAACCACTCTAGTAGACGCACTTCTCAGACAGTCAGGCGCTTTTCGTGAAGGTGAAGCCCTTGTCGAATGTGTGATGGACTCCAACGACTTAGAGCGTGAGCGGGGCATTACCATACTTTCAAAAAATACTGCTGTTAAATACAAAGACACTTTAATCAACATCGTTGATACCCCAGGACACGCCGACTTCGGTGGCGAAGTTGAGCGCGTACTTGGCATGGTTGAAGGATGCTTGCTAATCGTTGATGCCAATGAAGGTCCCATGCCTCAAACTCGCTTTGTGTTGAAAAAGGCGTTGGAAAAAGGCTTGCGTCCAATGGTAGTAATCAATAAAATTGATCGCGAATTTGCCGATCCCCATGTTGCAGTCAGTAAAGTACTCGATCTGTTCCTTGAACTTGGTGCAGATGACGATCAGTGCGATTTCCCATACCTATTCGCCTCAGGAATGGGTGGATTCGCCAAAGAAAAATTAGAAGACGAAAGTGTTGATATGAAGCCGCTGTTTGAGGCGGTCTTACACCATGTGTCTCCACCTGTTGGCGATCCTGAAAAGCCTTTGCAGTTGCAAGTAACCACCCTCGACTATTCCGATTATCTTGGTCGCATTGTTATCGGTAAAATTCACAACGGGACAATTACCTCTGGACAACAGGCAGCGCTAATCTCTGAAGATGGCAAAATCGTCAAAGGTAAAATCACCAAGCTTTTGGGGTTTGACGGGCTCAAACGGGTTGAGATGCAAACCTCTTCCGCAGGTAACATTGTTGCGGTTTCAGGTTTTGCAACCGCTAACATCGGCGAAACCATCACTTGCCCTAACGAGCCTTTAGCTCTGCCGATGATCAAGGTTGACGAACCCACTTTGCAGATGACTTTCTGCGTCAACGATTCGCCATTTGTTGGACAAGAAGGCAAGCTAGTTACCACTCGTCAAGTACGCGATCGCCTGATGCGCGAACTCGAAACCAACGTGGCTTTGCGTGTCCAAGAAAATCCTGAATTCCCCGATCGCTTTGCGGTAGCTGGACGTGGCGAATTGCACCTTGGCATCTTGATCGAAACCATGCGTCGTGAAGGATACGAATTCCAAGTTACGCAGCCTCAAGTTATTTACCGTGAGCTTAACGGCAAACAGTGCGAACCTTACGAATGTCTCGTCCTTGATGTCCCCGAAGATGCGGTCGGTGGTTGTATCGAGCGTCTCGGTCAACGTCGCGCCGAAATGGTTGATATGCAAATGTCGAGCAGTGGTCGCTCTCAGCTAGAGTTTGTCGTTCCGGCCCGTGGACTAATCGGCTTCCGTGGTGACTTCATGCGCGCTACTCGCGGCGCTGGCATCATGAACCATAGCTTCCTCGATTACCGTCCTTCGGCTGGTGAAATCAGCGCCCGTCGCAATGGCGTATTGATTTCCTTTGAAGAAGGCGTAGCTACTGAGTTCTCCTTGAAGAATGCTGAAGATCGCGGCGTGTTCTTCATCAAACCAGGCACTAAGGTTTATAAGGGCATGATCATTGGTGAGAACAATCGTCCTCAAGATATGGAGCTAAACGTATGTAAGAGCAAGCAGCTCACGAACATGCGTGCGGCTGGTGCCGATGACATCGTACAGTTGCAAGCGCCTATCGAGATGAGTCTGGAACGAGCCTTGGAATACATTGGTCCCGATGAAATCCTTGAGGTTACACCAGAATCAATTCGTTTACGCAAGCTCACCAAGAAATTTGCGAAGCGCTAAATTCTAGTGACACCAGTTTTCAAAATGGCAAGCCATTTTGAAAACCCAAAAAATTACTGGGTTTAATTTTTAATTTTCAAAAGTCTAGCCATACTTTCGAGAATTGGTAAAACTCCTATAAAGTAAAAGGGGGCGCTTTGCGCCCCTTTTACTTTATGAGTTTATATTTGCTAAACTATTTTTTAAAGTTTTAAGGCTATTTCCTAAATATTTACTTATGCATCAAGTTATCCTCGAGCTAACGGGCAGTCGAAAAGTGCATGTCATTTCTGAACATGCGACTAAGGAGGAAGCTTTGGATAAATACATCAAGCTCGTAGAGTCAAACAAAGGTTCGCCAATTACGACTAAAGGAAAATATTCAATTCGCAAAAAGCCAGAGTAGCGGCAAATTTCTGACCAGCCCTGTTATCGGCTTCTTAATAATCAAATTTCACTTCATGCACTTATCCGAATGTTATCGACTCTTGGGAGTTCCCCGCAATGCCACTTTAGATGATATTAAAGTGGCTTATCGACGTTTGGCGCGGAAGTATCACCCCGATGTCAATCAGAATGATCCGACAACAATAGATAAGTTTCGACTAGTGCAGGAAGCTTACAAAATGCTTAAAGATTCTGATAAAGAAGATTTGAGTAAGGAGTTATTTTCTAAAAAAGAAGCTGCAAATGCGCCGAGATCTCAACCTACACCACCACCACCTAAAGCTCATAGCAAACCTCAACCCCATCCCAAAATCAAGATCGAGGTGAAGCAAGTCAATAATCAAGTCGATCCGATTAATAGCGATCCAGAACTAAGGCTAAAATTAGATATGTTGCGGCGCGTGCAAGATCTACTCAAGCAAAAAAAATATGTCGTAGCGATCGCGGTTGTCGAGGGAATGAGCGAAAGGTTTCCTACTTCTCCAGAGGTAATCCATTGGAAAGCAGTTACTTACCACCGATGGAGTAGCGAATTAATTTTGGTGGGTAAATTACGCGAAGCGGAAATCTACCTCAATAAAGCACTAAATACTGATCCTAAAAATCGCGAACTTAGTTTTGAAGTTAAGCGAGACTTAGAGAGAGTCCAATTACTGAAAACAAAAAATTGAGATCAGGCAATATCGTTTTTACTTTTATCAAAAACAATGGCGAGAAGCGCTTCTAGTGCTGTATTAACTAAGTGGCATCCGATGGTGGCAAAGCATTCTGAGAAGCAGAACTAACGATCGCTATTTTGGCTTTTAGCTCCGCCAATTCGTCATCAATATCGCTAACTGATTCTAGCTGTGCAAACTTAGAGCCTAGCTCATCAGCACTAAGCTCAGCATTAGCACTTGCCAAAGCTTCAGCTTTTAAAACCTTTTCTTCCATGCGTGCAAAAGTAGCCTCTGCCGAATTAGCCCCTCCCAAAGTAGTATTTACACTGCCGAGTATATTGTTGAGATTTTCTTGAGACTTACTAGTTTGTAAACGGACTTTAAGCAGTTCTTTCTTGGTTTTTGCCTCAGAAATCTTACCTGCGATCGCAGTTAGATTTTTCTTGAGCAACTCCACTTGCCCTGTTTGTTGCTGCAATCCTGCTTTTAGAGTATTTGCTGATTCCGTGTGAGTCTTTTTACGACTGAGAGCTTCCTTCGCAAGAGCATCATCTCCCTTTTGGATAGCCAACATTGCTCGTTTTTCCCATTCTTGAGCCTGTGTTGTACTTTGGTTATATTGCTGCTCTTGGACTTTCAAGGCTGCGATCGCCTGCGCGACAGATTGGCGCAATTGCGCCAAATCTTCTTGCATGTCAAAGATTAATTGCTCCAAAATCTTTTCAGGATCTTCGGCAGCCGAGACAATTGCATTGAGATTGGACTTGAGCACCATAATAATGCGTTCTGGTAGTCCCATAATCCTGTCCTTTGTCCTAAAAGTGAATTGTCTACATAATATCATGCACAAGTTTTCAGCTTTTCCTCTCTTTACAGCGAGCTTCAAGCAAGTCAGATCGAATTGGCAATGATGTTAAATCAGACAAAATGGCTTGGTTTAGGCAAATCACAAATCAAAAAATAAGAGTCAGCGCTGAGCGCTGACTCTTATTTTTTGATTTGACATTCTAAATCATTGGCGTTAATTAATAAAAAAACACATCGCAACCTAATTTCGAGTAATTAACCCATTTGACGACGAAGAGCTTCTAGCTCAGCATCGATCGCAGCACCGACAGTTGGCTTAGATGCATCCGATGGAGGCAAAGCACCTTGAGATGCTGGACTGCCCGTCATCATTTTCGCTTTGAGTGCGGCTAATTCATCATCAACCCCGCTACCAGCCTCTAGCTGAGCAAACTGAGATTCCAGATTATCCATCCCAAGTTCGGCACTGGCTCCAGCCCTAGCCTCAGCCATAAGGACTCGCTCTTCCATCCGCTCAAAAGTAGCGGCGGCGGAGTTGGTATTAACCTTGCCCAGCATATTGTTAAGGTTCTCTTGAGCCTTAGCAGACTGCATACGAGCCTTGAGCATCTCTTTCTTGGTTTTTGCCTCAGAGATCTTGCCTTCGATCGCAATTAGATTTTTCTTGAGCAGATCTACTTGACCTGACTGCTGATCTAAGCCAGTTTTTAAGGTTGCTGCCGAATCGCCGTGGGTTTTCTTACGGCTCAGGGCTTCCCTTGCTAAGTTTTCATCCCCTTTTTGGAGAGCTAGCATCGCCCGTTTTTCCCACTCTTGAGCCTGAGAAGCGCTTTGATTATATTGTTGCTCTTGGCGCTTCAGAGCAGCCATTGATTGCGCGACAGCTTGGCGCAATTGCACCAAATCTTCTTGCATATCAATGATTGATTGCTCCAGAATTTTTTCTGGATCTTCAGCAGCCGTAACCATTGCATTTACATTGGACTTGACCACCATACCAATGCGATCGAGTAATCCCATAATCCTGTCCTTTGCGTTAGGGAGTAAATTGTTTACATACTATCATGAACACCATAAAAGTATAGGTGAAGCAGAGCTTCACCTATACTTTTTAGTCTATATAGCAGCTCCGGGATTTGAACCCGGGACCTACGGATTATGAGACCGTCGCTCTAACCACCTGAGCCAAGCTGCCGTGCATTTCTTAATATAGCATAACGGATGTAAATATTTTGCAGTATTTGCTTATAGTCAGCAACTCTCATTTTTAAAATTGGTTTTGATGAAAGTCTTCCTACGGCAGACTTTCATCAAAACCAATTTTAAATTTTTCACACTCTGCCATAACACATAGTCCCTTCGTGATGAAACTCAATACACCAACCAGCGACTGGATCAAAGATCCATGTATCCCAATCTTCTTCCACAATTGCTTCTAGAGAAAGCTTGACCAAATCCAATGGCATTTCTAGAATTGGATGAGCAGCCGAGAACCACATTACATTCACAATAGGATTACCAAGCTGCTGGGTTTGGCAAAGTTCATGAAAGGCAGAAGCTGTTTGATCATGCCGACCCGCGCAAATACTCTCAGAAATCTGTTGCCAATCGATCTGTCCATATTGCCAAGGAAATGATTGACTCAGCCACTGCACAAGGTGATTTGATGCGTCATTATTTGGTAAAAATATTTTGCAAAGCTCTAAGGGAATATCTAATGCAATCAGCAATTGCTGAGCTTCTTTTAGCTGCGATCGCTGTCGAAATTCAGCTAATTTTTGTGCTAGTTTAGCCTTCCGTCCTGATGAATTAAGCATCTGCTTCATCACTACTCGGTAATGTTACCTCTTAAAGCCTTAATTTCTCCGCGCTTAGTTTTATTTTCGATGCGTCGATTTTGAGCACTTCGTGATGGTTTTGTTGGCTTACGTTTAATTGGTACGATCGCCACACTTTGGATTAACAACTGAAGACGTTTTAGAGCATCTTCTTTATTTTGTTCTTGAGTACGATGCTGTTGTGCCTTAATGATCAGAATGCCATCTTTGGTGATGCGTCGATCGCTTAAGCTGAGTAAGCGTTCTTTATAGATAGGTGATAAGGAAGATGCATTAATATCAAAACGCAAATGAATCGCTGTCGAAACTTTATTAACGTTTTGACCACCTGCACCTTGCGATCGGATGGCAGTAATACTAATTTCGTCGATCGCAATAGACTTATGTTTGGAGATTTGAAGCATGCAATTATCTAAAGCGAATCGAGCTGTCTATTGTGTCTATTTTATAGTGAAAGAACAAAATGTCATTGCGAGCAAAGCGCTGACCGCCCTCCCTAATTATTCACTGGGAAGTGAAACCCAAAAGAATAATGACAGCGCGAAGCGCCGTCATTATTCTTTTGGGTTTTATGATTAACAAAATAGTAATTCTTCTCCAGCGCGATCGCTATGATTGATTTGCTCAACCGATGCACCATAGGCGGCTTGAATATTTGCTGGAGTAAGTACTTGGCGAGGTGTACCACTTGCCACCAAATGACGATTGAGTAGTAATAACTGATCATAGCGATCAAGAGTATCACCCCATTCATGACAGCTAATCAGCAAGGTCTTACCCTCCTGCTTTAGCTCATTAAAAATATTCCACATTAACGCCTCAGTCTTTTTATCCACTGCGGTCATTGGCTCATCCAGCAATAAAATATCTGCTTGTTGCGCTAAAGCTCTCGCTAAAAACACACGCTGCTGCTGTCCGCCTGAAAGCTGTTTAATTGGGCGATCTCGTAAGTCATAAAGTTCAACACGCTCCAATACTTCACGCACAATTTCCTTTGATTGACGGCTGATTTTCCCAAACCAGCTACTGTGCAAAGTACGTGACATCATCACCACATTCCAGACAGTCACAGGGTAGTCCCAATCAATCTGCGATCGCTGTGGAAGATAAGCAATTTTTTGACGTTGCAGCTTAAGTGGTCTTTCTTGATAAAAGACTTGACCTTTTTGAGCAGGAATCAGATAGAGCATCGACATAAGTAAAGTGCTTTTGCCTGCTCCATTGGGACCAATCAATCCCACTAACGAGGAAGATTTGAGGCTAAAAGAAATATCTGACAAAGCTGAAGCTTCGCGATAGTCCACCGACAGGTTTTGCACTTCAAGCATAGATGCTGATGCTCAAACAATGATAATCGTTTTCAAAATTATACCTATAATTTAGCGCTCCACCAATAAAAAATGGGAGCGTGCTTTGCACCCTCCCATTTTTTGGAATATTTTTTACTAGTTATCGAAGGTCTGACTAAACTTTCGAGAATTAAACATCAAACTCAGTAAGGGTTTGGAGCCTCAAAATGGCATTACTATTTTGAACATTGGTATTATTCAGCATTTTGAGTAGCTTTAACTGCATAGTAACCAAGCAAAGTTGCAACTGTGAAACCTGCAAAGAAAAGCGTAAATAATACACTAATACCCCCAGTAATGCCAACTTGAGCGAGGATACCTTTGCCAGTCAAAACTTCATTGGCAAAGCCCGCAACTAATCCAATCATTGCCATCCGACCGTTCCAAGTCTCAGCAAAGTTGCTGAAACCAAATACGCCTGCCCCTGTAGGATTTACATTAAGACCAACAGTTTTGCTGGAGGGCTTGGAAGTATTGTTATCAACTGCTGAGATTTTAGTTGGTGTGTTTACCATAATTAATTCCTTTCCTACAGAAGCTTTATATTATTTAACTAAACCTTATATTTAATGTAAACAAATGTAAATCTACCATCAGAAATATGCCCTACTGCCTCAACCCTAGCTGCCAGAAGCCAAACAATCCCGAAGGCGGGAGATTTTGCATGAATTGTGGTAAAAACTTGCAGCTTAAAGGTCTATATGAGGCAATCTCCTTAATTGGGCAGGGAGGCATGGGGCGAGCTTTTCAAGCAAAAGATTTAGGGCGGTTGGGGCAACCCTGCGCAATCAAGCAATTTCTGCCCCAGTTTCAAGAGTCTGAGTTAATGAAAAAGGCGATCGCTCTATTTGAAAGCGAAGCCGCTCAACTTAAAGCATTAGGATCTCATCCACAGATTCCTGAGCTAATCGCCTATTTTGGAGAAGATGGATGTCTATATCTAGTGCAAGAACTCATCGAAGGCGAAAATCTCTATATCGAATTGCAGCGCAATGGCATATTTATCGAAGCACAGATCTACGAATTATTGGCAAATATCCTGCCAGTTCTCCAATTCATCCATGATCGCCAAGTTATCCATCGCGACATCAAACCCGACAATATTATTAGGTGTTCTTTAACAGCTCCTGAGTTAGTTCAAGAAGCGGGAAAAGCCAATTACCAATCACCAATTACCAATTCCCCTCAAGTCAATTTTGTTCTCGTTGATTTCGGAGCCGCTAAAGCTTTTACTACCGATACAGCCAATCGCACAGGCACTTTAATTGGCAGTGCCGAATATATCGCTCCCGAACAAGCAAGGGGAAAGGCTTTCCCTCAAAGCGATCTCTATAGTTTGGGAGTTACTTGCATTTATTTACTAACAGGAATTTCACCTTTTGATTTATATGACGATGAAAGCGATCGCTGGATTTGGAGAGAAAAGTTACAAACTCCTATATCTAATCATTTAGCAGTAATTCTTAATCGTCTCTTAGAAAGAGCGATCTCTAATCGTTACAGTTCCGCTAACGAGGTCATGCATGATCTCCAATCTGTAACAATTAGTTCAGACAATAATTCCAATAGTTTAGAAGTTAGTTGTATTAATCTACATAACAGCCCTCAGATCAAAAAATTAATAGAATCTCTAAATTTAGGGCAATGGCAAGAAAGCGATCTGCTAACTAACACAATCATTTTGGAACTCGCAAATAAAAATAGAATTGCCGAATTAACTTCCAATGACATCGATCAGATTTCTTGTGATATATGGGTAGCGATCGACCAAGCATGGATGCAAGCCAGTAATAATCGCTTTGGTTGGAGTATTCAGAAACAAATCTGGAAAAGTCTCAGCGGCAGGTTGATTTATGAAGAAAATAACTATTGGGAATTTGCCAAGATCTATGAGAAGTTTGCTGATCGTGTTGGATGGCGCAAACCACGTTGGTTAAATCTAGAATTCTCTCCAAAGATTTGGCGTAAATATGAGAATCTAACCTTTTCGATCTCTGCGCCACGAGGTCATTTGCCAAGCCTATTTTTCTGGGAAGGATTTAATTTAGTCGATACAGTTCTCTATCGCTTAGAAATCTGCCGTCAAAGTCAGGACAATTCATAAATTACACCTACTTTGATAGACTGATCCGAGTAACGCTATTTTAAGGCTTCTTAAATTATGGCAAAATCTATCAAACAACTCTTTGGCTATGCGATCGTAGCCTTTATGGCCTGCTTGCTAGCAGTGGCTTGCACTCCAACAAATAATACTACCTCAACTACTTCTAATAGTCCCACCACAAGCGGAACTCAAACCCCAATCCCTATTGGCATCGCTGTTGCTCAAACTAGCAATGTCGCTTTGCTAGGACAAGAACAGGTCACAGGTGCAAAAATTGCTGAGGCTTATTTCAACAAACGAGGTGGCATCAATGGCACTCCAATTCGCCTGATCTTTCAAGATACCG
>NZ_BBJB01000077.1 GCF_016584665.1 Pseudanabaena sp. lw0831
TTGAACCTCATTTTAAGGATTACAAGTCTGGGGCTTTTGATATTGTTAGCTCTCATCTCCGCGATGCTCAAGCTCTCACTTGTTTATTTATGCTCCTTGCCACGGCTTCCTTGATTGCTCTGATTCTCGGTATCATGTTGGTGCGTTTGGGGCAAAGGGCTTGGATTGATTGGCATGACCACAGAGGCTTGAGTTTTCTGCAACTCGGTCTCCGTCATCTTCACAGTCTTCTTTACCAGCAAAAACTACTTCCTCAATTGCAGGTTTTGCCTAAAAGTAACCCTCCTCCTGCCTGTGCTTCTATTACCAAACGAGAAATGTTAGATTTTCGTATTGAATTTTCTCGTGTTACCACTGTCTCAGGATGAGACTCGCCTAAGTTTTCTGCACCACTAAGGATAATATCTTACATATCATCCAAAATCGGATTCACATCAAACCAACTAATCCCCTGATACTCATATTCAAAAACAAACTGACTCTTAATCAAAGTCTGATACTCCACCTCACCACGTACTTTCTTATCTTGTTTTACCTTTGTAATTAGTTCCCATTCATCTTCAGTAATTGTTTTAACCATCTTATTCCGTTCCTTGGCGATGATACTCTCGACCAACTTAGCCGTAATCGGCGGATCGTCCTGCTCCAAACAACCATACAACAATCGAAATAAATTACGAACATGACCACCACTAGCTTGACATAAGCGATCGAGAGTTTGGGGCGTATCAAATACTTTATTCACAAACTCATCGCCAATCCGCTGCACCGCACTTATATTCGGGAACGCCCTCGCCATCACGATCTGTCGCAATAGCGCCATCCCCGCCTCGCACGCACTGCCATCCTGCAACCGAGCAGGAACCATCGGCAAAGTCTTAATATCCGTACCAAATCGACTCGTCACGATCGCAGCATCATTAGAAAAAGTCAACAACAACGGAACCGTATATACCACATGACAATCCATTCCCCGTAACTGATCGCCCCGCTCCACAAACAAATATCCCGCCCGTGACTGCTCCTTAGGATCGATACGATTTTCAATGCGATCGAGGTTATCAACAATTACTACTAATCCATTCAGCCCTTTGGCTTTCAGTTTTTCCTTCGCAGGAGCCAGTAACTCCTTATTAATCGAATTGATAATGCTACTTGTCCGTGACTCCAAACGTTCGCGCATCTGCCGCCGCAATGACGGACTATTCTTCGCCTGCGCTGTAATCTCGGCAATCCCCACGGATAGTTTAAAATTGGCGCTTAAATCAAGCTTTGTTTGCAAAATATCCTTCAGTTCACCAAACAATTTCTTGAAATATTCTGGGATGATGTTGATCCCTTCCTTTTCCAATCCTTTGCTGAGTTGTCCTGCGATCGCTAACAAAATATCACTAGCATCAACATCGCTCAGTTCCAACTGGCGATCGCATTCAAAATAAGCCACATGGAACTTTTTCTCCGTCAGCTCATGCTTTAGTCGTAAAAGCTCCGTCGATTTGCCGCAACCGATATGCCCGGTAAATAATTGACAGGTCGCCTCGTCAGGCGAAATCCGCACAATCTTGCGCGACAAACTTTCAATCAGCTTTTCGCCGCGCACTGTTGAAAGATCGACGTAATAGCTACGATCCTCTTCATTACTGGAATCAAGCGGATGTGTAGGATTGCAAGCTTTGTAAAATCGAGAAAGTTCAAGATCCATATTTGAATTAATCGACGACTGCGGATGTCCTGATTATTCGTTATTGTAAGTCATCATCTACCAAAAACTAATCAGTTGCCCTGCATGGCGCGGCTCAATGCAAATAAGCCCTGCGAACTTGCTAATGCTATGATGCGAACTCAGATTTTGGTTTTATGGTCGAGGAGTCGTAGTTTGTGTGGTCGATCGCAGAGCGATTGATCCTTGCAACAAAGGTTATTTAATCAAATCGCTTAGATAACTATTTCTCTTTTTGAGAAACTCATCTAATAAATCGTAATAATTTTCGGGAACTGCTTGTTGCACAGATGGTCTTTCCAGCAAGGCTTTCCGCCAAGCATTAATCTTGGGAGTCCGATCGCTAAAGCCAAAATTTTGATAGCGATCGAAGGCGACAAAGTATCGAAAGATGGGCGCATAGACTGCATCGATCAGTGAAAATTTTTCACCAACAAAATATGGAGATGCATCTAATTGAGCGTCGAGGATTTCTAGATTTGCGATTAGATCCAAACGTTTTGTTTCAAAAGTCTCTTGGTCTTTAGCCGCATAGAATCCCGCAATTTTTGCAAGTAGATTTGATCCAAACTCAATCCAAGAGCGATGTTTAGCTTTTGTTAAAGGATCTAGTGGATGTAGAGAATCTGGGGTGATTTCATCAAGATATTCACAAATTACAGCAGATTCAAATAGGACTTCGCCATCAACGAGTAGAAGAGGAACTTTGCCTAGTGGCGAAATTTTAAGAAACCAGTCTGGTTTATTGCCAAGGTCAATATATTCGCGATCGCAAGGTATTTGCTTTTCGATGACGGTGATTAGCGATCGCTGTACATAGGGACAAAGAATATGGCTAATCAGTTTGAGTTTAGGCAACATGGCAAGAGTGTTATTAATATTTGAATATAGTTGCATTTACATTAATTGCAATTGCAACTAATATTAATCTAGCATATTTAATTGCAATTGCAATGACTTTTTCTCATACTGTTAACATGTCAACTAATTTAGCCTTAGATCCTTTACGAAATTCAGCTTGGCGAGCGCTTTTGACCGTCCATAGCAAGCTGCTCGATCGCATTGCCGAAAAACTCACCCAAGCCGATCTGCCGCCGTTGGAATGGTATGACGTAATGCTCACACTCAAAGAAGCTACTGATTACTCCTTGCGATTGAGTGAGTTAGCCGAAAAAGTTCTATTAAGTCGCAGCAATCTAACCCGCCTTGTCGATCGCCTTGAAAATGCAGGCTTTCTCTATCGCAAGTCCTGTCCTAACGATCGACGGGGGACTTATGCCGTCTTAACGGAATCAGGTTTAGCAATGCAACAAAAAATGTGGATGGTATATGCGGAGGGGATTTCTGAATATTTTGCTAACCATATCTCAGATGATGAAGCGAGAACTTTACAGCAAATCTGCGATCGCTTATTATGCCAATTCTCGAAAGCGTGACTACATTTTCCTATAGCAAATTAAAAACCAAAATAGAGTTGCGGCGCTTTGCGCCGCAAAAATTTCAAAGAAAAAACCCTACCAAAAGGTAGGGTCGAATAATCGTTTTTACTTTGTCTCAAAACATTTTGATTGGGAACGGTCAGTGCTTATACGTTAGCAAGCCACCAAATCAACCCATGCCCCGTAGAAAATTCAAGGATTAGCAAAGATACAAAACCAATCATCGCCAATCTGCCATTCAACAATTCTGCGTAAGGTGTAAAACCAGCTTTTTGGGTTTCTTCAACATACATCTTAGGTTCAACTGCGAAATTGTTGAGAACACCGCGCTCATCGACTCTATAACTGTTGCTCATTGCTTTGTCCTGTGTGTGACTTCCTTATGTAAAGAAATATAACAAAGTATTTCAATATATGAATCTAGCTAAAGGTATGCTTAGAAGCTTTGCCTTGCCTATACAAAGAGGTACGCCAAGAATAAGTGGTGCGGGGCGAAGCCCCGCACCACTTATTCTTGGCTTGAAAACTATTGGCGGGGCAAAGCACCGCCAATAGATTCTTGGGTTCATGATTTTTGAATTGTGTTTACCACACGGCGGCGTGTTTCTAAGATCTGACTGATTTCACGGGCAAAACTAGGCTGGCGATCGATCATTTGATTAACAGCATTAGCAGACAGCATCATCACTTCTAAATCCTCGATCGCTGTTACTGATATCGGACTATGCTCACCAGAAAAAAGCGTCATCTCACCAAAAAATTCGCCAGTCTTGATTGTTAAAAGCTCATGTTCGATATGCTCACGATCGCAGACGGACATAATCGCAGTACCAGCGATCACAATATACAGCGCATTATTACTGACTCCTTGCCAGATTACTTTCTCACCCGCGCCATAATGTTGCAAATCAATACCATCGGCAACAGAATCAGGGTTTTGTAATGGCACAAAAGCCGGAACAGATTGCAGGCTCTCGGTAAATTTCTTGGAAGTTCCCTGAGCCTGTAAGGTAGGACCATTAAAATGATAAAGAGTGCGAATGGGAAAAGGAATCGTCAGGTTATTGCGTTGGGCGGCATACCAGATCCGACTCATAAAGCGATCGCGAATACTTTCAATGTTGCTGTAGTCATCGATATAAAACTTCACCTCGTAGGTAATCGCAAAGTCATCGTAGGAAATTGTAAAAATCTCTGGCTCTGGATCTTTTAAAATGCCTTCAGTCTCAAGAGCCGTAGTCAGCAAAACATGTTTGGCCAAATTGGGCGGATCGTTATAAGAGAATCCATGACGAATCCGTTCCGCATGAATAGCGATCGGGCGGCTAAAGTTGCGAATAATCGCATTGCCAATGAGCTTGTGTGGAATAATCACCATTTCGCGCTCGAAGGTTTGTAAACGCACGGCTCGCCAATTGATATCAATCACTTGTCCAGTCAAATCACCGACTTCCAGCCAATCACCGACGGAGAAAGGTCGCTCAAATATCAGTGCAATTCCTGACATAACGCTGCCGAGGGTATCTTGGAGCGCTAAACCAATCACAATCGAGCTAACACCTAGAGCAGTAACTAATCCAGCGAGATCGGCATTCCAGACTGTAGCAAGGACGATCGCCACACCCAAAAGCACTAAAAACAGACGAAAGAGATCGATTAAGAGCTTAGGAACTCGCGCTCGCCAAGTATCGGCTTTTGCTTGCTCAAAAATGATCGCATTCAGTAGCGATAACGCCGCGTGCAATACGAAAATCCAAAATAGAGTTTGGACACTTTTAACAAGGTCGTCACTAGCAGGACGTTGCAGCACATACTGGATAAACAACATGAAGGCGAGCATTGGTAGCACCAAATTTCGCACTACTTGCAATGTGGCGACGAGGGGGCGGCGGCGATGTTGTAAGCGATAGATAACTTCGCCAAGAATAATTACCGACAGTGCTAGTCCGACAATTAAGGCGATCGCCCAAATAAACAGATGATTGGCAGTAGGTTGCAGCATATTGTGATTTCCAAATGAAGTTAAGAACATGGGTTTGCCATGTTCTTAACTTGGCTTAATTTTGCTCGTGCTTTTCAGTTGCCATGCTTCTAAAGTGGTTTCACCATCCTCAATTTTGGTGGCTAGGGGTGCAAACTCGTAGAGGTCGCATAGGCGACTGTAAATTTCGTGAGACACTAAAATTGATCCTTCGGGACAGGCCGACTTTAAGGCGCTAGCAATATTGATCGTGTCGCCCCATACATCGTAGATAAATTTATTTCTGCCGACAATGCCAGCCACGATATCACCTGAGTTAATCCCTAAGCTGATATTCAATTTGAATCCACGCTCTTGGCTAAACCGTCGCACGATCGCTTGCATCTCCAGCGCAAAATCGATTGCCCTTTTGTCATGGTCGAGATAGGGCACTGATAGCCCACAAACTGCCATATAGCTGTCACCAATGGTTTTGATTTTTTCCATACCAAAGCGATCGGCGGTTTCATCAAAGCTCGTGACCAGATCGTTGAGAATGCTGACAATTTCGTAAGCAGTAAGAGAATCTGATAACTTCGAGAATCCCGTCAAATCCGAAAATAGCACCGTCACATTAGAAGCACTCTCGGCAATATTCTTTTCACCTTGCTTAAGACGTTTAGCGATCGCCGCAGGAAAGATGCTCAGCAATAATTGCTCATTTTCGCGATTTTTTTCTTCGACTAAGTTTGTCTGATCGTGCAAGCTCGATACCATTAAGTTAAAAGACTGCGCGAGTTCGCCAAATTCATCTTGAGTTTCTAAAACCGCGATCGCATCTAATTGACCAGAGGCCACTTTACGAGCGCTGGCAATTAATTGATTAATCGGTTTCACAAATAAAGAAGCCATCACCATCGCCAATAAAACAACTAACAACATTAATAGAGTTGCCGAAATTACTAACTGGCGCTCAAAATCATTAATTGGCGCATAGGCTTCTGCTAAGTTGATCTCCGATAGAATGGCCCATTTTAATCCTTCTATTTGTAAAAGTGAGTAGGAACTGAGAACAGGAATATCACGATAATCACGGATGATTTTAATACCTTGCTTACCCATCATGGATTCCTCAACGGCGGTAGTCCGAACAACTTGCGCCAAAACCGAGGTCTTGTATTGACGAATTCTATTAATCGTTTCGTTATTAACGCCTAAAGCAACTAGCGTTTGAATGTATTCTTCAGGAGTTTCGATCAAAAATCGCGAAACCGATCGCATTAAAAAATCTTGACCGACTAAATAGGTTTCACCACTTTTGCCCAAGCCATCACTTTCCCACTTGCGATTGCCCGTCATCACATTATTAATCTCATCGACGGGAACTTGAATTGCGAGAACGCCAATAAATTTATCTTGATTATAGATAGGTGCAGCAATAAAGGCGGCCGGAGCGCCATAGGAAGGAGAATAGGCTTCAAAATCGATAATTCGCGCATAGTCCTTTTCTTTAGAACGGCGCACTGATACGAATAGACGGGCAAGATTACTTTCGTTATATGCGCCAACGGTGAGGCTAGAAGCAAAATCTGTCTCTTTATAAACTGTATAAACTATTCTGCCATCAGGATCAATTAGGAACAAATCATAGTAACCAAATTTCTCAATAATATTCCGAAAGATCGGATGATAACGACTATGGAGGCGACTGTATTCGCTACTATCATTGGCTTTGTCTAAGAGATGCTTTTTGCCAATAGAATTAGAATTATTGGCGATGTAATGATATTGCAGATAATTACTAGCGATCGCTTCTGGTAAAAATGAATTCAAAACAGGAGAACCTTGCTCTGTTTGCGCCAACTTGGGCAGAAATTCATTTTGATAATATGCATTAATTTTGGGGGATGCATCGGCTGGTAAAGGTACATTCTCAAGCTGTCTGTATGCGTTCGTGAATTCGGCGATCGCTGTTCCCACTGAAGGATCGTTACTCAACGTTTGAATATGATTGCGAATTGTTTTGAAATAGGATTCGATTTGATAAGCCTTGGAAGCCCGCACGCTGGTTAGCTGATTAAACACGCGATCGGTCAAATTGGACTTCCCGCTTTGATAACCAAGATATGCAGTCACGAGGATCGAGCTACTGCTAACCGTGAGCAGCATCACAATCAGTTTCGACTTAATACTCAGCCAATTAAATTTTAACCATTGCATATAAAAAATTTATAAGCTTATAGATAAAAAGTGCCACGCACTTTTTATCTATAAGTTCACTATTAAGAGCAATGTATTTTAGGTTAGAAATTTATAGAAAAATGTTAGTAGATAACTCATGTCAGTGTCTAGCAGTAAAATAAACAACCAGTTTTTTGTGGCGCGGCGAAGCCGTGCCACAAAAAACTGGTTGTTTATTAAAAGAAAGGCAGCACATCGTGCTGCCTTTCAACTAAGAATAAGCTTCAATCAAGCCATGTTGTAACGCATAACGCACCAATTCAGTGCGGCTGCTAGTACCAGTTTTGCTAAAGAGCCGACTGACATATTTCTCAACATTACGAATAGTTGTGCCAAGACGCTTAGCGATTTCTTTATTCATTAAGCCTTCAACTACAAGCTCTAAAACACTCTGTTCACGAGGTGTAAACTCAATCTTGATCGGTGGTGGGGTTACCTTAACCTTGATTGCTGCCTTCTCTTTCAGCAATTCCTTGATTTCTGCAAGTTGACCCGCCAGATCCGTTATTTCTGAAGTATTACTATTTGCTGTAACTGCTTGGATCGCTCGACGGGCAATCAAATTTTCCGCGATCGCGACTAGCTCATCAGGATCAAAAGGCTTGGACAAATAGGCATCACAACCCGCGTTATATCCCTCGATCCGATCCTTGGTCATGCCCTTTGCTGTCAAAAACACCACAGGCAAATTTAAAAAACGCACATCTTCGCGCATTTGCTTCAGAAATTCATACCCACTCACCTGTGGCATCATGATGTCCGAGATCACGAGATCGGGTGTGGTTTGCTCTAGCATTTGCCATGCATCGCGTGCATTGTTGGCAACTTGCACAGCAAAGCCACTATCTTCGAGATAGGCTTGCACCGCCTCTCTCAGACTTGGTTCATCATCCACAAGCAGGATATGTCCTGACATAGTTATCCTTATAGTTATGCAGTTATTTTGCGATCGCAATAGTTAGCTAATCTCAAAATCTGTACCGCCTGCGTAGCGGGCGGTACAGATTTTGGTTCTGGTTTTGTAATTATGCTGAGTTACTCATCTACCAATATATATCAATCCTAAATCATTTATGCCGTTACCATAAAACCGCAAAAAAGCGAGTGGTGGCGCTTAGCGCCACCACTCGCTTTTTTGCGGTTTTATGCACTAACTAATACTTGTCCATTCTCAATTTTGGCAGCATAGCGTTGCAGGGGTTTGTCTGCTGGCCCTTGGCGCACAGCACCGTCAGCCGCAAACTTGGCATCATGGCAAGGACAAACAAATTCTTTGTTTGCCGACTTCCACGCTACCGTGCAGCCTTTATGGGTACAAGTCGCATTAACAGCCAATACCTTTGTTGCATCATTAGGATTACGTACTACAGCAATTTTTTTGTCTGAGGAGACCAAAGCACCGTCTTTGTCCAGTTGAGCAACTGTACCGATCTCTTTAAAATTACCACTAGGTGCAGCAGCTACACTTTCAGGTGCTGATGTTGATGTAGGCGCTGATGCAGTAGGGGTATTAGCTTCACTACATCCAATTAAAGATGAGGGAAGAAGGCTAGCCAACCAGCCTAAACCAAACCAAGAAAGTAACTTACGGCGATTCAGATTCATATGTGTTCTCTGTGCGTCAGCTAAATATTTAGTGCAAACATTAACTCATTCTAGATAACCAGTATAGCGATCGCTATTCAAGACTTGCCATTTTAGGATGCTTTATGATGCATATAGCAATGAGGAACATACTTCATTCCCAGTGAATAGGTGGGGCGCAGCGAAGCCGCGCACCACCTATTCACTTTTAACGCTTATTAACTGAAAAATGGGGACGCAAGCAGCCATAATGCTGTATACAAACGATTACCCTGATCGCTATACATGATTAATGTTTACTAAGGTCGACATATGTCCATGCAAACACTTACACAGAGTGTCGATCGCATCCAAGAAGGAAAGATGAGCGTACAGCAAGATACAGGGCTTGATACTTGTCTAAAGTTTGTGATCGATCCTCAAACTGTCGGCTTACTTGAAAGTGAATTTACTCAAGAAGTTTTGACGATCAGAGCCTCTCACATTATGCCCGTACCGAATAAACCATCTTGTATTTTAGGTATATTAAGCCGTCGTCGCCGAGTTTATTGGGCGATCGATTTAGCAATGCTATTGGGTTTGCAACCTCTAGATCAAAATATTGGACTCTATGAAGTAATTTTGATATCAGTGCAACAACTTTCACTGGCGATGATCGTGCCTAAAATTTGGGGGGTTGTCCATATTCCAAATGACACCCTTGACCAAAATATTAGCTCTGTGCCAGCGACATTGAGACCATATCTTAAAGGGTATATTAACGATAAGGGAGAATGTTCTTATTTACTAAAAGCTGAAAATATTGTGCAATCGACAATTCTACATTCATAATTATATCTATCCCCAAAATGGAATCCTGCCGCAATGTTCTGCTTGAATTTGTTTCTAGAGAAGCTAATGCTCAAATTCAGAGCTTAGGCAGTGGGATTAGACATAAATACAATATTGACGAGGTGATTGCCTATACATTAAATCGTCTGCCATCTATGTTTGCATCGACGGATGTTGGCTTGCAGACAAAGAGACAAGAATGTACTGCTATGCAAGCCGATATTACGAAGGTAACTCGTCAAGCATTGTTAGCAGTGCGTCGCGATCCTTTGCGGGAGCCTCAGCCACTGGAAGCTATAGAAGTAGCCAATGCACCCCATGCTTTGCTAGATGCCCAAGACAGACTAGGTCGGACAAATCTCATGTGGTGTGACTTGCCCAGAGCCTTAGAAGACAATTTAGAAAATGCGATCGCTAAATATAATTCTGGTAACTTATCGCCGCGTGTCAGTAAATATGGCTCTTTGGGGCAGCGACAGATGAATTCGCAAATGTATCTTGGTAAGTCTAAGTCTACGCAAAAATGCAGCGTTGCCCCTGATTCTAAACAGAAAGAATATGACGTTTATATGATGGAATCTCATCAGCTAGTCCATTCTTTGGAGCGACTGGTGATTAGAATGGCGCAAAACCGAGCACAAAGTTTTCCCCCATCCGATCTGAGGTTCATTCGGCTAGAAGATGTACTAGCACGAACTTTAAATCGTCTACCGTCCTTGTATGCCACGTCAGCAAAGGGACTTGCTCATTTGCGTTATTACGCACAAATGAATATCGGTTCGGAAGTTGCCATCATTGTGCATGAGTCGATGCTAGAAGCTCGTAATGCCAGTTATCAAAAAATCGATCCCCTGATGTTCTCTAAAATTCGTCATGAGAGAGTACAAGCTTTAGCTAAAGTCAGTAAGTTACTGTTTGATCGGCAAGTAACATGGCAAAATTTGAGCGAATCTATATCAAAATCCCTAGAGCTTGCTAAAGCTGGAAAGGTTTGTTGGGTGCGATCGCAGCATAATGCGCCTAAACAATAAAGGTGGTGCAAAGCACCACCTTTATTGTTTAAGCATCGTAAACAATTTCAACTACTTCTAGTTCTTGTTTTGTACCAACAAAAGGATTATCTTCAGTCAGAAACAACATACAGTGACATTCTTTGCGTTCGCGCATTGGCACACAAGGGCAGTTCCAGTAGGTATCTTTGACTTCAGCTTCCTTGTCTTCATAATAGCGACAGGGACATAGAGGAGAGCCTAAATCATCTTTGTGTTTAGCTAAGCCCTCAATAACGGCATTAGTTACGCTAGGATCGACACAAAAGAATGTGCCTGTATTTTTTGCGTACCTTTCGGAGAATTTTCGCATTGCCTCAAAACTTTTAGAGGATGCTTTATTTTCCCCACGATCTGACTCTGACTCTGGGTTAAGGGACATGATCTAACAAAATACCAAGAAACTATTAGTTACTACCTATAGCATGAAATCGCTACACCACTTTATCTTAAAACCCTAAGAGGTAGAGGTAATCCAAAGCGTTAACTCTATCTCTTAGGTTTAATTTGTCTTACTTTTGTCACAACAAACAAGAATTTTTGCTAAAGTAGAAACAGAAGAAACAAGCCATTTCCAGTAATGCTGTATTAGGTGCATGTATGGCAACTAGAGTTAACTTTTGTATATCAATTGGTAGCGCGATCGCGGCAAGCTTTTTCAGTGCGATCGCCTTTGCTCCTGCCGCCCGATCAAATGATACTAGCAATCAAAAATTAGGCACAATAAGAACATTACCCAGTCTCCAGACAAGAGCACATCCACCTTTACAGCCTGATACTTTACATTTGGGCATGTTAGAACCGCAGTTTTTTAAGTATGCTCAGGACAATAACTGGGCTGCGATCGCGACGATTCATCGCGATGCATATACGATGCACCAGTTACAACCAGGCGGCGAGGGCTTGTATGCCTTGCCCGATCGCAAACTGGTTTATGTTAGGGGCTTTACTGCCAATATTTATTTTGAAAGCGATCGCTTAGTGGGGATTAGATTAACTCCTGATAACCGCGATCGCGCTCTGACAGCACCAGAGTTACTTATGCTTGTTCGGGCTTGGTTTCCTGATGATGTGCTAAGTGTGATCTATCAAGTCGCGCCATCCGATCCGCGCAAGAGTATAGTCGAAACGCTAATTGGTACAATACCAAAAGCTTTTGAGCAGGATCTGGGGAATGTCAGCTTGCCTTTTTGTCGAGCGATCGTTTTCCCCTCGCCTGTTCCTGTAAATACCTTGTCAACCTGTAACCTAAATATATAGAATCAGCGCTTCGCGCTGATTCTATGATGTTATACATTATCAACCTTTCAAATATCAAGTGAGCGCAAAGCGCTCACTTGCATGATCTTAAAAATCCCATGCAAAAACGAGTTTTATCTGGCGTACAACCGACTGGCAACCTTCACATTGGCAATTATTTGGGGGCAATTCGCAACTGGGTAGAGACTCAGGCTGATTACGAAAATTTCTTTTGTGTTGTCGATCTACATGCGATCACGGTTCCCCACGATCCGAAGACTCTAGCTAGCAACACTCGCGATATTGCCGCTCTATATATTGCTTGTGGCATTGATCCCAGTATTTCCACAATTTTTGTGCAGTCCCATGTTTCGGCACATGCCGAGTTAACTTGGCTGCTCAACTGCATCACACCGCTTAATTGGTTGGAGCGAATGATCCAATTTAAAGAGAAGGCGATCAAGCAAGGCGAAAATGTGGGCGTAGGGCTGCTGGACTATCCTGTGCTTATGGCGGCGGATATTTTGCTGTATCAAGCCGATCTAGTGCCTGTTGGTGAAGATCAAAAACAGCATTTGGAATTAACGCGGGATGTGGCAGGAAGGTTTAACGATCAATTTGCGCCAGTTTTGAAAGTGCCTGAGCCATTAATTCGTAAGGAAGGAGCACGAGTGATGAGCCTCACCGATGGCACAAAAAAAATGTCCAAGTCCGATCCTTCGGAAATGAGTCGGATTCATGTGTTAGATAAGCCTGATGAGATTGCTAAAAAAATCAAGAAATGTAAAACCGATGCAGTACGCGAGTTAGCTTTTGATGATAGCGATCGCCCTGAGGCAAATAATTTACTTGGGCTATACGCAATTTTTGCCAATAAAACTAAGGAACAGGTTCAAGCTGAGGCGGCGACATGGCGCGGTTGGGGTGATTTTAAGACTGTGTTGACTGATGCTGCGATCGCGCATCTTGAGCCGATTCAAACTAAGTATGATGAAGTGGTAAAGGAGTCAGGCTACCTTGATCGCGTATTACATGATGGGCGCGAAAAAGCTGCCGAGACTGCTTTTAAAACTCTGAATGCAGTCAAAGATGCAATGGGTTATTTACCACCGTTGTAAGTTTGCCAAACCACATTCAAAATCATTGTAAATCTAGGCTAAATATAGAGTTCAGAAACTATCAAAAAACTTATTTACTCACCAAAATAATGTCAAATTCTAAACGAAATATATTAGGACTATGGATACTAACTAATACATTTGGATTTGTCTTGGGTATGATATTCGCGGTATTGAGTATAAGTGTATCTTGGGCTCTTTATTCTAGTAGTATTCCTTACTATAATGTATTTCATTCTTTTGTTTCTGTACTGCCAGCTTCAAGTGTTGCATTTGCTGCTCAGTGGCTAGTACTAAGAAGATTTTTTACTGGATTAAGATGGTGGATACCAGCATCTGTTGGAGGCGCAATCCTCGGTTGGATTATTTTAACTAATCCTGAGAATAGCCTTCTTAAGATTTTTGTTACTCTTCCCGTTGGATGTATGCAATACCTGTGCATTTATCAGAGTTTTGAAAAGAAAATCTTGTGGGTGCTAGCTTCCACAATTGGCTTATTCTCAATTTTCATCACAGGTCCTGTCGGCGTGGCAATTTATGTAGTATTAACGGGAACCTGTCTAACTAAGTGGGAGCGTCAAACTATTGAAAAAAATAATGGTTAGAAAGTATTTATTTACAAAAATGTAATAACTCATGAACTCATTTGAAGATGTGCCATTCTCAAGTCTTTATTGAAAATAAACCCCAAGATTAGTAGGGTGAACAATGCCCACCCTACTAATTTCTTTTGGGAATTGATATGAGCTACGATTAGAGAAGTAACTTTGAGATGAAAGTATGGCTACCGTATCAATCTTGCCAATTTCTGATCCTAAAGGTGAAAAATCATATCGCGCCCTTGCGGGTGACAAACACTCTGAGGGTAAAACTGCGGGGCAGGCCTTAGATGCATTAACTACTCAACTAGGTGAAATAGAATTTAGTGCGATTGTTCTTATTCAAAGCTTTCAGCCTGACTCAATTTTTGGGGCTGAGCAACAAAAACGCTTATCAGAATTAATGGACTTGTGGAGACTTGCACGAGATCAAGACCAAGAATTACCAATCAATCAACAACAAGAGTTAGATCAATTAGTTGAAGCTGAGTTAAAAGCAGCAACAGCACGTACAGCCATCTTGATGCCGCAACAGAATTAATGAATCCTTACTATGTTGCGATCGCTAAACGTGCAAACCATCGCTGTGAGTACTGCCAAGCACCTGAGATCGTTTTTAATTTTCCCTTTGAAGTTGAGCATATCATTCCAATTTCTCGACAAGGTATAAATGCGCCAGATAATCTAGCTCTTTCATGTCGTTCTTGCAATCTTCGCAAAGGAAGCCGTATTACTGGAAATCTAGCTGCTCTCAATAGTAATGTCGCTGTCTTTCATCCGAGAAACGAAAAATGGCATGAACACTTTTATGTCAATACCGAAATCGGCGCGATCATAGGAATCACTCAAACTGGAGAAGTTACAGTCAAGTATCTCGAAATGAATAGTCCTGCTCAGGTGGGAGCAAGGCAACTATCGATTCGTCTAGGTTTGTTTCCGTAGTTAAAACTCAACCAAACCTATTTCCGTTTGAAATAAGCACGATACACGGGTAAACCTTGAGAAATGACTGAACTTTCGCGCTCGGTGGGAATATGTTCAGGGAAAATCGAATCATCGGCAAAGTTTCCTGTCCCAGCGAGATTAATAAAATTTTCATTTGCATCAAAATGTTGGCGCATATCTTCAGCTACTTCCAAAACATCTGACTGCAAGAATACATCGGCATTAGGCACAAGTAACTCAGCTAAAGTCGCCACTAATTCGGGTTGGACGGCGCGGCGTTTTTGTTGGCGACGCTTAAACCAAGGATCGGGAAATTGGACTGTGACTTCATGCAATGATTCTTTAGTTAATAATCCTGCTAGCGACACATTGGCATTGCAAAAAATGTAATGCAGATTTTTTAAACCTAGTTCATCACGGACTTCATTGCAGCGATCTACTAGCGGCTCCCGAATTTCTAAACCCAAAAAATTCCAATCTGGCTTGAGTTGCGCCGTCTGCAAAATATAGCGTCCTCTTGCCGAGCCAATATCCAAACTGAGTGGCTTTGAGCAATCAGCATAAACTTCTGTCCAGACTGGCGGCGCGATCGCAACGCTGTATTTTTTGGCTAAAGGGTTAACGTGTTCACGTACACGCGCCCGCGGCGACACATTTTCATTGCTAATGTTGACAATGATTTCGTTTGCGGATCGATTGGATTGGGACGTTGAGGAGTTTTGCATATTATTTAAGAATACCTCAGATAGAAGCTGTGGCGCTTTGCGCCGCAGCTTCTATCTTGTCCAAGCAACTGACAAAAAACGACTTTTGGTTTTTGGCAAACACTTTTGATCCCTGCTCTGCGATATATCTGGATAGAGCTAAAAATTAATCAATTTATCGATCGCTATGCCTGTCGCAGATTGGTCTCTAAAGCATGTCCCCAATATGTCTGACCATCTTTTTCCCATAACCTATTCCACCCTTGCAACGCAAGCATTGGTAGATCGAGTGTTATGCCGATATGCCGTGGGCGAAATTACCAGTTGTGTCTTCTGGATGCGGGGACTGAGCGACATCTATCTCGTAGAAGCAGGCGATCGCCGCTATGTACTGAGAGTTTCCCATGCCCATTGGCGCTCTAAAGCAGAAATCGAATTTGAATTAGAATTATTAGCGTTTTTGCACAAAAATTATATTCCTGTTGCCCATCCCCTCACAACTAATGATGGACAACTAGCGATCGAGATTCCTGCCCTTGAAGGTAAACGCTATGCTGCTTTATTTACTTATGCCGCAGGTCAAGTTGCTATTGGGGATCTGAATAAAGCACAAGCGCAAAAATTAGGTGAAACTTTAGCTAATCTCCACGGCGCTGCTCAAAATTTTTACTGTCGGATCGATCGCCCCCATTTGACGATCGAATATTTACTAGATGACTCACTACATGACTTGTCACCGTTTTTGCATGGTTCAGCGCGATCGTATATGAATGATGCGATCGCCCAAATCAAAGAACAAATCTGTCATCTTCCACAAACTTTCCCGATCTGGAGTGTCTGCTGGGGCGATCCCCACAGTGGCAATGTCCATTTTACTGACACCAACGAGATCACCCTATTTGATTTTGATCAATGCGGCTATGGCTGGCGATCATTTGACATTGCCAAGTTTCTGCAAGTGACTTTGCAAGCAGGGATCAGTCCTAGCGTCCGCAAAGCTTTTTTGCAAGGCTATCAGTCATCACAGCCACTTGAAGACATTGAGTTAAGTTGTATGCAACCCTTAATCCAAGTCGCGCAGATCTGGTCATGGGCGATCAGTGTCAAATCTGCGATCGTGCATAATCACAGCAAGCTCGATGCTAGTTACTTCCACCAACGTCTTGAGCATTTTAAGATGTTGCGATCGCCCGACTGGAAACCTTTTTAAAATTAAAGCCAAAAAAGCAGATGGGGCGCAAAGTGCTCCATCTGCTTTTTTGGCCTTACAAGAAATGCTATAACAAAAGAACTTTTGATCTAAATAATTCTAAATAATTCTCAATAAATCATGAAATATTGGCGATTCATCACCAGCATCATCTTAGCCACAATCATCTTTTTAAGTCCATGCCCAGTCCAAGCTGCTAGCTCCTCCAGCGTTACTCGCTCCATCTTGAACGAAGCAGGAAGCGAAGACTTCTCTGGAAAAAACTTAATTCGGGCCGAATTTACTAGCATCACTTTAAAGGATGCAAATTTTACAAATGCTGATTTACGAGGCGCACTCTTCAATGGCGTTTTATTAGATGGAGCCAATCTACATGGCAGCGATTTTAGTTCGGGAATAGCTTATGTTACGAGGTTTAAGAATGTTGATTTGAGTGATGCAATCTTAGCTGATACCAATATGTTGCGATCGACCTTTGATAATGTGGATGTCACAGGTGCTGATTTCACCAATGCACTGCTAGATGTTCAGCAATTAAAAAAACTTTGTGTTAATGCATCTGGCACAAACTCTAAAACAGGCACTGATACTCGCGAATCTCTAGGCTGTTAATAAAAAAAGGAGCGCAACGCGCTCCTTTTTTTATTCTAAAGGTTCAACTGATACGCCTCGAATGATCCGCGATAATTCTGATTTTTCATCCACAGATACCCTCGTTGGCGATCCACTCAAAATCCGCTCGAATCCTTGGAATGAATCCTTAATTTGTGCGCCTTCATCGGTAATGACATATTCACGAATACGGCTGTCATGGCGCGATCCCCGCATCTTAAACACATTGACCGCACGCGACATTTGCCCGCGAATTTCTACATATTGCAACAGAATAATCGTGTCTGTAATTGTCGAAATATGTGACTCTGTAATCGAATGTGAACCCATGAATTGATCGGTGGTGTTTGTAAATAAGCCTGTGATTTCTTCTTGCTTGACATAGCCTGTTAAGCCGATCACAAATTGGCGGAAGGTGTTGTTACTTACGCCTCTCGCCAATGCTGAGAGGGAGTCGATCGCAATACGAGAGGGCTTGAATGTTTCGATTTCCGACTTAATTACCTGTAAATGATCCTCCAATCCTGATGACTCAGGGTAAACACAGATAATTTTTAATAAGCCAGAACTTTCCCATTTATCGAAATCGGTTCCCCAAGATGAAGCATTGCGCGTAAGCTGTTGGCGGGACTCCTCATAGGCAAACAAAATCGCCCGTTCGCCATTTTCACAACCATTTTCAATAAACTTACTAACCATCAGGGTTTTGCCCGTACCAGTTGCCCCAGTTGTAAGAATAATCGAATCCTTAAAATAGCCACCACCACACATTTCATCAAGTGTAGTAATACCCGAAGAGACTCTGGTATTAGATGATTTTTGGGTAAGGCGCATTGCGCCCAAGGGAAATATATTAATGCCTTTGCTGGTCATCGTAAATGGAAATTCGCCCTTCATATGGGTTGTACCCCGCAGCTTTAGAATCTCGGCGGTGCGATGGCGACGCTCCCCATCAAGGACATTTCTTAAAATAATTACATTATCGGAAACGAATTCTTCTACCCCAAATCTTGCCACAGGGCCATATTCTAATTCGCGCTCAGTGGTCATGACTGTGGTTACGCCCAGAGACTTAAGTCGAGCGATAATCCGAAATATTTCGCGTCGGACTAGGCCAAGCGAGTCGTATTGCTGAAAGATAGCGGTCATCGAATCAATGGAGATCCGTTTCGCTTTGTATTTGATAATTGCGTATTGAATGCGCTCGATCAGTGCTGACAGGTCAAAATCGCCAACTACTTCTTGACCTTCAGGATCTGGAGAAGCATCAAGGATAAATAAGCGCCCTTCATCGATCAGTTTTTGCAGATCCCAATTAAAGCTATGGGCATTTTTAATAATGTCAGACGGCGATTCTTCAAAAGTAACAAATACGCCATGCTCGTCTAAGCCCGTAATGCCGTTATAGAGAAACTGCATTGACAAAAGAGTTTTTCCAGTACCTGATGTCCCACTAACAAGAGTCGATCTCCCTTTGGGTAGTCCTCCATGAGTGATGTCATCTAACCCCTCGATCATGGTGCGTAACTTCTGCACACCTAGCTCTTGTCTTTTGGTATCGCTGCTATCGTTATTTATTTCAATTGATGGGCTAGTCATTGCCAATTAATTCCTCATATAGTAGATCTAGTCCGATTAAAACTTTTTCGCGATCAGACAGGTCACCAATAATTTTCCTAACTGGCGGCGGTAAAACCTTTGCTAAGGTGGGAGTAGCAAGGATTTTATCTTCTTCAGCTAGTTGCGGATTTTTAAGCACATCAATGACTTTCAACGTATAAACGCCTTGAAATTCTTTCTCAAGGATATCGTTGAGCATTTTCAGTGCTCTCACCGAATTTGGCGTGTTGCCTGCGACGTAGAGTTTTAGGACGTAAGTTTTACGAATCATTTCATTAATTGTGGTTGCGTCGGCTATTTATAACGTATCTCTTAAACTTCTATAGAATTAATCTTTGCATTTGCTCTATTGTTTTAGGATCGGGGAATAGATCGTCGATATAGCTCACATAGGTGGGCAATCATGTCAATTAGCGTAATTCGATAATCTAGTAAAATTTCATCATTTCTGCCTTCTAGTCTTAATTGCTTGGCAAATTCATCCATCAGTTCCATATGAATCTCTAGAACCTGTGACACAGAAATATCAGCAAAAAATGAGAGATTAACGAATTCATCAATCTTTTGGTTTAAATCATCGTTTTTTTCGAGAAAGTACTCTAGGATGATTGACCGATATATGTTCTTTAGGCGATCGCTATATTCTTTCCTATCCTCAGGAGATAGGTTACGCAGGAATAATCGTGAATCGCGTTTGTAATACACCCCCAAATACCCCAATCTCTCATTTAGCTTTTGAGCTAGCCTTTGTTGTTGAACACTTAAAGATTCGGAAGCATCGCTGCATGGAATATTGACATAGACTTGGTGTCTAACTTGTGGCGAAATCTTGATAAAAGTGGCGATCGCTTGATCGATAATCGTTGGCAGATCTTGAAGCTGAGCAAGATTAATACTGATACTGGCTCGATAAAAGTCTTTTGATTCGATCTGTTCATAAGGGGGTTCGCTTTGTTCATAAAGATCTTCTAGGACTAGGATGGTCGGCATGAAAATATTTAACATGCCAAGATGATCGACTACAGCCTCAACATCTCTCTTGACATCTTTAAATATAACTAGACAATCTTGGGCATTTTGGGTTTTTGTTAATAAACTTACAAGTCCTTCTAATTCGGAAACAACTGTAATTGTGTATCGATCCTCTGGCAAAAACTTCGCAAGAGTGGATTTGGTTTGGTTGACATTATCTTTAGCCACCAAACAGCATACTTGTAGATTAGAAATAACAGGCACGGGCTATTGGTGGTTGGTAATGGCTGAAATTTTATCTTAATCTTTATTTTCGCACTTAAATGACGAAACCATGTGAAATTGGTGATCGTACTATATAGAAATTTATAGGTTGTTAGTGATAAATGACACTTACAGTACTTTCCGCTAATATCCGAACTAATAAATTTTTTTAAAGTGTTGCTTGGCAACATTTAAAAAAATTTATTGGGTTTCGTCCGATCTGTGCTGTATTAACCATAACCCGTAAGCATTTCAGCATATGGACTCTCTCACCTTAAATCAGTCTTTAGAGATATATGGACAGTCGCTGGTAGCAATTTGCCGACTGCCCACCCATACTGCTGAGGCGTTAAGCCTTCTTCAAAAAGGATGGTCTAATGTTGTGGTGTTAGATAAAAACGATTTGCCTCAGGGGTTATTTAATACAAGATGTTTATTAAATTGGCAATCGCAGACAGATAATTGCGCGTTTGTAGCGCCATCGATCGCGTTAGAAGATATTGATCTGGAGCCATTACCTGCGATCTCGATCTCGATGACGATCGCTGATTTTTTGCAAAGAATTTCGCAATATCGGCATTCGGCGGAAATATGGGCTTTAGTTGATGACTATGGGAAATTTACGGCGCTTTTGGAAGTCTCAAAATTATTGCGATCGCTGGTGCAAGTTGAGCAAAGCCAAAGCCCAACTGTAACCTCGTTGTTATTGCCTCTGATCTATCAATTACCACTACCCGTGATGATCAGCGATCGCGATGGGGCAATCGTGGGGATGAATTCTGCATGGCGAAATAGCTTACACGAAAGTTTACTCAGTAATGCTGCGGCATATATATCGCCAATAGCTGAGACTACTAGCAAAATATCGACTAATAATCATCATGTTGAGAATAGTCCCCAAGTACTTGAACCAAATCTACCAGTAACTCACCAGTTCTGTACTACTGATGGTGCATCATTTACTTGGCAAGTGATTAGTGTCGCCCTACAAGGCAGTCTGCAAGGACTAGATCTAGCGATCGCCTACGACATCACTGCCCAAAAGAATCTCGCTCAAGAGCTAGCGGGGCTAAGTCGAGTCAAAGATGAATTCTTGACCTGTATCAATCATGAGTTAAAAACGCCCTTAACTTCCGTGATTGGGATTGCTAGTTTATTGAGTAACAATACTTTTGGAGAACTGAATGAACGCCAAAGTCGCTATGTGAAGATGATTCATCAAAGCGGTCGGCAATTAGTTTCGATTATTGATAATATTTTTGACCTCGCCAAAGCCGAGTCAGGACAACTAGAACTATATGCCGAGACTGTTTCTGTAAAAGATATTTGCCTAAAAAGTATTCAACAGGTTAAAAAGCTCGTTCAACAAGATTCCACGATTTTCCGAAACTATCACTTTGAGGAAGGTTGGGAACTGGATATTCATTTAGATATCGATCCAACGGTGCAAACAATTTATGCGGATGAAACTAGGTTGCAGCAAATGCTCATAAACCTGCTTTCCAATGCTTTTAAATTTAGTTTTTTTCCATCGGAATTAGTTGATGATGTACCGTCTACACCTCCCAAAATAGGGGTTACGGTGCGATGGTGGGAAGGCTGGCTCGCAATCACTGTCTGGGATCAGGGGATTGGCATTCCTGAAGAAAAACAAAGCTTAGTATTTCAAAAATTTCAACAGGTCGAAAATGTCCTAACTCGACGCTTTGAAGGGACTGGATCAAGCTTGCTCTTAACTAGACACCTAGCTCGTTTGCATGGTGGCGATATTACCTTTGTTTCACAGGTAGATGTGGGCAGTCAGTTTACAATTTTGTTGCCTCCTGAGACTAGCCGTAATCTTGAGCAACTTGAAAAGCGGATTGACATCAGTCATGGTCGCTTAGTATTGATTGTGGAAACTTCTATGGAGGCTGTGGATTGGCTAAGAAATACTCTGGCGGATTTCAATTATCAAGTAGTAATTGCGCGATCGGGAACTGAAGCTCTAGAAAAAGCAAGACGTTTGCAGCCTTGCTTAATTTTGTTAAGTCCAAATGTGCCAATGTTATCGGGCTGGGATGTTTTAGCATTACTCAAGGGCGATCCAATAACGCAGCATATTCGCGTAGTAATGATGAAACATGCTGATGAACCCAAAATCAACTCCCATCAAGCGGATGGAATTTTGATCAAACCGATCAAATCGGAAGAACTTAGCGTGTTTCTGCCCAACTACGTGGCAGCTCCGAAATCTCTCAAATTCTTATACTTAAATCACAATCTGGAAGACCCTGTAATTGGTTTACTTCAAGATCTTGGTCATTGTCTACTAGAAGCCGAAGACTTGCCTCAAGGAGATGCGTTATCCAAAATTTGGCAGCCAGATTTGGTTCTACTTAATGGTGACAATCAGTTTTTATTGAAGTATCTAGAAGATATTAGTAAGTTAGAGTTACTATCCAGTTTGCCAATCTTAATTATTACTAAGTCCGAGATCGCTGAAATTAATTGGCTTCAAAATCGATTTATAAACCTGAATTTACATGATTGCCTAAGCCTAGATTTAGACAATGTAGATATAGCTAGAACTGAGATTTTGTTGGCTTTGCATCAGTCGATCACTAATGCTATATGTTATGTTATTCCACATTCTTTTGCGAATACAGCAAGCATAAGCCGCGATCGCTAATTTTTTAAATAGCGAGTCTATTTAGGATTGTTATATCTAGATTTTGAGCCATTTCGCGGAACATATTTGGCAATAGATTAAGCTAGATTTAAGAGGTATTATAGTTAGCTATTAGATAAAAATGAGTAAGTGAGAGGCGGCGCAAAGCGCCACCTCTCAGTAAATATATCAAGTTTAAGGTATGGAGTATCGACCAATGAATCGAGAGGCTAAGTCCTTAAATATTGAAAGTAATAGTAGGACTGAAGTCATCCGAGTCGGCGTGATGCACTTTCCGAGTGTCGTTATGGGCACTGGCGATGCGCTGGTTAAAGATGCAACCTTGATGGCGATCGCAGAGATTAATCAATCGGGAGGCATATTAGGAAAAATTGTCGAACCAATCGTTGTAGATATCGCTTCTAATGACTACAACATTACGGTACAAGCTCGATACCTACTATCAGAATTGAATATTAGCAACTTATTTGGTGGCGGATCATCTTCATCTCGAAAAAGTATTATTCCCATCCTCGAAAAACATCAAGCTCAACTTTGGTATCCCTATTATTACGAAGGGCTAGAATCTTCTAGGAATGTATTTTATACGGGTGCTTGCCCCAATCAGGTTGTGCAGCCAGCAGTTAATTGGCTGCTACAAAACAAAGGAAATAGCATTTACTTGCTCGGAACCGACGGAATTTATTCACGTACGGTTAATAAAATTATTCGCGCTCAAATCAAGCAGCAAAATGGCTTGATATTGTGTGAAGACTATATCCCGCAAAATGCGTCCGAATATCACGATAGTATTGCCAAAATTAAGCATATAGTCCCTGATGCTGTCATTAGCACATTGAATCCCGAAAAATCAATAGCTTTTTTACAGCAATATGCCGAAGCTGGAATTAAAGCTGAAGATATTCCCATTTTATCAATGCGATTAACGGATGTGGAACTGTGGCAACTCAGCCAAAATATCGATCCATCTGCGATCGCAGGTCATCTTGCTTGTGCAAATTATTTTCAAAGCATAGAGACAGCCCAAAATCTTGATTTTCTGCGTAAATTCGCCATTTGGTTTGGATTAAAGCAGGAGCGATCGCTAGCAGTTAATGCGGTAATGCAATCCGCCTATACTCAAGTATTTTTGTGGAAGCAAGCAGTTGAAGCTGTCCAAACTTTTGATGTATTACCAGTTCGTAAAGCTGTCTACGATCAAATCTGTTTAGCACCTGCTGGCAAAATGATGATTGCGCTCAACCATCACATTGCCACAGCCTGTCGTGTTGCCGAAGTTAATTCGACAGGAAAATTTGAAATCTTATACACAGTCGATCCGATTAAACCACTGCCTTGGTTGGGAGCAGAGGAGTTAAATCCAAACCAATCAATCGTAGTAATTGAGATGCTTATGGAAATTGCCCAAGGCATTCAGCGAGGCTGGAAATTTGAAAAAGAAGTTCAAGATCTGGAATTTACAATTACACGTCTATTAGGCCGTGGTCAGAGTAAAGGTCGTAACCAACTAGCTCCTGAAATTACTCGCGCGGCGATGTCTAAAATGTTTAAAGCAAATCAGCGCTTACTCAAAGCGCAATCCGATCTGTTAAATGTTGAAGGTGAGTTGCGGGATGCCAATGAATTATTGGAACGGCGGATTGAGCAACGCACGCTCCAATTACAAAAGACGATCAAACGTTTGCAAAATGAGGCGGCGGATCGCCAGCAAGCAGAAGTACTGCTACGAGAAAGTCAGCAAAGATTTTCTGCGATCGCAGACAATGTGCCGGGGGTCGTCTATCGCGCAGTTTTACATCCCGATGGTAGCGTCTCGATGCCCTATATCAGCCCTCGTACTCAAGAAATATTTAGCATATCCGTTGAAGAGTTTACTGAGCATTTGGAATGGGTATTTGATATGGCTCATCCTGAAGATCGCGCAGCACTCAGTGAGATGGTAAGAATATCAGCCGAAGAACTGATGACTTTTGAGCATGAATATCGAGTCTCTAGTTTCTTTAAGAAAGTTAAATGGGTGAGAATCATTTCTCAACCCCATCGCAATCAAAATGGTGATACGGTCTGGGATGGTGTGATTATTGATATTAGTCATCAAAAACAGATCGAAGAGTCCCTTCGCCAAGCGGAAGAGAAGTATCGCAGCATTTTTGAACATGCGATCGAGGGCATTTTTCAGGCGCAAACTGATGGATGTTATATCAACGCTAATCCTGCGCTTGCGAATATTTATGGCTATGAAACTCCTACACAGCTAATGACTGAAGTGGCGGTCGATCCATATCGGCTATTTGCTGAACCACATCGTTATCAAGAATTTCTGCATCAAATTGAAACTGACGGTTCTGTGGCAAGCTTTGAAGCTTTGGTATATAAAAGCGATCGCAGTATCATTTGGATTTTGATTAATGCTAGAGCTAACTATGATGAACAAGGAAACTTTATTGGCTATGAAGGACTTGTTCAAGATATTACAGAGCGCAAGAAAGCGGAACAAGCTCTCAAAGCCGAGCAAGAAAAATCTGAAAATTTATTGCTAAATATTTTGCCAAAAGAGATTGTCAATCAACTGAAGATCGGGAATAATGCGATCGCTTCAAGATCGGAAAATGTCTCCATATTGTTTGCGGATATTGTGGACTTCACAGCGCTCTCTTCGCAAGTTTCCCCTAATGACTTAGTGACTATGCTCAATGGAATTTTCTCTTCTTTTGACATGCTTGCCGATCAGTTGGGATTAGAAAAAATTAAAACAATTGGTGATGCCTATATGGTAGTTGGAGGATTGCCAACTGCCCGCTCCGATCATGCAGAAGCGATCGCTGAGATGGCTCTAGCTATGCAAAAATCAATTTCTAATTTTAACCGTGGTGACGATACTCCCTTCCGTTTACGAATTGGGATTAATACGGGTGCAGTTGTGGCAGGGGTAATTGGCATCCGTAAATTTATTTACGATCTTTGGGGGGATGCTGTCAATGTCGCTAGTCGGATGGAATCTCATGGTTTAGCAGGGGGGATTCAAGTCACACAGACAACCTATGAGTTACTCAAAGATAAGTATAACTTCTGGCATCGCGGCAAAATATTTGTTAAGGGCCGAGGTGAAATGGATACCTATATGTTGCTTGATAGTAAGTCTCAACTAAAACCTGATGTATTGGAATTAAGCCAAGAGGTGTCGCAAAGCATCTCTGCTTCGGTATAGTGATCGATATATTAGAACCTATTTTCAGCACTTTGGGCTCAAAGCAGAACCAAAAAAACTTGTTAAAAGTGTTGCTTTGCAACACTTTTAACAAGTTTTTTTTGGTTCGTTTGGTCGGAAATTACTATGTTTTTTTTGCCTTCCATTACTAGTAAAATATGGGCTTTAAGAACTAATGTGTAGATTCTACTTGATCTCGCAATACATATCCCACGCCGCGTACTGTATGTAATAAACGTTTAAGATTGCTTGCTTCTAATTTGATGCGTAATGCGCGAATATAGACTTCGATGATATTTGACTCACCCATAAAGTCGTATCCCCATACAGACTCTAGGATTTGATCACGGGTTAAAACTTGATGTGGATGTCGCAACATAAATTCCAGAAGATCGAATTCTTTGGCAGTTAGTTCGATCTTTTGATGAGCGCGATAGACCTCGCGGGTGAGGCGATTAAGAGTTAAATCGGCAAACTGTAAGTTGTCAGAAACGTCAGAAGACATTCGACGTAATCTTGCTTGGATTCTAGCCAGTAGTTCTTCAATACTAAATGGTTTAACTAGATAGGGCTTGCTGAAAAAGAGACTAAGCGGAAAGTAGTGTGCAAAGAGGAAGAAGGTAACACTTTGACGGGTGCGACCTTCATATGATACCTTCTCAAATTAGCGAAATCCTTGCCTAGTAAAGCTTTCATCAAATCCATTCAAAAATTATTTCCTGAATTAGGGAAAGCCAGAATCCTTACACAGTAACGGGTTATCAAGTGGAGGTCGCACCCACTTTGACTGTCTACCAGAAAATAGCCAAGAAAGAGAACTAAAGCTAAAGAGTTGTTTCTCAAAAGGAAGAAGAAAGAGTTGCCAGCAAAACATAAGCAAAGAAAAACCGAAAAAAACAAGCCGCTTGAGCAGCGATTCCAAATTCATCACCAAGAAATTGATAGCGATCGCGGTTTCCGAAGTATTGGCTAACTTAGTCATCACGCAGTCTAAGCCAAAGCGACGCTTAGCCTGCCCAAACTTGCCTTCAATGTGATTGCGAATCTTAGCATCTTCAAGAGATTGCTTGCGAATGACCGCCAAATCATCGGGTACAGGTCTGCCCAAAGGCGGAGCCGTAATCCGAATACCCAAATTTCGACAATAGGCGCGATTGCTGCGAGTGCGGTAAATCTGGTCAAAGTAAACCGCTTCAGGGTAATGTCCAAAGCGAGATTTAAACAATTCTACTTGATGCTGTAAATCCCCCGATTCATTGAAGTTATCCCAACTGAGATGGTCGAGAAATACCTTGCCATCAACACAACTAACCGAGAGTTTGGCTCCAAACTCTACAGGTGTTCCCGCCTTGCCTCGAACAATGGGACGCACATGGGGTTGAGTGAGACTAACGATACGAGCTTCAATGCGATGACAACGTTGGTCATACATCCATTGTTGTTGTCGAAATACTTCACTGACCACCAACAAACTCCGATAAAGATGCTTGCTCAACTCTGTCAGTAATGCACCTGCGGATACCAAAGAATCAATATGACCGAGATTGCGACGTACATATCCCAATTGTTGCCGAATTGCTTTGCGTAACTTTTTGCCCTTGGTTTGGCGTTGTTTGGTGATGGCTAGATAGGCTGTCCTTGCTTGAAGACGATAGGTGCGCGGTTTCTTTGGTAATTGGGCTTTCACTTGTTCGTAAAGTGCATCAACGATCTTTTCGGTGACTACTCTTGCTTGATTCAATAGGTTGATGTCAGTGGGATAACGAATATCGGCTGGCGCGACTGTTGCATCTAGTAGCAATTTGCCTTGGTTCGGTGGTTCTTCTTCTTTCTCTTTCTCTTCTTCTTGACCTTGACCTTGTCCTTCTTGCTTCGATTCGATTGACCGTTTTACGATCTGTTCGTTGATTCTGCCGATGATCTCTAGGTTCAATCGTTTGCGAAAGTGTACCATCATGCTGGCTTCAAAGGGGGCTTTGTCGCTGTATTCTGATATCCCTAGAAAGTATTGCAAATATGGGTTCTCGCGGATCTGTTCTACTGTCTCTTCATCGCTTGTCCCTAATTTCTCTTTGATGATCAGCGCTCCCAGTGCCATCCGAAAACTCTTGGCTGGCGCTCCTTCTCCTGCACTGAATTGTTCTGCATATTCATTCTCAAAACTTTCCTATGGGATTAGTTCTGCTAACTTTACCCATCGATTCTCTCCTGATAGTTTCCCATTAAATGGAAGATAGAAGTTCTCGAATGATAGTTGTCCTTTGGCGGAACGTCGGCACATAAGATTTTATTGCTGCAAGGCTTTTTCTTGCTTTTATGCTTTTTCCTTGCATTTTATCAGTTTTTATCATCCTTGAAAACCATTAATATCAACTGTTTCTGCCTTTCTCAGCAAGCCCTATCTAGATCGACCCTTTGTGACTGGCGATTACATCCGCCTACCAGGAGGAGAATTAGGCAAAGTAGAAAGTATTGGTTTGCGATCGACCAAAATTCGCTCACTTGGTACTGGCACAATTATTGTCATGCCCAATTCGATTTTAGTTAGTGTCGAGATTGAAAATGTGACTCTTGCAAAAAAAATTATGGTGTTACTATATATGGATTTTGCGGCAGTTTTAGGGGAACGCGAACACGCTCTGGTGCAGCAAGTAATTATGGAGAAAACCTCTTCATTATCAGGAATTGATGCGAATAGCACTAATATTTCTGATGCTGATGGCACGGGTAAACGATTGCGCGTTAGCTTCGCAATTCTCGGCTCTCAAGATAATGCGATCGAGGTGCGTAAACGTTTACTAGAGCTAGCAAGTGTCGAAATTGCGAGATCTCTTTCCGAACAGGGAATTGTTTTTACGATGGAAGATCCGACAATCTATGTCCAGTCACCACTTACCATTTGATTAATGTGATAAATTAGGGATATCCCTTTGAGAAGTCGCAAAAAGAGAGTGGCGCGGCTTCGTGTCACTCTCTTTTTGTGTTATGTTTCTGTCAACCAGTAAAACTGATAACCTTGCAGAACAATGCACTCATCATGTTGAGATGGCTTCTTACCGCTATATAAATCGATAAACTGACTATAGGCGCTAAAACCTGTGTGACTTAAATCTGACAGGTCTAAATATTGCGGATTGACATCAAAATTAGCTAGAACAAGCACTTTCTCGGATGGACGCTGATGATCGAATCGAATAAAACCAAGTAGATGTTCGTTCTCTAATTGCAGTAATTCGCGGTTATTAAAGTCAGCAAATGCAGAGATTTCTTTGCGAATAGAAATCATCTTTTTCATGGCAGTGAAGATTGCATACTTTTCTGTGCCTTGTTTTTTGCGTAACTCCGCTTTTTCCCAATCAATTTTTGGACGGTGCACCCAGCGATTATCATTGCATTTGATAGGATCTTCACTAAAGCTGTAATCATTAAGTACGCCTAATGCATCACCGTTATAAATCATAGGAATTCCACCAAAGGAGAGAATAATTCCATGCAGCAAGAGAATTCGATTAATAGCTTCGGAAATCAATTTTTTATCTTCAGTCTGTAATGCGGATTCTAACCCGACTAGGGAAGCCAGTGAACCACAGATACGCCCATCACCAGTGGATTCATTGTGCATAAATTCCAATCCTCTCGCTGAACCGTCAAACTTACCGCTAAAGTAATCAATTAAAAAGCGTCTGTGAGAATGAGGTTCGTAGCCTGCTAAGCGAATATCATTGTCGTCAAAGCCAAAACCAATGTCATCATGACAGCGTACATAATTCAGCCAAGTCGCTCGTTCCAATTTATTGGGCAAGCTCTTTATACCTTGACTGAGGAGCTTTGTGTTTTTTGTAGCAACTCCATCCCAGAGTAATGCCATTAAAGTTGCATTATAGGCAATTTCGCACTCTTTGGCAACGATCGCATCTTCGCCAAAATACTTAATTACTTCAATGGGAGCAACGATCGCTTCGGCAATAAATAACACTCCTGGGGCAGTCACCTGACAACAGTCCTTCATTAACTGCAAAATCAGATGTGCCTTGCGCTCATTTTGGCAAGAAGTTCCAATCTTTTTCCACAAAAAGGCTACCGCATCGAGGCGCAACACGTCCACGCCCTGATTTGCCCAAAACAGAATAATATCAAGCATTTCAATGAATACAGTGGGATTGCTGTAATTCAAATCCCATTGATAATCATGGAAAACTGTCATCACCCATTTTCCCATTTCAGGATTCCAAGTGAAATTCCCTGGATCGGTTGCAGGAAAAACTTCTGGCATACTCTGCTCAAACATATCAGGGACTTCTCGACCTTCAAAAATATAGTAATAGTCTTGAAAACGACTATCGCCCTTCATGGCTTGCCTTGCCCATTCATGTTCGTCAGAAGTGTGATTGAGAACTATATCTAGAACCAGCAAAATATCTCGCTTGCGGAAATCTTCGGCAATAAGACGAACATCTTCCAAATCACCCACACTCTCATCAATTTGGCGAAAATCACTGACCGCATAGCCACCATCGCTTTTACCATCAGGGCATTTCAAAATCGGCATAATATGCACCATATTGATGCCCAATTCTTGAAAATAACTGCTTTTGCTCACTAGATCGCTGAGGTTGTCAGCAAATCCATTGGAATAAAGCGCCATCCCCACCCATTTTTGGGACAAAAACCAGTTGTGGTCTTTTTCTCGCTGAATATCCAAACGCTCTAATTCTGGAGAGCGATCGATGTAGCCTTTCGCCATAGTTTCCACTAGACGCAACATTTGCAATTTAAAATCATCGCGATGTCCATACAGTGTATAGAAAAGCGAATGGATTGCGTAGAAATTTGCCCCAAGACGAGTATAAAAATGTCGCAAATCTTGGCGACGAATTTCAGGCTTTAAATCGTCAAGGATAGAATTTAAAAGTGAGTGAGAAATCTGCTCGTACATGGAATTGTCCTCGAATCTTCTGTTTTGCTAATTATTTTTTTGCTAGAACTTATACAAGTAATTTTTGTATGTCTGGATGGTAGTGGGCAATCCCTTCCAAAATTCCTCCGCTGTAGTTCCCATTCATGCCCAAAAAACCACCCTTGGCTAAATACAAATAGTTTGTATTCCCTAGTTCCTTTGCTTGCCTTTGAGACTGTTCAATAACATCCTCATGGGCATTTGCAACTAAAATAGAAGGCACGGAACTAATCAACAATGGCATATCATTACCACTGTCACCCGCAAACACTGTATTGCTGTAATCAAAACCCAGTTGGTTCATCAGAAATTCCACGGCATGAAATTTAGTTGCATGAGCTGGCAATATGTCTAATAAGCCGATCGCTTTGGCTTCATCAACGCTATAGATTAAACTGGCGGCAATATTTTGTTCTTCAAGGCGAAGTTTGATGTAATGCTGTAAAGACTCTTTTTCGACCTCTAAGGGCAGATAATAACTGAGTTTAAAACGGCTTTGTTGATCGGGTTCTTGTAAAATCAAATGCGAGATTTCGGTTAAATCCAGAAACAATGGCTCTAAGTCTATAGCATTTAAACCTTGCCAATCCCCCGCGATCTTTTTTGACCAGCTTTGCCAAGATTTCCAGCGATCGCCATCGAGTTGATAAATCGTGCTACCAACATCGCCAACAACCCAATGAGGTGCTGGTAAATCATACTCTTGAATTGCTTCTTGGATTAATGTCAAATTCCGACCGCTCACATATACCAAACATACTTCTAGACGGCTTACAAAAAGGTTAAATATTGACCGCGCTTCAGGGGATTCTGGTTGGTTTCCATTCGGTAATAAGGTGCGATCGAGGTCAGTACAAATCAATAATTTCTGCATAAGTTGTGTTTGAATTGGTTGAAAATTTTATAGTAAGGATAGCCCCGCCGAAAGCGGGGCTATCCTTCTATAAATTAAAGAAATCATAGTGGGCGATCGCCTCTAAAATTCCACCAGCATGGGCGCTATCCGCAAAATAAACGCGATCGGTATCGTTCAAGGCTAATAACTCTTCACGGTGAGGATTATCAACTACTACACCCAAAGTATTACCGCGCAGCATATCTGCATCGCCACCCGATCCACCATTTACCAAAACCTGCTCCAATGGAATATTCCATTGTCTAGCGACATATCGCAAAGCCAGTCCCTTAGAAGCTCTAGCAGGTACAAAGTCTAAATATTGACCAAAGGAAAGAGTTGTATTCACAGACAACTCCTGTTGACGCAATAGGGTTAAAATTTCCTCCATTGGCGGTGCAATGTTCGCATCGTAGTAATAGGAAACCTTAAACCGACTTTGCTGATCCTTCTGTTGCAGCGTTATACCTGGCAAGGGATCGATAATGCGGCGTAATACTTGCGGTGTCCATAAACGATCAATATGATAATGCCAAGCAACATCGGCAGTAAATCGAGGCGGATAGTAAATCTCGGTGCCTAAACTGGTAATTAAAACATCAGGAGTGGGAATACCATAGGTTTTCAAAATTTTGAGAACGGAATCTAAGCGGCGACCTGTGGCGATGCCAAATAAAAACTTCCGATGTTGTTGGCGAACAAGTTGAATAAATTGCGACAACGCTTCCGCATCCCCCAATAGGGTATTGTCGATCGCTGTAAAAATCGCCCGCTTGCGATACTGACTTGATTTGGTTAGTAATGCTGGCTTTGGTAAAGGCTCCTGTTTTAAGATTAACGGTTGAATCTTTTGGATATAGGCGTGAGCGTGAGCATCCCATGAATAGAATTTGGCAACACTTTTTAAACCATTTTCGGAAAATTGCTGCCAAAGCGTAGCATCTTCGAGGATTTTCAATAATGCTTCAGCGATCGCCTCTCCATTGAGAGGATCGACCAATAAACCGTTATGACAATTACCAATGATATCTACTGGACCACCATTTTCTGTGGCAACTAAGGGCAATCCACTCGCCGCAGCTTCTAATAGAGTTAATCCAAAAGGCTCAGTTAGAGCAGGATTCACAAAAATGCCTTTGGAGTTAGCCGCTAATCGATAAATATCCGCAACTTCACTAGAGCTATGATGTTTCGGTAAAGCGACTAGCCCATAAAGATCATAGCAATCCATTACCAGCAATAACTCAATTAAAACATTTTGCGCCCCTTCATTCAGTTCCCGAATATCGTCGCGATTGCCTGCCACAACTACTAAATTAGCTACTTCTTGAAGACGTGGCGATCGCCCATAAGCTTCTAGAAGTGTGACAATATTTTTGCGCTCATCGGGTCGGCATAGGGCAAGAATAATTGGCTTATCAGGATTATTGAGAAACTTTATTAAAACATCCTTGAAAGCGATCTCCTCATTGCGATCGGTCGATGGATAAAACTGCTCTAAATCGGTTCCAGGAGGGATAATCGCCATTTTTTCTGGCGTATAATAATCGTAAAGTTCGTACTGATCTTCAATTTCATTACGAGTGCTAGTAATTACCAAATCAGCATTACTTAAAGTATCTTCTTCCGCACTCACCCTCTGGAGCATATGATAGCGCTCTTCGACCTGTTCTAGCGTCATCCCAGAGGCAAGCAATCTTCGCAGTTTATCCCGTCCCAAAGAATGCCCTGTATGGATTAGCGGCAAACCTGTTAAATGGGAAAGGCGCACTCCCACATATCCCGCATCGGCGTAATGACTATGGATAATGTCAGGCAATCGTCGCTGTTCGAGTAACCATGTAAATAGGCGATCGGTAAGGCTATCAAGATGACTCCATAATTCTTCTTTGGGAATATAGGCTTCAGGACCTGCTTCAATCCGCACAATCTGGACATTCTCTGCTAAATCTTCAGTCACTGCGCTATAGTCAGCATCCACAGCATCATCAATGATCAGCCTCGTGACCAAATCAACGCGCTCTACATTCGATTGCTTGCCAAGAGCTTTAGCTAGTTCCACAACATATTTTGTCTGTCCTCCAGTATCGGCATCTCGCCCTAGTTCCAGATTTTGACCTCTAATCAATCCATGAACGCTGATGAGCAGAATATACAATGGCTTGTTCTCGGAGTTGTTGAACATAATTCGTCAACCTAAATATAAACGACAACAAAATTTGGGCGAATAATTGGGGCGATCGCACTAAAAATGCTTGATAATCAACGCTTAACACGCCAATTTCGCAAATATGCTCCTAAAAAATTACTCAATAATAAATTACTCAATTCACCTTAGCATCTGAACAAACTAAAAATTTAGAACTCACGAATCCTCTAACACCATTTTCATCAACTACTTCTGTCCAATATCCCACAAAGCCTTTGTAAGTAACAATAGCACCTGTTCGCAAAGGGCCAATTATTGGGGATGACAAACTAGCAGATTGGCGGATGTTCAGATTTGAACCATCTAATGTTTTGACTCGCATTGTCCCATTAAATGTTGAACTTTCATCGGAACTTACTCTCAAATCTCTAGTCCGCACCCATCCTGTTAGCCCTCCCTTTAGTCTGATTTCCGACCAATCTCCAGTTCTATCAGAGATTTCAAAAAGAACTTCAGTTCCAGCAGAGACAAGTTTAATAACCTCAGCACCGCGATCGTCAGCATAGTAGTTTGGATGTTTAAAAACTTCTGCTCCACCCTCAACATTTCCAATAATTCTAAAGGCAGTATTACAAATATTTGTCGGCTCATTTTCTCTCAAAGCCTCCTCAAATCCATTAGCACTTGTGGTAATGGATAAAGGCAAACAGACTAAAAAAGCAAACAATAGATTAAAATATAATGGAGATTTCATGTTGTTAGTCTTGATGTTTACAATATTTACAACAGACTTTATTTTTGCCTATTAATCTAGATTAACGCAAAAAAGCTCAAATATTTATTAAGTAAGTAAGACTCAATTGGTATTTCAGATAATTGTTTTAGATTGAAAGACTGTAATGAACGTTTTACAATAAGTTTATCCGTAGCGACCTCCAATGTTTGAAATTTCTATCACGCAAAACTCGCACAAACTTCGATCTTTTGATTGAGGCTGACATCCATCAAAGTACTATCAAGCCAATACTTTCCAAGCCAAATCTCAGAACTAGAGAACATAATGAAATCACTTATTAATCTGCTTTTTAAACCTAATCAAAAGATAAACAAGAATGAGGAATTTATCTTAATTTTTCTAATAATTTCATTGGTGGGTTTGATTGCGATTCTCGACTATTTTACTGGTTCTGAGATCAGATTTGGATTAATGTATGTAATACCAATTCTTCTGTCTGCCTCAATTAATAGACGTTTCGGCTTCATCATTGCTATTGTTACTGCGCTATTAGCCCTTTCCATGGATTTATATTTGCAGCATTACTCCGATCGTCATATTTACTATATTTGGGAATTAATTACACGAGGGACAATTTTTACTCTTGTTGCTCATTTACGATCAAACTTGATGTATTTCATACTGAGAGAAAGTGAATTAGCCCGTACCGACCATCCAACGGGTGCTATGAATTTGCGTGCATTTAGCGAACAGTTAGAAACTGAAATCTATCGAGCAAGTAGATATTGTTGTCCACTGACGATCGCTTACATTGATATTGATAATTTTAAGACGATCAACGATACGCTTGGACATAGCGAAGGAGATAGAGTTCTTTGTGCTGTGGTTGCAACAATCAAGTAGCACATAAGAAAGTCAGATATAATATCACGGCTAGGCGGTGATGAATTTGCAATTCTATTGCCAGTTGCAGATTGGGATGATTCGCATACGATCGTCAATACGCTCCGAGATCATCTAATGGATAAAGCCCATAAAAATAGTTGGACTATAACATTTAGTATCGGCGTTCTAATTTGTATCGAAATACCTCCTAACGGAGAGCAATCGATCGAAGCCGCCAATAGTTTAATGTATAGCGTCAAGCAACAAGGAAAAAATTCAATCAATTATTCCCTATTCAGTAAAAATAATTAGAAATTGGAATTCAAAAAATGATAGAGCCAGGTTTACAAGAAATATTAATCGAAGAGAATCTTAAGCAATTCTTACTAGTGCTTTCGGTCTCACTGAGTGTGGCAACTTTGCCACAAATTTTTAGTTGGTTTCGCAAAATTCCCTATACATTATTATTGGTGATTGTTGGTCTAGGACTAGCATTAGCCGATGTGCGGTTGATTAATCTCTCTCCCCAATTAATTTTGTTGATTTTCTTGCCGCCTTTACTATTTGAAGCTGCTTGGAATTTGAAATGGTCGAGATTAAAGCAAGATTTAATTCCCATTGGACTCTATGCGGTTGTGGGCGTTGTGATCGCGATCGCGGGAATTGCGCTTAGCCTCAATCAATTTGCCCAGATTGCTTTACCAACTGCCTTACTAATTGGCGCTAGTCTGTCCGCAACCGATCCTGTATCCGTGACGGCTTTATTTCGAGAGTTGGGGGTGGGCAAGCGTCTAACTACTTTGATGGAAGGCGAAAGTTTATTTAATGACGGGATGGCAGTAGTTGCCTTTGGATTTTTGATTGCCTTTTCCCAAGGAACAGCCAACTTGACATTTCAGGCGATTTTCACGCAATTGCTGCTGGTCGTGGGGATTGGATTGGGAACTGGAGGGTTGATTGGGTTTGGCATTTCCTATTTGACTCAGCGTTTCGATCTACCTCTAGTGGAGCAATCGCTAACTCTGGTGGTCGCCTATGGAACTTACCTAATCACAGAAGAATTAGGCGGATCGGGAGTAATTGCAGTAGTAATTACAGGATTGATTTTAGGTAACTTTGGTTCTCTAATCGGAATGAATCCCCGCACCAGAATCATTGTTAGTGAGTTTTGGGAATTCTTAGCCTTTTTTGTGAATTCCATTGTTTTCCTATTGATTGGCGATCAGATTCGCTTTGCTAGTCTCGGTGAAAATATTGGCGCGATCTCGGTAACAATCGCCGCCGTAATTGGCACAAGGGCGATCGCGATTTATGGACTGGGTAGATTGAGCAATCGCTTTGCGAAGTCAGAGATTCCCATTGCCGAGCAAACGGTACTTTGGTGGGGTGGGCTGCGAGGCGCAGTGTCTATTGCCTTAGCATTGAGTGTCCCTGAAAGCTTTGAGGGGCGGGAGTTGGTGATTGCGTCTGTATTTGGGACAGTGCTATTTACTTTGCTCGTCCAAGGATTGACGATTCAGCCTGTTCTCCAGAAGCTAAATCTACTCCAAAAACAACCGATGCGCGAAAGATATCTAGAAATTATTGCGCGTCAGGCTGCGCTCAGTCGAGTTTTGCAACGACTGACTGAAATAGAGCAACATCCAAGGGTTGAGATTGAGTTCTATAACTATCAAGTGTCTTTGGTCAAGGGTGAGCTAACTCGACTCCAAGAGGAAATCGATCAGCTTAAAACTGAGTACCCTGAATTGTTGCCATTTATTACCGATCAATTGCGTGAAGAACTATTAGCGATCGAGGCTGACACCTATGCTGAGTTTGTGCGTACAGGTCGATTAAATCAAGAACTTCCACTATTTTTAGACGGTGAATCCCTAGAATCTTAGATCTTGAGACTTCTGTAACAAACATCAATCAGCGATCGCAATACCGCAAAACTTACAATTGGTCGGCGATCGCCTAACATCAAGACTCACAGTAATAGCGATCGGCTTGAAAAGATAGATGTTAATGCGATCGCGTTTGACTCAGAGTCAGATCTGCTGTATTTTGTCTTGAATATCTAAATTAAAATCTCAATTACATAATTTAGGAGACTGTATCTTGCTTACACCGCAGCTTAGAGGGCTTGTACTAGAAGAGATTATCTTAATCTTACTTAGCAAAGCAGGTTATCGAATCTTAAAATCTGGAGAAGATACTTCAATTAGAAATGGGAGATCAGGCTTAGAAGTAAAAGGACGGGGAGAATGGCATCAAGTGGATGCTCTAGTTGCCAATGATCATACATCTCCATTTTTGTATCCTATTAGGCTCGGTTTGGAAGCTAAAGCAAATTTTCCAACACCTCGTTCTAACGGGAGAGTGGGAATTGAAGTAATCCGTAATGCTGTTGGTGTAGTAAAAGATCTTAATGAAAATTACTTCTCTGATCGTGAACAGACTTTTAAACTGAAAAGATACAACTATGTTTATTCAATATTTTCACTTTTTGGCTTTACAGAAAATGCTCAACGTTATGCAATAGATCATCAAATTTATTTGATTCAGTACTATCATAATCGCCTTTTTGAGAATATCAAAACTTTACTTAGACAATTAGAAGGGACGAATGCAAGACAAATTAGTCAATTAAATATTAGAAGAGAGTTGAGAAATTTTTTCGAGAATCCAAATCAAAACATAGAGAATTTACAGCAAATGTTCGGGAATGAGGCTGTTTTAGTGAGAAACTTATTAGAAGAGACTCGCCAAATCAGCAGAGGTTCATATTTTGGTTTATTGAACGGTGAATATCCTATTCATATTATCTCTGAGCCTCCTATTGAAAGACTTGATGAAGATGAATATCGGGTGGAAATACGGTTGGATGAAAATGGAATGGTTATAATTAGATTAAGACAGAATAATCTCTATTTTGAATTACCTGAAGTTGTAGCTCAGACACTAAAGGAAGTGTGGCAAGATCATAGAATGGTCGCTGATTTAAAGAGAAGGAATATATCTTTCATAACTCTATCTGGAATTATAGGAAATGTTAGACGCACTATAAAGTTAATATTAGATACAAACTGGTTAGATGATTATGTATCTGCACAAAGAACTATTGAATAAAAGACGATAAATTCAAAATATTCGATAAGAGCGATCGCCTAGAAATTACGACTCACAGTCATAGCGATCGCCTTGAAAATAGATTGTTGAGATGATCGCCTAAAAATCACGACTCACAATAATAGCGATCGCCTACAGCAAACTCTTTAGCAGATGGATAATTTAGGCGAACTAATTATACTTAGAACGTTCGCGGTGAAACTAATAAGGTGTTGATATGTCGCCGCACGAGATATTTTTGCTGTTCCGCTAAAAACTGCTCAGGACAGATGACAATTCCCGAACCAATGCCATCTACAAGAGCGATAAGTGAATTGGCTTCAAAGATTAAATCTAGCTCAGATCGAATCAGCTTAGCTGTTTGTAAGGCTGCTAACTCTTGATAAATAATCTGCCGTAACAAATCATAGCGTTTTCGATGTTCCTTAACTAAGTGTTCTCGTCCAACAGAATAACCCAAGAACGCCAACCAAACCTTCCAATCATCTCTATCAGTCCCATCCAAAGGTAAAGCCACAAAGATCATCTGTTCTAGTCTATCAACTCCATTCTGCTCTTCAACACAAGCACTCATGAATTCTATGACATTTTTAAATACTTGTTCTAGAGCAAACAGAATGAGTTCTTCTTTATCTCGAAAGTAGTGGGTGACAACCCCAGTAGAAGAGCCAAGTTCTTGCGCGATCGCCCGCATACTAGTGCGATCCAATCCTTCGCGAACAATTACCTGCCATGCTGCCTTGGCGACTTCAATGCGACGATCTTCATAACTCATAGGTTTACAGCAACATGAAATAATTATCTTGACATTTTATCATAACAGTTGTTATGTTTGCATTATAATAACTGTTGTGATGGAAACAGGATTTACAATGATTAGATTAACTTCACAAGATGACACAACAGCTTTGATCTCTTTGGCAGAGGCGACTGGTTTATTTGAGCCAAGTCAAATAGGGTCTCTCTCTCAAATGCTTATTGACCACTTCAACGATAAAGCTAAAACTCAAGACTTCTGGTTTACTGACTACGATAACGAGCCAGTGAGTATGGCATATGTTGCGCCAGAACGAATGACTGAGGGAACATGGAATTTATATTTGATCGCTGTGCATCCTCTTCATCAGAGACAAGGTCGCGGGAAGTCAATGCTGCAACATGTTGAGAAGATGTTAACGAAAAAAAATGAGCGGATATTACTAGTGGAAACTTCTGGAACGGATGATTTTGAGTACGTTAGGGAGTTCTATCGCAAGAGTGGATACGAGGAAGAAGCGCGGATTCGAGAGTTTTACGCGGCTGGAGTTGACAAAATCGTTTTCCGTAAGAGGCTGAACTAACTTAGAGCGATCGCCTAAAACTCACGACTCAGAGGAATAGCGAGAGTTATTTCGGTATATTTTAAGAATTTAAACAATATTGATGTTTCGACAGTCAAAGTGAAACAATAGCATTTGAATATCTTATAGCGATTTGCAGTCGATTTTTTAAAAGCCTTTAAAAATAAGGCTTTTCCTAAAAGATTCAATGCTCCAATTTCCCAAAAACGTTAAATATCAACAAGAGTAAGGATTATGAAAAGACTCATTGTATGCTGTGATGGAACTTGGCAAAAGCTAGAAAATAATGGAGCTAGCAATGTCGTCAAAATCACACAAGCAATTCGGGCAAACGACGATCCAGGTACGCATCAAGTCGTTTTTTATGATGAAGGTATTGGCACGGAAGGTGATTTTCTGGAGCAATTTGGAGGTGGTGCGTTTGGCGTGGGTATTGATCGCAAGATTAAAGGCGCCTATCGTTTTTTAAGCTTGAATTATGAGGATGGTGATGAAGTCTATCTGTTTGGATTTAGTCGTGGTGCTTATACAATTCGCTGTTTAGCGGGATTTATCTACTGCTCTGGACTGCTAAGGCGGCAGTATATTCGTAAGGCTCCTGAAGCCTATGAACTCTATCGCAATCGCGGAGATGACGCCAAACCAAATAGCGATCGTGCAATACAATTTCGTCAAAATTATGGAGATCGAGTACCAATTCGCGCATTATGCTGCTGGGATACTGTAGGTTCCTTGGGTATTCCCGATTTAATTCCCTTCTTTCCGTTAGATAACTGGATCAATAAACAATACGAATTTTTTGATACAAAACTCAATCGCTATATCCAAAATGCTTTTCATGCGATCTCGATCGATGAAATCCGCAAGTCATTTCCTGTAACACCAATGAACCTTAGTAAGGATGCTGACACTAAAATTCAACAATTGTGGTTTGTAGGCGAGCATGGCTGTATTGGCGGAGGTACTGAAGCTACCTATGGTTTATCGGATATTACTTTAGATTGGATGATGAAACAGGTTGAGGATCTGGGACTATCTCTTGATCGCCACCGTCTTGAATATAAACTCAATCCTCGCTTTGATACATTCTTTGATAATCAACCTTCTAGTGTATTCAAATTGGATGGAAAAGTTTGGCGAACAGTGGAAGGTGGTATTTTGGCTTTGCATGAAACGGTAAAGCTCCGTTGGAAAAAGGATTCCCTTTATCGACCAGAAAATCTGTTGCATTTGAGTAAAGAGCTTGATGCATAGATAGTAGAGGCGATCCATGAATCGCTTCTACTATATTGTTAAATTATTACTCCCTTCCGATTGAATAATTAGGCGTGCGCGGCTTCGCTGGGCACGCCTAATTATTCACTTTATAATGCCTGTTTTTTGGGTGAGAAGGGAGTAAGGCAGCATGTAAAAATAACTTAAGCAACTTATTTGTTAGATTTATTTCATATATTGCTTGCCTGCCATACTCGTCCTACTTTCTGAAGTTCCATTGGAAATAGTAGTTCTATCTCAAAATGCTTAAGTTGTTTTTACAAGATTCCTAAGAAAGCACACTTTTGGTAACGAGCATTATCCAAAACGAGAGTAATGGGGATAGTCAAACCCAAAGCCGATAGGCTCTATAGGTGTTTCGGGGAGTTCAAACATGATAAACGGCTAAATGCATTTAATGACAGGTGTTTCAGGCATCAAAGACATCCGAGGCTAAAACTATTACACATCAGGCATTTCAGCTATTTAAGCTAAAGCACCTCCCCGAAACACCTATTGAGCCAAGATGTTTTGGGGTCGTCGGTGAGAGCAAAGTTTTGAGCAGATTCTGGAGTCTAAAATGAAGTTACATTCACGATCTAAATAAAGCTAGCTTATGCAAGACCCTAGACAGGAAATTAATGCCAGAGCTTCTATGCCTTTGGAACAGCGAAGGAATTGGTATTCTCCTGTTGCTGATATCTATTACAACGCAAGACCAAACTATCCAAAGGAATTGGTCGATCAATCCGTCGGTTTAGTTCAGCTTTCCTCAGAGGCATCGATTCTTGAGGTCGGCTGTGGTCCAGGAAATGCAACAGTGGCTTTTGCTCAATTTGGTTTTTCGATGACGTGTCTTGAGCCAAACCCAGATTTTTGTCATTTGGCAAGACGCAACTGTATGCTGTACCCGAATGTTGCAATCCACAACACCTCATTTGAGGAATGGAAACTAGAGGAAAAACAGTTCAATGCCGTTCTAGCTGCCAACGCCTTTCACTGGATATCGCCAGAGATTCGGTATGCCAAGGCTGCGTTGGCATTACACAACAACGGGTTTCTGATCCTGCTTTGGAATTTGACCCCTGAACTGAAATACGAAGTGTATCAAGAGATCGAGGAAGTGTATCAAGCTTATGCTCCCTCATTTGTCCGATATGAAGGCGCGGAAATTCAAGCGGAGACTTTGCGGGGATTTAGACAAGAAGTTTTAGACTCTGGTTATTTTAAGGAGTTAATTTTCAAGCAAACCGCGTGTGAAGTCACCTATGGCATTAATGATTACCTTAAGCTGTTAAGTACCCATCGGGGACTAGAGCCACAAGCGGAAGCGCTACTATTTGCAGGATTGCGGGAGAAGCTAGAAAAAATGGGAGATAGTGTGCGACTCTCGTTTCTTTCGGCTGTTCATGTAGCTCGCAAAGACAAGTAATTGACAAGCGATCGCCTAGAAATCACGTTTCACAATAATAGCGATCGTTAAAACCAACTAATTCTCATCTTTATTTCTGGCTCTCCAGAATTTTCTTCGCATTCAAAAGCCCTTGATGTTGCTCTTTACTGAGCGTAGGATACTTGAGATCCAGTTCCTTTAACTGCGTGTAAATGATACCCGCCACAACCAGACGAGTAAACCATTTGCGATCGCTGCGAGTATGTGGGCGATCGGGCTTACACCTAAAGAACATAGCGATCGGTTTAACGGGGCTGCAAGTATTGTTCTCCCATATTTGATAGGCATCCACTTGAGCGATATACAAGCGAAATTAGGTAGATAAAGCCCAAATTCTTGTACCGCCTACCACGCGGGTAGTGTAATATTTTCGGTTTTAAGTTTAGACTTGAGTAGAAATCGCGAAGGGAAGAGCGCAAGCACCCATGAATAGACCCGAAGATATTCCCACCCTATGGCAAAACTCTCGTAATTGGCTTGGAATGCAGATGGGCGTAGACGAACATCGTAAAGCCGAGGTGTATTTAGAAATCTCACAGGCTGCGACATTACGCGATGCTTCCTACTGGCTTCAGGTTGTTTTTGCGGCTGGTATCGCCACCCTTGGGCTGATTCTCAATAGCCCCGCCGTAATTATTGGCGCAATGCTAATTTCTCCCCTCATGGGACCGATCCTCTCCTTAGGGCTTTCCCTCGCAACTGGGGATTTTGTCTTGCTGGCGCGGGCGATCGCTAATCTAACTTTGAGTTGTACGGTTGCGATTAGTTTTGCGGTCATTCTGATTTTCTCGTTGCCTTTTAAGGAAATTACTAGCGAAATCGTCGGACGTACTCAACCAAACACCCTCGATCTGGTAATCGCCCTTTTTTCGGGAGCCGTTGGCGCACTAGCAACCTGTCGTCCTATCAAAGGCGTGGTCAACTCCATCCCAGGAGCCGCGATCGCCGTTGCCCTCATGCCACCTCTATGCGTAGTTGGCTATGGCATCGGTACTGCTTTAAGCCTAAATCTATCTGATGGCTTCCAAACTGCAAGGGGCGGAGGATTGCTATTTCTCACTAATCTGGTAGCGATCGCCTTTTCCTCATTGCTTGTTTTTCTTGCTCTACATATTGATACAGATACAGTGCGGGAAAAAGTGAGGATTTGGGAAGCAAACGATCCTGAAAGCGACAACATTCAAAAATTTCTTGGTAACTATCCATTTTTACAAAAATTACGCCCCATCGGTAGCTTGCCAGGAAGGTTGCTGGTAGGTTTGTTAGCGGTTCTAGCGCTTTTAGTTCCCCTCAGTAATGCCTTTGGTCGCTTAGGTAATGAAGTCGCTCAAAAACAACGGCAGAACTTTTTACGGCGCAATGTCACAGAGATCTGGCAAAAAGATTTTGGCACTCTTCCCGATGGACAGCCTCGCTCTACAATTGAACGAGTTTCTATTCGTGAACAGGATCGGCTGATCAACTTACAGCTAAATATTTTCACCAGCAAACTTTACTCACCTATAGAAAAAGAACAATATATTAAAGAACTTGCTCAAAAAATTGACAAAGAACCAAAACAAATTCGATTTACGCTAAACGAGATTCCGATTGCTTCCAACGAAGTTCTGACTAAACAAGAAGAAGTTCGCGCATTAGTAGAAACTCCTACCCCCAATTTCAAAGAATTACAGGTCAGTCTCTTCCAAAAGCTGAATGCTTCTCTCAGCGATCTTGCCCTACCGCCGCAGGTTAATTTATTAGACTATGCTCTGACTACAAGTAAAGCCCAGTCAATGCTAGTTGTGATTACCTATCTCAGCGATCGCGATATGAGTGATGATGCGCGTTCGTTAGTGATTCAAGATATTCGCACTCGATTAGATATCAAAGATGCGAATGTCAAGTTAGAACATATCAATACATCAGCAGGAGAAATTCTATTTGAAGAGGATAAATCTATCCTTCCATTATCGGCAAATAGCACATTAGACAAAATCGGCACTTTACTTAAAAATTATCCTTCACTCAGCCTAAACATATCAATTTCTCGCCGCAGTTCAGAGCAACTCGGTTTCGAGAAATCACGATATAACGGGATCGCCTTATATCTATTTACAAAATGGCAAATCGGACAAGAACGGCTCAAGTTATCCTTCTTGTCAGGACTTTCTAGTGAATTGATTCCCATCAAATTACCGCAGGATGGTAGAACATTGTTACGTTTAAATGCAAACAATTAATTCCTAGAGCGATTTGCACCTCTTACTTAAATGAAATAGATTCTAATGCTTCAAAGCGATCGCCTGTAAAATGTACTTCAGAAAATTTCTGTAATTGCAGTTTGTCAATACGTCGCTGTACTTGTGCCGAAGTCGTTACAATCCAAACTTGGCGATCGCGGTTCACTGCATCTAAAACTATTGTTTCTATCGCTAGAGTAGCTGATACCCCAATTGCAGGCACTTCACTCAAGTCCAAAATCAAAGCTTGATAATCTTGAACGATAGACATACTCTGAGAAATATTTTTTGCAGCCCCAAAGCTCAGAGGTCCTCCCAACTGAAACAGCAAAATATTACCCTCAGCAAGAGCTAATAATTTCTGTTCTTCAGGTTTAAGGTCGTGGGCATGAATGGGATCGGTAGTAGCTTGGATGCGATCGCGCTGTACATCAGTCAAACGCTTGATTGTCAATAGATTGGCAATAAACGCACCCACAACAACAGCATGCTGAAGCAGTGGCGGCTATGGCTTTAGATATGCAAGAAGTAATTAAGCGATTCAAGTTCGACGGACATAAAGAGTTGGAACTGCGAATTGGCATTAATACTGGAGTTGTAGTTGCTGGTGTAATCGGGCTACGGAAGTTTATCTATGATTTGTGGGGAGATGCGGTTAATATTGCTAGTAGAATGGAATCTCATGGGATTCCTAGGGAAATCCAAGTTTCAGAAGCTACTTATCAACGACTCATGCACAAGTATGCTTTGGAAGAGCGCGGACTAATTCAGGTAAAAGGAAAAGGTGAAATGAAGACATATTTTCTGCGATCGCAGATCAACCAAATTAATCTTTCCGATCAAAAAAGCTTGCAGTTAGCCAAGGAATCTTAGCTAAACATCAGTACTCTAACCCAAGTTGCTACCTATTAGTAAGGTGGGCAAGGCTCACCCTACTTAATCCATATTTACACCAAAAATTACTAGATATTTAAATAAAAAATAGTGGCATTCTGGAGTCCATAGGCTAGTGTGAAGCTGATTTTCTGCAATTTTTTGTAGGTAGCAACTTGGGTTACGCTAAGTAATATCTCTATGTGCATAAGGAGCAAAAATTTAATAAAACCCAAAAGAGAGTTGCAGCGCAAAGCGCTGTAAATTACGATAGTCCGCAAGATTTCCGCATTAAATTTTATTTGAGCTAATCATGACAACGATTGCTTACCTTGGTCCCGCAGGTACATATTCAGAAATAGCAGCTTTGCAATATATACAACTTAGCCATCCAGACTTAGAGCATGATCCTGCGCGGATGTGTCCCTATCCCACCATCCCCCAAGCAATTAATGCTGCTGAGCATGGCAATGTGGATATTGCGGTAGTACCTGTGGAGAACTCGATCCAAGGTGGTGTAACCATGACTCTTGATAGCCTCTGGCAATCGGAATCTTTGCAAATCCAACAGGCGATCGTCTTGCCGATCGCCCATGCGCTGATAACCCGTGCTCAGGCTTTTACAGATATCAAAGTTGTCTATTCCCATCCTCAAGGTTTAGCTCAATGTCAGCAATGGCTCGATCGTTATTTACCCACTGTGCAACAAATTGCCACCGACTCCACCACCGATGGCTTGCATATTGTCGCTGAAGATGTGACTGTGGCTGCGATCGCCTCGCAACGCGCCGCTGAAATTTACAACTTACCAGTTCTGAAATTTCCGATCAACGATCAGCCTGATAATTGCACCCGTTTTTTAGTCTTAGGGCGGACTGCACCCACGACTAAAGGCACACATTCATCGCTTGCCTTTAGTCTCAAACGCAATATGCCAGGAGCCTTAGTCAAACCTTTATTAGTATTCGCCGATCGCCAAATCAACTTAAGCCGCATCGAGTCCCGACCAACTAAGCGATCGCTAGGAGAATATATTTTCTTCCTCGACATCGAAGCCGAGATCGATGATCCTAACTTCAGTGAGGCCTTACAAGATCTTCAAGCCGTTACCGAAAATCTTAAAATTCTTGGCAGCTATGCCATTACCTAAGTAAAAAGATTGCGCAAAGCGCACTCTTTTTATGTTTTAGATTGGGCAAGACGCTTATTCCGCATCAGTACATTTGCACCTTCATTAGTTTGCTCAATTACTAATAACGGTGTTGGTTTAGCCGTTTGATCCCAACTAATCACCGCTAGCCGCCCCTGAATTGTGGGTTGCCAATTTCGATTAGCATCCGAGGCAACCACAAAATTTTCCAAACCTGTTGCTAATTCCTTGAGAATACTTTGTGAGCCATTGACAGGAATTTTCGCGAGCTTTACATGTATGCGAAAAAGTGTACGAATTTGTGAGTCATCGCGATGTTCAGGTTGATACGACACATCAAAGACCACATCGATTTTACGAACATTACCGCTTTCTTCTTCGGTTGGCATCAGCGCGGGAGCAACTTTTTGGCGGAGGTTGACTTTCATTTGAGCCAAGATAATTTCACAAAAATGTGGCTCCTCCATTCTCATACTGAGATAGTCAAGATTAAACTCACGAGAATGGATCAAATCAGGATTAAGCTCTTGCTCATCGATAGTATGCAGCGCTAGTTTAAGCTTTTTTGCAAGTTCGTTAGTTTTCAACCTTTCAATCTTCAATAGTTGTCGGTTTTTTCGCAATTGCCAGTAGTAATAGGCGGTCGCGCCGATCGCTCCCCATAGCAAGACCAAAAGTAAACTCACGCCAACTGTATTTTGCAGTGGCAGAGTTGATTGTTCGATCGTTCCTAGTAAACCTTCGCGATCGCTGGTTTTCACGGATATCACAGTTTTTGATGCGTACAACATAGCAAAGCCCCAATCATTTAAATCGAAATATCAGAAAGCTAACTTTCTTTTCACTCCCCTCTTATTACTATTCCCACAAAACTCAAGGAAATTAATTGCCGTAAAAGAGAATGGGGTATTCCTAAAAAGGAAAGGATTTAAATAGGTAAGGATAGGCGGCGCGAAGCGCCGCCTATCCTTACCTATTTAGCACTACCGAGAATGGGACGCTTTGCGTCCCATTCTCTTTTAATTAACTTTTGTCAAATTTGCAATTTTCCATTTGCTATTTTCAAAAATTAACGTACAAATATATCTACCTCTTGATGGCTGAGACTGTGTGCGATCGATTTTGCCATTGACATAAAGTGTCGGACTCTCAAAGATCTCTACAGTTATATTCGCTTGATTATCTTGAATACCAAACGAACCTGCGCGGCTGACCGTAAATTCGCCATAGCTATAAAAAGCATTATTGCTTTGCAACCAATCGATCGATCCCTTGCGCTTTTCGTAGGCTTCACCTGTAGTTAGTTCGGCAAGCAATTGACGATCAAAAGGTGGGGCAAACATTTGATTTTTACTAGCTACCAAATTATTCACGATCGCAACGGCATCAGCCTCAGACAAAGGCTCGATCGGCACTTTTGGTGAAGCTTTGGGCGTAGGACTAGCCGAAGCTTTGGCAGTAGGAGAAGGCGTGGGACTAGCCGTAGCCGTAGGTTCAATAGCTTGCGGACTAGCTACATCTGTCGGGCTAGGACTTGGGGTAATAGCAGCATTGTTAGAAGAAGAATTAGGAGTGGTCTTCTCGACAATCGGTTGAGGATTTGGCTTTTGAGTTGCGATCGCCACACCGATCGAGATCGCAGTCGCAAAGGCTCCACCCCAGACTGCAATCCATAAACCTTTATTACTGTGATTACTGCCATCATTACTATTGGGTTGTGGCGCATAAGCCTGCACAGTTTGCGAAGATAGCGGCTCAGGTGCGGGATGGCGATTTACAGGCACAGTATGGATCGGCGAATTTGGAACTTGCCATGGCTGGATCGGTTTATAGACCTCAGTTGGTGGAATTGTTGGCGGACTATTGGACAACAATTCCGTACCCAAATCGCTATTGTTATTTACACTGACAATGGTGGACTGAAGACCATTTGCCGCGTTACTTACTGGTTGATTTGGTAATTGGCGATCGCTTAATGTTGTCAAAAGCTTGCGAATCTCGGCCGCTGATTCATAGCGATCTTTGTAGTGATAGCGAGTCATCTTGGCTAGCACATCGACTAATCCCGACTTGTTTGGGACAAGATGCTGCCAAATTAATTCCCCCGTTTGATAATCTTCTTGCAATTCACGGGGCGGTAAACCTGTCAGGGCTTGAATGCCGATCACCCCGATCGCATACAAATCACTATTCGGTCGCGGTTTGCCTTGAGCTTGCTCACTGGGCATATATCCCAAAGTCCCGATCGCCACTGTCGCCGCAGTCTGCCCCTCTTGATTAAGCTGCGTTTGCACCTGTTTAATCGCGCCAAAATCGATCAGCACCAACTTGCCATCAGATCTACGACGAATAATATTATCTGGCTTGATATCGCGATGAATTACGCCGTGGCTGTGGGTATATTCCACAATACTTAACAAGTCATCTAATATCTGAAAAACTTGCGTTTCACTAAGCCGATAGCCGCGTACTAGCTCTAACTCTAGCGATCTCCCCTCGACAAACTCCTCCACCAGATAAAACTCACCCGCCTCCTCAAAATAGGCAAGTAAACGCGGAATGCGATCGTGATGCCCTAACTGAGCGAGGGTTTGCGCTTCACTGGTAAATAATCGATTTGCGACTTTTAGATATTCGCGATCGCTACTAGCAGGCTTGAGATGTTTAACTATACAAAGCGGCTCATTCGGTATCCGCGTATCATGGGCTAGATAAGTATGACCAAATCCACCCTCACCCAACTTGCTAGCTATGCGGTAGCGTCCATCAAGTAATTGACCAATCATGCTTGACTCCATCTCTGCAATAAATATAGCAACCGCCAAGGCGGTTAAGACATAAAATCCCAAAATTAGAGGTGTCACAAAGTGACACCTCTAATTTTGGTGTTCCTAAAAAGGAAAGGATTTAAATAGGTAAGGATAGGCGGCGCGAAGCGCCGCCTATCCTTACCTATTTAGCTCTACCCTAATTTTGGGCTTTTAGAAGCCCCAGAAATTTCATGCTTCACGATTTAACGACACCTTGGTTTATGATGGATAAGCTGTAATGCCTAATAACTGAAATTAAAGTGTTAATGTCAAAAAATGACATGGCGCAGAATAGACATATAGCTTTTTAGAGATAGTTTGTAGACAAGGACTAGTAAACTGCTAGCCGAACCAGTTGTTTTGATGATTTATGGCTAGATACACTCAACATTTCTTAGTTGAAATCGCTCCCGAAAACCTACATTCAACGATTCTTAAAACGTTGGAATCTTGTAGCTTGGTAATTACCTATGAAACCGACGACTATGTAATTGCTCAAGAAATAGAGACTAATGCTTCATTCGCCAAAATGGTAACGGTAGAAGTCTTGATTCATCGTTCTGAAATTGAAGGCAATCAAGCAAAATTGACTAGCGTCACCAAAAACGCTGAGCTGCCCCTGCGGCTTAATAATCACTGTCACGGTATCTCTGATCGCGTTTCTAAAGCATTCTGTGACAGTCCAGAATGGAAGCTATTAGAAGTTACATCAGGATATTAGACAGTATCAATGGGAATAAATGGCAAATTACTATCGTGTACTCGCCGAGAATCGGCAAGCTAGATTTAATTACGAAATCCTCGAAACTCATGAAGCGGGTATCGAGTTACTTGGTACTGAAGTAAAAGCAGTCAAGGGGGGACAAGCAAATCTAAGAGACGCTTATGGGATCGTGCGGAAGGGGCAGATTATGCTGCTAAACATGTATATTCCGCCGCACCGCACTACCAGTGTGTATTTTAACCATGAGCCAACGCGCACACGCCGCCTGTTATTGCATAAAGATGAAATCCGCAAGTTGATCGCTGAAGTCCAGCAAAAGGGTTTAACCTTAGTCCCGCTCAAGGTTTATCAAAAAGAGGGCTGGATTAAAGTGGATCTTGCTGTTGTGCGTAACAAAAAATTGCATGACAAACGCGAAGACATGAAAAAGCGCGACGATAAACGCGAAATCGAACGAGTCATGAAAAATCATTAAAAGCAAAAACGGCGCATTGCGCCGTTTTTGCTTTTAATGGGTTGCCATCATTTCTAATTCGTAGAGACTTGCGTACAAACCTTGTTTAGCAATCAGTTGATCGTGAGTGCCAGATTCGACTACTTCGCCTTGCTTAAGTACGAGAATGCGATCGACATTGCGAATCGTCGATAGACGGTGGGCAATGATGATTGTGGTGCGATTAATCAAAAGTCTATCTAAGGCTTGTTGAATCAAAAACTCGGTACTGACATCAAGGCTAGCCGTTGCTTCGTCTAGAATTAAAATTCTAGGATCGCGAATGGCGGCTCTGGCAAAAGCTAGCAATTGCTTTTGTCCACCAGAGAGATTTGTACCGCGCTCTCGGACTTGCGTTGCATAGGCTTCGGGTAGATCTTGAATGAAGCGATCAACATTCATCAGTTCGGCAGCTTCAACCACTTGCTCGATCGCATAGTCTTCACCGAGCGTAATATTGTCTTTTATATCACCAGAAAACAAAAAGGCATCTTGCAAAATCACACCCACACAACGCCGTAATTCCGCTTGGGGAATTTCGCGAATATCAATGCCATCAATCAAAATTCTGCCTTTCGTTGGTTCATAAAGACGAGATAACAACCGAATAATTGAGCTTTTACCAGCACCCGTGGGGCCAACGAGGGCAATTTTTTCACCTGCTTTGAGGGTGAAGGTAACATCCTTAAGGACATACTCATCAGGCTTGTAGCCAAACCAGACATGGTCAAAACAAATTTCGCCAGTGCCATCAAGGGGAAGAGTTTTGGGATATTCAGGATCGCGAATATCGATCGGTTCTTGCAAAATGGCGTTAATACGTTCAACCGCCGTAAATCCTGCTTGAATTGTGGTGAATTTCTCAGCTAGTTGACGAATTGGGTCAAAGAGACGCTGTGAGAACAGGACAAAAGCTGATAGCTCACCGAAAGTAAGATTTTTCTGGACAATTTGTCCACCTCCTAGCCAAAGTACACCAGCGATCGCTACTAGAGCAATCCATTCCAACGTTGCTGATACGGCGGAGTCATGAAAAACTGTGCGGTTTACCTCAGCCACATATTGCTGATTGACTTTGAGGTGTTGCGCGGAGTTAAACTTTTCGCGACGAAATAACTGAACGATACTCGCGCCAATAATATTTTCTTGAAGAATCGAGTTGAGTTCCGACAGGCGATCGCGGGCTTTGAAATTGGCTTTGCGATACTCGTACTGAAAATAAACAATTAATGCTGTAACTGGGATGACCATTGCTAAGAGCAACAGCGCTAAATCCCATCGCAGCAAGAACATAAATATCGCGATTGTCCCAATCGCTGCAAAATCGCTAAGGACACCCACCGCACCAGTCGCAAATACATCACCTAACGCTTCGACATCACTAGTTAAGCGTGTAATCAATTTGCCAACAGGTGTGCGATCAAAAAAACTAGTTGATAAGGAGGTAACGTGACGGAACAAATCAGTGCGAATATCCGCCGTAATTTTTTGTCCGACCTCTTGTACCAAGTAGCCCTGCCAAGACTGAAACGCAAGACGGACTGCGATCGTCAATAGAATGACTAAGCATATCCACCGCAAACCCAACAAATCGCCGCTTTTAATTGGACCATCGATGGCTTGCTGTACCAGAATTGGCTGGACGGCACTAGCGATCGATAAAGGCACAAGTAAAAGCAGTGATATGACAAGCTGTTTAGAATTTTGCTTTGCGTAAGGCAATAAGCTCAACATCAATCGCCAGTCATTACTTTTGACTAGCTTTGAAGGCTGAGATTTGGCAGAGCTAGCGTTGGAAGTGTTGATCACTATTCGAGATCCCTGTTACCTGGGTTGCGAGATGGATCGCTATTGAGGAAGCCAAATACGAACAAGCTGATAAAGAATATGACAGTGATGTAGACCACTATTTTTAAAGTGAGCATAAATAAATAATCTCCGTATAAATATCTAAAAATTTATCCTATGTTCAATCTTATAGGAAAAGATGGGAATTCCTTATACTTGCTTAAGATCCGCTATTTACTATTAAGTATAAATACTTAAAATCTAGAATTAGGGGAAGTCTGTCACATTGCTTTTAGGTTGGAAAGACTTGTCCTAAAAGTTGCGATCGCTCGATATATAGGGATACTTGAGATGCGATCGCCTTTAATAGCTTTTCATCTAAAGCTGAATAAGCAAGGGTAATTTCTTGCACATTCTCCGCTGTAATTGAAATATCTTGAACTTTACGATTTATTAACTGAAAAACCCCGATCGTACTTTTTTGCCAGTCAAACATGGGAACGGCTAGAACAGAGCGGGTGTGGTATTCAAGATCATAATCAAACGTCTTGTGGTGTTGATATATCGCATCATCTGGTAAATCATGGGCATCGGATAGATTCAGCGTCTCGCCCGTCATCGCCACATAGCCCACGATACTATCTTGATTTAGTGGAACTGCAAAGTTGACCAGCGATCGCTCAGGCTGCGAGTCATTTTGAGCAACTTCAAAGCAGACTGTATGGACTGGGGCAGAGCGATCGATTAGATAAATACTACCTGCGTCACTTGCCGTCATTTTGCGAGTTGTCGCTAATGCTAACTCTAAAAAAGCTCTTAAGTCATTACTACTAGATAAAGACATGGATAAAGCCAACAGATCATCAAGCAAGCATTTGTAATAATGCAGATGCTCTAAGACCTGAAGATTGGAGGGGGAAATATCTTCAGATGTATCTGGTTGCCAGCCTAAATCAGGAATCATGGATCTCGCCAATATCTTTAATAATGTCCCGCTCAGCACAAATAATACCTATTCTCAAAACGGCGTTGTCATTTTGAGAATCCAAAAACCTTAATGAGCTTGTTTTATAACAAAATTTTGGAAATTTAGTCTTAGCAGCACAAGCTATCCGAATAATACTAGCAAAATCACATCAGAAAATTACTAAAAACATAAAGTAAAGGGCAAGCGCTTGGTGCTGCCCTTTACTTTATTTAGTCTTCTTCGTCATCATCAAATTGCAGATCATCGATTGGATAGACATCTGGCCAAGCCGATGCACCATGTTCGTAAACATCAATACCAATGCGATCGGCTTCAGGATTGACTCGTAACAGTCCAACAGCATTGAGTGCGCCAAACATTAAAAATGAGAATATAACAACAAAGATGATAATCGCTACTTCACCACCGAGTTGTACTCCGAGCAAATCAAAACCTCCTCCTAGGAATAGACCAGCTTTTTTATTCATCGTTAATGCTGGGTGTCCAAATAAGCCAACACAGATTATGCCCATCATGCCGCATACGCCATGCACCGCAAATGCGCCAACAGGATCGTCAATTTCAAACCATTCAATAACATCTACAGCAACGAGTACAAGGACACCAGCCACTGCGCCAATTAAAGCTGCCGCCCAAGGCATGACATAAGCACAGCCTGCCGTAATCGCGACTAAACCAGCGAGTGAGCCGTTTAGTCCACAGAATAAGTGCCACTGACGAATGCGAAAGTAAATGTAGAGAAATGCGGTCATCGCCCCAGCCGAAGCAGCTAGAGTCGTATTAACAACAATCAATCCCGCTAGTCCAGGATTACTGAGCGTCAGGGTTGAACCAGCATTAAACCCATACCAACCAAACCATAAAATCATCGTGCCAATCGTGGCATAGCCTAGATTATGAGCTGGTGGGATTTGTCCCCATACCCGATCGGGGCGAGGACCGAGAATATATGCACCAACCAAAGCTGTCCACCCACCCACAGTATGTACGGCAGCATCTCCTGCAAAATCATGGAAGCCGAGCTTATATAACCAACCACCATTGTTCCAAGCCCAATGCACGACTATGGGATACATTACAGCTCCCATGATAAAGGCGTAAATTAAGTCGCCTTTAAAATCAGTCCGCTCAGCCATTGACCCTGTGGTGATCGTACTCGCGGTTGCGGAAAAAGCAAACTGAAAGAAGAAAAGGGTGAATGTACTAACTGGCGCAGTCGAACCGCCCGCCCCCATTGCATATTCGATCGCGCCATTACTGATCGTCAATGCGTTATTTAAAAAGAACCCGTCTGTCCCAAAAAAACCATTGCTAGTTGTACCGAAGGCGATCGCAAAACCCGTAACCCACCATGCTAAGAGGGTAATAGCCGCATCAACAAAGTTTTCGGCAAGTGTATTTACAACCCCAGTCTGTCTGACTAGCCCTGCCTCCAGCATGGCAAATCCACATTGCATAAAAAACACTAAAAACCCTGTGATTAGTACCCAACCAGTATCAACCGATAGCTTTAGCTCATTTGTGCTTTTAGTTAAAGATTCCAATGTCCCCGTCTCGATCGCATGGGAGATCGTTGGCGTAAATGCAGCAAATATCGCTGCCCCGATCGAGATCGCTAAAAAACGCGCCAAATAATTCTTTCTTTTTGTTGTCACTTTTGCCATGATTTAGATCCATACACCACTATTTGGATTGTTGAGTATTTAAATCTTGTCTTGAAGATTTTAGATTGGCTGCTAAGTACCCTAAAACAATTAAAAATTCATAGCCAAAATCTGTATCGCCCGCATATCTGGGGGCAAAGATTTTTGGGTTTTATATTTAATTGTTCTAGGGTACTTAAAACATCAACGAGATTAATCATTGCAGGATGATGATTTGATCGGTTGATGCTTTTTATAAAGTTTTATTCCCCTAAAATCTGTTAATCCGTCGCTTATCCCCTTAATCAAATTTTCAGAGGCTGCTAGAGAAATAACAGCAAAGTTAATTTTGCAAATAGACGTAAGTTTAACCCTACTTTCTTATACGTTTAAAGGATGATCTATGAAAGTGTCGATAAGTACAGTCAACCTTGTGGGGGTTGCAACGATAGTCTGCAGGTTTTACCAGTACGTGTGATCGATGTCACAGTAAGCATGTTTAACGATCGCAGTTTTGTTGTGAGCTGAGTCACTACTAACAGCAGAAAAAAGAAAGATACTCTACTCACTAGCGACGTATCTACATAATTTCTCCCCGCAAGAATGCCTCCTGCGGGTTTTTTATGTCAAAAGATAGAGACTGCGCTTTGCTCAGTCTCTATCTTTTGGATCGTAAACAATTCGTTACAATATTATGTAGAAATTTACCAACGCAAAAAACTATGTACCTAACATGGCTAGACAGTAATTCTTGGCTGATCGAGATTGCAGGCAAACGGATCTTGCTTGATCCTTGGCTAGTTGATGCCCTGATGTTTGGTAATGCTGCGTGGTTTTTCAAATCTGAGCGACGGACACCAAGAGAAATACCAAAAAATATTGATTTGATTTTGCTGTCACAGGGCTTGCCAGATCACGCTCACCCTGCAACGCTTAAGCAACTCGATCGCCAAATTCCTGTGGTAGGTTCACCGAGTGCTGCCAAACTAGTTAGGGAATTGGAGTATAAGCAAGTTACAGCTCTTGCTCATGGTGAAGTATTTAGCATTCCCAATCTTCTAGAAATTAGAGCCGTTCTGGGTTCTCCCACTGGGCCAAACACCTTTGAGAATGGCTATATTTTGAAGGATCTCGTGGAAGGAACTTCTATTTATTACGAACCTCACGGCTATCATGCCGCCGCAATTCAAGAATTTGCACCTGTTGATGTGGTGATCACACCCACAATTGATTTGAAGTTGCCTCTAATTGGTACAGTCATCAAAGGACAGCAAGGTGCTGTGCAGGTTGCGAAGTGGCTGAAGCCTCAAGTAATGTTGCCAACTGCGGCAGGTGGCGATTTGACCTATAGCGGGTTCTTGCTAAATATTTTGAAGGCAGAAGGAACGATAGATTCTTTGCGATCGCTATTTATAGAAAATAATATTTCCACACAAGTGATTGAGCCTAAACCTTGGGAACGCTTTGAAGTCAAGCTCCAGAAATTAGCCGTTATATAAAAAAGGGAGCGCTAAGCGCTCCCTTTTTTATATTTTTAGAACTTGACTGAAGCAGTTTTCTTTTCAGGTAGTTGCGTGTATTCGGCAACGATTTTACGAAACTCTTCGCCGTCTAAAGTCTCTACATCTAGCAGAATATCGACTAGGCGATCGCACAAGTCACGATTTTCTTCGATCAAGCGCTTGGCGGTGTCGTAACAGGTTTGGGCAATCTGACGAATTTGACGATCAATGCGATCGCCTAGTTTGACCGAATAATCATTTTGAGGCATCATATTGCGTCCCAAAAAGACCTCGCCGCTTTCGCTTTCGAGTGCGCCCAAACCCAAATCAGACATGCCAAATTGAGTCACCATCAATCGCGTTAGCCTTGCGACTTGCTGAAAATCGCCCGATGCACCTGTGGTAATTTCAGCATCACCAAAGACTACTTCTTCGGCAGCTCTACCACCGAGCATCATTGTAATTGTGTCCAGAATCTGCGATCGCGACTCTAGACCATATTCTTCATCGGGCACACCTTTGGCAAACCCACCAATACCGCCAGAGCGAGGCACGATGGTGATTTTGTCGAGCAAAGATGCATTTTTAAGCAAGGTCATTACTAGGGCATGACCAACTTCGTGATAGGCAACCAAACGTTTTTTGGAGCTATCGAGCATTGGTTTCATGGTTAACCCAATGGTAATGCGATCGATCGCATCGGCAATTTCTAGTTCCCCAATCGCCTCTTTATAACGACGTGCTGCCAAGATTGCTGCTTCGTTTAACAGGTTAGCCAAGTCCGCACCTGCAAACCCAGGAGTCAAACGAGCTACTGACTCAAGGGAGACACTTTCCTCAAGTTTTTTGTTGCGGGCATGGACTTTGAGGATTTCTTGACGACCTTTATAGTCGGGATAGTCAACTGTAATTTGGCGATCAAAACGACCTGGTCTGAGCAAAGCGCTATCTAGTACATCAGGGCGGTTAGTTGCGGCTACGACGATCACACCCGAATTACCTTGAAATCCGTCCATTTCCGTGAGCATTTGGTTTAGGGTTTGCTCACGCTCATCGTTGCCGCCGCCGATGCCCGATCCACGTTGCCGACCGACTGCATCAATTTCATCTATGAAAATGATACATGGAGCATTATCTTTGGCTTTTTGGAATAAATCACGGACGCGGGAAGCACCCACACCCACAAACATTTCTACAAACTCTGAACCTGACAGCGAAAAGAAAGGAACCCCCGCCTCTCCTGCGATCGCCTTGGCTAATAGGGTCTTACCTGTCCCTGGAGGACCAATCAGCAAAACGCCCTTAGGGATTTTTGCGCCAACCGCCGTAAAGCGATCGGGCTGTTTAAGAAATGTAACGACTTCCTGTAATTCTTCTTTTGCCGTATCAATCCCCGCCACATCCTCAAACATGATCCCCGTTTTTGCTTCAGGAGAGAACCTTGCCTTAGTTTTGCCAAAGCTGAGGGTCTGTCCAGGCCCACCAGGAGCATTGCTGAGGCGGCGTAACACCATTAGTAATATGAAAATCAACAGCATTGGCACAAAAAATGTACTCACCAGTTGCCAAATTAAGGTTGGCTGCTGAGGAGCTTTCACCGCTGTATCGACACTATTTTCCCGTAGAGCCTTCATTAACTCGGTATTGCCATCACGGGCAATTAAGTCAACCCTGACCTTGCGCCCATCTTTCAAAACTGCTTCTGCGGCAAGCCCGTTGCTTTCTAAATCGATTTTTTGAACTCGATTTTCTTTCACATTCGCGAGCAGCTCGGTATAGCTGATAGTCACAGCGCTTTCAGCATCAGCTTGTGCAGATACTGGTAAGGTGGTCGCTACACTTTGCAATATGGCTAAACTTACGACTGTTGTTTTGACGCGCCGCCAAAAGTTTGCCAAAAAGATTTTTTTTCCAGAAGACATCACTGCCTGTCGCTCCTTATTGCCCCGTCGATGCGGTAATCGGTTGACTTAACTATTTAACTAGTCTAATGCATTAGCTTAAAACCTGTCATACAGATAAACCCAGAAGAATAGTTGCGCGTCAACAATTCTTCTGGGTTTTAGCGCAAACTTAACTGGCGACAGCTAAGTACCTCGACATAATTAAAAAAACAAAGCCAAAATCTGTATCGCCCGCGCAGCGGGCGATACAGATTTTGGGTTTTATATTTAATTGTGCCTAGCCACTTAGTATGAAAACTTTATTCAGAAAGGAAAAAATAATGAATTGGATTGTTGCCAAGATTAAATGGATTATGCTTGTGTCTGGTTTGCTGACTTGCACATTGTTTTATGCCGCGATCGCACCACAAGCAGCACTGCGATCTACATTTGGCGATTCTTTAGAGGGGCAACTCGCAGAAATTATCGTGCGTAACTGGGGCGCGTTGATTACGCTAGTCGGTGTAATGCAAATTTATGGAGCATTTAACCCTCCGATGCGGAGATTTGTTTTGGTTATAGCATGTGTTAGCAAGTTGACTTTTATTAGCTTAGTCCTGATTTACGGTAGACAATATCTCGCACAAGCAGGGCTTGCGATCGCGATCGATTCGGTAATGGTCATACTGTTTATCATTTATATGTTTAGCGATCGTCAAAAAGTCACCAAGAAAATATAGCGACATTAAAACCAATTTTGAGGTTTTCAGCGCCGCAGGCGCTGAAAACCTCAAAATTGGTTTCAAAATTGAGAATCGCCTCTCTAATTTTTTGGGTTTTATGTTAAGAAGCGTAGCAATTCTAGAGAAAGATAGATTTACTTCATATTCTCTATAGCGCTATGAGACAATTACAATAAAATACACGCAAGCAACGCTACGCATATTCATATCCATGAACGCCACAACAAATATTCAGCCCTTTTCTGCCGACGATTTTGCCAACGCCCTCGCCGAACATAACTACGAATTTGCCGTTGGGCAAACGGTGAAGGGAAAGGTTGTGTCAGTAGAAAGTAGTGGCATTTATGTCGATATTGGCGCTAAGTCTTTAGGTTTCCTTCCCATTGAAGAAGCAACTCTCAGCGGTGCTTCGCGCTCTAATAATGATGCTTTCCCCATCGGTAATGAGTACGAATTTCTGATCATCAGTAGTCAAAATGCTGATGGTGAAGTAAAGCTATCGGTGCGTCGTTTGCTATTCAAGCAAGCTTGGCAGACTCTCCGTGATTATCAAGCGGAGTCGAAAGTTTTTGAATGTCGGGTGATCGGTACAAACAGCGGCGGTGTAATCGTAGACTCTGTTGGTTTACGAGGCTTTGTACCGCGATCGCATCTTTCTGACACTTCAGATCTCGCTAAACTTATTGGCAAAATGCTGCCTGTGATGGTGTTAGATGCCGACGAGACTCGCAAAAAACTGGTACTATCTAACCGCCAAGCCGCCAAACTCGCTGCGATGAACCAACTGGCTAAGGGACAACTGATTACTGGTCGAGTATCCAACATTCGACCTTTTGGGGCCTTTGTTGAATTTGCTGGAGTTTCAGGGCTGTTACATGTCAAGGAAATGAGCCAAAAGCCCGTCGGCGATCCTACTCGTGTATTTCAAATCAATGACATGATTAAGGCTGTCGTCGTCGATATTGATGAATCACGCGATCGCATTGCTCTATCTACTAAAATCCTTGAGCTTCATGCTGGCGAAATGCTCGATAACTCAGCGCAAGTATTTGCTGAAGCCGAAGAGCGTCTCGAAAAAAATATCAGCAAACTCTGGGAAGCTTAACCACCAAAAAATTAGGCGGTGCTAAGCACATCGTCTAATTTTTTGGTGTTGCGGGCGCAAAGCGCCTGCAAATCAATTGCATCGGAGAAAGAACTAATCTTCTAGGTTTTAAATTTTTTCGTAAGAGTATTCATTTTTGAACTTAGAATATTAGCAGTCATCAAAATATTTAAAAATCAGTAATCAAAGTCAAACTTATGGAAACTAATTTTCTTGGTCTTCTAGCTACTGTCCTAGCCATATTTGTGCCGACCGTCTTCTTGTTGACACTGTATATCCAAACATCTAGCCGTGAAGAAGGTCAAAGCAGCAAATAAATAAACAAAAAAGCACAGCCAAATGGCTGTGCTTTTTTGTGTTGATTATGCGATCGCAGTTTGTGCAAGTCCAAGAACCTATTTGTAAAAGTGTTGCTTCGCAACACCTTTACAAATAGGTTCTTGTTTCGGGTTTGAGCGCAAAGCGCTGTAAATGGTTTCTAAGGATAAATTTTCTGCAATATTAAAGCCTGCCTGATCATTAAACGCTTTGGCTCATTTAGCTTCAATAAAAATATGGTGGTTCTTCCAATATCGGTTAAGCCGACAATATAACTTCCTTCAATTTTAAAGTGATCACCCCATTTGTACGATCGCGGATTAAATAGCGATGTTATCTCTCTGTTTATGGGATCAATGCTGGTTAAATCTGACCCTTTGTATCGATTGCAAGGAAGGCAAGACAGCACTAAATTGTTGGTATTAGAGGATCCTCCATGCTTGATCGCGACTGCATGATCTACTTCATGGCTATAGATAGAAAAGTCTTGATGGATGAGGCAATATTCGCATTTCCCACTTGCCCGATCGCTCACAAACTGTCTACTAGGTAAGGAAATATAGATGGTCATTCTGGATTAGAGCTACTGGTCTTTGGGGATTTTATAGCCGCGTAGGCTCTTATTTTCATCATTGCCATGAGGCTATCAAGTTGCTCGTAAAGATTCAGTTCTGCTATTTCTGACGAAACAAGGTTTACATCACGATTTTTTTGAAGTAACTCACGCAATCGCGCTTGCGATTTCTCAGGAACTTTGAAGTTGGCAATCTGCTCTGATGTAGGGCGATTTACTAAAAAATCAATAATCTCCAGATAAGTTGGTAACTCTGTGGGCGAAGGAGTGCTAGATACATCAAGTTTATCTGTAATGGTTTCGAGGAGTGATGATGTATTGACTAGATTGGCGAAAATTTCTGAGATTTGATTTTGGTATGGGGCTAGCTTTTGGGCTAATTCGTCTGGAATCTCAATGGTTAGCTGAGCCATTTTTTTGTGATGTTTTGGACTGCTCTTCTTTAAATTATAACAAGAAAAAAGAGGAGCGCGTTACGCGCTCCTCTTTGATTAAGGTGCTAGGGCGTTGCCTCTCAGCAAACTACCGATCGTCTTAGCGGTAATCTTCAACTGCGTGAAAGGATTGGCTGGTACAACCGTTTTGTAGAGATAACTGTCAAAGGTGAGCTTTTGCACATCCTTGTCAGCGCACATTTCCACAAAGGCTTCGCGGGTTGCATTAGTGGCGTAAAACACATTCTGAAGAATGTCGAGAACCTTGTAGGTCAATCCATACTGCTTGTCCCAACGCTTGATATAAACCTTGAGGTCAGCTTCGGTAGGAATGCGCTTACCCTCTTCGGCAAACTCCACGATCGCTTCGGCACACATACGACCAGACTTAGCTGCAAAGTAAATACCTTCGCCACTGGACTTGGTGACATAGCCTGCGGCATCGCCAACTAGGGCAATCCGACCAACGACACGGCGAGGTCTTGGATGCTCAGGGATTGGGTGCGCTTCGACTTTGATCACTTCGCCACCCTCGATCCTTGGTAAAGCACGGGCGCGGATGCCTGCTTGGAGCTTCTTGATCAGGCGTTGGTTTTTGTGCATCGTGCCAGTACCAACTGCAACGTGATCGTATTTTGGAAATACCCATGCATAGAAGTCGGGCGAAACATCGTCGCCAACATACATCTCGGCTAAATCTTTGTAATACTCCATTTTTTCTGGAGAAATGCGAATACGTTCTTGGAAAGCAATCGCATAGTTATAGTCGCCAGCATCCATAGCTTTAGCGACAACTGAGTTAGCGCCATCAGCACCAACGATCAGATCAACTTCGAGGCTACGCATAACCCCTTCGTTACCGCCTTCAGTAAAATCTGAATAGCTGAGAACGTAAGGCTTTTTGCCATTTTCGGTGATCTTAATATCAAGGATACGAGCATTGATCAATTTTGCGCCAAGCTTAGCGGCGCGTTCACGTAAAAAGGCATCCATAACTTCGCGGCGACACATACCGATATATTCATCGGGATTGTCTAGTTTGATGTCTACTTCCACATTGCTAGGAGAGATCATCTTCATATTGCGGACGCGGCGATCGATGATTTCGTCAGGCAGATCAAATTCTTGAACCATACATAGAGGAATTGCTCCACCGCAGGGTTTGGCGTTGTCCAGTTTACGCTCAAATATGTAGGTCTCAATTCCTGCTTTGGCAAGTGTTTCAGCAGCACATGAACCCGCAGGCCCGCCGCCTACAACAGCAACTCGTAATGTCAAAATGCGCTCCTAAAGCTTTATTTAATCGAGGTTTAACTACTTTGGATGTTAGCATTGCTACTAGAGGATTTGGGGCAAAATTGACGAATATTAACATTTGTATTGTTTTGTATATTGAGATCGGCGATCAACCACATCAAAAGCACAAATCCCTTTTGATTTAGAGCGACTCCTTCGCTCTCGGCTAAGTGGATTAATTGTTGGTGAAATGTGTCTGGCAAGCGAAGGGTTAATCGACCCATAGTTTGGTTCTTAACTACTCATTTCTTAATTGCTCAAGCACCTCTTTGGTGAATATTTCAGAGGGATGTTTACCTGCACGCAATTCTTCAATCCATCTTTGACGTTTAGTTCTATATTTGGCTTTGTCAGAATCATTCCACTTACTACTGATATCAAGCCATTTTAAGAATTCTTGAAAGTCTTCAATTGCACCTTCAATATTTCCAGTAATTGCTCTAGCAAGTCCTCGACTATCTCGATAGTTCCCATTATCGTTTGAAAGTTCGATTGCTTTGTCACAATCAGATAGAACTTCTCGTGCCTTTCCTGCAATACTACCTCTCCAACAAATACTGTTATATGCAGAGACATATTTTGGATCGATGGCTATGACTTGGCGATAGACCGAGATCGCTTCATCTAGTTTATTTTGGTTGTTAAGGGCTTTGCCCAGATCGTTGTATGCATCTAAGTGTTTTGGGTCGATAGCGATTACTTGGCGATATGTAGTGATCGCTTCATCTACTTTGCCTTGCACCCCAAAGATCACACCCAAAACATAATAAGCATTTACGTTCTTGGGGTCAATGGCAATCGCTTGACGATATACGACGATCGCTTCATCTAGTTTTTTTTGTTTGAGCAGAGCATAGCCTAAACTTAAGTAAGCATTTACATTTTGAGGATTTAGTTTAATAGCTTGACGAACTTCAATTAATGCCTCATTTAGTTTGTTCTGTTTGTCTAGAGCATCGACTAAGTTGATAAAATTAAAGGATGAAGGGTCAATAGCGATTGCTTGACGATAGGCTGCGATCGCTTCGTCTAGTTTGTTCTGTTTTTCTAACACCAATCCCAAACTATTGTATGCACAGAAGGCACAGATCTTATCTTGATCTTGGTCATCTAATTCAATAGCTTTGCGATAGACTAGGATTGCTTCTTCATAGTTTTTTTGATCCTTTAGGGCATTGCCAAGATAGTAGTAAGCAAAGGCAAATTTGGGATTGAGAGTAATAGCTTTGCGATAGGCTAGGATTGCTTCATCCAATTTGTTTTGTTTGCTCAAGGCATTGCCTAGAGTATTAAAAGCAGTCGCATTTTTAGGGGCAAGAGAGATGGCTTGACTAACCTCAGCGATTGCTACTTCTAGATTGTTTTGTTTGCTCAAGGCTTCGACCAAATTGTAAATAGCATAAGTTTCTTTTTGGTCAAGAGCGATGGCTTGGCGATAGGCTGAGATCGCCTCGTTTATCTTATTTTGTTTACTGAGAGCTTCGCCCAGACCGTTGTATGAATAAGAATCTGTAGGATCTAGGGCAATGGCTTGACGATAAGCGACGATAGTTTCGTTTAGTCTGTTTTGTTTACTTAGAACATATCCCATAGCTTTGTATAAATAGGGATATTTAGGATCGAGGGCAATAGCTTGGCGGTATGTGGCAATGGCTTGGCTATAAACTGTGTTTACTTCATCTGGCTTGTTTTGTTTACTCAGAATATCGCCTAGACTCACATAAACATCAAGATATTTAGGATCGAGAGCAATGGCTTTGCGATAGGCAGAGATCGCTTCATTTGTTTTGTTTTGATCGCGTAGGACATTGCCAAGACCGTTGTAAGGATTGGCATATTTAGGATCGAGAGCAATGGCTTGACGATAGGCAATGATTGCTTCATCTAGTTTGTTTTGGCGGCTGAGTGCATAACCCAAATTGTTATAGGCTATTCGGTCTTGATCATCCACTTGAAGCACAGCCTTATAGTCTGCTTCAGCCTTAACATAGTTTTTCTTGTCGTAGTAAATATCTCCTCTGTTTAGAAAAGCAATATTGTTGCGAGGATTATCTTGCAGAGCTTTGTTCAAGATTTTTAGAGCATCATCATATTTACCCTGATTTTGAAAGACTCCAGCTTGTGTGATTTTCCAACTATCTTGCATGTTGTTTTTATACTCGCTGAGTTTTGTTGCTTGTTTCTGCAATTCGCTCGAAATGCTATTAAACATCGCAGATTGTTCTCGCACACTGCGATTAGCTTCTTGAGCTTTAAGCTCTGCCCGCTCTCGCCTAGATTCTACATCTTTGAAATTTTCCTCGGCTTGGAGTTTAATAGCTTCAGTTTCTTGTTTGACTGTCTCAATCTTCTTCTTCGCTTCAGATACACCTTTTTCAGCTTTAGCTGTTTGCTCTTTTGACTGCTTCTCAGTCATGGCAATCTTCTCATTTACCTCATTTATCTCATTTTGCGATTTAGCAGTCAGAGCTTTTGCCTCTCTATAAGTCTTGGCGATCCTCTCTTTTGCCTCATTGACAGATATTGCCGCCCATACACCTGTCACACCAGCAGCCAATAGAGTTACTGCCAAAACGATTGACCCAACTCTTACTCTCTGTTTCGCGGTCTTCTCAGCCTCCCTCAGAATTTGATTCGCCCCTTCAGCCGCCTCTCTTGCCAAGCGCTCCGCTTCCAGCTTACGATCTACCTCCTGCTTTTCCACCTCACGACTTGCAGCCAAAAAACTGTCATCTTCATCACTTAGGCGCTTTCCTTTTGCCCAAGATTCCACATCCACTAGCGCTTGTCCACGCAATAAAAAAGCCACCTTCTGCTCTTCACTTTCTTCTTGCCAAGCCCTCAAAGCCTCAGCATAAAAAGGCGGACGCAAATCTGCTAACGCCCGACCTACCCATTGCTGATTAAATACCTCAGCATAGATAGGATTGTAAACCTTAAGTCTGCCGCCTCTATTGACCACCAACCCAGTTAAGCGCAACTGCATTTGCTCGTTACTATCATCGGCGAGAATACCATCATCACCATCCAAAACCTGCTGATACAAACCCAACAGTCGCCCCCGTCCTCGCTCATCACTTTGCAAAATGCGATCCCGAATTGTCTTCAAATGCGGCGGCACATCCTGTAATTCCCAATTATCGACAATATTGGTAAAAACAACCCGATCCACTAACTCACGTGGGGGCAGCGACAAGTTCTCTGCACGCATAATTAGATTCAAAAGTTTTTGAGTTAAAAATGGCTGTCCACCTGTCCATTCCAAAGTCAACTGCAAAACCGCCTGCGGATCGTTCACCTTTCCAACTAAACCTTGCATAAGAGGTTCAGCTTCTTGCAATTGAAACCCGCTCATCTCTACTGGATAACCGATATTGAAAGAAGATCGTTGGATACTGCGAATGAGATCGTAGGGAGTTGCTACCCCCAAAAAGGCAAATGTAAGGCGATTGTATTCAGGTTTCTCGGCTCGGCGCTCGTATAAAGAGCGGATTAAAACAAAAAACCCATCTGTATCAAATTTGAGGCTGAGCAGATTATCAACTTCCTCTACAAATACAACGATGTTTTGGGTTGTCTGTGGCAACAAAATTCGATCAATGAACTCATAAAATCGCTCCACTACAGAAATTGATTGGGCTTCCAGTTCTTTCCACCAGCTCGAAAAATTAACGTGATCGCCTAAATGCGAATCCTCAATCAGTCGCTTAATCGTCCCCGCATACCATTGATCCTCGCGCAAATTTGTCCCCCTTGTCTGTGGATCGATCACTGCACAGAGCGCCCCATCTTGCTGCAACTTTTGCATCGCCCTCACACGCAAACTTGACTTTCCCATCTGCCGCGAATTAAACACAAAGCAATATTCACCTGCTTTCAAGCGATCGTAAAATTCGCGATCGGCTTGGCGTTCCACATAGGCTGGAGCATCTACGGCAAGGCTACCACCGACTTGATAGCTAAAACTGTTGGAGGAATTAGGTGCCGTCATCTGTAAATTACCTTTAAACTAAAGTTTTAATTAGTTATCACTAGAGCAGGCAGGAGTGGCGGGGCAAAGCACCACCATTCATGCCTTTTAATTCGTTACTAAGCGATCGCGAAAATATTGACGATATAGGCTACAGCGCGGCTGTACATCATTTTCTACGCGCACTACCAAGCCCATACTATCCAGCTTGAAAGCACCATCAGAACGCAACCGCACAGGTGCATCAGCACTTACTACGGTCTGCATCGCCTTAGCAAGATCGGGATGTTCCTCTAGGGTTCGTAATAGTCCCAATAGGTGACTGCTATAGATCCCAGCCTCGGTGGGAGCAGATCTCAAAAATTCAGTTAGCGACAAATCACCAGAAGCGATCCGATAGAGAGCAGATCGCACCAGATATGGATGTCCGCCGATCAGTCCCATTAATTGAGCAACTTCAGCTTCTGTCCATGTCAAGCCATGTTCTGCTACTAGAGTTTGTACCTGCGCCAGATTAAACTCGCTTAACTCAATCGGTAAACCGACATTAAACGGCGATTGATTTATATCTTTTTGGGCATAGGACTCTTGGGAATGTACGATTACCAGTCGCAATTTACCCCAGATTGGCTTAATTCTGGAGCTTTCATACCAGCCGCGCAGCAATCCACAAAAATCAACCTCAATATCAGGATATTTAAAAATGCGATCAAAGTTATCCAGAGCTAATACTAAAGGTTGCGATGAGCCTTGGAGTAGATATTTTTCAAAGTAATCAGTACTATTATCATTTGCACCAAAAATATCATCCCAATACTCATCGATTTTTACCTTCACTCCCAACGGTCTACCAACCGAGGCGCAAAACCATTGCATATATTTATCAAGGTCAGTGAAGAATTTTTGATTAGCCTGATCCAAATTTAGCGTCACTGTCCGATAGCCATGTTGTTCTGCATAGGCAAGCACCCGAATCATCAAGGAGGACTTACCCATCTTTTGTGGTGACTTAATCCGAATCAGTGAACCCGCTTTATTAAGTTCTTCATAGCATCGCTGCTCATAGTTGAAACTCACATAAAAAGGAGAATCAATACTGACCTGCCCATCAGGTGATTCTAAAGATTGATCGCCTAAACCTCTTGCCTCAGTGGAGATCGCCTTGATAATTGTCGAAGCATTGGTGGAATTACTGACATCTTGTCGATCTAGAAATCTTTCAAGCACTTGGAGGGCGATCATCGCATTCTCATAGCGCTGCCGAAAATCATAACGCACCATATGATCGAGAATATTGGCAAGCCCCGCACTAATCGTAACCTCTCCCAGTTCCTTGGCGGCGTGACTGCACAAATTCCAAGTATATTCACCAGATGGCGCATCTCTTGGTAAAAAATTGGGCGATAGTCCCGTCAGTACCTGAAAACAGAGCATCCCCAATGCATAAATATCACTACTAAAATGCGGCTGTCCCGAAATCTGTTCGCTAGGCATATACCCTGGGGAACCTACCGCCACGGTAAAACTGCTGGTTTGTAATGAATTACCAGTCTGCACATTGACTTTTTTGACTGCACCAAAATCAATCAGAACAAATTTGCGATCGCGATCACGCCTAATCAAATTTGATGGCTTGATATCGCGATGAATCACGTTTTGCTGATGCACAAAGGTAAGCACTTGTAAAACATCTCGCAAAAGTTCAATTACTTCTGCTTCACTCAGTCGCTTTCCACCAGCGAGTTCATCTTCTAGGGCGACCCCTTCGATCAATTCCTGCACCAGATAAAACTCACTAGCCTGCTCAAAGTGGGCAAGCAAGCGTGGGATTTGGTCATGGCGATCACCTAATTTGTAGAGTGTTTCCGCCTCTTGATCGAATAGTCGTTTAGCAATTTCTAGCGTATCTGAGTCATTAATTTGCGGTTTCAGCTGCTTGACAACACAAAGAGAATTTCCTGGTAAATGCAGATCTCTAGCCAGAAAAGTCTGACCGAAACCACCACCACCCAAATGACTAACGATCTGATAATGTCCTGCTAGAGTCGTGGGAATTTCCATGTGTGTTGGTTATGCTTTAGGAGATCACAAAGAAAACTTACACTCAGACTTATAAAGACAAGTGTTACTTAATTTTATACAAGATTAATTTCGTGTTAGTTTCTAAATAATATCTCACAGGTAGAGAAAAACACAACATGAAATATCTCACAGACAAGATCACAAATATTTCACGCCGATTGGCTCCTAGATCAGCGGCTCTAATGATTTTGCTGAGTGCGATCGGGGCAGGGGCGATCGCCAATTCTAGCGAAGCCGCCGAAACCGTCAATTTCCGATTTAATATTTTTGAAGTTTCTGTATCTGTTGATGACTTAGAGAATTTTTCTAGAACTGGCGAGTTACGTGGTGCGCTAGACATGGCCTCGCGTTATATTTCTGCGCCAGACATGGCCAACTTTCGGCGTATCCTCACAGAGCGAGCCGATGTTCCTGTCTCACTATTGTCGAGATTCTTATACACATCTCAAGGAGAAAGAGCATTAGATATCTTAGGAAACTTTATTAAAACTGGTCCAAATCTATCGGGTAATCGGGCGATCCGTGCTGCCGCAGTTTTGGCAACAGCCGACAAACAGAACGGTTTATCTTTACTCAGCTTCCTACGAAAATTCCCCACATCAGATATTTATTTTGATATTCAAGAAGGTCTGCAAACAGTTGGTGAATTGAGCGACTTGTTGCAAAACACCCAAAAAGTTGTGCAAATGGTCAATGCTGAAGCCACCAAGCAAGCTGGAGCGGTAACGCCGGCGCCCTCACCAATTCAGTTAGCTGATTTGCGCGATCAAGGTAAAACTCAATGGGAACGGTATAGCCTCAAAGCGCCTGCACTGAATAATCGATATGAAATTCCCTTTTATTTATTTGTCCCAAAACTGACCAATAAGTCTGCATCCATACCTGCGATCGTCATCTATCCTGGGCTAATCTCTAACCGCGAACCATTACTCTATCTTTCCGAACATCTTGCATCCTATGGGTTTGCGGTAGTACTGACTGTTTCGCCCAATAGCAGTGCGGAGCAGTTAGATAAATTGATTATTGGTGCGGCGAGTGAGATTGCACCGCCAGAAAGCTTTATTGAGCGCCCACAGGATATAACTGCGGTGCTAAATTATCTGGAGAAGTCCCCACAGGCTGCTAATGTCAATTGGCAAAACGTGGGCATGGTTGGACATTCTTTCGGTGGCTATGCGGCGCTCGCTTTAGTTAGTGATGCCCAGATCCAATTCGCTGATTTGGCGGAAGCTTGTCAAGGTAAATATAAGTGGAATGCTTCGCTGTTATTGCAATGCGTGGCTTTAGGTTTACCAAACCAAACCTATAAATTAGGGGATTCACGCATCAAAGCTGCGATCGCAGTTAACCCCGTGACTAGTCATGTTCTGGGTAAAGCTGCTTTGAGTAAAATCACTGTCCCGATCGCAATTGTTGGCAGTTCTGATGACACATTTGCGCCTGCGGTCTCTGAGCAAATTGTGCCTTTTACATGGTTGACGGCTCCAAACCGATATTTGGTATTGCTAAATAAAGCAGGGCATACTGCGGTTACGGCAATAACATCAAGCGATCGCCTCAGTCCTGAAGTAAGTAGTGTATTAGCTGGTTCAAGTGCGATCGAGTCGCAGGATTATCTCAAGCTGCTGAGTGTTGCCTTTTTCAAAACCCATCTAGTTCAAGAAACTAGTTTTGCTGATTATCTCACACCCGCATATTTTGCCAATATATCAACCCCTAACGCGCAGGTGAGCTTATTGCGATCGCTCAGCATCGAAACAATTGACGCAGCGATCAAAAATTAAGCAATTCAAGTTCGGGCTTTACTCGAACTTGAATTGCTTAATAGTTCTTAACAAGCAAACCTTATTTTCTAAATATAACTACCCATAAATTAGAGACTAGTCGTAAAATAGGCAGTCAGATAGGTATTTAAACTGCAATTTATCAACAAAATCCTTTAGCAGCCCCAAATAAAGTAAAAGAGAACAGCACAAGACTATGGTAGCTACTCCTTCTAAACCCGATGTAAGCCAGTCAAACCAACAAAAGGTTAATGGGACTGGCCGACGCGATAGTATCTTGACCCCACGCTTCTACACTACAGACTTTGAAGCAATGGCGAAGATGCAAATCTTCGATCTCACACCAGATTACGAAGCGATCCTCGAAGAATTTAAATTTGACTATAATCGTCGTCACTTTGTCCGCACTGCTGATTTCAATCAGTCATGGGATCATATTGATCCAAAAGTGAGAGAGCATTTTCGTGTATTCCTAGAAGGATCTTGCACATCAGAATTTTCTGGCTTTCTCCTTTACAAAGAAATTGCCGTCAAAATCAAAGACAAGAACCCACTCATGGCTGAAATCTTCAGCTTAATGAGTCGTGACGAAGCCCGTCATGCTGGCTTTTTGAATAAGGCGATGCCCGACTTCGATCTGCAACTTGATCTTTCGACATTATCCAAAACCAAGAAATATACCTACTTCGCACCGAAGTTTATTTTCTACGCCACCTATCTATCCGAAAAGATTGGCTACTGGCGATATATCAAGATTCACCAACATTTCCTTGCTCATCCTGAATATCGGATTTATCCCATCTTCAATTTCTTTGAAAATTGGTGTCAAGATGAGAGCCGTCATGGTGATTTCTGTAGCTTGCTGCTTCGTAGCGACAAGAAAAATATTAACGGGCTTAGAGCTAAGCTCTGGAGCAAGTTCTTCTTGCTATCAGTTTTTGCGACCATGTATCTCAATGATATTTGTGTTCGCAATGAGTTCTATGAATCTATCGGCATGGATACGAGAAAATATGTTGATGAAGTGTTGCGTGAAACCAATCGCGATGCTGCGAAGGCTTTCCCCGTAATTGTCAACATGGAAAATCCTAAGTTCTGGAATTGTCTCAAGAAGTGCGAAGAGAACAATACCAAGCTGGTCAAGATCGATGAATCCAATGCTCCTGAATGGTTGAAGAAGATTCAGAAACTGCCTCACCTTGTAAATAACGGTGTGCAGTTCTTGACGATGTATTTACAACCTTCTATTCCTGCTCCCAAGGGCGTAGTTCTGTAACAAAAAAAAGGAGCGATCGCTCCTTTTTTTTGCAGAGTTGCAGCGCGAAGCGCTGTAACTCTATTTTTGATAATGGGTGACCTGGGATTCGAACCCAGGACCAGCGGATTAAGAGTCCGATGCGCTACCACTGCGCCAGTCACCCTAAATTTGCTTATTTGTTCAAAGAGCGATTTATATACTAGCAAATGTTTGCATGAATTCATAACAAAATTTGCAATAAAAGGCTGTAACAGCCAAGTCTTTGCGATAATGACTGTAAATTCTTATAGATAAACCGCAGAGCAAATGTGCTAAACACCATACTTAGAGGGCATTACAAAATTATTAGTCACCTTGGTGGTGGTGGCTTCGGGCAAACATATCTGGCTGAAGATATTGATTTGCCGACGCATCCTACCTGTGTGGTAAAACAACTCAAGCCTGTATCCAACGAGCCTTTTGTTCTGGAAACCGCCAAGCGTTTGTTCGATCAAGAGGCGGGAATGCTCTATTCATTGGGTTCCCACGATCGCATTCCGCGTTTACTTGCCCACTTTCAAGAAGGCGAAGAATTTTATCTAGTCCAAGAATTTGCCGATGGCACTGATCTTACACAGGAGATCAGTAGTGGCAAGCGATCGCCTGAATCCGTCGTGATCGCCTTGCTCAAAGAAGTTTTAGAAATACTGGTATATGTCCACGATCGCAATGTCGTCCACCGTGATATTAAGCCTGCTAACTTGATCCGACGTAATAGCGATCGCAAAATTGTGCTGATCGATTTTGGTGCAGTCAAAGAAATTGGCAGTCTGGCAGTTGACCCTCAAGGAAATACAAATCTGACGATCGCGATCGGTTCCCCTGGGTATATGCCAATCGAGCAGCTCAATGGCAAGCCGCGCTTTAGTAGTGACATTTATGCTGTGGGGATGATGGCGATCCAAGCAATTACTGGTGCAGAGCCACGTTTGTTTGATGAGCATCCTGAGACGGCTGAACTAGTTTGGCGCGATCGCATCCAAGGTAATTATTCACCGCAATTTCTAGATATTCTCGACAAAATGGTGCGCTACGATTTTCGTCAGCGGTATCAGACTGCCTCAGAAGTGCTACAGGCGATCGCATCTTTGCCTAAAGTTACGGAACATGATTTACCAACTGTTGTTAGTAATAGCAACAATCTCACCAATAATACAGAAACTCTGATCACGTCACCGCAAGTTGCTACAAAATTGCCAGAGACACAACAAAATCACCCGACTTCTTCTCAGACTGTCCCTTTTGCAACAGCAAATCGTCAGTCACCAAAGCTCTGGATTTGGATTACAGGTGGAGTGGCTTTGTTACTGTTAATCGTCATGACAATCATTAGCAAAACTGCAAAGAATGCACCCGAAGTTCCTAATAGTCCCGTCGCGATCAATTCACCGACTCCACCTGCGATCTCTCCACCAACACCTCCAAAAGTTACGCCTTCCCCAACCGCATCCCCAACGCCCTTATCCGTTGAAGAATTACTTGCCCAAGCGTTGATCCTCAATCGAAATAACAAACCCCAAGAAGCTTTGGCAAAAGTAGAAGAGGCAATAAAACTAGATCCAAACAATGCCGATGCTTGGGGAGCAAAGGGCTTATTGTTGAGAAGTATGGGGCGTGAGAATGAATCGATCGCGGCTTTTTCCAAGTCAATGGAACTTAGACCTAATGAACGCCCAATCTTGCCTATACATCGCGAACTTCCCTCTAAAAAGGGTGACAAGAAAAAATAGTCGGTATAGATATACTCGCCATGACATTGACTGGAGTTGTAAAGCCCATCGGGTTGCTTCTTTGACGGTGGATGGTTTTTCTTGCTGTTGGTCTAAGTGGGGGCTAACTAGTCCTTTGCCTAAGCGTGATAGTTCTCATAGAGATATTCTTTTGGCTATTTTTAGGCGCTCGCTTATTTTTGTGGCGATAGGCGATCTGACTATATTCTCTAGGACTGATATGAAGGTCATGGGTAGGGATTAAAGATTCTCTATTCTAGTTAAAATACAATCCCTTCATAGAGAAGCTCGATCGCAAACTCAAATTCAAGACTTGATAGGGTAATCGTATCGCCAGCAATATAGGGATAGTACAGCCACATTCTGCCTTCGCCGCGTGCGTAGCGTTCTACTGATATTTTGTCGGAGTTGATGAGTATATATTCTTGTAAGGTGGGGATGGTGAGATAGTTGGTAAATTTTTCACCGCGATCTCTCGCACTGGTTCCTGGAGAGAGAACTTCGGAAATTATTGTCGGACTTTGGATGAATTTACGGGCGTTGAGATCTTGAGGATCGCAACTGACAACGACATCAGGATAGTAATAGGGGCTATTGGTCGTAACTTGCACCTTCACATCGGCAACATTGATGCGACATCCACGCGATCGCACTTGGGGATATAGAGTTCTGTAGAGATTGAGGGTGATGTCGTTATGGGCGAGTGTGCCGCCTGTCATGGCGAATACTTCACCATTGATATATTCATAGCGTAGATCTTGCTGGGATTCCCATTCAAGATATTCTTTTATGGACATTCTGGATGGTTCTTGAGATATGGCAAGCATATTTTTCTGGTTTGCATTAGATTGGAGATTGTGAGTTTTGTTTATTGTAGCAAGCTTGTTATGAGCGATCGCCTAGTCATCTCATGGTTAAGCACATGGCGATCGCTAACTAATTCTATAGTTCAATCAATCCTAAGCTAATTTGAATTGCGTTATCCACATATCCCATGAGGTGATCGGAGACGATACCCATTCTTTTGACTAAGCGTTGTTTGTCAATGGAACGAATTTGATTGAGAAGTACTACAGATGTCACGGTTAGTCCGCCTTCAGGAGGATTGATTAAAACTTCTGTGGGATATGTCTCAGGGTCGAATTGGGATGTGATGGCAGCAACGATGGTAATGGGGCTGTATTGATTGGAGATATCGTTTTGGAGAATGAGAGCAGGTCTGGTTTTCTGAATTTCTGAGCCAATAGTAGGGTCAAAGTTAACCAAATAGATTTCACCTCTCTTGGGAAATTTTATTTTGCGTTTTGCCATGATTCCTCATCAATATTAAACCAGTCTTGAGTAATGCCTAAGTCTCGATCTGCACGACGTAATGCGCCCTGTTTGAGCTTGTCCCGTAGATTTTTCTTGGCTTCGGTGTTGATGTAGTACTTAACGGCTTGGTCAATGAAGTGACTGCGATCGCCTTTTGGTGCAATGCGATCGAGTAGTTGTAGTGTTTCGTTGGGTAATGTAATGTTAATGCGTTGATACATATATGGGTACACATTGGCTATGTGTATTATGCTAACTCATCTAAGGGTATAGGCGAAAGCAACTTTTTTCATGATTAGTAAATTTGGAATAATTGAGCAGCAGTCACTTCGGGATAGAGGGTATCATTAAAAAATCATATTAAAGCTAGAGCAGAATATGTATCCAAAGTAACAGTACATACACTGCTCTAGCTTTGAACTAGGAAGCTTGCCTGAAGAAAAGTTCTTCCAAGTCAATAAAGTAATCAGCCATATTTTTTAAGGCACGACTTGTCATGCTACTTAGTCCCACGACCACTACACACTTACCATGACGCTTTAACATCTCAACTATGCAGGCAAAGTCACCATCTCCACTTACGAGAATAGCCACGTCGTAATCATTCAGCCTGTCGCGCATATCCCAAGCAATTTTTGTATCTACATTGCCTTTCCTTGTCCCATCGGCTCTCTCGACAATTTCTTTTACGAAAACGTGAAATTTATTCTGCTTTAATTTACCAATCAGCCATTTTTCTGAATCATGTTTAGGATTTAAGCTCATGTATATATAGGTGTCTAGTGCATCTACATTAAACAAATTGGTTAAATCCAAATAGGCTTGTAGATTCCTTTTGATCCCAAGCCTCTTGAATGCGTAGAAAATATTTGAGTCATCACCAAAAAGAAATATACGGGAGTCTTTTTTTGCAAAATTCAGTAATTGATTAGACATTTCACTCATGTGGTTTAAATAGATTGGCGCGGTTGTTGCAGGAACGATATAAAGCATAGTTATTTTTTCTTCAGGACAACCTTACTCTAGCAGTTATTTTCAAAAAGTCAATAGCTCCATCTAAAAAAATGCAAATTTATTTTCTGATATGAATCAACATAATTTTGTAATTGTATGTTAAGCTATATTAGATTCAGATATTGTCAACCCATAAAAAAAGTGCGAACTTATCCTGCGGCTAAAGTTATGAAGCTTAGAGAAATAGCTAATATTTCTCAAGGTGTACAAATATCTCGATATCAAGATCCTTATGGAGATAACTCTCATAGCTATCAAATTGTTAGCCCAAGCAATGTGGACAAGTTCACTCTGAACGGAGAAGCAGACAGTAAAACTCTCTCTAACAAAGATATGGAGAAATATAAGATCTACAGTGGTGATATCGTAGTTGTAATACGCTTTAACATTGGTAAAGCAGCTATCGTGCCAGAATCTTTTAATGGAAGCTTAGCTGATCAATATCTATCAATTGTAAGGATTCTGAAGCCGCAAGATGTTTTGCCTAGATATTTAGTTGTGCTTTTTAATTCTGAGTGGTTTAAACAACAGTTAGCATCCATTGCAAATTTGTCAACTGTTAAACTTATCTCTATCTCTCAATTACGGAAACTGGAAATTCCCTTGCCTAGCTTGGAATTACAGCATAAAATTTCTGATTTGTTTTTTACATTAGAAGAAGTAAAACAATCTTCTTTGGATGCTTTACAAATACGTCAACAGATTGCAGAAGAAAAACTATTTCAGTTGTTTGAGGAAACTATATGATTAATGAACAAGATTACCTTGATATAGCATGGAAATTATTTGATTTAGGTAGAGGCATAAACTTCAACAACCGACAATGGTTGTCTTATTCTCTAAGTCTACTCTTTCTAAGATATATATTTGATTTATTTTTCACTCAATCTACTACTATTCCTAATCGTTTAGAGAAATTGATTGGGAAGATTCAATGGGATGATTTTACCAGATCTAGTAATATCGGTGAAGCTTTAGATAAAGCTGTAAATAAGATCATTGAAGCCAATCCAGATTTTAAGGTAGTTTTAAGTAAAACTGAGTTTTCTAGAATCCCAGAAAGAACGCTCAATCAAATGATTAGTATTTTGAGTAATCCTCAAATAAAAGATAATGGCTTTGGTTTGTTTTCCCACTACGCTACGATCTCAGAGAGTATTCTTGATTTTGAAGCAAGCAATCAAAAATTTGGAGGCGAAAACTTCACCCCTAAATGGGTAACACAACTTATGGCAAGATTGGTTGATCCTCAAAAAGGCACGACTATTCACGATCCAGTCTGCGGAACAGGTGGATTGTTTGTCGAATGTGCAAAACTTTTATCACAGAAAGATCAAGATTTTCCACAACTTCTTCATTTCTTTGGGCAGGAAAAAAATGATCAGACATCCAAGATCTGTCAAATCAATCTCCTATTACATGGACTAGATCCCTTTAAAGTGCAAACAGGTGACACCCTAAGAGATCCTAAATTCATGAAATCAAATAATCTTGAGCAATTTGATATTGTAGTTGCCAATCCTCCATTAAATACTGGTGACTGGGGATATGAAGAAGTTGACAGAGTGGATAAACTTAATAGATTTAGGTATGGCATCCCACCAAGAAAGAATGGTGATTTTGCTTTTATTCAACACATAATTGCAACCATGAAGCCCGATTCTGGCAAAGCAGTTATCCTTGTCTCCCCTGGAGTTTTATTTAGGTCTGGAGTAGAGCAAGATATTCGTGCGGGCATTCTAGATTCTGACTTAGTGGAAGCGGCTATAGTTTTACCAACCAACCTATTGTATAACACCAATATTCCTCTGGCAATTCTTGTTCTTAATCGTAGTAAACCAACAAGAAAGAATAAGGTGTTAATTATTGATGCAAGTAATGAATATAAGAAACTTAATAGGGGAGTGAATTCTTTTGACACAAAAAATATTGATGATATAGTCGAAATATTCAACAATTTTGAGAAACTTGATAAAAATAAATCAGGTTTAGCTAAATTTACCTCACTACAAGATATAGAAAATATAAAACAGCATGACTATCAACTTAATGCTAATCGTTATATTACTGCTCCTAGAATAAAAGTCGATGTTGAGGAAAAGAGAGTAGAACTACACTATCTTGAAATTGAACGGTTGCACCTCGAAAATAAAATGGATCAAATTTTGGAAGACATTAAGCTACTTAGATAGCTTTTACTTGAGTGAAGAGGCGATCGCTGTTTGATTCGAGATTAAGAGCGATTTTGCTAGGGATTAATTCGCGCATCACCGCAACCTGCATTGCCTTAGCTTTCCGTACCGAACCATGACGATAAACCTGCATTAACTCATTCAGCTTCTTAACTTCCTGTGCATTAAGCAACCCTTCACTATTTCGAGATTGTAAATTGCTAAAAAGCCTTTGCTGCTGTTCACCCATTTGCAAATTACAAAGAGCCAGAACCTGTTCATCAGGCAAAGTATCTATGGGAATCTCATTAATAGTGCGATCGATCCATTCAATCAGCATTTCCTCAATCCCCTGTCGATTGAGCGCAGCAATTTCCTTAACTTTTTTTGCCAACGGTTCGGGAAGTTCTAAGGCGATCGGCTCAGACATATTGCCTCTTAGACAACACTAAATTTTGATTGATTAAGTATAGTATAACTTGATTAAAAGCCAACTCTGCTAACATCGAGACTGCGATCGCCACAAAACAAACATTGCAAATATTCCATGTATAGAATATAATGAGACTATGAAATGGAATATCATATTCGACCCAGACTTTAAAATCTGGTTTTACCAACAAGAACAAGGACTTCAAGATGAAACATTTGCGGTGCTAAGTGTGTTGGGAGAATTTGGACCAAAACTTGGTAGACCGCGAGTTGATACCCTTGAAGGATCTGCATTTCAGAATATGAAATAACTTCGTATTCAATATCAAGGAGAACCTTGGCGTATTTTATTTGCCTTCGATCCCAAACGCCAAGCCGTGTTGCTGGTTGGTGGCAACAAAACAGGAAACAAACGCTGGTACAAGGAAAATATTCCGATCGCAGATAAACGGTACAGAAAATATCTGGAAATACTGAAGGAAGAAAACAAATGACCCAATATACAACCCTATCCGAAGAATTGAACAAACTTCCAAGAGAGCGTCAAGAACTTATTGAAATAAGAGCTTCGCAAATTCATCTTGAAGAAATTACCCTGAGACATCTGCGTGAAAAGCTTGGTTTATCTCAATCAGAACTAGCCGAACGTCTTGAAGTACAGCAACCAGCCATATCTAAGCTCGAACGCAGACAAAATCTGGAACTCAATACACTTCGAGCCGTGGTAAATGCTTTAGGTGGAACCATCGAAATTATCGTCAGAGTACCTAACAAAGAACCGATCCTTCTTAGTGATTATCAAGAATCGT